>JBEKJP010000054.1:0-43413 GCA_050011155.1 Streptosporangiaceae bacterium
GGGCGGTGTTCTTGATGCTGACGATGCGCAGGTCATCTCACGAGGTGTGTGTTGCGCCGGGCGCCCCGCGGCAGGACGTAGTGAAACCGCGGTTCCAGTGCGTCCTGACGCGATGAAAGTGCAGTTCCATAGCGTTCCGGCCGGTGCTGCCGCCCGGGCCGCGGCTCCGCCAGTTGTGCAACACGTCCCAAAGCGGCATGAAAGTCCGATTCCGGGGCGTTGTCGCGCGTGGGTGATAGGCACCCGACTCCGGCGTCCAGGGCTGTGAACGGGCCCGGTGTGCCATCGGTGCACCTCTTAGTGACCCGGTGTGCCATCGGGGCTGGAGGGCCAGGGGCGGGCGCCCGGCCCCGCGCCGATCCGCCTCCCCGGACGGGCGTCTCACCAGGGGGTGCGTTATAGTTAGTTGACGTCAAGCAAGTTTCTACTGGTGCCAAAGTTGCCTGTGAGGCTTAGGCAATGAACTCCGATTCGGGTCAGGTGAGGGCTGGCGTGCCTGAGAAGGCCGAGCTGGGACCGCATTACAAGTGGATCGCGCTGTCGAACACGACGCTGGGCGTGCTGATGGCGACCATCAACCAGTCCATCGTGCTGATCGCGCTGCCGGACATCTTCCGCGGCATCGGCCTCAACCCGCTGAGCGCGGACAACACCAGCTACCTGCTGTGGATGTTCATGGGCTTCCTGGTGGTCTCGGCCGTGCTCGTGGTCAGCTTCGGGCGGCTGGGCGACATGTTCGGCCGGGTCCGGATGTACAACCTCGGGTTCGCGATCTTCAGCGTGGCCTCGATCTTCCTGACCTTCACCTGGCAGCACGGCACGGCCGGGGCGTTGTGGCTGATCATCTGGCGGGTCGTGCAGGGCGTCGGCGGCGCGTTCCTGTTCGCCAACTCCACCGCGATCCTGACCGACGCCTTCCCGGCCAACCAGCGCGGCACCGCACTGGGCATCAACTCGATCGCGGCTATCGCGGGGTCGTTCCTCGGACTGCTGCTCGGTGGCGTCCTCGGCCCGGTCAACTGGCACCTGGTCTTCCTCGTCTCGGCGCCGATCGGGCTGTTCGGCACGGTGTGGGCGTACTTCATGCTGAAGGACATCGGGGTCCGCAAGCGCGCCCGGATGGACTGGTGGGGCAATGTCTTGTTCGCCGCCGGGCTGATCGCGATCCTGGTCGGCATCACCTACGGCCTGCTGCCCTACGGCGGTCACCCGATGGGCTGGACGAACCCGTCGGTGCTGGCCGCTATCTTCGGCGGCGTCGCCCTGCTCATCATCTTCGGGTTCGTCGAGACGAAGGTGGCCGAGCCGCTGTTCCGGATCTCGCTGTTCAAGATCCGGGCCTTCGCCGCGGGCAACGTGGCCAACCTGATGCTCGCGCTGAGCCGTGGCGGCATGCAGTTCATGCTGATCATCTGGCTGCAGGGCATCTGGCTGCCGCTGCACGGGTACAGCTTCAGCCAGACCCCGCTGTGGGCCGGCATCTACCTGGTCCCGCTGACCATCGGCTTCCTGCTGTCCGCGCCGCTGTCGGGTGTGCTGTCCGACCGGTACGGCGCCAAGGCGTTCACCACCGGCGGCGCGCTGCTCACCGCGGCGACCTTCTTCGTCCTGCTTTTCCTGCCGGTGAACTTCACCTACTGGCAGTTCGCGCTGATCATCGCGTTCAACGGCTTCGGCTCCGGCCTGTTCGCGTCGCCGAACCGGGCCGAGATGATGAACGCCGTGCCCGCCAACCAGCGTGGCGCGGCCGGCGGGATGATCGCCACCTTCATGAACACCGCGTTCGTCCTGTCCATCGGGGTCTTCTTCTCGCTGATGGTGGCCGGCCTGTCCAGCAAGCTGCCGGGCGCGCTGTCCGGCGGCCTGACCGCCCAGGGCGTCCCGGCGTCGGCCGCGCACACGATCTCGCACCTGCCGCCGATCGGCGTGCTGTTCGCCGCGTTCCTCGGCTACAACCCGATGCAGCAGCTGCTCGGCCCGCTGCTGCACCAGCTGTCCGCGGCGCACGCCGCCTTCGTCACCGGGCGCCAGTTCTTCCCGCAGCTGATCACCGCCCCGTTCCACAGCGGGCTCGGGGTGGCGTTCGCCTTCGCCATCGCGGCCAGCCTGATCGCCGCGATCGCCTCGGTGCTGACCGGGCGGCGCAAGCCGGCCGCCGAAGTCTCCGGGGCCGCCCCGGCCGAGCCGCTCGGGGCCGAACTGGCCGCGGTGGCCGGAGACGCCGGCTTTGAGCCCAGCGAGATCGTCGGGCCGGTCAGCGCCACCGACGAGACGAACGGTCCGGCCGACTCGCGCGGAAACGGAAACGGTTCCGCTGATTCGCGAGGAAATGGCCAGTCACCTGCGGTTACCAAGTCCGCTGGGACGGAGCCGCGCTGAACCTCCGCACGTGGCGCGCCTCAGGCGCGTGGGCAGTACCGTCAAACCTGTCATCCGATCATGGCGGCCGGACGGTATCCTGCAGATGAGTGGCGGGTGACCTATTCGCCGTCGAATCCGGGGAACTCCACGCATCCTGACCAGTGCCGGCTGGGCGGTTCGGCGGGCCGAAGGCCCGCGGCAAGTCCCGGAGACCGCAGCTGCTGGCGCGCTACCCGAGGAGTCCTGCTGCCGTGAGCGAACCTCGCCCGGTTGCCGTCATCGTCCTCGCCGCGGGCGAGGGTACCCGGATGAAGTCGCGGATCCCGAAGGTGCTGCACCCCTTGTGCGGCCGCAGCATGCTCGGGCACGCGCTGGCGGCGGCGGGCGAGCTCGCGCCTGACCGCCTGGTCGTGGTCGTCGGGCACAGCCGGGACGAGGTCAGCACCGAAGCCGTCCGGCACGCGCCGGGCGTGCACGTGGTGGTGCAGCAGCGGCAGGCCGGCACCGGCCACGCGGTCCGCACGGTGACCGAGGCCCTCGGTGACCTGCCCGGCATCGTCGTGGTGACGTACGGGGACATGCCCCTGCTCCGGGCGCAGACGCTGGCCGCGCTGGTCCGGGAGCACGCGACGGCGGGTAACGGGGTGACCGTGCTCACCGCGCTGGTCCCGGATCCATCCGGCTACGGGCGCGTCATCAGGGACGGCAGCGGCGCGCTGACAGAGATCATCGAGGACGCGGACGCCACCGCCGCGCAGCGGGCCATCAGTGAGATCAACACCGGCTGCTACGCCTTCGACGGCGCGCTGCTGGCCGGCGCGGTCAAGCGAGTCGCCACCGCCAACGCGCAGGGCCAGGAGTACCTCACCGATGTGGTGGCCATCTTGCGCGGCGACGGCCACCTGGCCGGCACCGTCCTGGCCGGCGACCCGGCCGAGATCCAGGGTGTGAACGACCAGGTGCAGCTGGCCCAGGCGCGCCGGGTCCTGAACGGGCGGCTGCTCGAGGACTGGATGCGGGCCGGGGCCACCATCATGGATCCGGCCTCGACCTGGATCGACGTGGACGTGACGCTGGCGTCTGACGCGACCATCCTGCCCGGCACGCACCTGGAAGGACGGACGGACATCGGTCAGGGCGCCCGGGTCGGCCCCGGCTGCCTGCTCAGGGACACCTCGGTCGGACCGGACGCGATGCTCCTGCACACCGTCTGCGAGTCGGCCGAGATCGGCCCCGGCGTGACCGTCGGGCCGTTCGCCCGGCTGCGCCCGGGCACCCGGATCGGCGCGGGCGCGCACATCGGCACGTTCGTCGAGCTGAAGAACTCGACGGTGGGCGAGGGCGCCAAGGTGCCGCACCTGTCCTACGTGGGCGACGCGGACATCGGCGAGCGGGCCAACATCGGCGCGGCCACGATCTTCGCCAACTACGACGGGGTGGCCAAGCACCACACGACGGTGGGCGCGCACGCGTTCACCGGCAGCGACACCGTCCTGGTGGCCCCGGTGACCATCGGGGACGGCGCGTACACCGCGGCCGGGTCTGTCGTCACCGCGGACGTGCCGCCCGGGGCTATCGCCGTGGCCCGCGGCCGGCAGCACAACGCACCGGGGTGGGTGGAACAGAAACGGCCGGGCACCGGGTCCGCCGCGGCCGCCGCCCGGGCCCGCGAGGCCGCCGCGGGCAATGCCGCCGCGGGCACCGCCACTGAAGGCACCGCCACTGAAGGTAATGAAGGAGCACAGGCATGACGGCGACGGGCGCGAAGAAGATGATGCTCGTCTCCGGCCGCGCCTTCCCCGGGCTCGCCGAAGAGGTAGCCTCGTGCTTGGGCATCGAGCCGACGCCGACCAAGCTCTTCGACTTCGCCAACGGCGAGATCTTCGTCCGGTTCCTCGATTCCGTCCGGGGCTGTGACGTGTTCGCCCTGCAGAGCCACACGTCGCCCATCAACGAGTGGATCATGGAACAGCTGATCATGGTCGACGCCCTCAAGCGCGCGTCGGCCCGGGCCATCACGGTGGTGACGCCGTTCTTCGGCTACGCCCGGCAGGACAAGAAGAACCGGGGCCGCGAGCCGATCTCGGCCCGGCTCATGGCCGACCTGTTCGCCACCGCGGGGGCCGACCGGCTGATGGCGGTCGACCTGCACACCGCCCAGATCCAGGGCTTCTTCGACGGGCCGGTGGACCACCTGTTCGCGCTGCCCATCCTGGCCAGCTACGTCGAGAAGAAGCTCGACGTCAGCCAGGTCACCGTGGTCGCGCCGGACGCCGGCCGGGTCCGGGTCTGCGAGCGGTGGACCGACCGGCTCGGCTGCCCGCTGGCCATCATCCACAAGCGGCGTGACCCCGACGTGGCCAACCAGATCCGGATGTTCGAGGTGGTCGGGCAGGTAGCCGGGCGCACCTGCATCCTGGTGGACGACATGATCGACACCGGCTCGACCATCGCCAAGGCGGCGGAAGCCCTGTTCGAGCAGGGCGCGGCCCGGGTCATCGCCACCGCCACCCACGGCGTGCTCTCCGGCCCGGCGGTGGACGTCCTGAAGAACTCCCGGATCAGCGAGGTCATCATCACCAACACGCTGCCGGTGCCGCAGGAGAAGCGGTTCGACAAGCTCACCGTGCTGTCCATCGCGCCGCTGCTGGCCCGGGCGATCAGCGAGGTGTTCAGCGACGGCTCGGTGACCAGCCTGTTCGACGGCCAGAGCTGAGACGCCGCTGCCCGCCTAGGTGACCGTCGTCCCCGCCCCCGCCAGAGGCGCGAGGACGACGGCCATGGTGGTGGCACCGGTGCGGCCCCGGCCACAAGGCCGGCCCCTCCCACTCCCCTGCCAGGGGACCAGGACCGCTTCCCGCCACGCCCACCCCGCCAGGCGAGCGGGCGACCGGGGCGCCGGTCGGACGACGCCCCCGTTGCCGTCCGGCGCTACGTATCCGCCGTAGGCTCCGGTGCCAACACAGCACATCGTGGGACCAGTGGTTTACGCGCGGATTGAGTCGTGGTTAAGTGAAATCCCTGACGGCCGGTTTCCGTCTAGGCGGAGGCGAGTGATACCGGGAAAATGATGAGGTTCCGGCTTCTCGGTCCGCTCGAGGTCCTGGTCGGTGAGGACTGGCGGGCGATCGGAGCCCCCAAGTGGCGGTCGGTCCTGGCCGCCCTGCTTATCAACCCCGGGCAGATCGTCTCCGCCGACACCTTGATCAGCGAGGTCTGGGGGGACGAACCTCCGGCCCGGGCCGCCAACCTGGTCAGCATCTACGTGCTGCGGCTGCGCCGCCTCATGGGCGACGCCGACCCGGTGCTGATCACCCGCGCCCCGGGTTACCTGTTGCGGGTGAGCGCGACCGATACCGACGCGCTGCTGTTCGAGGCCATGGTGCGGGACGGCAGGCGCGCGTACGGGGCCGGGGACCCGCAGGCCGCGTCCCGCCTGCTCACCGAGGCCCTCGGCCTGTGGTACGGCCGTCCGCTGGCCGACGTCCCGCCGACGCCCCTGGTCGAAGCCGAGGCCGAACGTCTTTCCGAGCTCCGCCTCGGTGCCGTCGAACTGCGGTTCACGGCCGAGCTCGCCCTGGGCGGGCACGACCAGGCCGTGGCCGAGCTGCGCCGCCTCTTGGCGGACCACCCGCTGCGGGAAGGCCTGTGGCTACTGCTGATGCGGGCCCTGGACGGCGCGGGCCGGCACGCGGAGGCGCTCGAGGTCTACGGCCGGGCCCGCGAGGCTATCTCGGCCCAGCTGGGCGTGGATCCTGGCGCCGAGCTGCGCCAGCTCCACGCCGAGCTGCTGGCCAAGGACAACGCCAGCCCGACCGGGACCATCTCCGCAGGAATGATCACTGCGCGCCCCGGGAAGCCGGGCCAGGAACCCGCTAGCGCGGAGCAGGCTGAGCCGGCCGAGGACCAGCGTGACCGCCGCGTCCATCACGATGTGCCGTCACCCGCGCAGCTGCCGGCTGATGTCGAGGATTTCACCGGGCGCGACGAGCAGGTGCAGCGGCTGAGCGAGTTGCTGGCGCACGCGGGCGAGGCGGCCAGCAGCGACCCCGGCGCGGTCCGCATCGCGGTGGTGGCGGGCACGGGCGGGCTCGGCAAGACCTCGCTGGCGGTGCACGCCGCCCACCGGGTGCGCGGCAGCTTCCCCGACGGGCAGCTGTACGTGGACCTGCTCGGCGCGACCCCGAACGCGGTGCCGCCCGGCGACGTGCTGGCCCGGTTCCTGCGCGACCTCGGCGTGGACGGCCGGGATATCCCGGTGGACGAGGCCGAGCGGGCGGCCAGGTACCGGAGCACGCTGGCCGGCCGCCGGATGCTGGTGGTGCTGGACAACGCGCGGGACGCGGCCCAGGTCCGGCCGCTGCTGCCGGGCACCGCGTCGTCCGCGGTGCTGGTCACCACGCGCAGCCGGATGCCCGACCTGGCCAGCACCCGGCTGGTCGACCTGAACGTGCTCGATGACGACGACGCGCTGAAGCTGTTCGTCAAGGTGGTGGGCGAGGAGCGGGCCGCGGCCGAGCCGGAGCCGACCGCCGAGCTGCTCGAGGCCTGCGCGGGCCTGCCGCTGGCCATCAGGATCTGCGCGGCCCGGCTGGTCACCCGCAGCGGCTGGACCATCGCGGCCATGGCCGCCCGGCTCCGCGACGTGCACCGCAGGCTGGACGAGATGCGGGCCGGGGATCTCGCGGTCCGGGCCAGTTTCCAGGTCAGCTTCGCCAGCCTGCCAGTCAGCACCGGCACGGGCAGCACCGGCACGGGCAGCACCGGCACGGGCAGCACCGGCACCGGTGGCATCGACCCGGCCCGCGCGTTCTGCCTGCTCGGCCTGTGGACCGGACCGTTGATCCCGGCCGCGGCGGCGGCGGCCCTGTTCGGCATCCCGCGCTACTCGGCCGAGGATGCCCTGGAGGTCCTGGTCGACGCGCACCTGCTGGAATCGGTCGGCACGGACCGCTACCGGTTCCATGACCTGCTGCGGGTGTACGCCGCCGAACGGGCGGCGGACACCGAGTCCGGGGCCGCGCGCCTGGCCGCGGTCGGCCGGCTGCTCGGCTGGTACATGCGCGCCGCCGACGCCGCCGCGACCGCCGTCTCGCCGCGCCGCTACGACATGCCGCTCGGGCCGGCCGCCGCCGAAGCGGCGCCGCTCGCCTTCGGCACCGCCGAGGAGGCGCTGGCCTGGTACGACAGCGAGCGCGCCAACCTGGTCGCGGCGACCCGCCAGGCGGCCGCGGCCGGCCTGCACGACGTCGCCTGGCGGCTGCCCGCCTCCCTGTTCAGCGTCTTCAGCCGCCGCGGCAACTGGGCGGACTGCATCGCCACCAACCGGATCGCGCTGAACAGCGCCCGGGTGGCGGGAGACAGGGGCGGCGAGGCGTGGGTCCTGAACAACCTCGGCGAGGCCCTGGCCGCCACCCGCGACCCGGAAGGCGTCGGCCATCTCGAGCGCTCGCTCGAGATCCGGCGCGAGATCGGCGACCGGGTCGGTGAGATCCAGGCCGCCAGCAACCTCGCCGACGCCTTCCAGTGGCTCGGCCGGACCAGCGAGGCCCTCGACATGTTCCGGCACGCGCTGGAACTGAGCCGGGCCGAAGGCAACCAGTACGGGCAGGGCGTGGCCCTGGTCAACATGGGCTGGACCCTGCTCGACCTGGACCGGGCCGGAGAAGCCGTCGAGTACCTGCGGCAGGCCCAGCACACCTTCGCCGAGATGAATTACCTGGACGGCGTCGGCTATGTCCAGCACATCCTGGGGCGCTGCTACCTGTCCCTGCGGCGGGACGCCGAAGCCCTGGACTGCCTGCGGCTGGCCTTGACCAGCCACCAGTCCGCCGGTAACCGGCGCAGGCAGGCGGCCACCCTGAAGTCCCTCGGCACCGCGCAGGCACGGCTCGGTCTGAGAGCCGAGGCGCTGAAATCCTGGGGCCAGGCCGCAGCGATCTTCACCGATCTCGGTGACCGTGCGGAAGCCGCCGAAGTCCTGGCTGAGCAGGCAGAATCCGGCATTTCCTGAGTCCTTCATAACGATCATGTTCCGGCCGGTACGATGCTGCGCGTTTCCCCCGTATGCATCCTTCTGGGCCCCGGGGACCAGGAAACCGAAAGGACCACCATGGGGATTGCCGCCGTCGCCGAGGACCTCAGCGGCCTCGACGAACTCGAGGAGATCGTCCGGCTTGACGCCAGCGAGAACGACCCCGAGGACGACGAAGACGATGACGAGGACGAGGACGAGGACGAGGACGACGAGGATTTCGACGAGGACGAGGACGACGATTCCGACGATGACGATGACGATGACGACGAGGACGAGGACGACGGCGAGGGCGTCAAGCCCGAGGGCATGCCGTACGACTGACCGGCTCCGCTAGCGCGGCGGATGCGGAGACCCCGCAGCGGTAACCTCGGTCAGTACGGACGAGCAGGTGCGGCCACGCGACCCGCACCTGCTCGCGTTCTCGGCTACACTTCGTACGCGCATAGCACGTTCAGATGAGGAGACAGCACCGTGCCCGAGGTAAAGATCGCCGCCGAGACTCGTGACGAGTTCGGCAAGGGTGCTGCCCGCCGCAGCCGCCGCGAGGGCAAGGTGCCCGCTGTGCTGTACGGGCACGGGACCGAGACCCGCCACCTGAGCCTGCCCGGGCACGACCTGATGCTCGCGCTGAAGACGCCGAACGCGCTGCTGCGCCTCGAGGGCCTGAAGAACGGCAGCGAGATCGCCCTGCCCAAGGCGGTACAGCGCGACCCGGTCCGGGGCTTCATCGAGCACGTCGACCTGATCCTGGTCCGGCGCGGCGAGAAGGTCACCGTCGAGGTGCCGATCCGGATCTCTGGTGACATCGCCCCGGGTGAGGGCATGCTCGACCAGCAGCTGGTGCAGATCTCGGTCGAGGCCGACGCGACGAACATCCCGCAGGGCATCGACGTGGACGTCGAGGGCCTGGACATCGGCCAGGCGGTGCACGCCAGCGACCTGAAGCTGCCCGAGGGGGTCACCCTGCAGGTCGAGCCGGAGACGCTGGTCCTGCACGTCATCGCGCAGCAGGGCGGCGAGGAAGAGCCCGAGGCGGCCGAGGGCGAGGCCGGGGTCGGCGTGCCCGAGTCGGTGGCCGGCGAGGCGGGCGAGAGCGGTAGCGCAGAGGAGTCGGCGGGCTGACCGCAGAACGCTGGATCGTCGCCGGCCTCGGCAACCCGGGGCCGGAGTACGCGGGAAACAGGCACAACGCCGGGTACCTGGTAGCCGCCCTGCTGGCCGAGCGGTGCGGTGCGCGCTTCAAGGCGCACCGCTCGGGTAACGACATCGCCGAGGGGCGGCTCGCGGGGGTGCCCGTCACGCTGGCCCGGCCGCGTTCCTACATGAACCTGTCCGGCAAGCCGGTCGCGGCGCTGACCGCGTTCTACAAGGTCCCGCCCGACCGGCTGGTGGTCATCCACGACGAGCTCGACATCGGTTTCGGCACGCTGCGGCTCAAGCTCGGCGGCGGGGACAACGGGCACAACGGGCTCCGCTCGATCACCGCGGCGCTCGGCACCCGCGACTACTACCGGGTCAGGTTCGGCATCGGCCGGCCGCCGGGCCGGATGGACCCGGCCGCCTACGTGCTCCGCGACTTCTCCGCGGCCGAGCGCAAGGACCTGCCCTTCTTCGTCGACCGCGCGGCCGACGCCACCGAGGCGCTGATCGCCTCAGGCCTGGCCAGCGCGCAGAACACCTACCACGAGGAGCTGCCCGGATGACCGGCGACGATCACGTCCTCGCCCGCGACCTGGCCGGCCTGGCCGGCGAGCGACTGCTCGCCCTCCGCGCCCGCGGTGGCGAGGCGGACGTGCTGCGCAAGGCCGGCGACCGGCTGTCACACGAGTTCCTCACCGCCGAGCTAGCCGCCCGCCGCCCCGGTGACGTGGTGCTCTCCGAGGAAGCCGCCGACAACCCCGTGCGGCTGACCGCGCGCCGGGTGTGGATCGTCGACCCGCTCGACGGCACCCGGGAGTTCGGCGAGCCGGGCCGCACCGACTGGGCCGTCCACGTCGCCCTGTGGGAAAGAGGAGACGCCAGTGACGCAGGCGATCTGACCGCCGGAGCCGTCGCGCTCCCGGCCCAGGGCCAGGTGCTCTCCACGCTCGATCCGCGTGCGGGCGGGCCCGGTGGCGAGGCGGCGGGCGAACCTGGCACGGCACCCGGGACGATCCGCATCGTGGTGAGCCGGAGCAGGCCACCCCAGTTCGTTCGGAATATTTCCGGTCTTATTGATGCTGAATTGGTTCCGCTGGGCTCGGCGGGAGCTAAGGTGGCGGCCGTGATCAACGGCGAGGTCGACGCGTACGTGCACGGCGGCGGGTTCTACGAATGGGACACCGCGGCGCCCGTCGCGGTGGCGCGCGCGGCCGGACTGCACGCCTCCCGCATCGACGGCTCGGCCCTCGCGTACAACCAAGCCGACCTGCTGATGCCGGATATCCTGGTCTGCCGGCCCGCGCTGGCGGGCCCCCTGCTGCGAGCGATCCGGGAAGTCAAGGAAACCTAGAATGCGCCCTGATTACCAGATGTCCCAGCTCGACGCGCTCGAGGCCGAGGGCATCCACATCATGCGCGAGGTCGCCGCCGAGTTCGAGCGGCCCGTCCTGCTGTTCTCCGGCGGCAAGGACTCGATCGTCATGCTGGCGCTGGCGGAGAAGGCGTTCTGGCCGGCCCGCATCCCGTTCCCGGTGATGCACGTGGACACCGGGCACAACTTCCCCGAGGTGCTGGAATTCCGCGACCAGCGGGTGAGCGAACTCGGCGTCCGGCTGGTGGTGGCGCTGGTGCAGGACTCCATCGACGCCGGCCGGGTCACCGAGGAGACGGGCCGGCACGCGAGCCGGAACCGGCTGCAGACCGTGACCCTGCTCGACGCGATCGAGGAGCACCGGTTCGACGCGCTGTTCGGCGGGGCGCGGCGGGACGAGGAAAAGGCCAGGGCCAAGGAGCGGGTGTTCTCGTTCCGGGACGAGTTCGGCCAGTGGGACCCCAAGAACCAGCGTCCCGAGCTGTGGAGCCTGTACAACACCCGGCTGCACCGCGGCGAGCATATCCGGGTGTTCCCGCTGTCCAACTGGACCGAGCTCGACGTCTGGGCCTACATCGAGCGGGAGAAACTGGACATCCCCTCGATCTACTACGCGCACGAGCGCCAGGTGTTCGAGCGGGACGGGCTGCTGCTGGCCGACAACCCCTACGTGACCAGGGACGACAACGAGCCGCTGTTCACCGCCACCGTGCGCTACCGGACGGTGGGCGACATGACGGGTACCGGGGCGGTCTCCTCGTCGGCCCGAACGGTGGCCGAGGTCATCGCGGAGGTGGCGGCGACCCGCATCACCGAGCGCGGCCAGACCCGGGGCGACGACCGGGTCAGCGAGGCGGCGATGGAAGACCGCAAGCGCGAGGGGTACTTCTGATGGATATTCTGCGGTTCGCCACGGCCGGCTCGGTCGATGACGGCAAGTCGACGCTGATCGGGCGGTTGCTCTACGACTCCAAGTCGATCTTCGCCGACCAGCTCGAGGCGGTCGAGCGGACCAGCCGGGACCGCGGCGAGGAGCAGACCAACCTGGCGCTGCTCACCGACGGCCTGCGGGCCGAGCGCGAGCAGGGCATCACCATCGACGTCGCCTACCGGTACTTCGCGACGCCGCGGCGCAAGTTCATCATCGCCGACACCCCCGGCCACATCCAGTACACCCGCAACATGGTGACCGGCGCGTCCACCGCCGACCTCGCGGTGGTGCTGGTGGACGCGCGCAACGGGCTGACCGAGCAGTCCCGGCGGCACGCCTTCCTCACCACGCTGCTGCGAGTGCCGCACATGGTCCTCGCGGTGAACAAGATGGACCTGGTCGACTACTCCGCCGAGGTCTTCGAGAGGATCAGCGAGGAGTTCTCCGCGTTCGCGGCCCGCCTCGACATCGGCGACCTCACCTTCATCCCGATCTCCGCGCTGCACGGCGACAACGTGGTGGACCGCTCGGCCAACATGCCCTGGTACGACGGGCCCTCGCTGCTGCACCACCTGGAGCACGTGCACATCGCCTCGGACCGCAACATGATCGACGTCAGGTTCCCGGTGCAGTACGTCATCCGGCCGCACGCGTCCACCGACGCCGAGCTGCATGACTACCGCGGCTACGCGGGCCAGGTGGCCGGCGGCGTGCTCAAGCCGGGCGACGAGGTGCTGCACCTGCCGTCCGGCTTCTCCACCAAGGTGCAGCGGATCGAGTCGGCCGGGAAGCCGGTCGCCGAGGCGTTCGCGCCGATGTCGGTCACGCTGCTGCTCGACGACGACGTGGACATCTCCCGCGGCGACATGATCTGCCGGCCGCACAACCGGCCGGCTGGCGCCCAGGACATCGAGGCCATGGTCTGCTGGATGTCGTCGGAGGCGAAGCTGGCCCGGCGCAGGCGGCTGGTTGTCAAGCACACCTCGCGCACGGTCAAGGCGATCGTCACCGACCTGCACTACCGGATCGACGTCAATACCCTGCACCGGGACGAGGCCGCGACCGCGCTCGGGCTGAACGAGGTCGGCCGCGTCCGGCTCCGGCTGACCCAGCCGATCTTCTGCGACCCTTACGCCAGGAACCGCACCACCGGCGGGCTCATCCTCATCGACGAGGGCACCAACGCCACGGTGGGCGCGGCCATGATCACCGAGGCCAGCTAGCCGCCACCGTTTCGCAGCATCGCGTTACGCTGTGTCACCGCGGCCGGGTGAGGCAGGCCTGCCTTCGCGGCCAGGAATCGCTGGAAATGCCGGGGGTATGACGCAATTGCGGCTTGTCGATCACCTAGGCGGGAGCTACCGTGAGCGCTAATTCCACTCCGTTCAGTGACCTCAATGACTTCGTGGCCCTGCCGCGGGTGGGGGCGCTGCGGCTGGCCCCGGACGGGACCTGGCTGGCGGCGGCGGTGCAGACGCTGAGCCCGGACCGGAAGAAGTACCTGACCAGCATCTGGCGGATCGACGCCCAGGGCGGCCCGGCCCGGCGCCTGACCCGGTCGGCCGAGGGCGAGGGCAGCCCGCGCTTCCTGCCCGACGGGTCGCTGCTGTTCACCTCCCGACGGCCCGATCATGGCCGGAAGAAGGGTTCCGACGGCGGTGCGGGCGAGGTCACGGCGCTGTGGCTGCTGCCCGCGGGCGGCGGCGAGGCTCGGATGGTGGCCGCGCTGCCCGGCGGCGTCACCGCCGCCGAGGCGGCCAGGGACGCCACCGCCATCGTGGTCGGCGCGCCGGTGCTGCCGGGGGTAGCCGGGAACGGGGCTGGCGGTGACGACGCCGCCGGGCAGGACGAGAAGCTGCGGCAGGAGCGCAAGGACGCCGGGATCACCGCGATCCTGCACGAGTCCGCACCCGTCCGGTTCTGGGATCACGACCTGGGTCCGGACCAGCCCCGGCTGTTCGCCTTCGAGCTCAACCCGGCCGACCCCGAGACCGAGCTGACCGTCCCCGCCGATCGAGGCGATGATCAGGCCGAACGGGGTGGGTACGCGCCCGGCCTCCGCGACCTCACCCCGGAACCCGGGCGGGCGCTTGACGGCGTGTCGTTCGGGCTGACGCCGGACGGCGCGTCGGTGGTCACCGGGTGGTGGCAGTGGCACCCGGCCGGCGAGTCGCACAGCGAACTGGTCATCATCGACACGGCCAGCGGCAAGCGGCGGGTGCTGCTGTCCGTGCCCGAGTTCGACTTCGACAACCCGCAGGTCTCGCCGGACGGGCGGTTCATCGCCTGCCTGCGCGAGCGGCACGCCACCGCCGAGCGGCCGGTGGACCAGACCGCGGTCCTGCTCGACGTGGACGGCGCGGGCTTGGACGGCGGGCGTGACCTGCTGTCCGGCTTCGACCGCTGGCCCATCGAGCTGGCCTGGTCGCATGATTCCCGCGCGCTGTACTTCTCCGCCGACGACCGCGGTCGGCACCCGGTGTTCCGGATCGGCCTGGACGGGGGTGAGGTGACCCGGGTGACGGCCGACGATGGCGCGTACACCGACCTGAACCCGGGACCCGACGGCCGGTACCTCTACGCGCTGCGGGCCACCGTGGACACCCCGCCCACCCCGGTCCGGCTGGACCTGGTCACGGGCGCCGAACCCGCCGCGCTCGACTGCCCGGGCACCCCGGTCGCGGTGCCGGGCCGGCTCGAGGAGATCGAGGCGGCCGCCGACGACGGTCAGCCGGTCAGGTCCTGGCTGGTGCTGCCCAGGACGGCGTCGCCGGAGAACCAGGCGCCGCTGCTGCTGTGGGTGCACGGCGGCCCGAACAGCAGCTGGAACACCTGGTCCTGGCGCTGGAACCCGTGGCTGATGGCCGCCCGCGGCTACGCCGTGCTGCTGCCGGACCCGGCGCTGTCCACCGGGTACGGGCAGGATTACATCACCCGCGCTCATCGCGACTGGGGCGCCCGGCCGTTCGCCGACATCATGGCGGTCACCGACGCCGCGCTGGCCCGGCCGGACGTCGACGCGGACCGGGTGGCCATGATGGGCGGCTCCTACGGCGGCTACATGGCCAACTGGATGGCCGGCCATACCGACCGGTTCCGGGCGATCGTGAGCCACGCCGGGCTGTGGACGCTGGACCAGATGTTCGGCACCACCGACCACCCGATGTTCTGGCGGCCGCAGTTCGGTGACCCGCTGACCGAACCCGAAATGTACGAGAAGAATTCACCGCACCGGCACATCGACCGGATCCGCACCCCGATGCTGGTCATTCACGGCAACAAGGACTACCGGGTGCCGGTCGGCGAGGCGCTGCGGTTGTGGTGGGACCTGACCCGGCACGACGCCGAGGCCAAGTTCCTCTACTTCCCCGACGAGAACCACTGGATCCTCACCCCCGGCAACGCGCGAATCTGGTACGAAACCGTGTTCGCCTTCCTAGCCCAGCACGTCCTAGGCCAGGAATGGCAACGCCCCCGCCTCCTGTAACCGCGCTCCCACGGGCCACGTTTTCATGACCACGGGTACTCAGGCGTCACCCGCGGGCCGTTAACTTCAGGTTGAGACATTCCGCGTGTAGATCATGATCGTGGCCAGAAACGGCGGATATCGGCCGTTTCTGGCCGTGATCATGGAACAGCATGGTGCGCCTTAACTTCCTGGCAATGGCATATGACCGGGTCGATGTGACAGCGACCCGGCTGTGTGCGGGTCACATTCACATCGCGCCGACCGCTGACCTAACGCGGGAGGTGGTCAGCTCCAGCGGTCGGGCGCTGCCCGTAGGGTGGCGTCATGGCCCGTGCTGAGCTGGACAAGCAACCTGGCGAGGTGGCGGCGATGTTCGATGGCATCGCCCCGCGTTACGACCTGCTCAACGACATCTTGTCCGTGGGCCAGGTCAGGCTGTGGCGACGGGTCGTGGCGCGGATAACCGGGGCCAAGCCGGGGGAGCGGGTGCTCGACCTGGCCGCCGGGACCGGGACCTCCACGCTGACCTTCACCGCCACCGGCGCGGACGCCGTGGCCTGCGACTTCTCGCTCGGGATGCTGCGAGCTGGTCATGCCAAGATCGGCCATGGCCCGCAAGGCAGCGGGCACGGCCGGCTGGGCTGGGTGGCGGGGGACGCGCTGCGGCTGCCGTTCCGTGACGCGGCGTTCGACGCGGTGACGATCTCGTTCGGGTTGCGGAACGTGGCCGACACCGGCGCGGCCCTGGCCGAGATGCGCCGGGTGACCCGGCCGGGCGGGCGGCTGGTGGTGTGCGAGTTCAGCGCGATCACGATCGCCCCGGTGGATAAGCTGTACCGGCGTTACCTAATCCACGCCCTGCCCGCCATCGCCCGGCGGGCGGCCCGCAACCCCGAAGCCTACGAGTACCTGGCCGAGTCGATCGTGGACTGGCCCGCCCAGCGTGAGCTGGCCGGGCTGATCAGCGCGGCCGGGTGGACCGCCGTGAAGTGGCGCGACCTGAGCCTGGGCGCGGTGGCCGTGCACGTGGCCCGGTGCCCGTGACCGAGGCCAGCTGACCGAGCCGAGCCGACCGGTTCTGCCTCTTGACGGGCACGGCTGCCCCGGATAAAAGCCCGGCCCTGCTGGGTCTAAACTGATGGCAAAGAATTTGTGAAGCGGTTCACAAGAACACCAGGATCTGATCAAGTGACCGAACACGCTCCCCCCGCTCCGAACCAGCCACCCGCCGAGGAGGCGGACGTCATCGTGGTAGGTGCCGGGCCGGCCGGCGCTACCACCGCCTTCTACCTGGCGCAGTCCGGGGTCGACGTGCTGCTGCTCGAGAAGTCCAGGTTCCCGCGGGAGAAGGTCTGCGGCGACGGGCTGACCCCGCGCGCGGTCAAGTCCCTGGTCGGCATGGGCATTAACGTCGGCGAGCAGGACGGCTGGGTGCGGAACAAGGGCCTGCGCGTCATCGGCGCGGGCCTGCGGATGGAAATGCCCTGGCCCGAGCTGTCCAGCTACCCGGGTTACGGCCTGGTCCGGACCCGGCACGACATGGACGAGGAGTTGGCCCGGCGGGCCCAGCAGGCCGGCGCGCGGCTGCACGAGGGCGTCACCGTGACCGCCCCGGTGCGGCACGAGCGCACCGGCCGGATCACCGGCGTGCTGGGCCGCCAGGAAGGCGGGGAAGAACGCCGCTACGCCGCGCGGGTGGTGGTGGCGGCGGACGGGAACTCCTCGCGGCTTTCCGTGGCCATGGGCCTGCGCAAGCGGGACGACCGGCCGCTCGGCGTCGCGGTCAGGACCTACTACACCTCGCCCCGGCACGACGACGACTACCTGGAATCCTGGCTCGACCTGTGGGACGGCGACCGGCTGCTGCCGGGGTACGGCTGGATCTTCGGCATGGGCGACGGGACGTCCAACGTCGGCCTGGGGCTGCTGAACACCAGCGCCGCGTTCGGCCACACCGACTACCACGCCCTGCTGCGCAAGTGGCTGAAGGGGATGCCGGCCGAGTGGGGCTTCACCGAGGAGAACCGGACCGCGCCGATCAGGGGCGCGGCGCTGCCGATGGGCTTCAACCGGACCCCGCAGTACCACCAGGGACTGCTGCTGGCCGGCGACGCGGCCGGTATGGTGAACCCGTTCAACGGCGAGGGGATCGCCTACGCGATGGAGTCGGGTGAGATCCTGGCCCGGACGATCACGCAGGCGCTGGCCCGGGGCCGCCGGGCCGAGATCGAGCGGGTGCTGGCCGGGTACCCGCACGCGCTGAGCCAGGAGTACGGTGGCTACTACACGCTCGGCCGCGTCTTCGTGAAGCTGATCGGCAAGCCCGGGCTGATGCGCTTCGCCACCAAGCACGGAATGTCTCGGCCTGCCCTGATGCGGTTCGCCCTCAAGCTGCTGGCCAACCTGACCGACCCGGGCGGCGACGTATCAGACCGGCTGGTCAACGGCCTGTCCCGACTCGCACCTAACCCTGAGTGAGTAGCCATGCAGGTAGTCCCTAAGATGAGGGGTTGGCATCCGGCCTGTGAAGGGAGGAAACCCCGTTGAGACTGTACGTTCCGATCTTCGTACTGGCCGTTCTCGCGGCTGGTTTCGCCACGTTCTCGGTGCTCATGGGCACGCTGCTCGGCCCCAAGCGGTGGAACCGGGCCAAGCTGGAGAGCTACGAGTGCGGCATCGAGCCGACGCCGACACCGCCGGGCGGGGGCAAGATCCCGGTCAAGTACTACCTGACGGCGATGCTCTTCATCGTCTTCGACATCGAGATCGTCTTCCTGTACCCCTGGGCCGTCACCTTCAACAAACTCGGTATCTTCGGCCTGGTCGAAATGGTGACCTTCGTCATCACGGTGCTGATCGCGTACGCCTACGTCTGGCGGCGCGGCGGCCTGGAATGGGATTAGCAGACATGGGACTTGAAGAAAAGCTACCTGACGGCGTGCTGCTCACCTCGGTCGAGAAGCTCGCGGGCTGGGCCCGGGCCCGCTCGGTCTGGCCGGCCACCTTCGGCCTGGCGTGCTGCGCCATCGAGCTGTTCCAGACCGGCGGCCCCAAGCACGACCTGGCCAGGTTCGGCATGGAACGGGCGTCGAACACCCCGCGTCAGGCCGACTTGATGATCGTGGCCGGCCGGGTCAGCCAGAAGATGGCGCCGGTGCTGCGGCAGATCTACGACCAGATGTCCGACCCCAAGTGGGTGATCTCGATGGGCGTCTGCGCCTCCAGCGGCGGCATGTTCAACAATTACGCCATCGTCCAGGGCGTCGACCACATCGTGCCGGTCGACATCTACCTGCCCGGCTGCCCGCCGCGGCCGGAGATGCTGATGGACTCGATCGTCAAGCTGCACGACAAGATCATGAACATGAAGCTCGGCAAGAGCCGCGACCGGCAGATCACCGAGCTGGAGAACGCCCGGCTCGGCCTGGCCCCGCTGCACTTCATATCGCCCGAGGGGTCGCAGCTGTGAGCGGGCCGGACGAGACGGATAAGACCGGCCCGGAGCCGGCCGAGCCGGCCGGAATCGGCCAGGCTGGCCGCGACCAGGCCAGCCCCAGTCCGGCTAGCCCCGGCCGGGCCAGCTCCGAGCAGATCCACGGGGCGCAGGCAGCGCAGGGCGCGGTGCCGCCGACCCCGGCCGCTCCGGCTACCCCGCCCGCTCCGGCTACCCCGCCCGCCCAGGCCACCCCGCCGGAGGAGGAAGAGGCCAGCCTCCCGGCCCGGCTGGGCGAGGAGCGGCTGGCCGAGCCGGTCGTCCGGATGGGCCTGTTCGGCGTCCAGGGCACCCCAGACACCTCGGGTTACGGCCTGCTCCGGGTGCACCAGGCGCCCGTCCTGGCCAGCCCGCGTCCCTACGGCGGCTACTTCGACGAGGTCGCCGACGCGCTCGAGACCGCGCTCGGCGCGGCCGGGGCCGCCTACTCTGACGCCATCGAGCGGGTGGTCGCCGACCGTGGCGAGCTGACCTTCTACGTGCGCCGCGAGCGGCTGCCCGAGGTGGCCGCCCAGTTCCGCGACGACCCGGCGCTGCGCTTCGAGCTGTGCGGCGGTGTGTCCGGCGTGCACTACCCGGACGAGACGGGCCGTGAGCTGCACGCCGTCTACCACCTGCTGTCGATCAC
The DNA here is from genome assembly GCA_050011155.1 of Streptosporangiaceae bacterium. GTDB lineage: Bacteria > Actinomycetota > Actinomycetes > Streptosporangiales > Streptosporangiaceae > Palsa-504. The sequence continues at coordinate 19,432 of JBEKJP010000054.1, forward strand.
GCACAACCGCCGGGTCCGGCTGGAGGTCACCGCGCCGGACGCCGACCCGCACATCCCCTCGCTGGTCGGCGTGTACCCGGCCTGCAACTGGCACGAGCGGGAGACCTGGGACTTCTTCGGCATCGTCTTCGACGGCCACCCGGCGCTGACCCGGATCCAGATGCCGGATGACTGGAAGGGCCACCCGCAGCGCAAGGACTACCCGCTCGGCGGCATCCCGGTCGAATACCGCGGCGCGAAGATCCCCGCGCCGGATGAGCGGAGGCATTACTCATGACGAGCAGTACCCCCCGCGCGGCGACGGGCGCGAGCGACGCCGACGCCGCCGAGGGCCGCGTCTACACGGTCTCCGGCGAGGACTGGGACGAGGTCGTCTCCGCCGCCCTCGAGTCGGAGGACTTCCAGAGCGGCGAGCGGATCGTCGTCAACATGGGGCCGCAGCACCCGTCCACCCACGGGGTGCTCCGGCTGATCCTGACGCTGGAGGGCGAGACGGTCGCCGAAATCCGGCCGTCCATCGGTTACCTGCACACCGGCATCGAGAAGAGCATGGAGTTCCGCACCTGGACCCAGGGGGTGACGTTCTGCACCCGCGCGGACTACCTGATGCCGCTGTTCAACGAGATGGCGTACTGCCTCGCGGTGGAGCGGCTGCTCGGCATCGAGGACAAGATCCCCGAGCGGGCTCAGATCATCCGGGTCCTGATGCTCGAGATCAACCGGATCTCCTCGCACCTGGGCGGGATCGCCCCGATGGGCCTGGAGCTGGGCGCGACCACGATCTACACCCAGGGCGCGCGACTGCGGGAACGCACCCTGGACCTGCTGGAATTGGTCACCGGGCTGCGGATGAACCACGCCTTCATGCGGCCGGGCGGCGTGGCGCAGGACCTGCCGCCGGGCGCGCTCGAGGCGATCCGCGGTTACCTCGACAGCGCCACGACCTTCGTCAGCGACCTGCACAAGCTGATCGACGCCAACCCGATCTTCGTCGCCAGGAACAAGGGCGTCGCCTACCTGGACCTGGCGACCTGCATGGCCCTGGGCGTCACCGGACCCATGCTCAGGTCGGCCGGGCTGCCCTGGGACCTGCGCAAGTCCCAGCCTTACTGCGGCTACGAGACCTACGAGTTCGACGTGCCGGTGAACGACATGGGCGACGCGTATGGCCGGTACCTGCTCCGGATGGACGAGATCGACGAGTCCATGCGGATCATCCGGCAGTGCCTGGACCGGATCGCCGACCGCGGCTCGCCCGGCCCGGACAAGGACCCGGTGATGATCCAGGACGCCAAGATCGGCTGGCCGGCCCGGCTGTCGCTCGGCCCGGACGGCCTCGGGCCCGCGCCGGAGCACATCGCGCACATCATGGGCCAGTCCATGGAGGCGCTGATCCACCACTTCAAGTTGATCACCGAGGGCTTCCGGGTGCCGGCCGGACAGGCCTACGCCGCGATCGAATCCCCGCGCGGCGAACTCGGCGCGCACGTGGTGAGCGACGGCGGGACCCGGCCGTACCGGGTGCACCTGCGCGATCCCTCCTTCAACCACCTGCAATCGGTCGCCGCGATGTGCGAAGGCGGCCAGCTGGCCGACCTGATCCCGGCCATCGCCAGCCTTGATCCCGTGATGGGGGGCGTGGACAGGTAATGCCGTTCAGCGACGAAGTGCTGGCCCGCCTCGATGCCGACGCCGACCAGATCATCAGCCAGTACCCGCGGTCGCGGTCAGCGCTGCTGCCGCTGCTCCACCTGGTCCAGTCGGAGGAGGGGTACGTCTCGGTCGACGGCATCGCGTTCTGCGCGGCCAAGCTCGGCTTGAGCGAGACCGACGTCACCGGGGTGACCAGCTTCTACACCATGTACAAGCGCCGCCCGGTCGGTAAGTACCACGTCGGCGTGTGCACCAACACGGTCTGCGGGGTCCTGGGCGGCTACCAGATCCTCGACGAGCTCCACGAGCACCTCGGCGTGGGCGACGACGAGGTCACGCCGGACCGCCAGGTCAGCCTCGAGCACCTGGAGTGCAACGCCGCCTGCACGTACGCCCCGGTGATGATGGTGAACTGGGAGTTCTTCGACAACATGACCCCGGCCTCGGCCAAGCAGCTCGTCGACGACCTGCGCGCGGGGAACGCGGTCCGCCCGACCCGGGGCCCGGACCGGCTGGTCAGCTGGCGCGAGGCGGCCCGGATCCTGGCCGGCTTCAACGACGACCTGGCCACCGAGGGCCCGACGGCGGGCCCGGCCGACCTGGTCGGCCTCAAGGTTGCCCAGGAGCACGGCTGGACCGCGCCGGAGCCAGGGCCAGCAGGCGACCAAGCTAAGGAGCCGCGGTGACCGACACCCTGACCCCGGTGCTGACCGCGCACTGGGACCAGCCCGACCTGTTCACCATCGACGGGTACCGGCGGGCAGGCGGCTGGGAGGCGCTGCCCAAGGCGCTCGGCATGTCGCGCGACGAGGTCATCGCGGTCGTGAAGGAAGCCGGGCTGCGCGGTCGCGGCGGGGCCGGCTTCGCGACCGGGGTCAAGTGGGGCTTCCTGCCGAAGGGCGATGACAAGCCGCACTTCCTGGTGGTCAACGCGGACGAGTCAGAACCGGGGGCCTGCAAGGACATCCCGCTGATGATGGCCAACCCGCACGTGCTCATCGAGGGCGCGGCCATCGCCGCGTACGCGATCGGGGCCGGCCACGCGTTCATCTACGTCCGGGGCGAGGTCCTGCACGTGATCCGGCGGCTGCGCCACGCGGTGCAGGAGGCGCGCGCGGCCGGCTTCCTCGGCGAGAACGTCCTCGGTTCCGGGTTCGACGTCGAGGTCATCATCCACGCCGGCGCCGGGGCCTACATTTGCGGCGAGGAGACCGCGCTGCTCGACTCGCTCGAGGGCAAGCGCGGGCTGCCGCGGAACAAGCCGCCGTTCCCGGCCGTAGCCGGCGTCTACGCCCTCCCGACGAACGTGAACAACGTGGAGTCGATCGCCACCGTCCCCTCGATCGTGCTCAACGGCGCCGACTGGTTCGCCGGGCTCGGCTCGGAGAAGTCCAAGGGCTTCGGGATCTTCAACCTCTCCGGCCACGTGACCACGCCGGGGACGTACGAGGCGCCGCTCGGCATCACGCTGCGCGAACTGCTCGAGCTGTCCGGCGGGATACGGGCCGGGCACCGGCTCAAGTTCTGGACCGCGGGGGGCTCGTCGGCCGGGATCCTCACCGACCAGCACCTGGACATGCCGATGGACTTCGAGTCGGTCCAGGCCGCCGGGTCCGGGCTCGGCACCAGGTCGGTGATGATCTTCGACGAGACGACGTGCGTGGTCGGCGCGGTGCTCCGCTGGACGAAGTTCTACCAGCACGAGTCGTGCGGGAAGTGCACGCCGTGCCGGGAGGGCACGTTCTGGCTGGTGCGCATCCTGGACCGGCTGGAGCACGGCCAGGGCACCGAAGAAGACGTCGAGAAGATGCTGGACGTCTGCGACAACATCACCGGCCGCGCGTTCTGCGCGCTCGGCGACAGCGCGACGCCCCCGATCACCTCCGCCGTCCGCTACTTCAGGGACGAGTTCATCCAGCATCACAAGGAGGGCGGCTGTCCCTTCGATCCCGCGGCTTCTACCGTCTGGAGTGACTCATGACCGTGGAGACGGCGCAGGGCACGGTGACCGTCACCATCGACGGGTTCGAGATCGCGGTGCCGCGTAAGACGCTGATCATCCGGGCCGCCGAGATGCTCGGCATCCAGATCCCGCGGTTCTGCGACCACCCGCTGCTCGACCCGATCGGCGCCTGCCGCCAGTGCCTGGTCGAGGTGGAGGGCCAGCGCAAGCCGCTGGCCTCGTGCATCACCGAGTGCGCCGAGGGCATGGTGGTGCACACCCAGCTCACCTCGCCGGTCGCGGACAAGGCCCAGCAGGGCGTGATGGAGCTGCTGCTCATCAACCACCCGCTGGACTGCCCGATGTGCGACAAGGGCGGCGAGTGCCCGCTGCAGAACCAGGCCATGTCCAACGGCCGCGGGGAGACCAGGTTCACCGAGGAGAAGCGGACCTTCGACAAGCCGGTCCCGATCTCCACCCAGGTGCTGCTCGACCGGGAGCGGTGCATCTCCTGCACTCGCTGCGTCCGGACCTCGGAGGAGATCGCGGGCGACCCCTTCATCGAGTTCATCGGGCGGGGCCCGGACCAGATGATCGGCACCGCCGAGGGCAAGCCGTTCAACTCGTACTTCTCCGGCAACACGGTGCAGGTGTGCCCGGTGGGCGCGCTCACCGGCGCCTCGTACCGGTTCCGGTCGCGGCCGTTCGACCTGGTCTCGGTGCCGAGCGTGTGCGAGCACTGCGCGGCCGGCTGCCGCCAGCGCACCGACATCAGGCGCGGCCGGGTGCTGCGCCGGCTGGCCGGCGAGGACCCGGCGGTGAACGAGGAGTGGAACTGCGACAAGGGCCGGTGGGCGTTCACCTACGCCACCCAGCCCGACCGGCTGACCACCCCGCTGGTCCGCGACGAGGCCGGCGTGCTGGTCCCGGCGTCCTGGCCGCACGCGCTGGCGGTCGCCGCGGACGGGCTGGCCGCGGCCCTCGACGCCGAGTCCCTGCGGCCCGCGCGGGGCGTGGGCGTGCTGGTGGGCGGGCGGCTGACCCTCGAGGACTCCTATGCCTACGCCAAGTTCGCCCGGGTCGCGCTGGACAGCAACGACGTCGACATGCGGGCCCGGGCGCACTCGGCCGAGGAGGAGCAGTTCCTGGCCGCCTCGGTGGCCGGGCGCGGCATCGGCGTCAGCTACGCCGACCTGGAGCGGGCCCCGGCCGTGCTGCTGGCCGGCTTCGAGCCCGAGGACGAGTCGCCCATCATCTTCCTGCGGCTGCACAAGGCGGTCCGCCGCCGCGGGCTGTCGGTGTTCTCGATCGCCGCGCTGGCCAGCCCGGGTCTGATCAAGCTGTCCGGCGAGCTGCTCGAGACGCTGCCGGGCGACGAGGGCCGGGCGCTGACCGCGCTGGCCGCTGGGGGTACGACGGTCAGGAACCCGGCCAGCCGGGGGACGACAGGCCCGGACGACGACGGGTGGCGCCGGGCCAGTCAGGCGCTGGACACGCCGGGTGCGGTGATCCTGGTCGGCGAGCGGCTGGCCGAGGTCCCCGGTGCGCTCGCGGCGGTGACCACGCTGGCCGCCGCGTCGGGCGCGCGGCTGGCCTGGGTGCCCCGCCGCGCGGGCGAGCGCGGCGCGGTCGAGGCGGGCGCGCTGCCGGGGCTGCTGCCCATCGGCCGCCCGGTCACCGACCCGGAGGCCCGGGCCGAGGTCGCCCGGGCCTGGGGCAAGAGCTCGCTGCCGGCCACGCCGGGACGTGACACCGGCGCGATCCTCGCAGCCAGCGCCGCGGGCGAACTCGGCGCCCTGGTCATCGCGGGCGTCGACCCGGCCGACCTGCCCGCTCCCGAGGCGGCGCTGCGCGCCATCGAGATGGCCCCGTTCGTGGTCAGCCTGGAGCTGCGGGCCAGCGCGGTCACCGACCGGGCCGACGTGGTGTTCCCGGTCGCGGCGGTGGCGGAGAAGGCCGGCACGTTCGTGAACTGGGAGGGCCGCGGCGGCTTGTTCGACGCCGCGCTGCGCGTGCCCGAGGTCCGCACCGACCTGTACGTGCTCGGCGCGATCGCCGACCAGATGGACGTGCACCTCGGCCTGCCCGACGCGGCCGCGGCCCGCGCGGAGCTCGCCGCGCTCGGTACCTGGCGCGGCCAGCGCCCGGAACCCCCCTCGTGGGGGTCAGGGGGGTACGGGGGGGCGGACAGCCCCCCCGTGAGCAGGGGGGGTCTGGGGGGGATCGCTCCCCCCGGGCAAGCACTGCTCGCGACCTGGCACCAGCTGCTTGACGGCGGACGGATGCAGGACGGTGAGCCGGCCCTGCACGGCACGGCCCGGCCGACGGTGGCGCGGATGTCAGCGGGGACCGCGGCCGTGGCCGCCGTGGCCGACGGCGATAAGGTGACCGTGGCCACCGGCCAGGGCACCGTGACGGTCCCGGTCGAGGTCGTGCCGATGGCGGACCACGTGGTCTGGCTCCCGGCCGGCGGACTCGCCCGGACGGGCGCCGAGCTCGCCCCGTATCCCGCCGCTCCCGAACCCGCGCTGCCCGCCGGATCCACCATCCGGGCCCAGCTCGGCGCCGGGCACGGCGACACGGTCACGCTGAGGAGGCCGGAATGATGGCACAGGGGACGCTGCCGCACGTGCTGGCGGCGCCCGCGGTGAATCCCACCCTGAGCGACTTCAACCAGCTCATCTGGTGGCTGGTGCTGCTCAAGGCGGGGATCGTCTTCCTCTTCCTGCTGCTCACGACCATCTTCATGATCTGGTTCGAGCGGCGGGTCATCGGCCGGATGCAGAACCGGTCAGGTCCGAACCGGGCCGGCCCCTTCGGGCTGCTGCAGCCGCTCGCCGACGCGCTCAAGCTGCCGCTCAAGGAAGACATCATCCCCACCGGCGTGGACAAGCTGGTGTTCGTGGTCGCCCCGGTGATCTGCGCGGCGCCCGCGTTCATCAGCTTCGCCATCATCCCGTGGGGTCCTGAGGTCTCGATCTTCCACCACCACACCGCGCTGCAACTCGCCGACTTCCCGGTCGCGGTGCTGCTGGTGCTGGCCATGAGCTCGATCGGCGTGTACGGCTTCGTGCTGGCCGGCTGGGCCTCGGGGTCGCCTTACTCGCTGCTCGGCGCGCTGCGCTCGGCGGCCCAGGTGATCAGCTACGAGATCGCGATGGGGCTGGCCTTCGTGGCCGTGTTCCTGGACGCGGGCTCGCTGTCCACCACCGGGATCGTCAACGCCCAGATCCACGGGTGGTACGCGTGGGTGCTGGCGCCGTCGTTCCTCATCTACCTGTTCACCATGGTCGGCGAGACCAACCGGTTGCCGTTCGACCTGCCCGAGGGCGAGGGCGAACTGGTGGCCGGCTACCACACCGAGTACTCGTCGATGAAGTTCGCGATGTTCTACCTGGCCGAGTACGTCAACATGATCACGGTCTCCGGCCTGGCCACCACGCTGTTCCTGGGCGGCTGGCGGGCGCCGGTGCCGTTGTCGCTGTGGGCCGGCGCGAACAGCGGCTGGTGGCCGGTGCTGTGGTTCCTGATCAAGGTCTTCATCCTGCTGTTCGGCTACGTCTGGCTGCGCGGCACGCTGCCGCGGGTCCGCTACGACCAGCTGATGGCGGTCGGCTGGAAGGTCCTCATCCCGGTCTCCATCGTCTGGATCCTGCTGGTCGCCACCGTGCGCGCCTGGCGGCTCGACTCCCACAGCAAGGCCCCCTACATCGTCCTCGGCCTGGTCATCGTGCTCATCCTGGCCCTGATCACGATGTGGGACACCGCGGCGCAGCAACGCGCCGCGCGCTACGAGGCCGCGGAGGACGCCGCCGCGGCCGAAGCCGGCCACGCCGAGCCCGTCACCGGGTTCCCGGTACCGCCGCTGGACCTGCCGCACTACCACGGTGTCGGCATCGACAACCGCACCTCCAGCAGGGAGGTCACAGGTGCTTGATTTCCTCAACCCGATCAAGGGATTCGGGGTCACCTTCACCGAGATGTTCCGGAAGGTCGAGACCGTCCAGTACCCGGAGGAGAGGCGGCCGACCGCGCCCCGGTTCCACGGCCACCACCAGCTCAACCGGTGGCCGGACGGCCTGGAGAAGTGCATCGGCTGCGAGCTGTGCGCGTGGGCCTGCCCGGCCGACGCCATCTACGTCGAGGGCCGGGACAACACCGCCGACGCCAGGTTCTCCCCCGGGGAGCGGTACGGCGCCGTCTACCAGATCAACTACCTGCGCTGCATCTTGTGCGGCATGTGCATCGAGGCCTGCCCGACCCGCGCGCTCACCATGACGAACGAGTACGAGATCGCGGACGATAACCGGGAAAGCCTGATCTGGACCAAGGAGCAGCTGCTGGTGCCGCTGCAGTCGGGCATGGAGGCGCCGCCGCACGCGATGCGCCTGGGGAACGACGAGAAGGACTACTACCGCCTCGGCGCGGCCGGCGTGGTCGGGACGGCGCGGGCGCCCGGAATGGCGGGTCCCGGCGGCCCGACCGGGTCGGCGGTGTTCGCCGGCGCCGAGGGCGCCGCCACCGTACCCGGCGCGGCCGAGGTCCACGACGCCGACGGCGTGGAGGAGGAGCAGTGAGCCACGTCCTCGCGGCCGCCGGGTCCGGCGGGACCAACACCGACTTCATCGCGGAAGAGACGATCTTCTGGATCCTGGCGGTCGCCTCGGTCGGCGCCGCCCTGGCCATGATCTTGGTCCGGCGGGCGGTGCACTGCGCGCTGATGCTGGGGGTGGTGATGCTCTCGCTGGCCACCATGTACGCCATGCAGGGCGCGCCGTTCCTGGCCTTCGTGCAGATCATCGTCTACACCGGCGCCGTCCTCATGCTGTTCTTGTTCGTCATGATGCTCATCGGCATCAGCTCGTCGGACTCGATCGTGGAGACGATCAAGGGCCAGCGGGCGGCGGCCGGCCTCGTCGCCATCGGCCTGCTCATCATCCTCTTCCTGGGCATCGGGCACGCGGCCATCGGGCCGGCCGCGCCCACCACCGCGGCCAACGGCACGAACAACCTCTCCGGCCTGGCCACCTTGATCTTCACCACCTATGTGTTCCCGTTCGAAGTCACCGGCGCGCTGCTGATCACCGCGGCGCTCGGCGCGATGGTGCTCGCGCACCGCGAGCGCACCGCGCCCAAGCCCACCCAGCGTGACCTGGCCGCCCGGCGGCTGGCGAGCGGGCACCTCGCACCCGACCCGGCTTCCGGCGTCTACGCGCTGCACGACGCGGCCGACCGGCCGGCCCTGCTGCCGGACGGAAGCCCCTCGGATCTTTCTGTCAGCGAGACCCTGTCGCCGCGGGTCCCGGGCGGAGAACCTGCCTTCGTTCGTCCCGAAGAGACGGTAGCGGTGCCGGCGGCCAGTGGTGAGCGCAGTGGTGAGCAGAGCGGTGAGCGGGAAGCCATCCCGGGGAGGGCGGACTCGTGAGCCCCATTCACTACGTGGCCCTGTCCGTGATCTTGTTCGTGATCGGCGGGGTGGGCGTGCTGGTACGGCGCAACGCCATCGTCGTGTTCATGTGCATCGAGCTGATGCTGAACGCCTGCAACCTGGCGTTCGTCGCGTTCGCGCGGATGCACGGGAACCTGGACGGGCAGGTCATCGCGTTCTTCGTGATGGTGGTGGCGGCCGCCGAGGTCGTCGTCGGCCTCGCGATCCTGATGGCGATCTTCCGGGCCCGCAGGTCCGCGTCGGTGGACGACGCGAACTTGCTGAAGTACTGAGGGGATGACGACGTTGCACACCGTCGCGGCTACTGGCGCGCTGAAGCTGTCCTGGCTGCTCATCGCGTTCCCGCTGTTCGGCGCCATCGTGCTGCTGACCGGCGGCCGCCGCACCGACCGCTGGGGGCACCTGCTCGGCGTCCTGATGCCGGTGGCGTCGTTCGTCTACGCGCTGATCGCCTTCTTCGCCCTGCTCGGCGACGCGAACCGCAGCCAGGACGATCACCTGTACACCTTCATCCAGGTGGCCAGGTTCCAGGTGCCCATGGGCCTGCAGATCGACCAGCTCTCGATCAGCTTCGTGCTGCTCATCACCGGGGTCGGCTCGCTGATCCACATCTACTCGGTCGGCTACATGGCGCACGACAGCGACCGGCGCCGGTTCTTCGGCTACCTGAACCTGTTCGTCGCCGCGATGCTGCTGCTGGTGCTGGCCGACAACTACCTCGGCCTGTACATCGGGTGGGAGGGTGTCGGCCTGGCGTCCTACCTGCTGATCGGGTTCTGGCAGTTCAAGAACTCGGCGGCGGTCGCGGCCAAGAAGGCGTTCATCGCCAACCGGGTCGGTGACGCCGGCCTGTCGCTGGCCATCTTCTTGATGTTCGCCGAGTTCGGCACGGTGTCGTTCACCGGCGTGTTCGGCTCGATCCACTCCGGCGGCAGCGGGGTGGCCACCGCGCTCGGCCTGCTGCTCCTGCTCGGCGCGTGCGGCAAGTCCGCGCAGGTGCCGCTGCAGTCCTGGCTGCTCGACGCGATGGAGGGCCCGACCCCGGTGTCGGCCCTGATCCACGCGGCGACCATGGTCACCGCCGGGGTGTACCTGCTGGTCCGGTCCAACCCGATCCTGGCCCTGTCGCCCACCGCGCGGCTCGGGGTCACCGTGGTCGGCGCGGTCACGCTGCTGTTCGGCGCGATCATCGGCTGCGCCAAGGACGACATCAAGAAGGCGCTGGCCGGGTCGACCATGAGCCAGATCGGCTACATGACCCTCGGCGCGGGCCTCGGCCCGGCCGGGTACGTGTTCGCCATCGCCCACCTGATCGCGCACGGGTTCTTCAAGGCCGGCCTGTTCCTCGGGGCCGGCTCGGTCATGCACGGCATGAACGACGAAGTGAACATGCGCAAGTACGGCGGGCTGGCCCGGATCATGCCGATTACCTACGCCACGTTCGGCCTCGGGTACCTGGCCATCATCGGCATCCCGCCGTTCTCCGGGTTCTACACCAAGGACGGCATCATCGAGGCCGCCTTCGACAAGGGCGGCACGTCCGGCGCCATCCTCGGCGTCTGCACGGTGCTGGGCGCGGCCATCACCGCGTTCTACATGACGCGGGTCATGCTGATGACCTGGTACGGCAAGCGCAGGTGGTCGGGGGAGTCTGAGGGGGCCGATGCCCCCTCAGCCGCGGGGGGCTCCGGGGGGTCGTCCCCCCGGGCAGACGCTGAGCAGCATCAGGAGTTCCATCCGCACGAGTCGCCGGCCGTGATGACCTGGCCGCTGATCCTGCTCGCGGTGGGCTCGGTGGCCGCGGGCGGGTTCTTGATCCTCGGGCAGCGGTTCGAGAAGTTCCTCGGCCCGGTCACCGGGGTACCGCCGACCGCGCACGGCGTCTGGAGCGTGCCGGGCATCGTGGCGCTGGTGCTCGTCGTGGCGGGCATCGCGCTGGCCTGGAGCATGTACGGGCGGGTACCGGTGCCCGCGGTCGCCCCGCGCGGGCGGCCGCTCACCGTCGCCGCCCGCAAAGATCTCTACGGTGACGCGTTCAACGAGTCGGTCCTGATGCGGCCCGGCCAGTGGCTGACCCGGCTCTCGGTGTACTTCGACAACCGGGGCGTCGACGGCCTGGTGAACACGCTCGCCGCGGCGGTGGGCGGAACGTCCGGCCGGGTCCGCAAGCTGCAGACCGGCTTCGTCCGCTCCTACGCCCTGTCCATGTTCTTCGGCGCCGCTGTGCTACTCGCGCTGCTCCTAGTGGTGAGGCTGTAGATGAACGGCTTTCCCTGGCTGACCGTCGCTGGTGCGATCCCGCTCGCCGGGGCCATCGTGATCGCGCTGATCCCCGGCCTGCCCGCGGACAGCGCCGAGGCGGACCGGCGGGCCCGCAACGCGCTGGCCAAGTACATGGCCCTGGCGTTCTCGCTGCTGACCCTGGTCGTGGTGATCATCATCGCGGTGAAATTCCAGGTCGGCGGCCCGAACTACCAGTTCACCGAGAGCGTCTCGTGGATCGCCGCGTTCGGCGTGCACTACGCGGTCGGCGTGGACGGCATCGCGCTGGTGCTCATCGCCATGACCGCGGTGCTGATGCCGGCCGTCCTGCTGGCTTCCTGGAACGACGCCGAGCCGGGGCGCCACTCGGTGAAGACGTACTTCGCGCTGATGATGACGCTCGAGACCATGATGATCGGCGTCTTCGCCGCCACCGACGTCTTCCTGTTCTACGTGTTCTTCGAGGCCATGCTGATCCCGATGTACTTCATGATCGGCAGCTACGGCACCGGCAAGCGGCAGTACGCCGCGGTCAAGTTCCTGCTCTACAGCCTGCTCGGCGGGCTGCTCATGCTGGTCGCGATCATCGCGCTGTATGTGTACTCCGTCCGCAGCGGCGCGACCGGGCACCACGGCTCGTTCCTGTTCAGCCAGCTGATCCACGTGTCGCTCAGCCCGGTCGTGCAGAAGTGGCTGTTCCTCGGCTTCTTCATCGCGTTCGCGATCAAGGCGCCGCTGTGGCCGTTCCACACCTGGCTGCCCGACGCCGCGGCCTCCGCGCCCCCCGGCGCCGCCGTGCTGCTGGTCGGCGTCCTGGACAAGGTGGGCACGTTCGGCATGCTGCGCTACTGCTTCGAGCTGTTCCCGAGCGGCGCGAAGTACTTCACCCCGCTGGTCATCACGCTGGCCGTGATCGGCATCATCTACGGGGCCATCGTCGCGATCGGCCAGCAGTCGATGAAGCGGCTGATCGCCTACACCTCGGTCTCGCACTTCGGCTTCATCGCCCTCGGCATCTTCGCGATGACCAGCCAGGGCGTGTCCGGTGCGACCTTCTACATGGTCAACCACGGGTTCGCGACCGGCGCGCTTTTCCTCATCGCCGGGTTCCTGATCGTCCGCCGCGGCTCGGACCGGATCGCGGACTACGGCGGCGTGCAGAAGGTCGCCCCGCTGCTGGCCGGGCTGTTCCTGATCTCCGGCCTGGCCGGGCTGTCGCTGCCCGGCCTGTCCACCTTCGTCAGCGAGTTCCTGGTGCTGCTCGGGACCTTCTCCCGGTACAAGCTGCCCGCCATCATCGCCACCGCCGGGATCATCCTGGCCGCCATCTACATCCTGTGGATGTACCAGCGGACCATGAACGGCCCGGTCCGCGAGGAGGTGGCCGGCATGAAGGACCTGCGACCGCGCGAACTGCTGGCCGTGATCCCGCTCGTCGGGCTGCTGATCTTCGCCGGGGTCTACCCCAAGCCGGTGCTCGACATCATCAACCCGGCGGTGAAGGTGACGATGGCTCAGGTGCACACCACTGATCCGAAACCCGCGCATCCCGCCAGCGCAGCGCAGAAGGGAATCGCACCGTGATCACCGGTGTCCTCGCGGCCTCGCCGACCGGCACGATCCCCGCCCCGAGCATCGAATACGGGCAGCTCTCGCCGATGCTGGTCGTCTTCGGCGCGGCCGTGGCCGGGGTCCTGGTCGAGGCGTTCACACCGCGCCCGGCCCGCCGGGCCGTGCAGCTGGTGCTCACCCTCGGCGCGCTGGTCGTCGCGTTCATCTTGACCATCGTGGTGGCCGCCGGGCACAGCATCTTCGCCAAGGGCAGCCCGGGTCACGTCGCCGCGATGGGGGCGGTCGCGGTCGACCGGCCCACGCTGTTCATCCAGGGCACCGTGGTGATCCTCGCGTTCGTCAGCGTGCTGCTCATCGGCGACAACAGCAACAGCCCGTTCGCCGCGCAGGCGGCGGCCACGCCGGGCAGCCAGGAGGAGCGCGAAGGCCTGGCCGCCGGGATCATGCACACCGAGATCTTCCCGCTGACGCTGTTCGCGGTGGGCGGGATGATGCTCTTCCCGGCCTCCAACGACCTGCTGACCATGTTCGTCGCGCTCGAGGTGCTGTCGCTGCCGCTGTACCTGCTGTGCGGCCTGGCCCGGCGGCGGCGGCTGCTCTCGCACGAGGCAGCCATGAAGTACTTCCTGCTGGGCGCGTTCTCCTCGGCCTTCTTCCTGTTCGGCGTGGCCATGCTGTACGGCTTCGCCGGGTCGGTGCGGCTGTCCGCGATCGCCTCGGCCGCCACCAGCAACACCTCCAACGCGACCCTGCTGTACGCCGGTATCGCGCTGACCGGCCTCGGCCTGCTGTTCAAGATCGGCGCGGTGCCCTTCCAGGGCTGGAAGCCCGACGTCTACCAGGGCGCGCCGACGCCGGTGACCGCGCTGATGGCGTCGTGCACGGTGGTATCGGCCTTCGGCGCGCTGCTGCGCGTCTTCTACGTGGCGTTCGGCAACCTGACCTGGGACTGGCGCCCGGCCCTGTGGGTCGTCGCCATCTTCACCATGGTGATCGGCGCGGTCGTCGCCATCACCCAGACCGACGTGAAGCGCCTGCTCGCCTACTCCTCGATCGCGCACGCCGGGTTCGTCCTGACCGCGGTCATCGCGACCAGTGTCGCGGGCCTGTCCAGCAGCCTGTTCTACCTGGCCTCGTACGGCTTCACCACGGTGGGCGCGTTCGCGGTGATCACCCTGGTCCGGGACCCGGGCGGGGAAGCCGGGCACCTATCCAGGTGGGCGGGCCTCGGCCGCCGGTCGCCGGTGGTGGCGGGTATCTTCGCGCTGTTCCTGCTTGCCTTCGCGGGTATCCCGCTGACCAGCGGGTTCACCGGGAAGTTCGCCGTTTTCCAGGCCGCGATCGCCTCTGGCGCCACGCCCCTGGTCATCGTCGGCGTGCTGAGCAGCGCGATCGCGGCGTTCTTCTACGTCCGCGTGATCGTGCTGATGTTCTTCAGCGACCCGATCCCCGACGGGCCCGTGGTGGTGGTGCCGAGCGTGTTCACCGGCACCGCGGTCGGGCTCGGCGTGGTGGCCACCCTGGTCCTCGGCATCGTCCCGCAACCCGTCCTGAGCCTGGCCAGCCACGCGGCGAATCAACTCTTCGTGGGCTAGCTTTTTGGCCGCGCGCGGAACGGGCATACCCTCGAATTCGAGGCGTTCGCGCGAGCCGATGACGTGGAGAGCAATTGATCAGCGCAGTTCCCGTGGATTTCCCGGATTCCGCCCTCGAGGCGGACGTGCGAGACGGCCTGGCCAGGGTCGAGAAGTCGCTGGCCGCGACCGCGCACCCCGACGACGAACTGCTGACCGAGGCGTCCCGGCACCTCATCGAGGCCGGCGGTAAGCGGTTCCGGGCCCTGCTCGTGCTGCTGGGCGCGCAGTTCGGTAACCCAGAAGACCCCCGGGTCACCGATGCCGCGGTCGCGATCGAGCTGACCCATCTGGCCACGCTGTTCCACGACGACGTGATGGACGAGGCCCTGGTGCGCCGGGGCCACCCGTCGGCCAACTCCCGGTGGGACAACTCGGTCGCCATCCTCACCGGCGACTTCCTGTTCGCCCAGGCGTCCCTGATCCTAGCCCGGCTCGGCCCGGAAGCCGTCCGGATCCAGGCCGAGACGTTCAGCCGCCTGGTCACCGGGCAGACGACCGAGACCATCGGCCCGCGCCCCGGCCAGGATCCGCTGGACCACTACATGTACGTGATCACCGAGAAGACCGGCTCGCTGATCGCCACGGCCGGCCAGTTCGGCGCGCTGTTCTCCGGCGCCCCGGCGGGCGTCGCCGACCAGATCGCCGCGGCCTGCGAGCAGCTCGGCGTGGCCTGGCAGCTGTCCGACGACGTGATCGACATCGCCAGCGACACGGCCCAGTCGGGCAAGACGCCCGGCACGGACCTGCGCCAGGGGGTTCGTACCCTGCCGGTGCTTTATGCGCTGCGCTCGCTGAACCAGCCCGGCTCGGCGCGGTCCGAGGCGGACGCGCGGCTGCGCTGGCTGCTCGAGGACGCGGACCTGACCGACGAGGCCCTGGTGGCCGAGGCGCTCACCCTGCTGCGCCGCCACCAGGCCATGAAGGAATCCCGGGCTGACGTTCTCGGCTGGGTACACGAGGCCAGGACGTCGATCGAGTCCCTCCCGGACGGTCCGGCTCGGGCCGCCTTCATGGCCATGTGCGACTTCGTGGAGAAGCGCACCGGCTGATCCCGGAGCGGGAGGTTCATCTCGTGCCTCAACCGGGGCGAGAGCGTGGTCCCGACCGCGTGACAGCTACCCCGTTCGGGGGAAAGGTTGAGATTGGCGGCTTGAGCGGCGGCCGCGTTGCGGTTGGGGGTCTCGTGCTAGGTTGCCATGACGATGACCGAAGCCTGGCCGCTCCGTCCGCCGGCCCGGCGGCCTGCCGTCGCCGAGCCGCGGAACCGCGATGCGATCCTGACCGCCGCCGCCGCGGTGGCCAGTGCCGATGGCCTGGACGGCCCGTCCCCCGGCACCCTGGCCATGGTGCTCGGCCGGAGCTGGGACGGGTCCACCCGGCTCAGAGGGCGTCAGGCCAGGCAGGAGCTCCAGCTGGCCGTCGTGACCGAGGCCGGGCGGATCTTCGACGAGGAAGTGGTCCAGCCCGCTCTGGCCGCCCCGGCCGGGCTCGGCCAGCTGGCCGCGGTGTGCGAGGCGTTCTTCGATCATCTGGAGCGCCATTCCTGCCCGGGCGGCTGTTTCATGGCCAGCGCCGCCCTGTCCCTGGGAACCCGCGGCGGCCCGGTCAGGGAGCTGATCACCACCCTGCAGGCCCAGTTCGGCGAGCTGATCCGCGGTTTCGCCGTCGCCGCCGTGGCCGGGAACGAGCTGCCGGCCGGAGAGGACCCCGGCCGGCTGGCGTTCGAGCTGAACGGCATCATGCTGGCCACCGACACGAACTTCGTCCAGCACGACGACCCGGCCGTGCTCGACCTGGCCCGGCAGATCGTGCGCCAGCGGCTCGGCGTCGGCCAGTCCTAGTTGACGGGGCCCAAGTTGACGGGGACTAGTTGACTTCCCAGGTGTCGTTGCCGGCCAGCAGGGCGGCGAGGTCGCCGGAGCCGCTGCGCTGCTGGGCGGCAGCGATCTGCTCGGCCATCAGCTGGTCGTAGCTCGGCTGCTCCACCTGCCGGAAGACGCCGACCGGGGTGTGCCGGAAGTCCGAGCTGTCCAGCCGGGACAGCGCGAACGCGTAGGACGGGTCGGCCCGGTGGGCGTCGTGGGTGATCAGCGTGCTCTCGTCCATTGCGGTAACTTCGACCGCCTCGAGCTGGCCGTGCGGGCCGAACCGCAGGCCGCGGGATCCGCCCGCGAACCGGATCGGCTCCCCGTGCTCCAGCTTGATCAGCCGCTGGTCGGCCGTGCTGGCCTCCTTGAGCGGGGCGAACGCGTCGTCGTTGAAGATGGGGCAGTTCTGGTAGATCTCGATGAACGCGGCGCCCTGGTGGTCGGCGGCCGCACGCAACACCGAGGTCAGGTGCCTGCGGTCGGAGTCGATGGTCCGGGCCACGAAGCTGGCGTCCGCGCCGAGGGCCAGCGACACCGGGTTGAACGGGTGGTCCAGCGAGCCGAACGGGGTCGACTTGGTCACCTTGCCCCGCTCGGAAGTGGGCGAGTACTGGCCCTTGGTCAGCCCGTAGATCCGGTTGTTGAACAGCAGGATCTTGATGTTGACGTTACGCCGCAGCGCGTGGATCAGGTGGTTCCCGCCGATCGACAGCGCGTCGCCGTCCCCGGTGATGACCCAGACCGACAGGTCAGGCCGGGACGCGGCCAGCCCGGTGGCGATCGCGGGCGCCCGGCCGTGGATCGAATGCATCCCGTAGCTGTTCACGTAGTACGGCAGCCGCGAGGAGCAGCCGATCCCGGAGATGACCGCGATGTTCTCCCGCGGCACCTCGAGCTCGGGCAGGAAGGCCTGGAACGCGGCCAAGATGGCGTAGTCCCCGCAGCCGGGGCACCACCGCACCTCCTGGTCGGACTTAAAATCCTTAGCCGACGAACGGGTGGCCGCGCGCGGCACTAGCGTCAGCGACGCCGGCCTGCGGTCTTCGCTCTGGCCGGGTTCTGCCGTGCCATGACCGTTCGTGTCAGGCATGGGTGATCACATCCTCAATGACGCCGGCCAGCTCGGCCGCCTGGAAGGGCAGGCCGCGGACCTGGTTGTAGGAGATCACGTCGACCAGGAACCGTCCGCGCAGCAGCAGCGCGAGCTGGCCCAGGTTGATCTCCGGGACCAGGACCTTGTCGTAACGGCGGAGCACGTCCTCGAGGTTCGCCGGGTACGGGTTGAGGTGCCGCAGGTGCGCCTGGGCCACGCTGCGCCCGGCCTTCCTGACCCGTCGTACCGCGGCGCCGATAGCTCCGTAGGTGGAGCCCCAGCCGAGCACGAGCACGCGGGCGCCGTCCGGGTCGTCCACGTCGAGTGCCGGTATGTCGGCCGCGATCCCGTCGATCTTGGCCTGGCGCAGCCGGACCATCCGGTCGTGGTTATCGGGGTCGTAAGAGATCTCACCCGTGACGTCGGCCTTCTCGATGCCGCCGATCCGGTGCTCCAGGCCCGGGGTGCCCGGGATGGCCCACGGCCGGGCCAGCGTCACCGGGTCGCGCCGGAACGGCTCGAACCCGTTCTCGCCGCTGGCGTCTTCTGGCGTGGCGAAGGCGAACTCGGCGCTCAGGTCGGGCAGGCTGGCGGTGTCCGGGATACGCCACGGCTCGGAGCCGTTGGCCAGGTAGCCGTCGGAGAGCAGGAATACCGGGGTGCGGTACTTGACCGCGATCCTGGCCGCCTCGATCGCCGCGTTGAAGCAGCCGGCCGGGCTGGCGGGCGCCACGATCGGGACGGGCGACTCGCCGTTGCGGCCGAACATCGCCTGCAGCAGGTCGGCCTGCTCGGTCTTGGTCGGCATCCCGGTGGAGGGACCCGCGCGCTGGATGTCGCAGATGATCATCGGCAGCTCGACCGAGACGGCCAGGCCGATGGTCTCCGCCTTCAGCAGCATGCCCGGGCCCGAGGTGCTTGTCACCGCCAGCGAGCCGCCGAACGAGGCGCCGAGCGAGGCGCCGACGGCGGCGATCTCGTCTTCGGCCTGGAACGTGCGCACCCCGAACCGCTTGTGCTTGGCCAGCTCGTGCAGGATGTCCGAGGCCGGGGTGATCGGGTAGGAGCCGAGGAACAGCGGCAGCCCGGCCAGCTGGGAGGCCGCGATGAGGCCGTAGGCCAGGGCGGTATTGCCGCTGATGTTCCGGTAGGTACCCTGCCGCAGCGGGGCGGGCTTGACCTCGTAGCGGACCGAGAACGCCTCGGTGGTCTCGCCGTAGTTCCAGCCGGCCTGGAACGCGGCCACGTTGGCGGCCATGATCTCCGGCTTGGAGGCGAATTTGGCCTTGAGGAAGGACAGGGTGCCCTCGGCGGGCCGGTCGTACAGCCAGGAGAGCATGCCGAGCGCGAACATGTTCTTCGCCCGCTCGGCGTCCTTCCTGGTGATGTCGAAGGCCTCGAGCGCCTTGACCGTCATCGAGGTGACCGGCACGGCATGCACGTTGTAGGCCTCGAGCGAGTCGTCCTCGAGCGGGCTCCCCGTGTAGCCGACCTTGGTCAGGTTCCGCTTGGTGAACTCGTCGGTGTTGACGATCAGGTCGCCGCCCCGCGGCAGGTCCCTGATGTTGGCCTTCAGCGCGGCGGGGTTCATCGCGATGAGCACGTCCGGCGCGTCGCCCGGCGTGAGGATGTCGTGGTCGGCGAACTGCAGCTGGAAACTCGAGACGCCCGCGAGAGTGCCGGCCGGAGCCCGGATCTCGGCCGGGAAGTTCGGCATGGTGGACAGGTCGTTGCCGAAAACGGCCGTTTCCTGCGTGAACCTGTCCCCGGCGAGCTGCATGCCGTCACCGGAGTCGCCGGCGAACCTGATGATCACGCGATCGAGCTGCTGGACCTGCTTGGTCACAGTTGGAAGACCTCCTCCGCACGCCGCGGCCGGGCTCACCTGGCACCACCCCACGGCCGGGGGCATGAGTGTAGGACGTTTCAAATATTACGCCGAGACAGGCGCTGAAACGTTCTCCCGTCCCGTGATATTCCCAGCACCGTGTTGGGTCTGGCACCGTCAATGTAGGTTGTGACAGATTCCGGTAAGAACTCTGCCATCAGGCGTCAGCGTGGTTGCGCTGTCCTGCGAAGCATGCCGGGCCGCTGGTCCCGCCGGCTAGGGGCATGTGTCCCACCCCCAGCGGGAACTCTAGCCATCATGCCACCGCCAGGACATAGGCGTGGTCATGAGGAGGTGGAAGGCTGTGCGCGGGTTCGCGCTGCGGGCAGCCGAACTGGCCGGCTCGGTCGCCGGCCTGGCCACGGCGGTGCTGGCGCTGGCCGCGGGCTGCGCTCTGCTCGGCGTGGCGGCGGGCGGCGGCGGCGGGGCGGTCGTCGCCATCGCGCTCGCGGCGGTGCTAGTCGTTTTTGTCTTCGTCGGCTGCGAGCGGATGGCGCTGTCGGCGATGCTGGGCCGCCCGGTCAGCGAGGTAGAGCATCCCGCGCTCTACCGGCTGGTGCGGGAGCTGAGCAAGGACGGGCGGCTGCCGGTGCCGCGGCTGTACCTGTCACCGGCCGAGCAGCCCAACGCCTTCGCCGTCGGCCGTGGCTCGCGCTCGGCCGCCATCTGCTGCACCGAGGGACTGCTGGAGGCGCTCGACGAGGCCGAGTTGCGCGGCGTGCTCGGGCACGAGCTCGCGCACGTATCCGGCCGGGACGTGCTGGCCTCGACGGCGGCCGCCGGCCTGGCCACGGTTATTACGTTCCCGGCCATGCTGCCCCGTCTCGCTCGCCACGGCGCTGCCGAGCCGGGTGCGGCCGAGAAGCTGCTGATGCTGGTGTTCGGCCCGGTCGCCGCGGTGATGGTCCGGCTGTCGGTCAGCCGGGAGCGCGAGTACCGAGCCGACGCCTCCGGCGCCCTGCTGACCGGCGATCCGCTGGCCCTGGCCCGCGCCCTGCGCAAGATCGAGGCCGGGGCGGTCGCGCTGCCGCTCGCCCCGGACGGCCGACGCGCCTCGGCCGGCCATCTGATGGTCGTCAGCCCGTTCTCGCCCGTCGGCGTGACCCGGCTGTTCCTAGCCCACCCGCCCACCGGCGAGCGGATCCGCCGCCTGGAAGCCCTGGCGGGCTACCGCCGCTGACCGCGGTCCCGTCCCCGGCCCGGCGGCCCGCGTCAGCTGCGCGTGTCGTCGGTCCCGGGTCTCAGCTCCGCGCGGTTCTCCGAGGCGCCAGCCCCCGGTTCTCCGAGGCGCCAGCCCCCGACGCCGTGGAACCCGGGATCCAATGCGTTCGGACGCGGTGAAACCTGGGTTTCAGTGCGTTGAGGCGTTGCCCCGGCGGTCAGCGGTAGTTGACGAACTGTAGGGCGAAGTCGAACTCCTTGCCTTTGAGCAGGGAGATGACGGTCTGCAGGTCGTCCTTCTTCTTGGCCGAGACGCGGAGTTCCTCGCCCTGGACCTGAGCCCGGACGCCCTTCGGCCCCTCATCCCTGATGATCTTGGAGATCTTCTTGGCGTCGTCCTGAGTGATGCCCTCCTTGAGGGTCACGCTCATCCGGTACTCCTTACCGGAGAGCTTCGGGTCGCCCGGATCTAGCGCCTTGAGCGAGACGCCCCGCTTGACCAGCTTGTCCTTGAAGACGTCGAGGACGGCCTTGGCGCGCTCCTCGCCGTTGGCGCGAATGTCGATAGCGTTCTCGCCGGACCAGGTGATGGACGCGCCAGCGCCGCGGAAGTCGAACCGGGTGCCGATCTCCTTGGCCGCCTGGTTGACCGCGTTGTCCACCTCTTGCCGGTCGAGCTTGGACACGATGTCAAAGGAAGATTCTTGTGATGCCACGGACCCAAGGCTAGACGCGCTGGGCGCGGACCGTCACGCCGAACGCACCAGTACAGTGCCTGGACATGGAGGACCAGGCACCTTGGCCGCATCCCGCGTGCCGTTCGGTCTTGTCATGGGCTATCCTTCTCTGAGCCGCCAGCGCTGCGGCACACGGCAGGTTGCCCGAGTGGCCAAAGGGAGCGGTCTGTAAAACCGTCGGCTCAGCCTACGTTGGTTCGAACCCAACACCTGCCACACTGTTTCCGCAGGTCAAAGCCGGTGTCATCGGATGATGGCACCGTCTTTTGCGTGCCGGTGCGAGCGGTTCGCGGACCGTCTGTGGGCCAGCTGTGGGCCAAAACACGATGGCGGGCCATCGTTCTAAAATTTGGCTTTGAGCTGGCTAAACGTCTATCGACAGGGTTGCTGCGGTGGCCTGCGGCCGGCGTTATTTGTGGGCCGTCGGCGGGCCGGGCGGGGAAGTTACGGACGCATGGCGGACGGCGTCCGCAGTCGTCGCGCGGCTGTCGCGCGGTCGGCGTAACCGCTGGCTTCCGCGTAGTCGCGTGGTCGGTGCACACCGCTGGCTCTTCCACGGACGGGCACGGACCAGGCCCCGGGAGCGGCTGGAGGATGTGGTCGATTTGCTGGTTGAGGAGGTCGTCGTGGCCGTGGATGCAGTGGCTGTAGACGGTGAGCAGGACCGCGACGCTGTTCCCGGCCCGGGCGGCGATCTGGGCGGGGTCTCCTCCGGCATTCAGCCACAATGACAGCGCGGCGTGACGCAGGTCGTAGGGGCGCCGAGCGAGACCGCTGGCGGCTAGCTCCGGCCCGAGTGCGGCGATTCGGGCAGATTTCCAGGCGCGGCCGTAGAGAGACCCACTGAGGGGGCCGCCGCGGGCTCCGCGGAACAGTCGGCTGTTGGGTGCGGTGCCGCAGGCCGTGATGTGCCTGCGGAGCATGGCGACGAGCACTGGCGGGGCCGGGACCATCCGGATCGCCCCGTCGGGCCGGTGCTTGAGCCCGCGCTGCTCGTAGCTGGTGCCGTCGCTGGTCCAGGCGGCTGCGGTCCTGGGCGCGGCCGAAGCGAGCCGGAGCATGCCCCACCCGGAAGTGGGCAGGCGGCAGTCGGCGGTGCGCAGGGCGACGGCTTCTTCCGGGCGGAGCGCGGCGTAGTACAGGCAGCCGAAGAAGGCGGTCAGCTCCGGCCGGGTCCGCGAGACCGCATCCAGCAGCCCGCTGACCTGTTCGGGGCTGGCCACGACGGCGGGGTCGAGGGCTGCTGACGACTGCGGTGCGCGCCAGGCGAAGCTGTCCAGCGGGTTGTCCGGCAGCAGGCCGGCCTCGGCCGCGTAGCCGAGCACACCGTGCAAGACGACGCGCTTGCGGATGATGGTGTTGGCTGCGGCCCGGCTGCCGTCCAGCCGGAGCGATAGCGCCTCCAGCGCGGTGCGTAGCACCGCCGGGTCGCTAAGGCGGCAGACGGGCAGCGACGCCTGCTGTGCCCAGTCCAGGACCTGCGCGGCCGGGCTGCCCGGGTCGGCTGGGCGGGCGGGGTTGAAGGCGTGTTGGTACAAGGCCGTGCGCAGCTCGCGTTGATCAGGCCGGTTACGTGCACCTGGCTGGGTCAGAACCGGCGTGACCGTGGCCAGCGCTTCGGCGAGGCTGGCCCGGGAGTGCGCGGCTAGGGACGGCCACTTCATCACCGCGTACGCGGTGGCTTCCTCGTACCAGGTGACGATCGCGGGTTCTGGGAGGTTCCACGCCGTCGGCTCGCCGGTCAGCGGATCGAAGTCCAGGCCCATCCGGGCGGCGCGGACCAGCTCGGCCCGGTAGCTGTCGGCGAGTTTCCTGGTGATGAACGACTTTGACTTGCTGCGGCCCGCTGCCCGCCAGCGGACCTCGAACGGCTTGCGCCGACAGGGCCGCCGCCGGATCGCGTACACGCTCACATCGAACCTGCTCACCGATTGCCCCCTGTCTTGTAGTCGCACTGTTCCGCACTGACCATCACACGTGGATCAGGTGCAGCTCAGATCTCACATTGACCATCGCGCATCTCCCGCCTATCCGACCCGCTGATCGGAGTGCTACTGCGGCAGAAGAACGGGCGGAAGCGTCCCCGCGGAAAGCATGGGCTCGGATCGCGGATTTACCTGGCATTGCACACCGTCTTCGGGAATTTATGTGACAGTACGCAGTGTCCCGGAACAATTACAGAAGGTCCTAGAATGTCGGTGAGTGGCCTTACCATCGCAGTCATCGACTGGGGTAGGGAGTGGCATGGAGCCTGGGTCTGATGACAAGGGCGACGGTTCGGTTGGGACGACCTCTGGGGCCGTCCTTGAGGTTCTTTCCGGACGACGGCCCGGTGGCCTCAGCGTATATGAGGCGTCGTTTCCGGCTCGGGTCGCAGCATTCCTGCGGTACAGCCCGGTCATTGAGGCCGCGCAGGCCGCGCGGCGACGCGGCTGGGCTGACGGCGCCTACGACATCGTGACGCTTGCGCTCACGGCTATTGACCTTGTGGTGTCCAGGCAGGGTTTCGAGGAAGAGGCGACCCGCGCCGACGTCGTGTCCGCGCTCACCGAGCTCGCGGCCCTGGCCGCCCCGGACCGGACGGCCGAGGAACATGCGGACGTGGCACGGTTCGTGGTCGGCTTCCTGCTGAACCGGCAGGCGCACCACGCGAAGTTCCAGTACCTCACCAGCGACTACTCCAGCGCGGAGCGCCAGCACCAGCGCCGAGAGGTACCGTT
>JBEKJP010000055.1:0-43146 GCA_050011155.1 Streptosporangiaceae bacterium
GGTCGCCCTCGCCGACGAGGGCGGTCCTGGTCAGGCCGCCGACGATGTGGGCGAGCAGGGCGCGCACGTCGTACTCGGTGCACGGGGTGGGCAGGATGAACTGGTCCGGGGTGACGGCGGCGACGATGGTCTCGGTCTGCGCGACGGCCCGGCGGTACAGCGGGCGGGGATCCATGTTTTCTGTCATGTGGCTAGCCTCGGACATAAACTTGACAACTAACGTCATATTTTCTATGGAGACTCAGGAACATGAAATCCGGGCGGCTGCTGGAGATGCTGCTGCTTCTGCAGGCACGCGGGCAGGTGACCGCGGGCGAACTGGCGGAGCGGCTGGAGGTCTCGACGCGCACCGTGTACCGGGACGCGGAGGCGCTGTCGGCGGCCGGGGTGCCGATCTACACCGAGCGCGGGCGGGCCGGCGGGATCCGGCTGCTGCCGGGCTACCGCACCGACGTGACCGGGCTGACCGAGGACGAGGCACGCGCGCTGTTCGTGCTCTCCACGCCAGGAGCGCAGGAAGATCTGGGACTGGGGAACGCGGCCCGTTCGGCCGTATTGAAGGTGATGCGGGCGGTACCGGCCCCTTTCCGGCCAGCGGCTACGGCGACCAGCCAGCTCATCCTGGTCGACCCGGAGCGGTGGATGCGCGGGTCGGAGCCGACCGGGCAGCTCGGGGTGCTGCAGGCGGCGGTGTTCAGCGGACGCCGCCTGCGGATGCGGTACCGCAGCGGCGGCGGGCGCGGGGAGCGTGAGCCGGCCGAGCGGGTGGTCGACCCGTACGGGCTGGTGTCCAAGTCCGGGATCTGGTACCTGGTGGCGGACGCCGAG
Organism: Streptosporangiaceae bacterium; assembly: GCA_050011155.1. Lineage (GTDB taxonomy): Bacteria > Actinomycetota > Actinomycetes > Streptosporangiales > Streptosporangiaceae > Palsa-504. The sequence goes on from JBEKJP010000055.1 coordinate 829, forward strand.
GGCGAGCCGCGGCTGTTCCGGGTGTCACGGGTGATGTCGGCGGAGGCGGTCGAGGCGCCGGTGCGGCGGCGGGACGGGGTGGAGCTCGCCGGGCTGTGGCAGGCGCTGCGGCGGCAGGTCGAGGAGCGGCCGACCCCGGTGGCGGTGCTGGCCCGGGTGCGGCGCGACTGGCTCGCCCTGTTCCGCCGGATCTGCGCGGCGCACCTGGTGGACGGCGAGGATGACGACGGCGGAGACGACCCGGAGTGGGCCGTGGTGCGGCTGCGGTTCGGCGGGGTGGCCGCGGCCCGGATCATGCTCAGCTTCGGCGGCGACGTCGAGGTGGTGACGCCGCCCGAGGTGCGGGACGACCTGGCCGCGGTGGCCGCGGCGACGGTCGCACTGTATGGTCGAACACTGAATGATCGAACACGCGTTTGATAGACTGGGTGCATGAGCGTCACGGTCCAGGAATCGCTGCTCGACGCGTGCGACGAGCCCGGGCTCGGGCGGCTGGATGACGGCTCGGTGCGGCGGACGGCGCTGACCCGTGGCGCCTGGGTCGACCTGCGCCGGGGCTGGCTGGCGGGCTCGGGCGCGGTGTTCGCCCGGCTGGCGGCTCAGCCGGGAGCTGTACCGTGGCGGGCTGAGAAGCGGCAGATGTACGACCGGGTGGTGACGGTCCCCCGGCTGCTGTGCTTCTACGGCGAGGACGACCCGCTGCCCGACCAGGCGCTGGCCGCCGCGCGGGCCGCACTGAACGCGCACTACGGTCCGGAGCTCGGCGAGCCGTTCCGCACCGCGGGCCTGTGCCTGTACCGGGACGGTCGGGATAGCGTGGCCTGGCACGGAGATACGATCGGGCGCGGCCGCCGCGAGGACACCATGGTGGCGATCTTGTCGCTGGGCACGCCGCGGGCACTGCTGCTGCGGCCGCGTGAGGGAGGTTCGCGGCCGCTGCGGTTCGAGGTCGGGCACGGCGACCTGCTGGTCATGGGCGGCAGCTGCCAGCGCACCTGGGAGCACGCCGTCCCGAAGACCGCCCAGCCGGTCGGGGCGCGGATCAGCGTGCAGTTCCGCCCGCGCGGGGTGCGCTGAGGCGCGCCGCCGGGCGCCGCCCGGTCGGCTGAGGCGCGGCCGGGCTTCCGGATGCAACCATTAACTGTGCGCTTGTGGTCTGCACGAGCGCCTCGACGGCGCCGTCGAGGCGATCATCGCGGGGCCGGTGCCCGTGGACGGCGTCATGCGGCGCGGCCGGGTGATCAGGTGGCGGCGCCGGGCGGTCGCGGTGGCTGGCGTGGCGGTGGTGGCGGCCGGCGTCGCCGCGGTGCCGTCGACACGGCACGTCGCCCCGGAGAAGCCGGCGACGGCCGGCCCAGTCCGGGCTGGCCCGCGCGTCGGGTCGGATCGGTTCGGGGTCATACCTGGGCAAGGCCTGGTCGGTGCGGGCGTACCTGGGCCCGTGGGGCGCCTGCCGGGCGGGCCGGGCGGGCGGTGCAGGGGGAGCAGCTGCGAGGAAGTCACGTCCGTTTCCAGGGTCGGCACCGGCATGTGGCTCTGGACCGGCGGCGTCTCGGCGATAGCGATGGGCAGCGCCGCCCCCTCGGTGGTCCGCATCGCGGTGACTAGCCCGGACGGGAAGACCACGCAGGTACATCCGGTCGCGGTAGGTGCCGCCAGGTTCTTCGCGTTCCCGTTCGGCCAGGGACCGAAGCACTGGAAGTGGACCGCGTACGACGGCTCCGGGCACGCGATCATCTCGGGCGAGGTGGTCCAGGAGCCGTAACGGAGCCGGCGCCGTGACGCGTCATGGATGGGGAGCACCCGGCGGACCTGCGCGCACTACGCGCGACGCATGGAACGGGTGCCCGGTTCGCTGTCCAGGACCGGGCACTCGCGCCGGCTTGCTGGATTTACCGTTTTAGCTGTTGGCGGTGTTTTTGCGCACGCCCGCCGATCAGCGATTATCTGCCTCATTTTACGAACTGCGGATAATTACACTGAATACTTCACGGCAGCCTGCCTGCCGCTGGCCGAATGGCCGCGCATCCAGTCCGGGTGCGCTATTTTCTTAATCATGAAGGCACTTGTGCTGGCAGGAGGATCGGGCAGTCGGCTTCGCCCGATTACGCATACATTCGCCAAGCAATTGGTCCCGGTAGCCAATAAACCCGTTCTGTTCTATGGTCTCGAGGCCATACGAGACGCGGGCATAACAGACGTGGGCATCGTGGTCGGCGAGACCGCGGCGACCATCCAGGGAGCCGTCGGCGACGGCCGGTCCTTCGGGCTCAATGTCACCTATATCAGGCAGGAAGCCGCGCTCGGGCTAGCCCACACGGTCCTTATAGCGCGTGACTTCCTGGGCGATGACGATTTCGTCATGTACCTGGGCGATAATTTCATCGTCGGCGGCATCACGGCTCTGGTCGATGAGTTCAGGTCGTTTCGGCCCGACGCGCAGATCATGCTGACCAGCGTGCCGGATCCTCGCCAGTTCGGCGTCGCCGAACTCGGCGAGACCGGCGAACTGGTCCGCCTGGTGGAGAAACCCCAGTGCCCGACGAGCGACCTCGCGCTCGTCGGGGTCTACCTCTTCACCCCCGCCGTGCACGAGGCCGTGCGCCAGCTCAGCCCGTCGGGACGCGGGGAACTCGAGATCACCGAGGCCCTGCAGTGGCTGCTCGACAGCGGCCGCAAGGTGCGGACCACGATCATCTCGGGGTACTGGAAGGACACCGGCAACGTCACCGACATGCTCGAGGTCAACCGCATGGTGCTGGAGAGCGTCGAAGCGCTCCAGCACGGCACGGTAGACCACGCGACCGAGCTCATCGGCCGCGTGGTGATAGAGCAGGGCGCCCAGGTCAGCCGCTCACGCATCGTGGGCCCCGCCATCATCGGCGCGAGCTCGCGGATAGACGGTTCCTATGTCGGCCCGTTCACCTCCATCGCCGAGGGCTGCACCATCACCGACAGCGAGATCGAGTACTCGATTGTGCTGCGCGGGGCCTCCGTCAGCGGGGTCAGGCGGATCGAGGCATCGCTCATCGGCCATGACGTCGAAGTGACCCCGGCGCCGAACGTGCCCCGGGCGCACCGCCTGGTACTCGGCGATCACAGTAAGGTGCAGATCAGCTCATGAGAATCCTGGTAGCCGGGGGCGCCGGGTTCATCGGCTCACACTACGTCCGCACTCTGATCTCGGGGGGATATCCCGGGTTCACCGAGGCCCGCGTGACCGTACTCGACAAGCTCACCTACGCCGGCAACCTAGCCAACCTGAAAGCGGTCGCGAACCACCCTCGGTTCACGTTCATCCGCGGGGACATCGGCGACGCGGCATTGGCCGGGGCGGCGGCACGGGATCACGACATCGTGGTCAACTTCGCGGCAGAAACCCACGTCGACCGGTCCATCGCCGGCGCGTCGGATTTCGTCGCGGCCAACGTCGCCGGCGTCCAGGTCCTGCTGCAGGCGTGCCTGGACGCGAGGGTCCAGCGGGTCGTCCAGGTCTCCACCGACGAGGTATACGGCAGCGTCGCCAGCGGCTCGTGGTCGGAGGACGCGCCGCTAGCGCCCAACTCGCCGTACGCGGCGGCCAAGGCCGCCGGGGACCTCATGGCCCGCGCCTACTTCAGGACCCACGGGCTCGATGTCATCGTCACCCGGTGCGTCAACAACTACGGTCCCTACCAGTTCCCCGAGAAGGTCATCCCGCTCTTCGCCACCAACCTTCTCGACGGGCATCCGGTCCCGCTCTACGGTGATGGCGCGAACGTCCGCGGCTGGATTCACGTGGACGATCACTGCCGCGGCATCCAGCTCGTCCTCGAGCGCGGCCAGAGCGGGAGGATCTATCACATCGGCGGTGACGTAGAGCTGACCAACATCCAGCTCACGCAGGCCCTGCTGAACTGTTGCGGCGCAAACTGGGACATGGTCACGCGGGTCGAGGACCGCAGGGGCCACGACCGCCGCTACAGCCTTGACGACTCGGCCCTGAGCGCGCTTGGCTATTCTCCCCGGACGGCGTTCTCAGCGGGCTTGCGCGCAACCGTGCAGTGGTACCGGGATAACCGCTCCTGGTGGGAGCCGCTCAAGCCGCCGCCCGGCCTGCGGCCGGGGACCCGGGCGGCCAGCATCCAGGGAGCTCCGTGACGCGTTGGCTGGTCACCGGGGCGGGCGGGATGCTCGGCCGGGACCTCGTCAGCATCCTGGGCCGCCGCGGTGAGGACGTGACCGGCCTGCGGCGCGAAGAGCTCGACGTGACCGACTCCGCTGCCGTCCGCGCCTTCATCCGGCGCGCCCGGCCCGCCGTCGTCGCCAACTGCGCGGCTTGGACCGCCGTCGACGATGCCGAGGCTCGCGAGGACGAGGCCCTGGCGATCAACGGGCGGGGCGCGGAGAACGTCGCCGCCGCGTGCGCGGCCAGCGGCTCCCGGCTGGTGCACGTATCCACCGACTACGTGTTCGGCGGGGATGGCGGTGCTCCTTATGCGGAGTACGACCGCACCGCGCCGCGTACCGCCTACGGGCGCACCAAGCTGGCCGGGGAGCAGGCCGTGCTCGGGCTCCTGCCCAGGACCGGTTACGTGGTACGGACCGCCTGGCTATACGGGGAACACGGGCCCAATTTCGTCCGGGCGATGACCGACTTGGAAGGCCGGCGGCCGTTCGTTGATGTCGTGGCCGACCAGCGGGGTCAGCCTACCTGGGCGGCCGATGTCGCCGACCAGATCGCCGCGCTGGCCCGCGCGGCGCCTCCGGCCGGCATTTACCATGCCACCAGTTCGGGCGAGGCGACCTGGCACGAACTGGCCGTAGAAGTCTTCCGGCTGCTCGGTGCCGACCCAGCCCGGGTAAGGGCAGCCACGAGCGCTGCCTTCCCGCGGCCCGCACCGCGACCGGCCTACAGCGTGCTCGGCCACGACCGTCATGCCGCCGCCGGAATCGAGCCGATCGGCGACTGGCGGACGGCCCTGAGCCGGGCCTGGCCGGTACTCGGCCGGGCCCGGTCGGCGCCTGCCGCCGGGGCAGGCTCACGAGCCGTGCCGTCGCGCGGCGTGGGCCAGGCAAGCGGCGTAGTCGGGGAGTAGTCCGGCGGCGCGCGCCCGGGCCAGCGACGGGGCACGCGCGTCCTTATCCGACAGGATCGGCTCGACGTCACCGGGCCAGGCGATGGCGAGTGCGGGGTCGAGCGGGTGGATGCCGTGTTCGCGGCCAGGCTGGTACGGGCTGGAGCACAGGTACATCACGGTAGCTTCCTCGCTGCGGGCGGCGAAAGCGTGCCCAAGGCCCTCGCCGATGAATACGGCGCGCCTCGCCCGGTCATCGAGCTGGACGGCGGCCCAGCGCCCGAAGCTGGGTGACCCGGCCCGCAGGTCGACGACGACGTCGATGACCGTGCCGCTGACGCAGGTGACGTACTTTGCCTGACCGGGCGGCACATCGGCGAAGTGAATGCCCCGGATGACTCCGCGCCTGGACACCGAACAGTTGGCCTGCGCGACCGGCAGGCGGTACCCGGCCCGGGAATGGAAGACGCCGCCCTGGAACCACTCGAGGAAGCTCCCCCGTCCGTCTGCGTGAATACGCGGGGTGTAGACCCAGGCCCCGTCGATATCAAGCTCTTCGACCGGATCGAGCGCCTCCTCCGGCGAGCCGGAGGGAGTTCGAGAATCGAGCACTGTCACCTCATCCTTTCTAGTCATGTAGCGGCCGGTCCCGGCCCGGCTCCGGTGCCCATCGCCCGGCACCGTTCCAGGCCAGGCCGGCCGCCATCGCCGCCAGGAGGGCTAGGCCACCGAACACGCGCGCGCGCGAGCCAGTCTGGATAACGGGTCCGCTATCTCCGAGGATCCAGGCTGAGATGCGCTCGCGAGGCGGGACTCCCATCCGCCTCTGCCATGCCTTCAGGAGAAGACGGAGTACGCGGGCCGCGGTCGCGAACGTGCGATGAGCATCCGCCGCGACCGGTGAGGCCACCGTCAGGGTGGCCAGCGGGACGCCGTAATCGGGATATTCCTCGTTATACAGGTTGACCAGCGCGAGGCTGACACTGGTACCGCGGCCGACGGCACCGATCTGGCGCTGCGCCGACGGGCCCATCAGGATCTGTACCATTACCTCGCTGCTGGCGATAAGCGATGGCGCGAACATGTAATAGGAATCCGGGGCATTCTGGGCTTTGGGCAGGGACAACTCTACTGTCGCACTCTCGAGGTACTCGGGCTGGCTGATCTCGATGTCGTAACCCGCCCCCGCCGCCAGGAGGAGCGTCGCCATCACCAGGATCAGGCGAAGCCGTTTCCTCGTCTTCCGGGGAGGATTCATCGCGCCACCGCCCATTACATTCTCCTTGCTTTCCGCCGCCTCGGCGCGAAGACCGTGGTATGCCTGATTGCTGCAGTTCCGGCACGAGATGACTATAGTGAACCAAGGGCGGAACAGCCGCCGCCAATCCGTAGACTAAGAATAACGGAAGGGCGGCACCTTCTCATCCAGGCAATCACCTATGGCCTGTTTTGCTGAGAAATGCGCGTGCCGTCGATGCGTTAATACCTATATTCAAGCTTTTAGGCGGTATCGATGAAACTAAGGCAAGCGGTCCGCATCTGGCGGACGCGGTGGATCTTGACCTCTGTGCTGCTCATTCTGGCAATGGCCGGCGCCGCTTCGGCGGTGGTGAAGTTCCCGCGTTACTACCAGTCGGCTTCGTCCGTGGTACTGCTGGCGTCGCACGCGGCCTCGAAACAGAACGGCGGCAACCCGTTCCTGAGCTTCGGCCCCTCGCTGACCCTGACCGCCGACGCCGTCAGCCGGGAAATGATGGCGCCGGAGACCGCGAGCCAGCTGGCTGCGCGGGGATTCACCGCCTCGTACACCGTTGCGGTCCCGCCCTATACCACCTTCACGACAGGATCGGTCCTGCAGATCACGATCGTGGGTACGAGCGCAGCCGACGCACAGCGCACGCTCCAGGCGGTGACCGCGCAGATTGGCACTCAGCTGGCCCGACTGCAGCAGGGCGTCCCGGCTGCTAGCAAGGTACGCGTTGATACCCTCTCCGTCACGCCGCAGGCGAAGCTCAGCATCAGCCAGACGGCGCGTCCGCTTATCATCGTCGGCGCGCTGTTGCTGGTGATCTGCCTCGGGATACCGATCATCGTGGACGGGCTGGTCACCCGGCGGCAGCTCCGGCATCGGCCGGCGTTGCAGGACTCCCAGCCGCAACGGCATCCGTCACGCCAGGCGTCCTAGCCCGGCGCGTAGGCGAACGGGCACCCGCCGTTTCATAATCCGCGGGATCCGGCTGAGGCGGCGCCCGCATCCGGCCTGAGGCGGCCCCCCTGGTGCTACCGCCGCACTTCGTTGTATCTGGCTTGTCTTCGCTGGTAGCGGCGGCCGGCGGCGGCGCCAGCCCAGCCCTGCACGCCGCCAGGTCATCGTCATCCAGCACGCGCAGAACATTGCCAGGTGAAAATCACAGAGTACTGCTGTAGGACTGGGCCGGATCCTGCGCGCGCCCCAGTCTCCATGCTGCCCCTACGCAGCCGAGCAGCAGGAAGAACAGGCCGGCGGCGATGGAAAAGGAGAGAGCGTCGAATGACGCGAAGCACACCGCGCCGACCGCGATCGACGCGGCCAGGCACTGCCCCAGATCGCGGGTCCGGGCGCTGGTCGCCGTGGCCCGCACGCTCCGGGCCGTGAACCAGCCCGTCGCGAAGCACGCCACCAGGGCCAGGAGCCCGATGGCCCCGGTCTCGATCAGCGACGTGAGGTACTGGTTGTCGACGAAGAAATAGGTCTGCGGAAAGAACGTCTGGAAACCCTGGCCGAGCCACGGGTGTGCTGCGATGTAGGGCACCGCCTCTGAGTACGCGTCGGCTCGGGACAAGCTGCTCTGGTCGGTGCCGAGCAGGCCGAAGATCGCGGTGAAACTGCTGATCAGGCTCGGCTTGACCAGCCACGCGAGGGCCGGCGCGGCAAGCCCTGCCGCATAGACGCGGCGCCGTTCACTCTTATGCCAGGTCGGGAGGAGCATGACGCAGACCACCGCGAGCCCGAAGAAGGTAGAGCGTGATCCGGTCATCGGCACCACCGCCGTGATGAGCGCGACCTGCAGCCAGCGGCGCACCCGGAGCGCCGCTGGCGCGAAGCGGGCCTGATGAAGGGCGATCGGCAGGCTCATCGCCAGTACCGCACTGAATTCGAGCGGCTGGGCGGTTGTCGCCGTCACCCGGACCAGGCCACTGCGGCTCATGAGATCCGTCACCTGCTGATGCACGGACAGGCCGGGGATCACGATGTACTTGGTGAGATCCACCCCGACGCAGAACTCGATCAGGCCGAGCGCGGCCATGGCCGTGGCGAGCATGACGATCCGGCGCAAGAGGGTTCTCAGCCGATCGTCCCGGCCGATTCCGTCCGCCGCGAGCCCTAGCACGCCAACCCATCCAGCCATCACGATGAGGCCGCGGTCGGCACCATTCTGCAGAGTGACGGGCATGGCATGCCGGCTGGCCGATATATATGAAGCCACCACCACGCCGGCGAAGATCGTCGCGGCGACCCGGACCGGCTGCCTGCCCCGGTCCAGTCCGAACCCTGGGTGCTGACGGGCCACCAGGTACCAGCACAGCAGGGCCACCGCCAGCATGGCGGCGGGCGCACCCACGGCCCCGAGTGACCCGACGACAAGGGACGAGGGTATGGCCATCAGCAGGAACACGTAGCAGCTCAGCAACGAGACCGCGTCGATCCCCCCGTCCAGGCGGGGGGCACCGGCATCATGACTGGGCCGCAGCGCGGCCGGGACCGGGCCATCTCCGTTCGTGCCGGGGCTCATGCGGGCTGCGAGCGCACGGCCCGCACTCCCGCCGGTCAGGTCACCGGTTCTTATCCGGTCATTCCAGGCTGTCCAGGGCCAAGCCATTCTCATTCCCCCAGCGCTTCTGCCACATAGCCCGTGCCAGGCCGGCCGGCCACACTGCGACAGCGACGACACCCTTTACAGCAGGGTCTGGTAATCCGGACGATCGGCGCGATCCCCCGGCGGTACTACCGCGGCATGCGCCCACCCGAGCAGCCCAGCTCGACCGGGCGTTGCCTTGGCCTCAGCAATGCCACGACCGCGTGCCAGGACTCACGGCGCCCACGCGGCACTCTCGACAGCTGGTTGGCCGCGACGAGCCAGTAGTAGAACCAGGACGCGAGCGCGCCGTGGCGGCGCCGGTAGAGCCGGACCCGGTTGACGACCTGCATGGCATGCGTCCGGTGACTGCGGCCCGACTGCCCGCCGATGTGGACCGCGACCGACCGCGGTTCATAGCGGGTGAGCAGGCCGACGTCCCGTGCCCGCAGCGAGAGGTCGGTCTCCTCGGAGTAGAGGAAATAGGTCTCGTCCCAGCCGTCGAGCGCATCGTAACATTCCCGCGACATGAGCAAGGCCGCGCCGAGCGCCCAGTCCACGGTACCTGGCCGGGCGTACGCAGCCGAGTCGTAGACGTATTCGGAAAATACCGGCAGCCGCGTCTTGGTGAGGCCCAGTGCCCGCGGCAGGGTGGGCTCGCGCCGCAGTGACAGGTACAGCTCTCCCTGCGGGGTGAGCACTCGCGGGGCCGCGATACCCACGCCCGGTTCCCGCAGCGCGGCCAGGAGCGGGGGAAGCGACCCGGGATAGAGCCGCACATCCGGGTTCAGGACCAGAATGGCCCGGGCCGGCGCGCACTCGCGGACACCGCGGTTGATGCCGCCGGCGTAACCGACATTGGCCGAGCGCACGACGCGGCATACCCCCAGCGCCGCCACCATCTCGGCGGTCCCGTCGCCCGACCCGTTGTCGACCACGACGACGTCGGCCGTGAGGCCGCCGAGGGCGGCCGGCAGGGAATCGAGAAGATCGCCGATAACGTGAGCGCTGTTATAGGTGACGACCACGACCGCGATGTCGGGCGAGGTGCCGGGCGGCCCGGAATATGTTGATGACATGACGAGGGAAGCGCCTAGCCGGCCGCGGCGCTGCTGGCCGACCGCGGGCCTGGCGCCGGGACGACGGACGGCACGATAACCGACTGGAGGAGCCGGCCCTGGATCACGCCATGCAGGCTGGTTCCCGACCAGACGTTCCCCGACCAGACGTTCCCGGTCTGTTGCGAGTTGAAATAGGCGGCCGGACCGTACCGGCCGCCGTCGGGGTAGAAGATCCGGCCGAACTCGTTGTCCGTGATGACGATGTTCGCTGTGTGGCCGTTACGGATGCCGCCGTAGATGGAATACCCGCCTCCCGCCAGCAGGTTATCCACCACCAGCTTGTTGGCCATGTCCTGCCGTGAACTCGATGCGTGGAGATTGACGTCGTCGGTCTGCCCCAGATTGTTGAAGATCGTATTGCCGTAGATCGTCAGCGGCTCGGTTGTCCCAGCGGCATATATCCCATTGGTGTGATCGCCGCGAATATATCCGGGGTCGTGGATGTAGTTGCCGACTATCACACCAGTCGATACCTGCACGCCTGTCCTGAATAGCGAGATATTGTCGTTCTTGATCACCATTCCGGTTGAGTCTCCGAAGACATCGTCGATCGCCGAGTTGACTCGCCCGCTGGTCAGGTTCTGGCCGCTTACCGTGGTGTCCTCAATCGTGACGCCTGTGGTATGGCGAAGGCTTATGCCGAAATACCCGCCGGTCACGACCCGTACATCCCGCACCGTCACGTCGGACGCGTCGATATCCAGGTTGCAGGGAATGGACAGGTCGCTGAGCACAGCGCCGCGCGCGGTCACCGCCACGTAGTCGCGCTTCGGGTCGAAGTGCCATCCCGGCCCGCTGGATACCTGCCCGGGGACCGACCGCAGAACCATCCCGGCTGGCACGCCCGTATTTGTCGCATCAGGAAAGCCGCACGCACGCGGGACCATGATGCAGTTGCCCGGGATCGGCACGGCTCCGGACGACAGGGCCGGGGGCGTGGAGGCCGCAGTGAGGTGCACGATCAGAGCCGACACGGTGCCGCCCAGCACGACCAAGGCCAGGGATGCCGGGAGAGGGAGCATATATGCCTTCAACGGGACCTCGTTTCTGCCGACGGCCGGTTCCGTCCCGGCGCGGCCTGCCGTCCATCCCCAGCGGCAGCCAGGACGCGCCGGGCAGCCAAACTACGAACTGTCACCGGCAGACTACCAAAAGTATTGGCTAGACAGGTAGGGAACTTCGGTCCTAAAGGCCGGCCCGGCGGACTATCTGTTGTGGGGGATACGGTCCCGCGCCTCGAGTTGGCGCGGCACGGCGGTGACGGGGATCTCCGGCCTGCCTGAAGACGATGCAGCCAGCGGATCGGTGGCGGTGCGGCTACTCTCGTCACGCAGCCAGGTCAGGTAGTCCCCCCGGGCGATGGCGCGGCTAGCCCGGAGCCGGGCGAAGACGGCCATCGACAGGAAGTACCCGACCTGCGGCAGCATGCCGGGCCGACGCCGGACGACAGCGATCAGGTCAGCAATCCGCGTCCGGTCGGCCGAACCGTCCAGATCCTGAAAGTATCCGGCCTGCGCGTTCCCAGTCACGCTGCGCGTCCGACAGCACAGCAGGCCGGCAAAGGTCCGGGGAGGGTGGACGATGACCCTGGCCTCGGGCACCAGCACCGTCTCGTTCGGTTTGAATACCAGCGATGCGGCCAGGTCGTCGGCCTGAAGCGTCGGCAGGCTGGCCAGGCGCCGGTGCCCGGCCTCGTTCACGGCGATGACCCCCCGGCCCCACAGCCCGCGCTGGACCCCTGGCAGCAGCGTCCAGACGTCGTAGTACCAGCGCACCTGCCATGGCCGTCCGGTCATGACCAGTTCCCGCCTCGGCGCGGCGGCCAGCACCCCTGGCTGACGCAGGGCCGCCGCCAGTGCCCGGGCGTCGTCTGCCCGCAACTCGACATCCGCATCGACATAAATCCGCGGAAAACCTGTCACGGCACGGTCTCCCGCGGCCAGCGCCCCATGCTTGGAGGCGGCAGGAAGGGTCAAGACCCGGACGGCCGGCCCGAATGAGGCCGCGACTTCGGTGGTGTCATCCGTGCACCCATTAGCAACTACTACTATGTCCAGCTCGCCCGGATCAGTGCCATTTATGAGTTGCTCAAGAAGGCGCCCTATCGTCCGGCCTTCATTGTGCGCAGGAATTACGACCGTCGTCATGTCACAGCATTATGGGCGACAGCCGGTGCCGGGTAAAGCAACTGACAATGCGTCGGCAGATTTATTTTCCGCGGCCACAGTAAGCATAACCTGGAATATCCGGCGTTTACCGGGATATCTCGGCAAGCCATTTCGCACTATTACGCGCGATCCAGGTGCTCGCGGCATACTGGCTATCCGGCCTCGAATGCTGCTTTTCGCGGATAATCGCCCGTTGCCGCCGAAAGGGACCCCTGCGGGGGAGCTTGCAGCCCGGCCGCACGGCGTGCTGGCTGCCGTCGTCGGACAGCCCGTTCGGGAAGAAAGGAGCCGCGGGACCGGTCGCTGCGGGAGAAGGGGAAGCGGTAACGGCTGGGCTGCCCCAGATAGAAAGGGGCAGCCACCAGCCCGGGCGTCCTAAGCCATCTTCCGCAGCCAGATAGACCCTGGCTCTCCCGAAGCCAGGCGCGCCGGGATCGCTTCCGGCCGTGCCTGCCAAAGCCACGAGTTCCACAGCAGGATCTCCCACGATGGGTTCCCGCTCAGAAATGCGAGCAGGAAATACGACTCGTTCCAGTCCCGCCGCTCGCGCAGCCACGCCGCCGGATAGCCGTGCGGCCAGAATACGTCGTGGACGTGCACCAGTACCCCCGGGCCGAGCAGGGGCAGCACCCGCAGGATGAGCCATGTCACATCCGACCCCGCCTTGGCGACGTGGCTGGAGTCGATGAACAGGATGTCGCCTGCGGTGAGCCCGGTGAAGGCGGCAACGGAGACATCCTGCACCGGCCGGCGGATCAGCGTCACCGGGTCTCCCGGCCGCAGCAGTGATTCCAGTCGCTCCGGGTACGGCTCGATGCAGGTCACGTCCGTGTCCAGGCCGAGGACCGCGGCCTCGTCGAGCGCGACGGCAGTGGAGAAGCCCGACCCGGCCTCGATGATCCGCCGGGGCCGGTACCGGCCGATCATCGCCCGGTACACAGCGGCGTCGGGCGCCCCGAACATCGTGTTGCCCTCCAGCCGGTACCGGGGGCCGGGTTCCGGGGATTCGAGCACCGCACGGGCTGCCGCCGCGAACTTCTCCTGTCTGCTCTCTCGCATGCTGATCCCCGGCGGGGTGTCCTGCCACAACAGGGCCCGGCGGAAGTCGTCTTCGCTTGTCAGCGGGGACAGGTAGGTGCCGGGACGGCTGTAGAGAGGCGGGCAGGCCAACGCCATAGCGGCGCTCCGGAGTCGGGCTGAGGCGGTCATGAGGCTGAGACGCGCAACGACGCCGCGCAGATTGTCGGCCGGCAACAGTAAGCCACCAAATGGGCGGACAGAGCGGAACCCGCGGTTCCGATTCGTGCCGAAATTGCCCCCCCGGGGCCACTTTCACGCCAGTTCACCACAGCCAACATCATCCCTTTCGTAGTTATCTTCACGATAGTTTTACGTTGTTGCAGGCCTCATCGTGCCGCCGCCCGGCTGAGCCTGACGTCCCGGTCCCGGCCTCGGGCAGATTCTGGGCGTCAGGCACGCCCGGGCGCGTAACGGGACCGAGCCGGGTGGCTGTGCGTCGGAAACGGCTGAGACTGGGATGTTACGGGGGACGGCCGGGGTCGGCGGGGCTGCGGCGGCTGTCTCACCGCGGCCCGTCCGCAGCTGGATGAGCGCGGCCCGCATCCGGAAGACAAGCAAGCCGACCACGGCAAGCCCGGCCCCGCCGCTGATCGCGAGCGCGGCCAGGTCGTTCGGCGACACCCGCGCCGCGCCTGCCGCGGCAAGGCCCGCCACGGCGGCACCGGCGATGGGAAGCGCCATGCGAGAGCCGAGCGCGCGGTGCCCGATGCCTGCCCTCCTCAGCTCGTGCAGGTACCAAGGCAGGATTAGGCAGCCGGCGACCGCGGCCTCGGCCACGGCGACCCCGGTGATCCCGGCGAGGCGCGCGCCAGCGATGAGCGCGGGGATCAGCGCGAGCAGCCAGCCAAGCTGGACGGTGAAGACGACGCGGCTCCTGGCTAGCACCACGAAGTAGTCATAGGCCAGCTGAAAGAGGATTGTCAGCGCGGCGAGCAGGGACAGCCACAGCAGTACCCGGGAGGCAGGCAGCCAGCGCGCGCCGTAGGCGAACATGATCAACGGCCTGGCCGACCCCCCGATCATCAGGCATGCTGGCGTAGCCACGGCGCACAGCAACGCGGCCGCCGACAGGAAGGCCGCGCGCATGGCCTCGTGATCATGCTGAAGGCGCGCGAACGCGGCGGGCGCGACATTGCGGACCGGCAGAGAAAACATGGCGACAGGCCAAGTGGCGAGGTTCAGCGCGAGCGCGTAGAAGCCAAGGGCGGTGGGGCCGAGCACGCGGCCCACCACGAGCTGGTCCACGTTGGTGACGGCGAACACGACGACCGTCGACCCCGCTAGGGGCATCCCGTATCGCAGCAGCGCACGGGCTTTCGCCGGGTCGAAGCCGAACCGCAGCGGCTCGGGCGAGAACGCTATATACAAGACCGCGGCCGCGACCGCGCCGGTGATCCGGCCCACGGCCAGGCTCATAGCGCCCATCCCGGCCCAGGCCAGGCCGATGGATACCAGGGCGCCGAGCCAGCCGTTGACCTGGTCCGCGATCATCCTCCGGTCCTGGCGGAAGCTCCGGTCCAGCAACCCGACCGGAGTGCAGACCAGCCCGTCGAGCACGACGCTCAGGGCGAGGACGCGGATGACGCTGGCGGCCGCGGGCGCCCCCATCGCCGAAGCGTACGCGGGGGCGCCCGCCCAGCAGACGGCATACATGGCGACGCTGCCCGACACGGCGATGGTGGTGACGGTCGGCGCGATCTCGGCCGGGTCACCCGGCCAGCGCACGATAGCCAGACTCACCGACAGGTCGTTGAGGCTCACCATGGCCAGCAGGGCCACCCATGCGACCGCGTAGGTACCGAACGCGTGCGGGCCCAGCATCCTCGCCAGCACGATCCCGATCCCGACCGTGCCCAGCTTGCTCAGCGCGGTACTGACGAAGGTCCAGCCAAGCGCCCGAGCCGCCGTGGCCGTCAGGGTGCTTTTCCCGCCCGCCCCGGAGCCAGCCACGGACGGCATGCCCCGTCGGGCCATAGCACGGAAACGGGCACGGAACGGGTCCCTCGGGCCGCCGGTCCCGGCGCTGGCACCGCGGCGGCTCACCTGGCCGCGGTCAGGGTTGCCGCACAAATGACGTGAGCCTTAAATACGAAATAGCGAACGGGGAGTCCTATTGCAGCATTTTTGCCCGCGGCGGGCCCGCACCGCGGGCAGCCAACATCGATGGCCGCCGACCTAGCAGAGAACATTCCCCAGTCTCCTTCTGTTACGGACAACTAATCCCAGGTGGCGCGATATGCATCCAGCCGCGCGATTATTCTCTTTTATGCGGAGAAGACGAAGACATCGATCATGTCCATGGGTAGCGGTGCGCCGAAGGATTGCTAATGTATACCCTGCTGGGGGCCCAGGGAAGTAACGCGTGAACTCGAATGTGCGGACTAGAGATTAGATTCTCCAAAGCTTCACGTTATTCCTGACGATAACGGACACATTAGCGTTTCATTCGGAAAGGAACCATCCGTTGACTGAGCGAGCCTTTCGCGTTCTGCGGCATACAGCTGGCGAGCGGGACCAGGACGCTACGGGGGCAGTTCGCGGCGTGAGCGTATCCGACAGTGCGGTCGCGGCCGACGTGCGCGGGCCGACCTACAGGAACAGCGCCATCGCGGGCACGAAGGCATGGACGAGCGCTTACCTTCGCCGGGCGGTGCTGGCCGACTGGACGTGCGCCCTGGCGGCCAGTGCGCTGGCGGCCAGGATCCGTTTCGGGGGCCCGGCCTACCTGCCGCTCACCTACCTGAGCCTGACGTGCGGGCTGCCCGTCGCGTGGTGGGTGTCGGTGCTGCTGGCCGGCGGCTATGACACCAGGTTTATCGGGCTCGGTTCCGATGAGTTCCGCCGGATCCTCAGCGCAGCTGTCAACCTGACCGCGGGCGTGGTCGTTGTTTCCTACGCGGCCAAGCTCGACTTGGCCCGCGGGTACGTAGCGATCGCCCTGCCGTCCGCGACCGCGATGGACCTGATAGCCAGATACCTGCTACGCAAGCGCCTGCACAGACGGCGCGTCCAGGGCTGGTGCGTGCGGCGGGTCGTCGCGGTGGGTCACGCGGCAGCGGTGGCTCGTCTGGTAACCGTGCTGCGCCGGGACACCTACCACGGCCTGTCCGTGGTCGCCGCCTGCCTGGTCGACGTGCCGGAGGGCACTGAGCCTCATGGCGCGGCCGACGCGTCGGCCGCCTGGATGCCCTCACCTCGCCCGCCCGCCACCCGCGGGCCCGCAGTCGAGGTACCCGTGGCCGGCAGCCTGTACGACGTTGCGGCGGCCGTGGGCCGATTCGGCGCGGATACGGTCGCGGTGCTGGCCTGCCCCGAGATGGACGGCGGCCGCCTGCGCGAGCTGGCGTGGGAACTCGAGAAGACCGGCACCGACCTGTTCGTCGCGCCGACCCTGCTCGATGTGGCCGGCCCGCGGATGACTATCCGCCCCGTGGCCGGGCTGCCGCTGCTGCACGTGGACCACCCCGAGCTGGCCGGGGTCAAGCGAGCCATCAAGAGCGTGTTCGACAAGACCTGTGCTGCCTCGGCGCTGATCATGCTCGCGCCCGTGTTCGCCTTCATCGCGATGTCGATCAGGCTCGCCGACCCCGGCCCGGTACTCTTCCGCCAGAACAGGATCGGCAAGAACGGCCAGGGGTTCACCCTCTACAAGTTCCGCACCATGGTGCGAGACGCCGAACAGCGCAAATCCCAGCTTGCCGCCGACAACGAGGCAGACGGGATCCTGTTCAAGATCCGCCGGGATCCCCGGATTACCCGTCCGGGCGCCTGGCTGCGCCGCTGGTCGCTCGATGAGATGCCGCAGCTCATCAACGTGCTGACCGGCGACATGTCGCTGATCGGCCCCCGGCCGGCCCTGCCGGAGGAGGTGGCCTGCTACGGCGGCCAGATGCGGCGCCGGCTTTTGGTCAAGCCGGGCATGACCGGCCTGTGGCAGGTCAGCGGCCGGTCAGACCTGTCCCGGGAGGAAGCGGAACGGCTCGACCTCTATTACGTGGAGAACTGGTCCCTTACCCTAGACCTGCAGGTTCTCTGGAAAACGTGGTCCGCGGTCCTCGGGGGCTCCGGTGCCTACTAGCCGCCGGGCGCACAGCGAGCGCCCGCATGTCCTGATCCTGGTCCAGAACCTTCCCGTGCCGTTCGACCGGCGGGTCTGGCAGGAGGCCCTAGCTCTCGTATCCGCCGGGTACCAGGTCCATGTCGTCTGCCCGCGGACGAGCGAGCATCCTCTCCGCCGCGAGACGCTGAGCGGCGTGCGCATCTACCGCTACCGGCCCGGCCCCGAAGCGCGGCGGCTGATGGGCTACCTGCTCGAGTACCCGGTTGCGATCGCGGCTCAGCTCCGCCTCGCGCTCACCATCCGCGCCAGGCACCGCATCAGCATCGTACAAATCTGCAACCCGCCCGACCTGCTCTTCCTCGCTGCCTTGCCGCTCATCGCGCTCGGGTCGCGCCTGATTTACGACCACCATGACGCATGCCCGGAGCTGATGATAGCGAAGGGCCATCGGGAGGACGGCCTGGCCGTCCGGCTGGCCAGGCGGCTCGAGCGCCTCACCTACCGCTGCGCGGACGTGTCGATCGAAACCAACGAGAGCTATCGCGATATCGCTCTCGGCCGCGGCAGGATGGCACGCGAGGACGTGCTCGTGGTGCGATCCGCGCCGGAGATTTCCAGGTTCACCGGCGCGCGGCCGGACGAGAAGTGGCGTCGCGGCCGGAGGTACCTGGTCGGCTACGTGGGCGTCATGGGCCGCCAGGACGGCCTGGATTACCTGATCGAGGCCGCCCGGATGATCATCACGGACCTGCTGCGCCCGGATATCCAGTTCGTGCTCGTGGGCTCCGGTCCTGAACTGCCACGGCTGCGCGAGCGGGTCAGGTCCCTGGGCCTAGACGATCAGGTAGTCCTCACCGGGCGGCTGTCGGATTCCGATCTCGGCACCGTGCTCGCCACGGCGGACGTCTGCGTCAACCCCGACGAGGCCAACCGGATGAACGACATCTCCACGATGAACAAGATCATGGAATACATGGCGCTCGCCAAGCCGGTAGTCCAGTTCGACTTGCACGAGGGGCGCGTCTCGGCCGGCGATGCGAGCCTGTACGCAACGCGCAACGACGCGGCCTCGCTCGGCAAGTGCATCGTCGAGCTCATCGACGATCCCGACGCGCGGGTCCGGATGGGGCAGCTCGGCGCGCGGCGGCTGCGGACCTCGCTGAGCTGGGAGTCGCAGGTTCCGGGGCTGCTCGCTGCCTACGAGCGGGCCGCGGCTAAGCGCAAGCGCCGGTAGCGGCCTCCGACTCTGACCGGCATCATTTTCCTGTGCGAGTTCGGTAGCTTCAGCTAACGTCTTTGACCCTGGAGGTGACGGCGGGCCGGAAGTAGGTATTAAGATCGTTCGCTTCCCTGGGCCTTGCCGGTCTTTGGGACACAGCCCAGGTGCCACGGGCAAGGAATCCCCTGAGACGTCCTCGCTGCCCGAATAATCTGGAAATTAGGCATAAATACATTCATGAAGCCGGGTGACCGCCGCTGCTGATTTAAGGCCAGCGGAGTGCCGGCCGCGCATCCGCACTCGATGACGATGCGCGTTGATTCTGGCGCGCCGCGAGGCGCTCGAGCCGAATCCCCGGCCGCTCGGCGCGCACGTTAAAACAAAACTGAAATTCACGAAAATCAGCGCCGGCCAGATTGGCCTTTCGCTCCTGTACCTCTTTTGCGTGCGCTATTCTCAGCATGGTTACTTTGAATCTCCTCCATTGACCGGAAGCCTACCTGGCGCCGCGGCCATCGCCGGGCAGCAGGACGCCACCGGTCTTTCTTGCCTGCTTTCGAGAATGCGGAGCGTAATGCAAGGCCTTACTGTCTGGCCGGCGTGCCGTACGCGAGTGATTCCAGTGCAGCATACGATGTTCTGCCCTTTTTGCCTCACATATCACGATAGCGAAACGAACAATGGACGCGGGGGACGGAGGACCGGTGCGGCCGGGACCGCCCGCGGACTCGCCCAGTAGCGGGAAGAAATGCCCGGGCACCCGCGATAGCGCTCCGGAAGCCATGTGCCGCAACAGGCGACGCTGCTGTAACAGAACTGTTAGGGACGCCTAGACGGCCCGACTACGGACTGTAGCTAGCATAGCCACCTAGACAAGTAGGGTTATGGTGGCGGAAGGGAAAGCGCGTGGCTACTGGGGAAGCTGATCGCACAGCAGACGACGCCCAGAAGAGATCGCTGCTGGCGGCCATCGTGGAATCGTCGGCTGACGCCATAGCGAGCATGACCATGGACGGGATCGTTACGAGCTGGAATCCCGGCGCGGAGGCCATCTACGGCTATACCGCCGAGGAGATCACCGGCCGTCACGTATCTGTGCTCTGCCCCGCGAACCGTACCGAGGACCTCGAGCCGATCCTGACGCAGATCCGCCGAGGGCAGCAGGTGCATCACTTCGAGGCCCAGCGGCTACGCAAGGACGGCACCGTCATCGACGTATCGATCTCGGTCTTCCCCATCCGCGGGGAAGACGGCGCTGTAGCGGGAGTGGCCGGGATCATGCGGGATGTCACCGAGCGCAACTGGGCCGAAGCCGAGCAACGGGCATCCGATGCCGGGCGGCAGGAAAGCGCCCGGATCGAGGCCGCGGTCCGGCTCGCGGGCGGGATGGCCGCCGAATTCAGCAACCTGCTCAGCTCCATCATGGGGTACGCGGCGTCGGCGGCCGAGGCGACCGCGGACAACCCGCTGATCCGAGCCGACGTCGAGCAGATCCAGGCCGCCGCCGGGCGCGCTGCCCGGCTGGCCAGGGAACTCCTGCTGTTCAGCCTGCGTGAGCCCGCCCGGCCCGAGAGGATCGACCTGAACGCGGTCCTGACGGGCATGAGCGGTCTGCTGCAGGCCAGCGTCGGCGCGGACATCGAATTGCGGCTCATCACGGCGCCCTGCCTGCCGACGGTTCTGGCTGACCGCGGGCAGATCGAGCAGGTGCTGCTCAACCTGGCGCTCAATGCCCGCGACGCGATGCCCGGAGGGGGCATCCTGACGTTCATCACCGGGGCGGCAGACCTCGGCGAAGCCCCCGGCGTGGTGTGGTCAGGGACCCGCCCGGGGCTATGCGCCAAACTCACCGTCAGCGACACCGGCCACGGCATGGACGCGGAGACGATGTCCCATGCCGTCGAGCCCTTCTTTACCACCAGGTCGCCCGGCCAGGGCACCGGCCTGGGACTTTCCGCGGTCTACGGCATCGTCACCAAGGCCGGCGGCGGCATCACCTTCGACTCGGAGGAGGGCAAGGGCACCTCCGTCCACATCTACCTGCCCGCGGCCTATGCCCCGGCCCAGGGCTCGGCCCCGATGAGATCGCGGGGCGTCGCCCCCACCATCTTGGTGGTCGACGACCAGCCCGCGGTCCTCGAGGTAGTCTCGCGGATCCTGCGCCACAACGGCTATCACACGCTCGAAGCCGGCAGCTATGACGAGGCGCTATCGCTGCTGTCGACCCACGACCCCGAACTGCTGCTGACTGACAACGTGCCAAGCGAGATACCGGAACAGATGCTCGCCGACCGGGCGCGGGAAGCCAGGCCGGGGATCCGTATCCTGCACATGACCGGAGGACAAGCCACCGCTCTTGGACACCAGGCAGGGCAGGTCATCGACAAGCCGTTCACCGCGAAGGAGCTGGTGGAGAAGGTGCGGGCGATCCTGGCTGCTTCCCCGGAGCACTAACGGGGCTCAGTCAGCTGCCTTCAGCGGCTGGGTGACCTCCACGATCACGGCGTCCGCCGCGTAGAGGCGTTCAGGCGAGCCGGGTTCCTTGACGCTGATCACCGGAACGAACGCGGGGGCGTTCACGGCCGCGCGCTCGCTGACCGTGGGCAGCCGCACGCTGATCAGCGTCCCGGGCTCGACCGGGACCCGCTCCCAGGTGATTTGCCTGGCCACCACCGATCCGGCGCCACGACGGCGCCGGATCAGCCCTTCCGCGGCCAGCTGCCCGAGGACCTTGCCCGCCGTCATGCGGGACACGCCGTACCGGGCCGCCAGCTCGCTTTCGCTCGGCACGGCCTCGCCGAGCCCGGGGGATCCCGCCCGGATCGCGTCGCGCAGCTGCCACGCGATCCAGGCGTACGGCGGTATCGCAGAGTCACCATCCATGGGGGTCACCGTAACCTAAAGACGCGAAAACCCTAGGTCATCGGCATAAGACACCAGGCTGCCCAGGGTAATCAATGAATGCTGAGAAACGTCGCCGACTCGTCTCTGCCTTCCCGGCCAGGTCACCGCCTATGGGTATGCCATCGAGTGACTCGCACCGTAACCATTGACGGAGGACCCTAGGCTACTGCCGCGGTGATGGCCTTGTCGCCTAGGGTGCGTCATGTGGCGTGGCGCTGGGGATGATCCAGCCCTGTCATGACGGCGCCGGCTGTCACTCTCCCAGCGTTAGCGCCCGGACAGCGATCTGGGCATCTGGGTATCTCTATCCATATCCGGAGGCGGCGATCGTCGAGGACGACATCCGCGCGGGCCTGGATAGCCGCCGCCAGGCAGTGCAGCCATTCCCTGAGCGCGGCCGAGCCGCCGGGAGCCAGATCGCGCCCTGGTGCAGGCGTCATGTTCAGCTCCAGGAAGACCAGATCCGGGTAGGCGCGAACCGCGGCGATCGGACGGTTCCACGTCTCCGCGTCGTCCAGCCCGACCAGGA
The DNA here is from genome assembly GCA_050011155.1 of Streptosporangiaceae bacterium. Lineage (GTDB taxonomy): Bacteria > Actinomycetota > Actinomycetes > Streptosporangiales > Streptosporangiaceae > Palsa-504. Next base: position 22,803 of record JBEKJP010000055.1, read on the forward strand.
TGAGCTCGGTCACGTCGGCTACGGCCTGGACGTCGGCTTCTGGGAGCTCCGCCACTCCCTCGCCGGCCGCCACGGCGAGCGGGGTGGCAAGGAGCCAGGCAGTCCGCCGCTTCAGGGTCTCGATCAGGCCGGAGCCTGCCCGCGGAAAAGGCCAGAGTTCCTCCTGGAGACCGCGTAGCGAGAGGCCCACGGCATGAACCTGCTTGGCCAGGCCGTCTAGCCCGTCGTCAGGCGGTGCCCCCGTCGCGCGGAACAGCTCGCCCAGCTCGAGAGCCACCACCGCGAGCGCCTGGACCGGCCCGTCGTGCAGGAGGCCGGCCAGGTAACCGCGTTCGCGGGCACGGACCCGCCGCATCATGTCGAGCAGCACTTGCGGCACGGCACTCCCGGCGCCGTCCGCGTCCGCGGCATCGACGGCCGGGATGTCGCGGGCAGGACGCCGTGCGTCCTCGTCGTTCATGATCGCCTCCACGGTACCGACCGTCGGGCCTGGCGCCAGGTGACGATGACGGCCGGCCGACCCTTCATCGCAGTAAAGGATTGCGAGATCACTTATAGTAACATGTCTTGATGACTAGTTGCCTAGTGATGTAGTCGTCAAGCCGAACCCATATCACTGACCACGGCGCCGGCCCGGCGCGGAACGGAGAAGGCGGATGGACGAACACGGCCGAGAGCCGGGCCGGATCGGCGTGTTCCTCGTCGATGATCACGAAATCTTCCGGCGGGGGATACGCGGCCTGCTCGCCGACGAGGCCGACATCGAGGTGATCGGCGAGGCGGGTACCGCGGCGGCGGCCATGGCCCGGATCCCCGCACTGCGGCCGGACGTGGCGGTTCTCGATGTGCGGTTGCCGGACGGGGACGGCATCACGGTCTGCCGGGAGATTTGCTCCGCGCTGCCGGAGACCGCGTGCCTGATGCTCACGGCCCACGGAGACGACCAGGCGCTGCTCGGCGCCATCATGGCAGGCGCCGCGGGCTATGTGTCGAAGCAGACATGCGGCACCGATCTGGTCAGCGCGCTGCGCGTGGTCGCGTCGGGCCGGTCGATACTCGATCCGTTCGCCTCACGCCAGGTCATGGCCCGGCTGCGGGCGCAGGCCGCCGCCGATCCGCTGGCGACGCTGTCCGATCAGGAGAAGCGCGTGCTCGAGCTGATCGGCGAAGGGCTGACCAACCGGCAGATCGCCGAGCGCATGTTCCTGGCGGAGAAGACGGTGAAGAACTACGTATCCTCGCTGCTGACCAAGCTGGGGATGCAGCGCCGTACCCAGATGGCGGCCTTCGCCGTGCGACATGCCGACGACCAGATCAGATGACCACGGATCGGTCTTGCTCGGTCCCGGAGCGGCGGGTGGCCCGCGGCAGCGAGCGGGCGCGCCGATCTCCAGACGAGATCGGCGCGCCCGCGAACGGGCCCGGCCCCTAGGACACCGGACCCGTCGGAGGCCTGCCATCGGCCGAGATGGCGGGCTCGGAGCCGACGTGACCGGCCGTACGGGAGATGGGGAACGTCCGGCCACACCTTTACTCGCTCAGCCTGCCGCGAACTCCCGGCGGCAGCCTCCCGTTCCATGCCGCGATGACGGCCAGCACTATCACCGGGCGACTGCCCGCAGGCCGCGACACCGCCCCGGGCGGTGAAACGCGGGCGGACTCACCCGGATGTCGACATCGGTCCTCCTGTCAGGCCCGGCGGAGAGCGATCACTTTCTGTGATCACCACACTACCCTATACAACTAGGCAGGCGCACTACGCGGGCGTCAGAGTTTCGCCACGGTCAGCGGAAGTCCCTGCTCGCGGCCGCCCCGGTCAGGGACGCCGCCACCCGCAGCGGCCGCAGTCCGGCGGCGAGCAGGTTGGCGGCGCCCCCGGTCCGCTCGATCCGCCCCCGGACGGCCAGGGCGGGCGCCGCCGTGGCACTGTTCATTCCCGGCTTCCGGTGCCGCTCCCACACCCCGGGCGGGCAGATGACGTTCACCATGCCGGTCTCGTCCTCCAGGCTGAGGAACACCACGCCCCGCGCGGTGGGCGGCCGCTGGCGGTGGGTGACCAGGCCCGCGACGGTCACCACGGCACCGTCGTCCGCCGCCCGGGCCGCCGCCGCGGTCAGCACCTGCCGGGCGTCGAGGGCGGCCCGGATGTGCGCCACCGGATGGGTGCCGTAGGTACTGGTGGCCCACAGGTCGGCCAGGGTCTCCTCCCCCGCCGTCATGTCCGGCAGGGGCGGCGCGACCAGCCCGGTAGCGATGCCGGGCAGCTGTCCCGGGCGCAGCGAGGCGGCCGCACCGACCGCCCACAGCGCGGCCCGCCGGCTGAGCCCGAAGCAGCCGAACGCCCCCGCGGTGGCCAGCGCCTCGAGCGCCGCCGCGGGCAGGCGGGTCCGGACGGCGAAGTCCGCCAGGTCCCGGTAGGGACGGCCGGCCGCGACCCGCTCGGCCGCCGCCCGGCCCAGGTGGCGCACGGCGGACAAGCCGAGCCTGACGGCGGGCCCGGTCTGGCCAGCCCCGGTCTGGCCAGCAGAGCTGAAGCCTTCCAGGGTGGCCAGCGCTTCGCTGGCGTTGACGTCCACGCCGTGCACGGTGACCCCGTGCCGCCGGGCGTCGTTGATCAGGCTGTGCGGGGCGTAGAAACCCATCGGCTGGTTGCGCAGCAGCGCGGCGGTGAACGCGGCCGGGTAGCGGAGCTTCAGCCACGCGCTGGCGTAGACCAGGTAGGCGAAGCTGATCGCGTGCGACTCGGGGAAGCCGTAGCTGGAGAAGGCCAGGATCTTGGCGTAGATGTCCTGCGCCATGGCGGCGCCGATGCCGCGTGCGGCCATCCCGTCGAGCAGCCGCTGCCGCAGCTCCTCGATGCGCTCGGGCGCCCGCTTGGCGCTCATCGCCTGGCGCAGCCGGTCGGCCTCGGCGGGGGTGAACCCGGCGCAGTCGACGGCCAGCTGCATCATCTGCTCCTGGAACAGCGGCACCCCCAGCGTCTTGCCCAGGGCCGGGCGCATCGACTCGTGCGGCACCGCCGCCTCCTCGAGCCCGTCGTGACGGCGCAGGTACGGATGAACCGAACCACCCTGGATCGGCCCCGGCCTGATCAGCGCGACCTCGACGACCAGGTCGTAGAACTGCTGCGGCCGCAGCCGGGGCAAGGTGGCCAGCTGGGCCCGGGACTCCACCTGGAAGACGCCCACCGTGTCGGCCTCGGCCAGCATCTGGTAGACGGCCGGGTCCTCCTGCGGGATGCTCGCCATCGTCCAATGCTCACCGTGGTGCTTGGTCACCAGGTCGAAGCAGTCGTGCAGGGCGGCCAGCATGCCCAGGCCGAGCAGGTCGAACTTGACCAGGCCCGCGTAGGCGCAGTCGTCCTTGTCCCACTGCAGCACGGTGCGTCCCGGCATCCGCGCCCACTCCACCGGGCACACCTCCCCCACCGGCCGGTCGCAGATCACCATGCCGCCGGAGTGGATGCCCAGGTGCCGGGGCAGCCGCAGCATCTGGGCCGCCAGCTCCCGCACCTCGGCTGAGGCCTGGTCTGGATCACCAGGGGGGGTGAACCCGAGCGCGCGGCCAGCGTCCCGCAGCGCCAGCCGCGGCCGGTAGGAGATCACGTTGGCCACCTGGGCGGCCCGGCGCCGTCCGTAGGTCCGGTAGACGTACTGGATCACTTCCTCGCGCCGCCGGTGCTCGATGTCCAGGTCGATGTCCGGCGGCCCGTCCCGGCCAGCGCTGAGGAACCGCTCGAACAGCAGGTGGTGCGAGACCGGATCGACGTTCGTGATGCCGATCGCGTAGCAGACGGCCGAGTTCGCCGCCGACCCGCGGCCCTGGCACAAGATGTCGTTCTCCTCGCAGAACCTGACGATGTTGTGCACGATCAGGAAGTAGCCGCCGAACCCCAGCTGCTCGATCACGTCGAGCTCCCGGGCGATCTGGGCGTACGCGCCGGGTACTCGCTCGCGGCCCGGCGCCCCGTAGCGGTGCGGTGCCTTCCGCGCGACCAGCTCGCGCAGCCAGGAGGCCTCGGTGTGCCCGGCCGGGACCGGGAAGGCCGGCCGCCGGGGCGCGATCACCCGGAAGTCGAACGCGCACGCCCGGCCCAGTTCGGCGGTGCGCTCGAGCACACCGGGGTAGCGGCGCAGCAGGGCCGCCATCTCCGCGCCGGACCGCAGGTAAGCGGTGCCCGCGGCGGCCAGCCAGCCGTCCATCTCGGCCAGGCTGCGCCGGGCCCGGATCGCGGCCAGCGCCTGCCCCAGGCGGGCCTGCGCGGGCGCGGCGAAGTGGACGTTGCCGGTGGCGATCACGCCGAGGTCGGCTAGCGCGGCCAGCCGGGCGAGCAGGTCGTTGCGTTCGTCGTCGCCGGGGTCGTGCTGGCAGGTCAGCTCGACCATCACGTTCTCGTGCCCGAACAGCTCCGTCAGCGCGCCCAGCTCCCGCCAGGCCGCCTGCGGCCCGCCTCGAGCCAGTGCGGCGGGGACCGCGCCCTGGCGGCACCCGGTCAGCACGACCCAGTGGCCGCCGTGCGCGTCCGCCAGTTTTTCGAGGTCGTAGCGCGGGCGGCCCTTCTGCCCGCCCGCCAGCTGGGCGGCGCTGATCACGGCACACAGCCGCCGGTAGCCTTCGGCGTCCCGGGCCAGCACGAGCAGGTGCCGGTCCCGGGGAAGGCTGAGCTCCGCGCCGAACACGGTGGCCAGCCGGATCCCGGAATCCCGGAGCCGCGCCGCGGCCTGCGCGAACTGCGGTACTCCGTACATGCCGTCGTGGTCGGTCAGGGCCAGCGTCTCCAGGCCGAGCCGGGCGGCCTCGGCGACAAGCTCGCCGGGGGTGGCCGCCCCGTCGAGGAAGCTGAACGAGGAATGGCAGTGCAACTCGGCCCACGATGGTCCTTCCGGCCGGGACAAAGACGCACTGGCAGAACGGGAAATACGCACCCCGTTCGTTACCTGATTTTTGGTCGTTCCCCAGGTCAGCCGACGCTGCAGTTCCCGCCAGGGGACCGCCGGGTTCTCCCAGCCCATAACCAGTACCCCGCCTCGACCAGCCAGCGGCCGCCCTCCACCACCGCCAGCCAGGCCCGCCCGTCGTCGGTGACCAGCTGGAACCGGGCCCGCCTGCGCGCGGCGGACGGGTCCCACCAGCGCTCGGACAGCGGCCAGGGGCCGGCCCAGCCGGTGACGCGGCGCGGCGGCTCGCCCCGCACCGCCAGCCGGGCGGGCGCGCCCGAGATCGCGCAGCGCCCGCTGACCGTGACCGGATTCCCGGCGTCGTCGGTCACGTCCGCCGCCCGCGCGGCGGGAAAGACCAGGCCAGGCGCCGGACCCATGACCCGCCCGGGCCAGGGTCGGTCACCGGCCAGGCTCGGCTCTCTTTTCTCACCGAACGGGGTGGATGTCACCTGGTCCCACACGTTCCTGCCGCCGCCGACGAGGGGGCGCAGGACGGCCTCGTGCCCGAGCAGGGCCTGGACCCGCAGCGCGGCCCGGGCCACCCGGTCGCTGACGACTGACTCTCCCCAGAGCGCGAGCTGCTGCCCGGTGTCACGGACGAGCTGGTCGGGGGTCAGACGCAGGATGGCGACGCCGCCGATGGTTTCCTGGCTGCTTTTTTCCTGGTCGCTTTCCGGGACTGGCGGGCCGCCGTCGAGCTGCCAGCGGACTCGTTCGGCCACCGCGGCGGCGGACAGCAGCCCATCGTGGCGCCACCGCCTGCTGCTCTCCCGCCCGTCCGCCCAAGTGGCCGCGACCTGCACGCGGACGCAGGTCAGCCCGCGGGCGGCCAGGCCGTCGTGCAGCCGTCCGGCCAGCGCCTTGGCCGCGAACACCACCGGCTCGGCCCGCGGCTCCGGTGGGTCGAACTCCTGGGTCACGGACAAGTCCGCGGGCGGCGGACGGGCGGCCAGCGGCCGGGGGTCCAGGCCGCGGGCCAGCCGGTGCGCGCGCTCCCCCAGGTCGCCGAACCGGCTGGCCACGTCGACCGCGGGCAGTGCGGCGAAATCCCCGAGCGTGCCCAGCCCCAGCCGTTTCAGCAGGCCAGACAGGTCTCGGTCTTGATCGGCGAGCACGCTCACTGGCTGGCCGGCCAGGAACGCTGGCGTCCCGCCCGGCGGTACCACCGTCACCTGGTCCTGGGCTCCGGCGCCGGCCTGGTCCTGGGCTCCGGCGCCGGCCTGGTCCTGGGCTCCGGCGCCGGCCTGGTCCTGGGCTCCGGCGCCGGCCTGGTCCTGGGCTCCGGCGCCGGCCTGGCCGTCTGCGGCCAGCCGGGCGGCGAACAGCCCGTCGGCGACGCCGATCCGGATGCTGGGCTCCGCCAGCGCGGTGATGATCCGGGTCGCCAGCGCCGTCTCGCCGCCGAAGTAGCGGCTCGGCCCGCGGGCGCCGAACGCGCACACCCCCGGCTCTACTACCTCCACGTCCGGGCAGAACCCGGTCACGACCGTGACCATCCGCTCGTGGCGGTGCGCGGCCCGCGACCCGGGGCCGGCGTCGCGCAGTTCCGGGCAGCTCACGATCATGATCCGCCGCGGCGCCTGGCCGCCGGCGATCCCGTGACCGCTCACTCGCCGGCCGCCCGCAGCGCGGGCGGCCGGTCCGACGGCACTCCAGATGGCAGATCCGCGGGGAAGTCTCTCGGGTCGGCCAGGGCGACGCCGCCATCTTCGCCCGGCAGCCAGAGCCAGCGCGTCCGCGTCATGGCCGCCTCCCCGCGGCCGTCCGCCGTCACCTCGGCGCAGCACGCCCGCAGCCGCCCGTGCCCGGCACCGAGCCCGGTCCACCGCTGGGTGACGACCCGCAGCCGGTGCTGCGCCCCGGGCCAGTCTCCCGCCACGAGCAGTACCCCCCGCCCGCGCCGCAACGTCGCCTCGAGACGACGCCTAGCCTGCGCGGGGACCGGAGCGCTTGCTGGTCTTGGCGGGCGCAGCAGGACGAGGTCGCACCCGTCGAGCAGCGACGCCGCCACCTGCGGCCAGGCCGGGCCGGGCTCCGGCACCAGCAGGATCCGCCCGGTGTCCAGGCCGAGCCCGGCCGCCGCCAGCACCCCGGCCTCGGGGAGCCCGGCGATCCCGCACCAGGCCCCGTCCGCCGAAGCAGCCGCCGCCAGGGCCAGGCACAGCAAGCCGAACTCCGCCACCGCCACCACCGTCCCGCGAGCCAGCCCCCGCGGCAGCAGCTCGCGCAACGCCGGCAGCACCGGCAGCACCCCTGGACCAGCGGCACTCTCCACCTCGTCGATTATCGAACACAGATTCTATCATGTCAACCTGCGGGCCAGATGGCATGTCGATGCCACCTAGAAGCCAGACGAGGAACGGCCGGCCAGGAAGGCTGGGACAAACGAGGCTGGTGGGGTAAGAAGTCGCAGACCCAGCGGAGGCAACTACGCGCTGCCGCCTTCCTTCGTGAGACTCCCGATTTGTCGGCAGTCGTGGGTGTCATAGCACCCGAAACTGCCGACAAATCGCCGGTCTCGATGGACCGCGCCCCGGCAGGCTGGGACGTGCTGCAACTAGCGCGAACGGCGAGCCTCCTGTGATTTGAGAGGCGACCAGGTCTTGGGTTAGGCGCCGCGGACTGCGTCGATGTGCCATCGGCGGCCCCTGGCCAACGCCTCTTACGTACCCGATGTGCCATCGGCGCATCTCTAGGTGACCCCATGTGCCACCGGTGCTGTTCGACGCCGCCCGATGTGCCACCGGTGCTGTTCGACGCCGCCCCAATGTGCCGCGACACCCTCGGCGCGGCCGGTGCCTGGTGACGGGCGCGTTACTTATGGGGCAGGAGAGGCATAGGGATGAGCGAGGGGCGGGAGGACAAATACATAACGGGCTACATAATCCGAACGATGCGGGGGTGGCGCGGAACGCATACCTTGAGCCTCGGTGAGGTATGGGCTGGATCGGCAGACACTATTGTTGCTGCTAAGAGCGCTGCTGGTCGGGGTTGGGCAGCCCACCTCACCGACTTCAGGCTCCGTCAGGCGGTTCGGCGGCGGGGCCTGCTTCGCATGACTTCAGCCCGTTTCCCTCGGGAGGTGCCACCTCAGGTTTACCCTGAGGTGGACGCCGGTGCCCGAGGAATTGACGTGGACGAGATCCAGGCACATCTGCCCGAGGAACCGAATAGTTTTATCGGCCGGGAGCGAGAGCTCGGTGAGCTGAGCCAGCTGCTGAGCCGGACCCGCGCCCTCACCCTGTGCGGCCCCGGGGGGATCGGCAAGACCAGGCTCGCGCTCCGGCTACTGTCCGTGGTTTCCGGGGAGGGTTCGGCCGCGAGGGAAGAGTTCCCGGACGGGATCTGGTTCGTCGAGCTGGCCGACCTGCGCCAGCCGGATCAGGTGGCCTCGCGCATCGCGGCGGCGACCGGTATCGCCGAGGAGGCCGGCCGGCCGCTGCTCGAGACGCTCGGCGAGGCGCTGCGGCCGCGGCGGATGCTGCTGGCCCTGGACAACTGCGAGCACCTGCTCGAGGCGTGTGCCCAGGTCGGGCGGCACCTGCTGGCCAGCGCGCGGGGACTGCGGCTGCTGGCCACCAGCCGGGAGCCGCTGTCGGTCGCGGCCGAGACCATCTGGCGGGTGCCGCCGCTCTCGGTGGCTCCGGCGAGCTTGGCCGCCCCCGGGGGCCCGGCAGGCGACCCGGACGCGAGCGGCCCGGCGGGCGCCAGCGCGGAGGCGGGCCAGTACGAGGCGGGCCAGTACGAGGCGAGCCAGTACGAGGCGAGCCAGTACGAGGCGAGCCAGTACGAGGCCGTCCGGCTGTTCGCCGATCGCGCCGCCGCGTCCCGGCCGGGGTTCACCGTCGGCCCGGACAATATCGCGGCCGTCGCCTTGATCTGCCGGGCGCTGGACGGGATGCCGCTGGCTATCGAGTTGGCCGCGGCCCGGGTCCGGGCACTGTCGGTGGAGCAGATAGCCGCCCGGCTGGACGACAGGTTCGGGTTGCTGACCACGGGAGACCGGTCGGCCGGGCCGCGCCAGCGGACCTTGCGCGGCGCCATCGAGTGGAGTTACGAACTGCTCACCGAGCCCGAGCGGGCGCTGTTCCGGCGGCTGGCGGTATTCACCGGCTGGTCGCTGGAGATGGCCGAGGAGGTGTGCGCCGACGCGGGCATCCCGGCCGCGGACGTGCTCGGCCTGACCGCCGCGCTGGTGGATAAGTCGCTGGTCGTGCTGGATCCCGAGCTTTTCGGCCAGGCGCGGTACCGGATGCTCGACACGATCAGGGAGTACGCGGCGCTGCGGCTGGAGCAGGCCGGGGAGTCGGCCGAGTTCCGGGCCAGGCTCCGCGCCTACACGCTGCGGACCGCCGAGCTCAACCAGGTCATCGGGATGGCCCGCATCCCGGCCCCGTGGTCGGCCCGGGTCGACGTCTTCCGCCGGTACGACGCCGACCGTGGCAACGTGGTCCAGGTCCTGGACTGGTGCCTGGAGCAGGGCGACGCGGAGGCGGGGCTGCGGATCTGCGCCTCGGTCAGCCCGTGCTGGATCGTCTGGGGGACGTTCGGCGAAGGCGGCGAATGGCTGCGCGCGCTGCTGGCGCTGGACATGGCCGCGGTCCCGGCCTGGGTCCAGGGCGCGGCCACCGTGGTGCGCGGGCAGCTGGCCCTGTCCAGCGACCCGGCCGTCGCCTGGTCACTGGCCGCGGATGGGCTGAAGCTGTGCCGCGACGCCGCCGACGAGTACTGGACCGCGGTGGCGCTGAACCTGGTGGCCGAGACCGCGCTGCATACCGGGCGGATCGACGAGGCCACGGCCAGCGCGGACGAGGCGCTGTCCATCGCCCAGGCGACCGGCGACGGCTGGAACGAGGGGTACGCGCTCGGCACCCGGGCGGCCCTCGCGGCCGGGCAGGGCAAGCTGCGCGAGGCCGAGCAGCTGGCAGTCGCCTCGGTGGCGGTGATGCGGCGGATCGACCAGCAGTGGGGCGCGGCCCGGGCCCTGCTCGGCCTGGGTGACCTGGCCCGGTTCCGCAAGCACCCGGGCGAGGCGCACGGCTGGTACGTGGAGGCGCTGGCCATCCTGCGGGAGATCGGGGCCCGGCCGGAGATCGCCCGCTGCCTGGCCGGGCTGGGCCGGGTGGCCATGGACCTCGGTGCGATCGAGCAGGCCAGGCGGCACCTGACCAGGAGCCTGCGGCTCAGCCACGCCACCGGCGCCCGGATCGGGGTGGCCCGCGGCCTCGAGGCGTTCGCGGCACTGGCCGGACGCGAGGGCCAGACCGAGCTGGCCGTGCGGCTGGCCGCCGCGGCCACCACGCTGCGCGAGACCGCGGGACTGCCTGCCCTGGCCGGCGCGCGCGTCGAGAACTACCTCGCCCCGGCCCGCCGCCTGCTCGGCGACGACGCCGTGGCCCGGCTCTGGGCCGGCGGGCGGGCGATGCCCGGCGAGGCCGCGGTCGCGCTGGCCCTCGGCACGCCGCCGTACATCGCGCCGGAGACGGTGCCGGCCGCCGCGGCGGCCGGCGATGACCGGACGTTGGCCGTGGTGAACGGATTCCAGGTGGCTTCGGCGCCGCCGAGCTCGCTGACCCAGCGGGAACACGAGATCGCCGAGCTGGTGGCCAGCGGCCGCAGTAACAAGGCCATCGCGGACGAGCTGTCGATCAGCCACACCACCGCGGCCAGGCACGTCGCCAACATCATGTCCAAGCTGGGGTTCAACTCGCGGACTCAGATCGCGGCGTGGGTCACGAACCAGGCGCAGGAGCCGGGCCTGGCGGACGGGCCCGCCGAGCCCGGGTAGGGCCGGGGTTCGGGCTCCGCTGGGTCCCGTGCGGTGGATGTGACGGATACAGCGGCAGTGGACAGTGTGCCTCCAGGGGACAACGCTTCTTCCGGGACGACTGATTCGCCAGTGAATGCCCGATGGCGCCAGGTGTATCCGTATAAGGACTTGACTTGAGTGAAATTCCGTGAAACACGTTAACCACGGGATAATTTCCCGTGGTAACTCATTCCTTCAGGAAAAAAAATCGCGGCGGGGTGTATCAGATGCGCCAAGGCGCTCTCTGAGTTAGAAACAGATGATTATCACCCGGAACCGAGGTGCTGATCATGGTGGAGGACACGCTGGCCAGGACCGGCTATGCGTGACGACCCGCGTGTCGTCACGCTAGTAACCCGTGCGTCCGGAGGAGATCCGGACGCGTGGCACGAGATTGTCGAACGCTATGCATCGCTGGTGTATACAATCTGCGCCCGGTACCGGCTGAGCAATCATGACATCGAGGACGTGGGGCAAAGTGTCTGGCTCTTGCTGGTGGAACAGCTCGGCAAGCTCCGCGAGCCCGCGGCGCTGCCCGGCTGGCTGGCGACGACCACCGCACGAGAGTGCCTGCGCGTGGTGACCGCGACGAATAAAGCCGAGCGCCTGGGTACAGGACTAGATGATTCGGTGCTGTTCGTGGACGACACGGTGATCGACGAGGAGATCCTGGTGGCTGAGCGGAACGCGGCCCTGCGCGCCGCCTTCGCCGAGCTGCCGCCCCGGTGCCAGCAACTGCTGTCCATGCTCATCAGCGATCCGCCGCATTCCTATACGGAGATCAATGCCAAGACCGGCATCCCCGTCGGGAGCATAGGACCGCAGCGGGCCCGGTGCCTGGATCGCCTGCGCCGGTCGAACGCCCTGGCCGCCCTGGGCGACGGAGACGAGAAGATCGACCTACGGGGAGGCGAGCCAGGTGCGTGACGGATGGGATGACGAGCGGCTGCTGGCGGCCCTAAGCGAGGCCTTGAAGGCCCGCGCCGCCGTACCCGAGTGGTTCATCGAGACAGGCAAGAACGCCTTTGCCTGGCACAATATCGACGCCGAGCTGGCCCAGCTCACCTACGACTCCAACGAGGACCGGCTGCCCGCGGTGACGCGGGCGGAGACCGCCTCGATCCGGTCGCTCACCTTCACCTCGGAGCATCTCACCCTCGAGCTCGAGGTCACCGGGAACTCGCTGCTCGGCCAGCTCTTCCCGGCGCGAGCCGGCGTGCTCGAGATCCACAACCGCGCGGGTGAGATCAGCACGACGGAGGTGGACGAGATCGGCTGCTTCTCGGTCGAGCCCATCCCGGCCAGCCCGTTCCGGCTGCGCAGCGAGGCGGCCGACGGCACCCACGTGCTGACCGGGTGGATCACGATCTGAGCGGGCGGAAAACCCCAGCCGGATTTTCCGTAAGTATGTGTATCAAACCGGGCAGCGGATCCCTCCGTAGAAATGTCCGAGCCCGTGAGGGCCGGGGGGACTCACGGGCTCGGCCCTCGCTTAGCTGGCGCTGTCTTACCAGGACGGGGCCGACGGGCTGGGGGCGCTCGTGTTCCGCGGGCCCGCGGTATCTCCGGGGCCGATGCGCTGGGCGCGGGCCTGCAAGATGATCCGCTGGATCGTGAACGTCACGCCGAAGTACAGCAGCAAGGACGCCGAGCCTAGCCCCGACTCTCCCGCCTTGCGGTCGACGATGTAGTCGTAGCCCAGGTGAGCGGCTATCGAGAGCACCCAGAGCAGGGCCGTCAGCCAGTTTCCCTGGCGCCAGGCCTGGCCGCCGTCGACCCACACCCGGACGGTGGCGGCGCGGATCGCGCCGAAGATCGCGGCGATGACCAGGCTGCCCGCCAGCGCGGCGATCACCCCGGTGCCGTGCGGCCGGTGCTGGAGGTACTGGACCAGTTCGACCACGCCGACCACGCCGAGGATCAGCGGCAGCCGCATATTGTCCCGGACCGGCCGCGGCTGCAGTTGCCGGTACAGGACGAACCCGAGAACCAGCAGGCCGATCAGGAGGTTCGTGATAGTCGCCGTCACAAGCTCCAACCTAAGCCCATCGTGCGCGGGCCGGCTAGCTATTTCTTACCGGCGGAGTGCTGCTTGACGGCGGCTTCCACGGACGTCCAGGGGAGCCAGCCGTCGTGCGACCAGACGATCTTGCCCGAGGCAGAGACCAGGGCGAACCAGGGCTGATCTTGCACCTGGTAGCCGTCGGCTACCCGGCCGGTGCTGTCCAGCCCGACCGGGTAGTCCAGCTTGGCCCCGAGGCCGCCCAGGTAGGAGCGGATGGTGGCGGCGGAGGGCTCGACCACCGTCTCGTCCACCGCCGCCAGCGGGGGCAGTCCCTCGCGGCGGGCCGCGGCCACGTAACCGTTGGCCCCGGTGAGCTCGGACTTCAGGTCCGATACCTCGGATAGCCAGGTCGCGAAGAACATGACCACATGCGGTTGCCCGGGTCCCAGCGTGACGGGGGCGCCGCCGGCGCTGGCGGCGGCCAGCGTGACGTGGTCCGCCGGGCTCTGGACGGTGACGGACGCCAGCGACTGCTGGCTGGCGACCTTGGGGTGGCCGGGCAGCAGGGTGGCGATCTCGTTCGCGAGCACCTGCGCGGACTGCCCGACGCTGGAATAGGCCATCTGCGTCAGGTAGAGCTTGCGCTCGCGGCCCTGCTGGTCGATCACGAACAGGGCTGGGGTGTGGTCGATCTGGCCGGCCTCGATCTGGACGGCGATGTCGTACTTGGTCCAGGTGGCCTTGAGGTCGGCCAGCGAGCCGGTCAGGAAGTCCCACTGGTTGACCAGGCCGTGCGTCCGCGAGTAGGAGAGCACGTCGTCGGTGGTAATGGCGTCCGGGTTGGCATCCACGCCGAGCAGCTGCACCTGGCTGCCCGCCGGGCCGAGCAGTTGCTTGGCCTCCAGCATGCTCTGCGTGGTCAGCGGGCAGACCGTGGTGCACTCGGAGTCCTCGAAGGACAGCATCACGACCTTGCCGTGGAACTGGCTCAGCGACATGGGCTGGCCGAACTGGTTGTGCAGGCGGAAGTCCGGCGCCGGCTTGTTGCCCAGCGGGGAACCGAGATCCAGGTTCGGGTTGTCCATCGCGGCCGTGTTGGACCCGGCCGCCCGCGAGCTCCCGGACGACGGGCTGGGCTGGCCCGAACTGCATCCAGCCAGGGCAGTCGTGCCGCCGAGGACGCCGAGCAGGGTGACGGCTGACAGCGCGGTACGCGCGCGGTACCTGTTCATCGCGAGACCTAGCGTACTGCGGCAAATAGCTTCGGCCCAGCGAACTACTACATTCTGTAGGAGTAAGTTTTTGCTGGCTACCGGGCGTTGCCGAGCGCTGACAGGCTCGTCGCCGACGATCACCGCCCCGCCGTGCCCCCAGGAGATGTACCGGTAGGTCAGGTTGACGACGGCGGACACGCGGTTGCGCCCGCCCAGCAGGTAGAGCAGGTGCAGGGCGAACCACGCGAGCCAGGCCAGCGTGCCGGTCATCCGCAGGCCGCCGGCCAGCTGGACCACCGCGGACCGCCGCCCGATGGTGGCCATGGTGCCCTTGTCGTGGTACTTGAACGGATCGGTCGCCGTCCCCTTCTCCAGCCGGGCGATCTGCGTGGCGGCATGGCGCCCCATCTGGATCGCGGGCTGGGCCAGCTGCGGGGTGGGATCGTCCGGGTTCACCGCGATGTCCCCGACCGCGAAGATCCGGTCCTGGCCCTGGACCCGTAGGTCAGGGCCGACCACGATGCGGCCGTTCTTGCCCTGCGGCAGGCCCCAGCCCGCCACGCCCGGGCCGGCCGCCACGCCGGCCGCCCACACGGTGATGTCGCTGGGCAGGTCCTCGCCGTGAGCGAGCTTGACATGGTCCGGGGTGACCTCGCTGATGCGGGTGTCCAGCCGCACGTCGACGCCGCGGGCCACCAGCTGGGCCTTGGCGTACTCGCGCAGCTTCTCGTGGAACGGCCCGAGCAGGTGCGCCGACATCTCGATCAGCTGGACGCGTACCCGGGCCGGGTCGACGTCGGGGAAGGTGGAGGCGAGCACGGTACGCCGCAGCTCAGCCAGCGTACCGACCAGCTCAACGCCGGTGGCCCCGCCGCCGACCACGGTGACGTGCAGGTCGCCGTCCTCCTCGCTGAGCCGCTCGAAGCCGGCCATCAGGTGGTCACGGAGCACGATGGCGTCGGTCCGGGTATACAGGCCGAACGTATTGTCCGCCGCGCCCTCCACCCCGTAAAACGCGGTCGTGACCCCGGCCGCCACGATGAGGTAGTCGTAGCCGAAGTCACGGCCGTCGGCCAGCTTGATCCGGCGCGACGCCGGGTCGATCGCGGCCAGTTCCCCGCGGCGGAAGACCGCCTCGTACCGCCGCACGAAGCCGCCCGCCGGGTAGGCGACGTCGCCCGGGTTGAGGCCGCCGGTGGCGACCTGGTAGAGCAGCGGCTGGAAGGTGCTGTACAGGTGGCCGTCTATCAGGGTTACCCGCAGGCCCGCGCGGGTGAGCCCGCGGATGGCGGACAAGCCGCCGAATCCCGCGCCGCAGATGATCACGTGCGGCGCGGCCGGGTCAGCCGGACGTTTTCTCGCGATCGTCCTCACCTTCCACCTTCACGAGGATCTCTTCCCCTTTCCCCCGCTGCTCGACCTGCGCGTAGAGCTGGAACGCGCGCTGGTCCTGTTCGGTGTACGGCGGCGGCGCGATGCTGCGCGGCCACAGCCGGTATTCACGTACCACGTTAATCTCCACCGCGTAGAGGGTCAGCTCCGCCTCCAGGTACAGGAACGCGAGCAGGCCGAGCACGACGGCGAAGGTGCCGTACGTGTTCGAGGTGTGGGCCAGCTGGTGCGACACGAAGTACCCGCCGACGGCCTGCAGGACCTGCCAGATGACGCCGCCCACGATGGCGCCGAGCCGTAGCTGGCGCCAGCTGATGGCGGCGGCGGTGCCGAGCCGGAACGCGAGCCAGAAGAACCCGATGTTCAGTACGAGCGACACCACCAGGGCCACCAGCTTGGCCCCGAGCCCGGGCAGCACATGACCTGCCCCGCCGACGATGGTGGACAGCACCGTGGTCCCGACCAGGCCCAGCCCGATCACTACGACCTGCCCGATGCTGCGCAGCAGCGCCCACGGGAAGCCGGGACGGCTCGCGTACGGGATCTCCCAGGCCGTGTTCATCGCGTTCTGCATCGCGGTGGCCACGCCGCGCGCCCCGAGGAACGTGCCGACCAGGCCGATCACCAGCGCCAGGCCGGACTGATGCAGCGGGCCGCTCGGCTTGAGCTGCTGGCCGATCACCGGGTACTGCGACAGCGCGGAGTTCAGCAGCCGCTGCTGCAGCCCCGGGTCGTTCTTGAGCACGATGCTGAGCACCGTGACCAGCACCAGCAGCAGCGGGAAGAGCGCCACGAAGGCGTAGTAGGCAACCAGCGCGGCGAGGTTGCCCGCCTGGTCGTCGCCGAACTTCTTCCACACCGCGACCGGGAAAGCCAGCCACACGCGCCGCTGCTGGAACTCGTCCACGGCCCGGAGGACGCGCTTGAGCTTGTTCATCGCCAGGAAGGTCTACCCCGGCCTCGGCGACTCCATCCCCCGTCAGGCGGACGCTACAAATTGAGCGCGATCAGCTCGGGATGCAGGCATCCCCGGGGAGGGGCCTGGTTGGCGGCGGGCGGGGTGACGGAGGCCGAAGGCGCCGCGGGAGCGGACGAACTGGCGTCGGGCGGGGCGGGTCCTGACGGGCCCGGAGTGATCGCTGGCACCGGAGCCAGCTGCGTGCAGGCCGCGATGACCACCAGGTTACCGGCCGGATCGGCACTGCCGCCGACCCCGCCGAGGTCCACGAAGTAGTGCGGCCAGGGCAGCCCGGCCGCGGTCAGCGTGACCCGCTCGACGGCGAGGTCGAAGCCCCAGGCGTCCCCGTTGCTGCCCTGGTCGAGGCCGAGCGCCACGCCGTTCCTGACCACGTGAACCCCGGCCGCCCCGGTGACCGCGAAGCCCGAGGCGGTCGCCTCCACCCGGCCGGTCTGCGGGTCGGCGCCGACCAGGTTGGCTCCCTCAGTGAGGTAAACGCGGAGCGGGCGCAGGTCAGTGCCCTCGGGCACGGCCCCGCGGGCAGACCACAGCCGGGCCCCGGTGACGCCGCTGTAGGCGGTCACCCCGGTCGCCGAGGAGAACAGCACCACGCCGTCGAAGGCGGTGCTGAGCGCGCCGGCGAACGACCGGCCCTCGAGCGGCCGGACAATCAGTTCGGCGCCCGTGCTCAGGTCGATCCGGCGCAGCGCGGTGACCGGGGCCGAAGCCACGAACCCGCCCACCGATTCGGCCATGTAGAGCCAGTTCCCGTCGGTTCGCCACGTCTGCGCCACCGGGCCGGTGGGCCGCTGCCAGCGGACGTGCCCGGTCGCGTTGTCATAGCTGGTGACCGCGGTGGCCCCGACGACGACGGTGTACTTCTGGCTGCCCGCGACCGCCCCGCCGTAGGTCCCCGCCGGATACCGGCCGGTCACCGTGCCCGCCGCCAGCCTTACCTGCGGGCCTTCGGCCGCGGCGATGACCACCTCGGTGCGCTGCGGGGCGCGGCCCGCGGGCTGGTAGGCGACGCCCGCGGTCACCTCGCCCGGCCAGGCGCGCACGGACACGATGGCGGCGCCGGCCGGGAAGCCGGCCAGTTCGTCCTGCCATTCGAGGGCGCCGGTCGCGGTCGAGTAGGCGTACACGGCCAGCCCCGTGCCGACCGCGGCGACACCGCCGCCGATCGCGGCGTAGGCCAGCCCGGAGGACGGCACCGTACCGGTCAGCCCGGGGGCCGCCACCCACGTTCCCGGCAGCGTGGCCGTCCACTTGACCATGCTGGGCGTGGCCCCGCCCCGGCAGCCGGCCCGGCAGGCCGCGGCGGGCAGCGCGCCGGTCGCGCCGGTCACCGGGTAGGGCACCAGGACCACGCCGAGCAGCACCGCGGCCAGCACCCAGCGCCGCAGCCGCGGCGACCGGCCCGCGGTGCCGAACCGGAGCCGGCCGGGCTTGAAGTGACCTATCCCGCGACGGCCCAGCCGGATCCGCACGGGTACCCGCCGGGTCCGCCCGGAGATCGCGCGCCCCCGCTGCTGCCTCACCCTCACCACCGTAGGAGAAATCAGGCCGTGAGAGGTGACCGATCGGACCGATAACGTGTTAAACGTGTTACCTGTCGTACCGAAGGACCCAGTCCGCCTCGCCGAGGAGGTTTACCTTATGACCAGCCGCCCGCCGCTCCCCTACGATTTCCACCCGCCCATCCCGTCGTTCGAGTTGAGCAGTGACGACGTCGCCGACGGCGAGATGATGGGACAGAACCAGGTCTTCGACGGGTTCGGCATGACCGGGGCCAACATCTCCCCGTCGCTGCGCTGGTCGGGATTCCCGGCGGAGACCAAGAGCTTCGCGGTCACCTGCTTCGACCCGGACGCGCCGACCGGCTCAGGTTTCTGGCACTGGATCGTGCTCGGCCTGCCCGCCTCGGTGACCGAACTGGAGACGAACGCGGCCGGGACGGACGGCTCGGGGCTGCCCAAGGGGGCGTTCCACGTCCGCAACGACTACGGGGCCAAGGACTTCGGCGGCGCGGCACCGCCCGCCGGGGAACCGCCGCACCGCTACGTGTTCGCGGTGCACGCGCTCGACGTGGAGTCGCTGGACGTCAACGACGAGATCACGCCCGCCATCGCCGGGTTCAACCTGCGCTTCCACACCATCGCCCGGGCCGTGATAATCCCGGTGTTCGGCGTGTAACCTCAGGCGCGCTCGCCACAGCAGGCGGCGTCGTAGCCGGGCAGGCTGGCCAGCTCGGCCAGCAGCCACGGCGAGGTGAGCACCTTCAGCAGGCCCTGGACCTCGCGGGACGCGGCGTGCTTGGCCGGCAGCAGCAGGTCGAAGCGCTCCTGCGCCAGCGGGATGAAGTCCAGGCCGTACGCCAGCGCGGCAGGCTCGCTCGACACCCCGGCGTCGGCGAGCCCGCCGGCGATGGCCGCCGCCACCTGCAGGTGGCCGGAGGCCCGGGTGTCGTAGCCGGGCAGCTCGGCCGGGTCCAGGCGCAGCCGCCGCCGCTCCCGGTCGAGCAGCGCGCGCGCCTGCGCGCCCGGCTCCCGGTTGACCAGCCGCAGTCCCTGCCGGGCCACATCGTCGAGCCCGCGGACCGCGGTCCCCGGCCGGACCGCCAGTCCCTCGCGCCAGGAGGCGAACCCGACTACCTCGGCACCGCCGGGTATACGGTCCTCCGTCCCGTCCTCCAGGTCAGCGCGGTGCACTCCGGCCGCGTGCACCAGGCCGGCGGCGGCCAGCCGCAGGGCCTCGCCGCTGCCGCACGGCCACCAGGTGAACGCCAGCGGCGGGTCGAGCCGGGCGAGCGGCGTCTCGAGCAGCGGCAGCGCCGGGTCGCAGCCGGCCACCACCACCGTGGGCCGCGGCGGGCCGATCGGCCGCACCGGCACCTGGCCCCCCGCATCCGGCGAGGGGCTGGCCACCAAGCCGCCGGCCGGGCCGAAACCGACCCGGGCGGCCGTGTCGGCGTGCAGTGGCAGCGCGACGAACCGGTCGCCCACGGTGGCCAGCGCGACCCGGGAGCCCCGGCCGGCGGGCGGCGCCACCAGCTGGGCCAGCACCGGGTCGCCGGGTTCGCCCGGCCCGAACAGCTCCTCGACCGTCACGCCGAGCGCCCGGGCCAGGGCGAGCGCGACCCGCAGCGAGGGATCGGAGTGGCCCGACTCGACGGCCGACACCGCCTGCCTGGTGACACCGGCCACGCCGGCCAGCTGCTGCTGGGACAGGCCGCGGGCCTGCCGGGTCAGCCGCAGCCGCGTCCCGTCCGACGCAGAGACCTCGGTCATGTCCCATCTCCCCTTCGTGGGATCATCTGATCCTTACCTTACGGCCACGACCTCGGTGACGAGCCGGTACACCAGCGCGCGGGCCAGCAGCTGCCCGAAGCCGTCCGGCCCGGTTTCCTCCGGCCTATGATCCGGGGCATGAAGACGCAGATCATCGAAGTCCGTACCGGCGGCCGCGAGACGGTCAGGGACATCACGCCCGCGTGCGCCGAGTTCGCCGCCGGCGCGTCCGGCGGCGGCGACGGCCTGCTGCACGTCTTCGTGCCGCACGCCACCGCGGGCATCGCGCTGATCGAGCTCGGCGCGCGCAGCGACGACGACCTGCTGTCCGCGCTGGACGACCTGCTGCCCGCCGACGAGCGCTGGCGGCACGCGCACGGCTCCCGCGGCCACGGCCGGTCGCACGTCCTGCCGGCCCTCGTGCCGCCGTACGCGACGGTCCCGGTCATCGGCGGCCGTCTGGCCCTCGGCACCTGGCAGTCCATCGCCCTGCTCGACCTGAACGTGGACAACCCGGACCGCCGGGTCCGTTTGTCGTTCCTGGGCTGATGAGGATCCTGGTCGAGGGGTCAGGCGGCAGTTCCGGCTGGCCAGAACCCGGTTGCCGGTGCGCCTCCTGCCTCCGCCAGGCTGCGGCCGGGACCACACGCGCACGGTCGACCATAGTTGTCGACGGGCGTGTGAGGCTCGAACCGGCCGGAGATGACGGTGCGCGGGACGCGGGGGGTGCGCGGGA
>JBEKJP010000056.1:0-50369 GCA_050011155.1 Streptosporangiaceae bacterium
GATGGGCCGGAACGGACCGTGGATCGGCGGCAAGCTGACCGAACGGCCCAGCCGCATCTTCCGCAGGCACGTCCGGGTCGTCCCGTACCCGGAGGATGACATCCCGCGTATCGTCCGCGACCTGCCCGACGTGGACTGCCTGGTGATGGGCTCGGACTTCCCGCACGCCGAAGGCCTGGCCGAGCCGGCCGAGTTCACCGGCCTGCTGGCCGGGCTGACCGAGCCGCAGCAGCGCCAGATCCTCCGCGACAACGCCGCCAAGCTGTTCGGCACCGCCTGACCAGCCCTGCCTGACCAGCCCTGCCTGACCAGCCCTGCCTGGCCAGCCCCGCCTGGCCAGGCACCGATTTGTCTGCAGTTCCGGGTGCTAAAGAGGCCGGAACTGCAGACAAATCGAAAGATCCGCTCAGGCGCCCATGCTCAGGCCGCCGTCCACGGTCAGCACCGAGCCGGTGATGTAGCTGGCGGCGTCGGACAGTAGGAAACGCACCGCGCAGGCCAGTTCCCGCGGGTCGCCCCGGCGGCCGAGCGGGATCATCGCGCGGATCGCTTCCTGCGCTTCCGGCCGCATCGAGGCCGTCATCTCGGTGTCGAACACGCCCGGCACCACCAGGTTGACGGTGATGCCCTTGCGGGCCACCGCCCGGGCCAGCGACCGGGTCAGCCCGAGCAGCCCCGCCTTGGCCGCCCCGTAACCGGCCTCGACCGGGTTGCCCATGGCCGCGGTCACCGAGCCGACGTTCACGATCCGGCCCCCTCCCTGCGCGGCCATCGGCGCGATGGCCGCCCGGGCCAGGTGGAACGGCGCCGACAGGTTCACCCGCAGCGCCTCCTCCCACGCCTCCGCGGTCATCTTCGCCACGGTGCTCTCGACCAGCAGGCCCGCGTTGCTGACCAGGTAGTCCACCCGCCCCCGCTCGCCCACCAGGTCCGCCACCAGCTGCTGGCAGAACGAAGGGTCGCCGACGTCGCCGGCGTGCACGCTGACCGAGCCACCCGCCGCGGTGAGCCGGCCGGCGAGTTCGGTGGCCGCGTCATGACGTCCGGCGTACACCGCGGCCACGTGCGTGCCGTCGGCGGCCAGCAGCTCGCTGATCGCGGCGCCGATCCCGCGGGTCCCCCCGGTGACGATGGCCACGCGCTCGGTCATGAGAACTCCTCTCGCAAAAAAGTACGGACCGCGTCTGCTCCGTCGATGGCGGCCCGCTCGCTGTCCGCCACCGGGATCAGGTTGAACGACCGGCAGCCCGCGTCCACGTACGGCCGCAGGCTGGCCGCGATTTCCTCCGGCGTGCCACACGGGCAATACCGCTCGAATTTGCCGAACGGGACCCGGTAGAACGCCTCCATCACCGCGCTCAGCTCGCGCCGGGCGGCGCCCGCGGACGCGCCGAGCCCGCACCATACGTGCATGCCGTGCTGCCACCCGGCGACCGCCCGGCCTGCCTCGGCGGCGTACTTGCCGATCAGAGCGGTGGCGTCCGCGAACCGCGCGGGGGAGACCCACAGGCCGAGCCACCCGTCGCCGTGCCGAGCCACCCGGCGCAGGGCCGCGTCGGACCGTCCGCCGATCACGATCGGCACCGGCGGTTCGGACGCCGGCGCGATGCGCACCCCGTCCAGGGAGAAAAAGGTGCCATCCACACTTACCTCGGTGCCCACGAGCAGCGGCCGCAGCACGGCCAGCGCCTCGTCCATCCGGCGCCCCCGGGTGGCCGGCTCGACGCCGCAGGCGCGCAGCTCGGCCGGGTCCTCACCGCCGGCCCCCACGCCGAAGACCAGCCGCCCCGGCGCCAGCGCCGCGACCGAGGCCACCTGGCGCGCCACCGGGACGGGATGGCGCAACGGCAGCAGGTAGACCGCCGTCTGCACGGTCGCCCGCCGCGTGGCGACGGCCAGCGCGGCCGCGTTGACCAGCCCGTCGAAGCCCGCGCCGCCCCGGAACGTGACATGATCGCCGACGAACAGCCGGTCGATCCCGGTCGCTTCCACCCGGGCCGCGAAATCGCGCAGCCCCGCGGCGCCGGCCAGCTCGTGCGGCACCCGGAGCCCGACCGTGATACCCACGGTCCGTTCGGTCAAAAAAAGATCTTTTCTGCCGAACGGACGGTGGTTCTCAGTGTCTCCCAATCCTGGCCTCCCACCGTGATCTGTCATAGTGTTATTATTTAACTGTTTAGAGGATTTGTCACCTAATCCTTGGGGAGCGTTTATGGACGATCTGCTGGTACGCGGCGGCCTGGTCGTGGACGGCACGGGCGCCGCGGCCTACCCGGCCGACGTCAGGGTCCGCGATGGCCGGATCGCGGCGGTCGGGCCCGGCCTGCGGCCGGACGGCGAGCGGGTGATCGACGCGGCGGGTGGCTACGTCACGCCGGGCTTCATCGACATCCACACGCATTTCGACCCGACGGTCTTCTGGGACCCGCTGTGCGACCCGATGCCGCAGCACGGGGTGACGACCGTCCTGGTCGGGAACTGCTCCCTGTCGCTGGCTCCGGTCCGCCCCGGGGACCGGAAGGGACTCCAGGAACTGCTGTGCTACATCGAGGACCTGCCGGCCGAGGTGCTCGATGTGTCCATCCCGTGGGGCTGGGAAAGTTACGGCGAGTATCTCGCCTCGGCAGAGAAGCTCGGCGGCTTCTCGCTGAACATAGCCGGGATGGTCGGGCACAACATGCTCCGCACCTACGTGATGGGCGACGCGGCCTGGGACCGCCCCGCGACCGAGGAGGAGCGGACCCGGATCGCCGCGCTGCTCGACGACTCGCTCGTGGCCGGCGCCGCCGCTATGTCCACCTCGCTCGGCTTCGACGAAGACCGGGACAAGCGGCCCGTGCCCAGCCGCCAGGCCGACGACGCCGAGCTCGCCGCGCTGCTCGACGTGCTGGCCCGGCACCGGAAGTTCGTTCAGTTCATCCCGGCCGCGACCGGCCGGCAGATGCGCAAGGACGTCCAGCGGATGGCCGATCTGACCGGCCCGCGCGGCGTGGTGAGTACCTGGATCGGCGTGTTCCATGATCAGGACCGCCCGGACTGGGCGCGGGGCATGCTCGACTTCGCCGGGCAGCTCCAGGCCCAGGGGGTGCGGAACTACCCGCAGGTCAGCCCCCGCACCCTGGACATCCACGTGAACTGGGACGGCGGCATGTCCTGGTTCGCCCTGGAGAACAGCTGGCACAAGATGGTGCAGGCGCCCCGCCCGGACAAGGCGCCGATGCTGCGCGACCCGCGGTGGCTGGCGCTGGCGCGTGAGGAGTGGGACCGGGTGCCCCGGACGATGATCCCGCACAAGCATGCCGACCGGATCCGCCTGGTCTCCGTCACCCGCCCGGGCCTGGAGCGCTGGGTCGGCGCGACGCTGGCCGATCTCGTCGCCGACCGCGGCGGCCACCCGTCCGACGTCCTGGCCGACTGGCTACTGGACAACGACGTGGACGCGGGCATCGTGGGCGTCGGGGTGGCCAACTCGGACGCCGGCGGCGTGGCCGAGACCCTCACCCACCCGGCGTCAGTGATGGCCAACAGCGACGCGGGGGCGCACCTGCAGATGATGTGCGCCATCGGCGACACCACGCTGATGCTGACCAGGCACGTGCGCGAGCGCGGCGACCTCACCGTCGAGCAGGCCGTGCACCGGATGACCGGCCAGCTCGCCGACCGGTTCGGGTTCCCCGGCCGCGGCCGCCTCACCGAGGGCGCGGCGGGCGATCTGGTCGTGTTCGGCCTGGATGAGCTCGACTGGGCGGCCGACGTCTTCGCCTCGGACTTGCCCGAAGGTGCCCGTCGCCTGCGCCGGCCGGCCGGCGGCTACCGCTACACGGTGGTCGGCGGCACCGTCGTCCAGCAAGACGGCGAGCTGACCGGGGCCCGTCCGGGCCGCGTGCTGCGTCCCGGCTCTTTACAGGTGAGCCTGGTAAAGCTGGTGCAGTGCGGCTCAGTGCCTGGCGTCTGCTTCGGCGTCGTAGGTCGGGTTGTCGGGCACCGCGAATCCGTGCCGGGCCGGGTAGAACTCCACGGCTGCAGCCGGTCGTCGGCGGCCGCGGCCCGCGCGGCCTCGATCATGGCCGGGGCCGGGTCGATGCCCGCCAGTTCGGCCTGCGGGCAGCGGGCCGCGAGCTGGCGCAGCAGGTAACCGGTCCCGCAGCCGACGTCGAGGATGCGTCGCGGCGCCGGCGTGAGCGTCAGGGCCAGATCCGCGGTGCGGTCGGCTATCTGATGGTGCAGACGCCCGAGCCAGCCGCTCTCGTAGCCCGGCGCCCGCAGGTCGAACGCGGCGATGTCACGATCACGGGCCATGCCTGCTCCCTCCGGGCTCGGGCGTTATCCAGGCGTTAGCCGGGCTGAGGCCGTGCGGTCAGGTCCTGCTGGGCGAGCCATTCCTGATGCCGGGCGAAATGACTTCTATCGCGCAGCACCATCACCGCCTCGCCCCGGCCCAGCACCGCCCCGCTGCTGACCAGGGTAATCTCGCCGGCGACGTACCAGCGACGCCCCTCCCGCCGTACGATCCAGGCGCGGGCGTGCAACGGACGCCCGACGGGCACCGGCTTGATGTAGGTGACCGAGAGCTGGCCGGTCACCGCAAGTTCTCCGGTCAGCAACGGCACGTGCCCGAGGACCTCGTCGAAGGCGCCGGCGGTCCAGCCGCCGTGGGCGACGTCCGGGCCGCCCTCGTTCTCCGGCCCGCAGACCAGGTCGGTGTGTACCGAACCGTCCGGCTGGAGTTCCTCGCGGCCGAGCCCGAGCCGGCAGCTCCCCAGCCGCCGGCACGCGCCGCACAAGGCGACGGGTGAGGCCGGCTGAGGCGGGAGCTGGAAATCTGACCCTGCCCACGGGGAGGTGGTCATGGATATCCCTTCGACGAAGAGCCGGCGCGGCCGCGGACCCGACTGTAATTCAGGTTGGTCGCCGCCTCGGCCGGTCCGGCGCTCGCCATCCGCGGCGGGCACGGAGCGCAACTGCCGGCGCAGCAGCTTGCCCGAGGCGTTGCGGGGCAGCGACGGCACGAACTCCCACTGGGCCGGCACCTTGAAGCCCGCCAGCGCGGCGCGCGCGAAGGCCCGCAGTTCCTCGCACCCCGGCAGGTCGGCCGGGTCGGCCGGTACCACGAAGGCCTTGATGGCCTCGCCGAGCAGCCGGTCAGGCACGCCGATCACGGCTGCGTCGGCTATCCGCGGATGCTCGAGCAGCCGGTACTCGACCTCGACCGGGTGGACGTTCTCGCCGCCCCGGATGATCATGTCCCCGCGCCGGCCGATCAGGTAGAGGTAGCCGTCGTCGTCGAGCCGGCCGAGGTCACCTGTGTGCAGCCAGCCGTCTGGGCTGGTCGCGAACAAGTGATCGGCCCGGGCGATCACCTCACCGGCCCCGGAGCCGTCCGGGTCGCAGATGCGCACCTCGACTCCTGGCGCGGCGCGGCCCACCGACTGGAGCAGTTCGTCCCGGCCGGCCGCGGCGAGCCGGTGATCCTGCGGCGACAGCCAGGTGATCGGGCTGCCCTCGGTCTGCCCGTAGAGGCTGAGGAAGTCGACGCCGGGGAGCTGGGCCATGGCTGTGCGCAAGGTGTCCGGATGGATGGGCGAGGCCCCGTACTGCATGATCCGCAGGGTGCGCAGCGGCAGTGCGCCCTGCCGGAGCAGCATCTCCACCATGGTGGGCACCGCCAGCGCGTGGGTGACGCCCAGCTCGTCAAGCCCCCGCCACGCGGCCACGGTGAAACGGGGCACGGTCACCGTCGTGGCGCCCGCGGCCAGCGCGACCATGATGTTGCCCAGCCCGGCGATGTGGTGGAACGGCGATGCGGTGGCGAAGACGCTGCCGGGCCGCAGCTGCTGCAGGCTGGCGTTCAGCCGGGTACGGCGGGCGAGCCGGTCGTGCCGGTACGCCACCGCCTTGGGGTTACCGGTCGTCCCTGAGGTGTGCAGCACGACGGCCGTCTCGTCCGGGCTGGGGGTCGGCAGCCGCCCGGCCGCGCCGGGCCAGTCACCGAGGGCTAGTACGTCCCGGTCTAGGCCACGGGCCACTGCCGTCGCGGTGTCCGCGAAAGCCGCTTGCGTGAGCAGGCATGGCGCGGCCAGGCGCTCGACGCAGCCGGCCAGTTCGCGCTCGGTCAGCCGGGGCCCGAGCGGCGCGATCGGCCGCCTGAGAGCGGCGCCGGCCAGCACCAGGGCGAGCGCCTCGGGGCTCGCCTGCAGCAGGGCGGGCACCGGAATCCCGGCGGGCAGTGCGGACGCCGAGAGCCAGCGGGCCGCGTCGGCGGCGCGAGCCAGCAGCTTTTCCCCAGTCCACGTCTGCGTGGCCGTGATCACCGCGGGAGCCCTGGTCGCCTGCGCGGCGCTCACCATGGACACCCAGTCTGGGGATACCTGGTCCGTCATCGGCTCCAGCTCTCCGTTCGGCTCAGTACCTCAGCTGGCTCAGTACCTGAGCTGGCTCAGCAGCCGCTCGTAATGACCGGCCGGGTCGCCTAGCCACATCCGGGAGGTCGTGGCGCGGCGGAAATACAGGTGCGCGGGGTGCTCCCAGGTGTAGCCGATGCCGCCGTGGACCTGCATGTTCTCGGCGGTGGCCAGATAGGCGGCCGCCGAGCAAGTCGCCTGGGCGATGCTCGCCACGACGGGAAGCTGATCCCGCTGGGAGTCCGCGGCCCACAGCCCGTACCACGCGGCCGACCGGGCCGCTTCCACCTCGAGCAGCACGTTCGCCAGCTTGTGCTTGACCGCCTGGAAGGACCCGACCGGCCGGCCGAACTGCGTCCGCAGCAGGGCGTAGTCGCGGGCCGCCGCCAGGGCGCGTTCGGCCACGCCGACCTGCTCGCAGGCCAAGGCGACGCAACCGAGATCGAAGACGTGCGCCAGGGCGGGCCCGGCGCCGCCCGCCGCGCCGATCAGGGTCGCCGGGGTCGCGGAGAACTGCAGCCGGGCGTGCTTGCGGGTCGGGTCGAAGGCCGCGAGCACCGTCCTAGCCAGCCCCGGCGCGCCGCCGCGGACCGCGAACAGTGACGTCCCCTCGCTGGTCGCGGCGGGGACCAAGACGAGGCCCGCGAGGTGGCCGTCCAGGACGAACCCGGCGGTCCCGTCCAGGACCCAGCCTTCTCGCGTCTGCGCGGGCCGCGCGGCTACCTCCCAGGTGTCCGTGGCGGCCAGCATTCCCGGGAGGGCCAGCGTCGCGATCAGCTCGCCGGCCGCGATGGCAGGCAGCCAGCGGCGCTGCGCGGCGTCATCCGCCGATTCGAGCAGCGCCGCGGTGGCGAGGACCGCGGTCCCCAGGAAGGGGCCGCAGAACAGCGCCCGGCCCATCTCCTGGGCCACGATGCCGAGTTCGGTGAAGCCGGCCCCGGCCCCGCCGTACTCCTCAGGGATGGCCAGGCCGAGCAGCCCCAGCTCCTCGGCCATCCGGTGCCAGGTATCGGTGTCATAGCCATGTTCGGTGGCCATGAGCCGGCTCACGTCGGTTTCCGGCGACGTCTTGTCCAGGAACTGGCGTACCGTGCGCCGCAGTTCCTCCTGCTCCGGGCTGAACGCGAAGTCCACGTCAGGTGACGAGCCGGGCGTGGGCGTATCCGGCCATGACTTCGGTACCCCCGGCGTTCACCGTGGACACCGAGAGCTCCGCGTCCTGCGCCCCGACGCGGACGACTGAGCAGCGGACCGTCAGGGTGTCGCCCGGCCACACCTGCGCCGTGAACCGCACCCCGAACTGCAGCAGGTTCTCCGCGCCGACCAGCCCGGCGACCGCCTGCCCGGTCAGGCCCATGGTCAGCATCCCGTGCGCGAACACCGACGGGTATCCCGCGATCTTGGTGGCGTAGATCTCGTCCGTGTGCAGCGGGTTGTAGTCGCCGGAAGCGCCCGCGTACTGCACGATCTGGGTGCGCTTGAGGTCCGCTACGACGACCGTCTCGAACGTCTGGCCAGCCGCCAGCTCACGCGGGGTCATCACCATGCCTCCCGCTGCACGCTCACGCTGCGGGCGGTCACCACGAGCTCGCCCGCCTCGTCGCGGAACTCGGTGATCTGCTCGCGGAACCGCAGCCGCCCGGAACGCCCGTGCTTCTCCCACTCCTGGCCCGGCCGGGCCGCGCCGGACAGGACGTCGCCGACCCGGACCGGCCGGTGGTAGACGAAGTGCTGCTCCGCGTGCAGGCCGCCGGCGCCCTCGGTCACCAGCCCGGCGTCACCGCCCGAGCCGTGCCACGGCACGCCCGGCCGCGGCCGCAGCGGGTAGTCCGGGTCGAACTGCGCGCCGGCGATGGCGAAGGTCGGCGGCGCCACGTCGCCCGGGATGGGCAGCCCCGCGTCGGCCGCGCCGAGCGCGCGGGCGAAGGCCAGCACGTGCCCGGCCTCGATCGGAAACCGTGGCGCGGCCATCCTCAGGCTCCCCGTTCGGTGCCGACCACGGACACGAACGACACGCACTCGCCCGGGCCGCCGCCGAGGTTGTGGGTGAGCGCCAGCGAGCGCCCTTCGGCCACCGTACGCACCGCCCGTGATTCCGGTGCTTCGCCGCGGAGCTGCAGCCAGGCTTCGAACATCATCCGCAGGCCGGACGCGCCGATCGGGTGGCCGAAGGCCTTCAGCCCGCCGTCCGGGTTCACCGGCAGGTCGCCGTCGAGATCGAAGCGGCCGGATAGCACGTCTTTCCAGCCCTGCCCGCGTTCGGCGAACCCGAGATCCTCCATCAGCACCAGCTCGGTCGGGGTGAAGCAGTCGTGCACCTCGGCGAGCGCGAGTTCGGCCTGCGGGTCGGTGATCCCCGCCTGGGCGTAGGCGTCCCGGGCTGATGCCGCCACCTCGGGGAAGGTGGTGAAGTCGTAGCCGGTGCCGGACAGGCCGTCCGCCGGGCCGGCCACCAGCGACAGCGCCTTCACGTACAGCGGCCTGGCGGTGTAACGGAGCGCGTCCTCGGCGCGGACCACGATGGCCGCCGCCGAGCCGTCGGATACCCCGGAACAGTCGAAGATACCGAGCATCCCGGCGACCAGCGGCGATTTGGAGATCGTTTCCTTCGGCACTTCCTTGCGGAACTGGGCCCGCGGGTTCTTCGCCCCGTTCCGGTGGTTCTTCCAGGCGATCCTGGTCAGCACGTCCTTCATCTCGGCCGCGTCGACACCGTACTTCTCCGCGTAGGCCGGGGCGAGCAGGCTGAAGTTCGCCGGGGCGGTCGTCTCGCCCTTGCCGTCGTCGCCCGCGCCTGGCGGGTTGGAGCCGGCCAGGCCGGAGAACCCGGAATCCTTCAGCTTCTCGACCCCGATCGCCATGGCGCAGTCGTAGGCGCCGCTGGCCACCGCGTAACAGGCATTGCGCAGTGACTCGGAGCCGGTCGCGCACATGTTCTCCAGCCTGGTCACCGGCTTGTAGGGCAACCGCAGCGGCTTGCTGAGGGTAAGCCCGGATACGCCGGAGCCCATTGTGCCGAGCCAGAAGGCATCGATATCGGCTAGGCCGATCCCCGCCGATGCCGCCGCCGCCGTGGCCGACTCCACCAGCAGGTCGTCGGTGGAGGAGTCCCAGTGCTCGCCGAACGCGGTACAGCCCATCCCCACGATGGCGACCTGGTCCTTGATGCCGTGCGACCCCATTACTCGTCCTTCCCTGACCCGGACCGGATCGGCCGCGCCTTCCAGAAGTAGTTGTGGACTCCGGCGGCGGTGACCATCCGGCGGAAGGTCATCTCGACCTGCAGGCCGATCCGCGCCTCGTTTTCGCCCGCATCGGTGAGCTGGCAGCGCATCCGGCCGCCGCCGTCGAAGTCGAGCACCACCATGAGCATGGGCGGGCTCGGCGTGTAAGCCAGCCGGTCCACGGTGTAGGTGGCCACGGTGGCGGGCACGTCGGCGAGCGGCTCGGGGACCATCTCGTCCACCGCGTGGCACTGCTGGCAGACCCGGTCCGGCGGCAGGCTGCGTGAGCCGCAGCGGGTGCACCTGGCCGCGACGAGCCCGAACTTCCAGGCCGCCCGGCGCTGCGCGGGCGGTGCCGCGACCGGGTCCGGGTCCGGCCGGCGGGGCGGCTCGCGGTCCAGGAATCCGCGCCAGGACAGGAAGGTGGCGTACTCCAGCGCGCTGCTGCCCGCCGCGATCTGCGCGGCGACCGGCTGTGCCTGGCGGTGGCTGGCCAGGGCCTCGGTGGTGCGCAGCGCCAGGGCCGTGACCCCGTCGGCCAGCACTATCAGCAGCACGGTCTCGTCCGGGCCGGCCCGGTCCAGCACGTCGGCCAGCAAGATACCCGGCTGCGCCGTGCCCGCGTTGCCGATGCTGGCGACACGGCTGTCGACGACCGCCTCGGCCGGTACTCCGGCGGCCCGGACGGTGCGGCTCACCGCCCGGGCCGGCAGCCCGGCCACGATCAGGTGGTCCACCTGCCCGGCGGTGAGCCCGGCCTCCTTCAGGGCGTCCGCTAGCGCCGCCTCGGCTAGCGGCCCGTACACCTGCTCGCCGAAGCGCTCCTCCCACACCCGTGAGGCGGCCGCGCCGGGTGCCCGCCAGCGGTCCAGGAATTCGGCGGTGGCGCAGCCCTGCCCGATGACCTCGGCCAGCACCGGCAGGCCCGCGCCGGCGGAGTCCCCAGCGGTGTCCCCGCCGAAGACGAAGGCGGCCGCGCCGTCGCCGCCGTCCCGCTCGTCCGCGCTGCCCGGCAGCCCGGTGCGGATATCGGCGAGCAGCGCCATGGTCGGCACCGGTGACTGGGCCGCGGTGACGAGCGCACCTACGCCCGAGCGCACCGCGCCGCCCATGTCCACCGCGAGCGCCTCGGCGGGCAGTCGCAGCGCGGCGTGCACGGCCGTGGCGTTGGTCTTGTCCGCGTAGGCGGGGATGGTGGTGGCGAAGAACAACTGCCGCACGAATTCGCGGGCGAGCGGCCCTCCCGCCCCGGGCGGCCCTCCCGCCCCGGGCGGCCCTCCCGCCCCGGTCAGGCCGGCCAAGGCGGCCCGCCCCGCCGCGACCGCCATCGACGTGGTGTCCTCGTCGTATCCGGCCACCGAACGGGTACCGCGCCCGCCGCCGCTGCCGAGCACGCCCGCTATCCGGCTGCGCTCGAGCCGGTAGTAAGGGATGTAGGCGGCGTAGCCAACCAGGCCTCCCATGACACTCCCCAGGGGTTGAAGGGATGAGTAAAAATAGATTACCTGTTATACTATTTAAACGCCAGCCCGTCAGCCGCCAAACTCGTCGTACCCGGGGAGCCTGCGTGGACGTCAGCTATCCCGCCGAGGTGGAATCGTTCCGCGCCGAAGTGCGGGCGGTGCTGGCCGAGGAGCTACCGGCCGGCTGGGCCGGCATCGGCGCCATCGCGCCGCCCGAGGACGCGGAACGGTTCGCGGCGCAGTGGCGGCAGGTCCTGTACCGCCGTGGAATGCTCGGCATTACCTGGCCGCCGGAGTACGGCGGGCGCGGGCTGTCCCGGCTGCACCAGGTGGTGCTGATGGAGGAACTGGCCCGGGCCGGCGTGCCCTACGGCGAGCACACCGACCTGTTCGGCATCAAGATGCTCGGCAGCACGCTGCTCCGGTGGGGCACGGAAGAGCAGAAGGCCCGGTTCCTGCCGCGCATCCTGTCCGGCGCGGACCGGTGGTGCCAGGGCTTCTCCGAGCCAGGGGCAGGCTCGGACCTCGCGTCGCTGGCCACCCGGGCCACGCTGGACGGCCGGGAATGGACCATCGACGGGCAGAAGACCTGGACCTCGGTGGCGCACCGCTCCAACTGGATCTTCCTGCTAGCCCGCACCGACCCAGGGACCCGCGGCCACCGTGGTATCTCGTTCCTGCTCTGCCCGCTCGACCAGCCGGGCATCGAGATCAGGCCGATCCGCCAGCTGACCGGGGACAGCGACTTCAACGAGGTGTTCTTCACCGGCGCCCGGACCGCCGCCGACCTGGTGGTCGGTCCTCCGGGCGAGGGCTGGAAGGTCGCCATGACGCTGCTCGGGCATGAGCGGGGCGAGGAGGCGGCCACCAACCCGATCCTGTTCCGCGCCGAGCTGGACCGGCTGCTCACCCTGGCCGCCGAACGCGGCCGGGAGCACGATCCCCTCATCCGGCAGCGGCTGGCCTGGTGCTACGCCCGGGTCGAGATCATGCGCTACCTCGGCTACCGGATCCTCACCCAAGTGCACAGCGGAACCGAGCTCGGCGCGGCGGCTTCGGTCGCGAAACTGTACTGGAGCGAGTACCACGTGGCCGCCACCGAACTCGCCCTGGACATCCAGGGCCTGGACGGGCTGGTGCCGCAAGGCCGCGGCCCGCTGCGCGCGGTGCGCACCGATGACCCAGGCGCGCCCAACTCTTCCGGCTCCTGGCTCGGCGCCTTCCTGAACGCCCGGGCCGGGACGATCTACGCCGGTACCTCCGAAGTACAGCGCAACATCCTCGCCGAGACGGTACTCGGCCTGCCCAAGGAGCGACGCGAACATGGCTGATCAGGGGGAGTTCGCCGGCCAGGTCGCGCTGGTGACGGCGGCCGCCGGCCGCGGCATCGGGCAGGCGGTGGCGCGGCGGCTCGCCGCAGGCGGCGCGTCCGTGGTGGTCACCGACATCCACCCCGGCCGCACCGAGAAGGTAGCCGCCGCGATCGCCGCCGACTACCCGGCGGCCACCGTGACCGGCTACCCGATGGACGCCGGTGACCGGGACCAGATCGACCACGTCGTGGACGCCGTCACCACGTCGCTAGGCTCGGTGCGGATCCTGGTCAACAACGCGGCGCTGAACGTCGTCGGCAGCATCTTCGGCTACGACCCGGCCGACTGGGACCGAGTGGTCCGGGTCAACCTCACCGGCCCCTGGTATCTCTGCTATCGCACGATGCCCCTGATGCGCGAGGCGGGCGGCGGCGTGATCGTGAACGTGGGCAGCTACGCGCCCGACGTCGGCGGCGGCGGCATCGAAGCGCCCTACGCGGCGACCAAGGGCGGTCTGTCCGCGCTGACCCGGGGGATCGCGCACGAGGGCGGCCCGCACCGGATCCGCGCCGTTTACCTGTCCATGGGCGTGGTCAAGGACACCAAGTTCGCCGAGGACAACGCCGAGCTGCTGGCCCGGATGCCCGGGACCACCGGCCCGCTCGGCGACCTGCCCGGCCCGGCCGACATCGCCGAGGCCGTGGCCTTCCTCGCCTCCGAACGCGCCGCCTTCGTCACGGGGGAGATCCTCAACGTGGCCGGCGGCGCCTACATGCGCAACTGACCCGCCAGCCACGTCATCGCGGTGGTCAGCCCCACGCTGATGATTTCGAACCTTCATCTTTCCGGTATTGTGTGTACACAAATTGAGGTACACTAGCGTCATCAGCATGTCCGAGGTAGTAGCCGCGATCTTTGAGGAGGACACGGGCCAGGGTGCCGCGTGAAGTACGCGTTCCGCTGGCGGGAGCGCGCCGTCCGCCAGCTTCGCGCGATCCCGCAGCCGACGGCACTGACCATCTTGCAGGCCCTCACGCCGCTCGGAGATGATCCGCGGCGGTCGGACGCCGACATCAAGAAGCTGGCTGGATACTCTGATCGCTATCGGCTACGCGTCGGTGACTACCGGATCATCTACGAGATCGCCGACACACAGCTGATCATCCTGGTCGTCGGCGTCGGCCACCGCCGCGAGGCCCACCGCGCGCTCTCCTGAGCACCGGTGGGGCCATCGCCGTCCCGGCCGGGCCGCAACGCCACGAAAGAGTTCAGTCCGGTGTCGATGAGCCGGGCGGGGTGGACGTCGGCGGTCATGAACTGGTCCATCATTTCGCCGGCCAGCAACCCCCACGGCAGGCACCCCTTCCGGATGGCGTCTCAACCATTAGAGGCCAGCCCCAGGGCTGCGGTTCCACATTAGCCGGGCCGCGGCTCCTTGGGCAGCCCGAGCACCCGCTCGCCGATGATGTTCCGCTGGATCTGGCTGCTGCCGCCGTAGATCGTCTCGGCCCGGGAAAGCAGGAACGCCCGCTGCAGCGGCTCGAGCGCGTAGTCCGCACCGGTCACCGTCGCCTCCTCGGCGAGTAGCTCGGTCGCCAGCTCGAGCAGCCGCTGGTGCTGGACCGAGGCGTACAGCTTGCTGGTGGCCGCCTGGGCCCCCGGCGTGCGGCCCGCCACCAGCTCGCCGATCGTGCGCAGCGCGGTGACGCGCATCAGCCGCACCGCGATCCAGGCATCCACCAGCCGGTGGCTGAGCCCCGCCGCGCCACCCCCGGCCACCCCGGCCGCGCCAACCCCAGCTCCGCCGCGAGCCAGCCGCAGCACCTCCTCCGCCTCCCGCTCGAACCCGAGCTGCTGCGGCATCAGCAAGGTCCCGCGCTCCACCCCTAGCGCCGCCATCGCGACCTTCCACCCGTCGCCCGGCGCCCCAACGACCAGGTCGGCCCGCGTCCGCGCGCCGGTGAAGAAGACCTCGCAGAATTCCCCGGCGCCCAGCATGTTGGTGATGGGCCGGATCTGCACGCCTGACTGCCGGGCCGGCACGAGAAGCAGCGAGAGGCCATGGTGCCGCGAAGCCCGCGGATCGGTCCGGCACAGCACGTACAGCCAGTCCGCCGACGCGCCGAACGTCATCCAGATCTTCTGCCCGTCAATCACCCACTCCTCCCCGTCCCGCCGCGCCGCAGTACGCACCGACGCGAGGTCGGACCCCGCGTCCGGCTCACTGAAGCCCTGCCCCCAGAACTCCTCCGCGGCCAGGATCTTCGGCAGGAACCTCGCCTTCTGCTCCGCCGTGCCGAACATCAGCAGGGTCGGACCGAACAGGTCCTGACCCTGCACGCCGACGCGGTACGGGGCCTCGGCGCGCGCGTAGAGGTACTCGAAGATGATCGCCTGGGCGAGCGTCGCGCCCCGGCCGCCGTACTCCGGCGGCCAGGTCAGCCCCAGCCAGCGCCCCGCCGACAGTTCCTTCTCCCAACGCAGCCGGACGTCCCAGGCCGCCGCGTCGTCCGGCCCGCCCACCCCGCGGTACTCCGCGAACTCCCCGACCAGATTCGAGTCCAGCCAGCGCCGAACCTCGTCCGCGAACGCCTGGTCCTCAGGCAAGATCTCCATGTCCATAGACTCACGCCCCCAATCCGAGCCGCAAAGCCAGCCGATCCCGGTGATAAGCGGGCGTACCGAACAGCACCTCGGAGCTCTTGGCCCGCTTGAAGTACAGGTGGGCCGGATGCTCCCAGGTGAAGCCGATGCCGCCGTGCACCTGGATGGCGTCCCCGGCGATCTTCGAGTAGGCCGCGGAGCAGTAGACCTTGGCCAGGCTGGCGGCCAGCGGCACGTCCTCGTGGTCCGCGGCCAGCGCCCACAGCCCGTAATAGGCCGCCGAGCGGGCCGCCTCGGCCTCGGTCAGCATGTCCGCGCACAGGTGCTTAATGGCCTGGAACGAGCCGATCGGCCGCCCGAACTGGACCCGCATCCCCGCGTAGTCGGCCGCCATTTCCACCACCCGCGAAGCACCCCCGGCCTGCTCGGCGGCCAGCAGGATGGCGGCGGTGTCCAGGACCCGGCGGAGCACTGGCCCGCCGTCGCCCTCGTCGCCGATCAGCCGGGCCGGCGTCCCCGCAAAGTCCAGGTGCGCCTGCTTCCGGGTCTGGTCCAGGGTGGGCACGGGCACCCGCGTCAGCCCCGGCGCGTCCCCGTCCACTGCGAACAGGCCGACGCCGGCCGGCGTGCGCGCGCCGACCAGGATGAGGTCGGCGATGTGGCCGTCCGGCACGTGCTGCTTGCCGCCGTCCAGCACCCACCCGGCCCCGCTCCGGCGGGCCCGGGTCCGCACACTCGCCTCGTCCCAGCGCCCCGGCTGCTCCAGCAGGGCCAGCGTACCGATCCGCTGGCCGGTGGCCAGCCCCGGCAGCAGGTCCTTCCTGGCCGCCTCGTCCGCGCAGCGCAGCAGGGTCTCGGCGGCCAGCGCCACGCTCGACAGGAAGGGCGCGCACAGCAGCGCCCGGCCCATCTCCTCGAAGACGATGCCGAGCTCGAGGTAGCCGAACCCGGCGCCCTCATACTCCTCGGGCACGGCCATGCCCTGCAGCCCGAGCTGGTCGCTCAGCTGCCGCCAGACCCCGGGGTCGTAGCCGGCGCCGGTGGCCATCAGCCGCAGCACGCTGTCGGCGGCCGACTTGCGCCCGAGGAAGCCGCGCACCGCGGCCCGCAGCTCCAGCTGCTCGTCGGTGAAGAGGAAGTCCATCTGGCCCCCAGCTGCCGTGGTTCATTACAGTAGAATCATACAACTAGTTATACTATCTAAGGCAACACCGCGGGGCGCACCGCCGCGCGGCCACCCCCGGGAAGGGACGTAGCCCGATGACCGACCGTTACGCGGATTACCCGAGCCTGCGCTGCGAGCCGCTGGACTCGGGAGTGCTGCAGATCGTGCTGGAGGCGCCGCGGCTGAACGCGGTGGGCGCGCAGATGCACCGGGACCTCGCCGACGTCTGGACTGCAGTGGACCGCGACGACGACGTCCGGTCGGTCGTCGTGCGCGGCGCCGGAAAGGCGTTCTCGGCCGGCGGGTCGTTCGCCATGATCGAGGACATGACCAGGGACGTCGGCGTCCGGACCCGGGTCATGCGCGAAGCGCGCGACCTGGTCTACGGGGTGATCAACTGCTCCAAGCCGGTGGTGTCGGCCATCTGCGGCCCGGCCGTCGGGGCCGGCCTGGTGGTCGCGCTACTGGCGGACGTCTCGGTGGCCGGCCGGTCCGCCCGGATCGTGGACGGCCATACCCGGCTGGGGGTCGCGGCCGGGGACCACGCGGCGATCTGCTGGCCGCTGCTGTGCGGCATGGCCAAGGCCAAGTACTACCTGCTCTCCTGCGCCTCGCTGACCGGCGCGGAGGCGGAGCGGATCGGCCTGGTGTCGCTGTGCGTGGACGACGACGAGGTGACCGGCCGGGCCACCTCGATCGCGCGCGACCTGGCCAGCCTCCCGGCCAGCGCCGTGCAATGGACCAAGTACTCGCTGAACAACTGGTACCGCCAGGCCGGCCCGCTGTTCGACGCCTCGCTCGGCTACGAGTTCTTCGGCTTCGGCCTGCCCGAGGCCCGCGAAGGACTCGCGGCCCTGACGGAGAAACGACCCCCCGACTTCCGCGCTGTAGAGGAGCACTCGCAATGACCACGCACCCGGAGCAGACCTACCCGCCGCTGCTGGCCCAGGGCCAGACGTGGGAGGAGATGACCGTCGGCCGCGTCTTCCGCACCGCGGCCCGGACCATTACCGAGACCGACCTGATCACGTTTGTCACCTGGGGCGGCTTCACCGAGCCGCTGTTCATGGATGCCTCGCACGCCGCCGCGGGCGGCTACACCGGGCGGCTGGTCCCCGGCGCCCTGGTCTTCTGCATCGGCGAGGGCCTGGTCATGCAGACCAACGTGCTCAACGGAACCGGCCTGGCCTTCATGGCCATGGACCTGACCATCGAGCGCCCCGCCTACGTGGGCGACACCCTGCACGTGGTGGTCGAGGTAGCGCAGGCGCGGGCCGCGAGCACCGGCCCACGGGGCGTGGTGACCACTCAGAACAGCGTCCGCAACCAGCGCGGCGAGGACGTACTGGTCTACACGCCGGTCCGGCTCATCCGCGGCCGCGGCTACCAGCCCCTCACCCGAACGGACACTGGCTCACCACCCCGGGCCAACGCCCAGCCTGCCCAGCGAACCAAACGAGCCGTGGTTCATCACCCCGGACCGACGCCAGGCTTGACAAGCTAAATTATTTAGCTGATTCTAAGGACATGAAGCGTTCCCGAACGAGCCGGTGGCTGGACCTGCTGCGCAGGTCGCTGGGCCCCCCGCCCGCGCCGCCCCGGCGCTACTTCTCCTCCTCTTGCTGGCCCGCCGCCCGCGGCCGGGCGGTTCAAGCCCGGCCGCGTCGCAACATCATTTAGAGCCCCGTCACTTAGAGCCCCGTCACTTAGAGCCCCGTCACTTAGAGCCCCGTCACTTAGAGCATGGCCGACGCACCCGGCTGGCTGCAGCCCCGGGTGCGCCGGCCGCAACATCAGCGGGCTATAGCGTTATCCTCGTATGCTTATTGCATTAGGAATCCAGTCAGGTTTCCTTGCGGATGGCAGCTAGGCCAGCAGGCTCGAGGGGAAGACTTGGACACGGTCAAGGGAGTCTCGACAGTCAGGGTGCCTAAGGCCGGCGAGATGGTCGCCGCGCAGCTCCGCCGCCAGATCGTGCTCGGCGAGCTGAAGGAAGGCGATCAGCTGCCGCCGGAGAGCGTGCTCATGGAGGAATTCGGCGTCTCCAGGCCCACGCTGCGGGAGGCGTTCCGCATCCTGGAAGCCGAGGGCGCCATCACGGTCCGGCGGGGCGTGCGCGGCGGCGCGCGGGTCCAGGTGCCCGACATCACGGTGGCCGCCCGACAGATCGGCCTGCTGCTGCAGTACCGGGGCGCGCTGCTCTCCGATGTCTACGAGGTCCGCGCCGTGCTGGAGCCGGCCGCCGCCCGGATGGCGGCCAAGCGCCGCACATCGGCCGATCTCACCCGGCTGCAGGAGGCGCTGGACCGTCATCGCGACTCCCTGGAGGATCCGGCCGCCACGATCGCCGCCGACGCCGACTTCCACCGGCTCATCGTGGAGCTGTCCGGGAACGAGACGCTTCAGGTTCTCAGCGGGATGGTCGGCAACATCATCCGCGAGGGCGACCGGACTTATACCGAAAGCCATGACTGGCAGCACGAGCAGGAGCTGGCAAAGGTCGCGCTGCGTGCGCACACCCGGCTCGTCGAGCTCATCCGCAAGCGCAGCGGCGAAGAAGCCGAGGAATTCTGGCGTAAGCACCTGGCCGAGTCAGCCAAGGTCGTCCTGGGCGACCGCACCACCGCCACCGTAGTAGAACTGCTCTCCTAAGCATCTCGGCACACCGTGGATTCGGGACGGCAGGCAAGTCGAAGGAGGCCGGGCCGACGTCAACCGGAGGAAACGGCAATGCGCGCTACTGCCCCCTTCGTTATTTCTTCGGTCTGCCGGAGAGCACGGGCCGCCATGCGGGGCCGGACCGTCGCTTGTATATGAGTGTATTACTCTTATAGATATTACCAATTATGCGTTGTGGTCTCCGGGGTACCCGCCACGAGTGGCCGGAGCGGTGAGGGGCATGAGATGAGCGTGCAGCTGCCCGCCGGTGATCCCGCCGGTGACATGCCGCCGACCCGGCTGGCGCCGGTCCGGCTGGCCGGGGTGGCTAACGGCCGCCCGCTCGGCCAGCGGATCCGGGTGCCAAAGACCGCTGAGCTGGTCGCCGCGGAACTGCGGCGTAAGATCGTGCGCGGGGAGCTGGCCGAGGGCGATGCGCTGCCGTCCGAGGCGGCGCTAATGGCGAATTTCGCGGTGTCCCGGCCTACGTTGCGGGAGGCCTTCCGGGTGCTGGAGTCCGAGTCGCTAATCAGCATCCGGCGCGGCGCCCGCGGCGGCGCCCGGGTGCAGGTGCCGGACGGGAACGTGGCGGCCAGCTACGCTGGCCTGGTGCTTGAGTACCGGGGCACGACCCTCCAGGACGTCTACGACGCCCGGACCCTCATCGAGGCCCCGTGCGCGGCGCTGCTGGCGGAGCGGCGAACCGAGCAGGACCTGGCGCGCCTGCGGACAGCCGTGGCGCAAGCGGAACGGCTGATGGACGACCCGCCGGGGTTCATCCGCGCGCACATGGAGTTTCACGCGCTCATGGTGGAGCTGGCCGGCAACCAGACCCTGACCGTGCTCAACGGCATGGTCCGGCACATCATCGAGCTGGCCAACTGGTCACATGTGGACCTCGACGCGGGCAGCCCGGAAAACGTGCGGGCGAACAAGCGGGGCTTCCGCGCGCACGTCCGGCTGGTCGAGCTGATGGCAGCCCGGGAGGCCGCCGAAGCGGAGGCGCTCTGGCGGGTGCACCTGCAGGAAGCCGAGAACTACCTGCTGCTGAACAAGTCGATGACCACGGTGCTCGACCTCCTCGGCTGATCCTGGCGTACTGGCCCGCGGAGTAACTAGATGACTCGTACCGCTGGCCGTTGCCGACCTTATGGGTATAATAAGTTATACATATGGCTAATGTTCTCGTTCATGGGCTGAGCTGGCTCAGCTGGCTCAGCTGGCTCAGCGGACGAGGCGGTTCCAGGGAGGGCACGTGCGGCTGCAAGGAAAAACGGCGATGGTCACCGGGGCCGGCCGGGGTATCGGCGCGGCGATCGCTGCGGCCCTGGCCGCCGAGGGCGCGGCGGTGGCGGTATGCGACCTGGACGGCACCGCGGCCGCCAAGACCGCGGCGGGCCTGGCCGAGCGGCACGGCGCGCGGGCCGTTGGCGTGCCCGTGGACATCGCGGACAGCGCGGCGGTCCGGGCCGCGGTGGGCCGCGTGGAGTCCGAACTAGGACCGCTGGACATCCTGGTCAACAACGCGGGCATCGACGTGATCGAGCCTTTCGTGGACTCGGCCGAAGAAACCTGGGACAAGATCATCGCGGTCAACCTACGCGGCACCATTACCGTCACCCGGGCCGTGCTGGACGGGATGATCGAGCGGGGCAGCGGGCGGATCATCCACATCGCCTCGGACGCCGGCCGGGTCGGCTCGTCGGGCGAGGCGGTGTACTCGGCTACCAAGGGCGGCGTCATCGCCTTCGGGAAGGCGCTGGCCCGGGAGGTGGCGCGGCACGGTATCACGGTGAACAGCGTCTGCCCCGGCCCGACCGACACCGCGCTGCTCGACCAGGTGGCCGCCTACAGCCAGAAGCTGCGGGACGGGCTAGCTCGCGCCATCCCGCTGCGCAGGGTGGG
This sequence comes from Streptosporangiaceae bacterium, assembly GCA_050011155.1. Lineage (GTDB taxonomy): Bacteria > Actinomycetota > Actinomycetes > Streptosporangiales > Streptosporangiaceae > Palsa-504. The sequence goes on from JBEKJP010000056.1 coordinate 20,734, forward strand.
CCAGGCCGCCGACGTCGCGCCGGCGGTCGCCTTCCTCGCCTCCGACGAGGCCGCCTACATCACCGGGCAGACGCTGTCGGTCAGCGGCGGCCTCACCATGGCCTGAGGCGATGGAACCGGCCCAGATGGAACCGGCCCAGATGGAACCGGCCCAGATGGAACCGGCCCAGATGGAACCGGCCCAGATGGAGCTAGCACTGCTCAGCCAGGCGCGCGGCCCGGTGGCCGTGCTCACGCTCAACCGTCCCGCCCGGCTGAACGCCATCGGTTCCGACGTACTCGGCCTGCTCGCGGCCGCGGTCGCGGCGGCAGCCGCCGACGATCGGGTCCGGGCCTTGGTGATCGCCGGCGCGGGGCGCGCGTTCTGCGCCGGGGCTGACCTCAGCGAGATCGAGGCGCTCCCTGACGCCCACGCCTTCCGCGGGTTCATCGCCCGGATGACCGAGGTCTACCAGCTCATCTCGGACTGCCCGAAGCCCTCGGTGGCGGCGCTGCACGGCGTGGCCTTCGGCGGCGGCCTGGAACTGGCCCTGGCCTGCGACCTGCGGGTCGCGGAGCACGATGCCAGGCTGGGCGTGCCGGAGATGAAGCTAGGCGTGCTGCCCGGCGCGGGCGGCACGCAGCGGCTGCCCCGGCTGGTGCCCGCGGGCATCGCCAAGCAGATGATCCTCACCGGTGAGCCCATCACCGCGGCACGGGCCTACGCCCTCGGCCTGGTCAACGAACTCGCCGGCCCAGGGGAGGCCGTCACGGCGGCGCTCGGCCTCGCCGGGCAACTCGCGGTGGGCGCGCCCCTGGCCCTAGCCGCGGGCAAGCGCCTCGTCGACCACGGCCTGGGCATGGACCTGGCCGCGGCAATCAGCTACGAGCGCGAGTCGGTCTCCATGCTGTTCAGCACGGCCGACCGGGCCGCGGGGCTCGCCGCCTTCCGTGCGCGCCACCCTGCTGTCTTCAGCGGGCACTGATCCCGGCAACGCGAAACTTGACCGACAGCACGCACCGCGCTCCGTTCGGATCAATCCGTCTTTTCACCCTCAGCGCAGGTAGGCCTGGCCGCCGTCGAGAGCGATCGTGGTGCCCGTGATGTAGCTGGCCGCGGGCCCGCACAGGAACGCCACCACCGGGCCGATCTCCTGCTCAGGATCGCCGAGCCGGCGCAGCGGGATGCTGGACATGCTGCGCTCGTACTCCGCGGGCTCGGCCTCCCGCCAGGCCTCGGCGGCCGGGCTCGTCGCGGCGGGCAGCACGGTGATGACCCGGATGCCGTCCGGCCCCCACTCGGCCGCCGCCACCCGGCTCAGCGTCTGGGTCGCCGCCTTGGCCGCGGCGTAGACCCCGCGGCCCGCGGGCTGCGGGTTGACCGCGGTCGAGCTACCGAGGTTGATGATGACGCTGCCCGGGCGCAGGAACGGATGGCAGGCCTTCATCAACCGGAACGCGGCCAGCGGTCCGGATTCCCAGCAGGCGCCGAAGGCCTCGTCGGTGACCTCGAGGATCGAGCCGAGGGCGGGCACCTGCGCGTTGTTCACCAGGATGTCGATGCCCCCCAGTTCGGTGACGGTGTGCTCGACGCAGTGGCGGATGTCGGCGGGCCGGGTCACGTCCGCCACGATGGGCAGCGCCGTGCCGCCCGGCTTGGCGATCTCCGCCGCCACCGCCAGCAGCTTGGCCTCGGTGCGGCCGACCAGCGTGACGGCCGCGCCCTGCGCGGCCAGGGCGAGCGCGATGCCGCGGCCGACCCCCTGACCGCCGCCGGTAACGATGGCCCGCTTGCCATCAAGTGTGCCCGCCATGTCCACCCCTTCGCTTCACCAAAGAATAACGACGGTAAATAGCTAAATCAACTATATTTGTGACTATCGGAAAGGGCCTCGCCGCTATGACTCAGCCTCGCCGGTTCGGGGTCGCCCGTGTGGCGGTACCCGCACCTGACCGACGTCAAGCGGTTCGACGACGAGGGCCGGTGGATCAGGCAGGCGATCGCCTACGAGGACGACTACGAGCGTCGCGATGGCCGCTGGTACTTCGCCCGCACCGCGGTTGTCATCGTGGGCTGGCCGCCAGCAGCGCCCGGGCCGCCGGGTAGTCGACCTTCCCGTTGGGCGCCCTGGGCACCTGATCGACGAAGACGACCAGCCGGGGGACCTTGTAGCCGGCCAGGGAGTGCCTGGCGGCGGCCGTCACGTCGGATGCGTCGGGTTTACCGTCCCCGCCGCGCTTGACCAAGGCGGCGACGAGCTGGCCGAAGCGCGCATCGGGGACGCCCATGACCAGGCACTCCTCGACTCCTTCCAGCTCATTGAGGACCTCCTCCACCTCGGCCGGGTAGACCTTCTCGCCGCCTGTGTTGATCACGCTCGTTCCCCGGCCGATCAACGTAACGGTGCCATCGGGCTCGAGCCGGCCGAGGTCGCCGGGCGCGGCGTACTGCTCGCTGTCGATCATGAAATAGGTCGCGGCGCTTCGCTGCGGATCCTTGTGGTAGCCCGACGCCGGGGTCGGGCCGGCCAGCAAGCCGACCTCCCCGCCCGGCAGTTCGCGCCGGTCCGGGCCGATCACCTTGAGGCCGGGGGCGGCCTCGAAGTTGGCGGTGAAGGCCGGATCGCCGCGCCGCACCCGCCGGAAGCCGTAAGTGACCCCTTCGGTGGAACCGCAGAAGTCAAGCAGGGTGGCCTGCGGCAGGTGCTCGAGCAGCCGCTGTTTGACCTGGGCGCTCCAGGCGGTGCCCGCAGAGCAGATGGTCCGCAACGATGAGGTGCGATAGCGTCCGGACGGTGCTCCGTCCAGCGCCCGCAACACCGGGAGCGCGAAGGCGTCCCCGACGATGGCGACCACCTCGGCCCCGACCGCGCCGGTGGTCGCGAGCAGCTCATGAGCGTCGAATGACCTGCTCTCCAACGTCGTGACCTGCCCTCCTGACGTCAGCGTGGGGAGCGAGGCAAAGGTGAACCCAGTGCTGTGCATGAGCGGCGAGGCCGGAATCGCCACCATGCGGTTCCCGTTACGGGCCTGCTCGACGGCGTAGTCGACGATACCCAGCTTGGTGCCGAAGTCACGGAAGCGCCCGCGCAGCTTCAGGGAGTTGACCACGCCGCGGCCGATCGCGTACCGCACCCCTTTGGGCAGGCCAGTAGTCCCGCCCGTGTACGACAGGAATACGTCGTCCTCACCGCGGCTCATCCGGGCCGCCGGCGCGAAAGCGGCAATCAGCTCCTCATACCCATAGGCTCCCGGGACCGGAACGCCCGCGGCAGGTCCGCCGACCTCCACCAGCAATCGCAGCCCGAGGACCTCGGACCGGATCGACACCACGCGCTCGCGCAGTGCCGAGTCGAAGAACAGCACCGCCGCATCGGAGTTCTCGAGCAGCGCGCGCAACTCGCTGCCGCCGTAGCGGTAGTTCACGTTGGCGGGTACGGCCCGGATCTTGAGCGCCGCCAGGAAGGTCTCGAAGTACTCAGGGCAGTTGAACAGGTAACACGCGACGGTACTTCCGCGGCCAACGTCATGCGCCCGCAGCGCGCCGGCCAGCCGGGCGGCTCGCTCGTCGAACGCCCCCCAGGCCGTCGTCCTGGTTCCGTGGGTGAGGACCGGAGCCGAGGGGATCCGGTCGGCGATGGCTTCCCACAAAGTGGCAAAGTGCAGCGGTTCGCGGGCGGCGGAGGTGGCTGACATCATCGGCTCCACGTTCACTGACCCGTACCGCGTGCACCACTTCGGCCCAGGTACGAGTCCTCGATATATCAGACAGTCTGCTCGCCAGGTCCCCCGGCGCACCACTGATCTCCACCCGGGCTGCGGTCACAATATGAACCTCATCCGCCTATAGACGGGGGCATCGTTAGATGATAACAATTAGGTAGACAATTTAGCTACCTACTGGTGATCCGGGTCACGTCCGGCTTACCGTCCAGTCATCGTTTGTGTGACGCGCCCGCCATGCCGCCGCTCCTGGAGCGTCGGCCTTGGGCAGGCCTGTCACCGTCCCGGCCGAATCTTTGGGGGTTCGAACCAGTGATGAACAAGGCACGCAGAACCGCTCTGTGGCGGGTATCCGCGCTGAGCGTCGCGGTCGCGGCCCTCGCCACCGCCTGCAGCAGCAGTAGCAGCGGCAGTAGCGCGGGCAGCAGTACCAACTCGAGCGCATCCAGCTCCAGCTCAGGCTCGGCGGTCGCGGCGTCCGGGTCAGACCTCGTCATCGGCACGATCGGTAACTTCTCCGGCCCGTCCGCCCAGCCGGATCACCTGGCCGGGCTGCAGGCATGGGTCGGCTCGGTCAACGCCAGCGGCGGCATCAAGGGCCGCCAGATCAAGCTGATCGTCGAGGACGACCAGGGCGACGCGACCAAGTCGCAGGCGGATATCCGCCAGCTCGTCCAGGTGGACCACGTGCTGGCCATCGTCAGCCCGGAGGCCGGCGGAACCGAAAGCGGCTGGGCCTCCTATGTCCAGCAGCAGCACGTGGCCGTGATCGGCGGTCAGGCGGATACCCCGGAATGGTTCACCAATCCGGCCTTCTTCCCGTCGGGCGCCACGGTTCTCACCTCGCTGGAGATGCAGGCGTACGCGGTGAAGGCGGCGGGCAAGAACTCCTTCGGCGCGGTGTACTGCGCCGAGATCGCCGCCTGCAAGCAGGTCCTCCCGGCGTTGCAGGGCTACGCGAAGGCCTTCCAGCTGAATATGCCCATCAGCGCGGCGATCGCCGTATCGGCGCCGAGCTACACGGCCCAGTGCCTGGCCGCGAAGCAGGCGGGCGCGCAGGCCCTGATCATCGACGCCTCCTACGCGGCCGGCTCACGATTCGCGCCGGCCTGCGGGCAGCAGGGTTACAGCCCGGTGTACGTGATCCCGTCGGGAGCGTTCGACAACCAGTACCTCCAGGTGGCTCAGGTCAACGGCGCCTACGTGCCCACCACTAACGCGCTGTGGTTTGACAACACCCCGGCGGTGGATCAGTTCAAGCAGGCGATGGCCAAGTACGAGCCGAGCACCGCGCCGGGCCCGAACCCGATGTCCGGCTGGACGGGCGGCGTCCTGTTCGGTGCGGCGGCCGCGAACCTGCCCACCACGGCGACCCCGGCGGACGTGTTCACCGCGCTGTATGCGCTGCCGAAGAACGACACGCTGAACGGCCTGACGCCGCCGCTGAACTTCCACTCCGGCGCGCCTGCCTCCCAGGTGACCTGCTTCTTCCTGGCCGAAATCCAGGGCGGCAAGCTGACCGCCCCCAAGGGCACTTCCGCGATCTGCCCGTCGTGAGCCCGATCCCGGAGTGCCCGGCTAGCCAGGCACTCCGGGATCTCTGACCTACCTACCGAGCGAGTTGAGACCATGAATGCACTGCTCCCGTTCGTGATCCTCGGTATCACCGCCGGATCGGTCTACGGCCTGACCGGAACCGGCCTGGTACTCACCTACAAGACGTCTGGCATCTTCAACTTCGCCCAGGGCGCGGTGGCCACGACCGGCGCCTATGTCTTCTACATCCTGCACGACGACGTCTTCCACCTGCCCGCCGTGCTCACCGCGCTGATCTGCGTATTCGTGGTCGGCCCAGTGCTCGGCCTGGGGATGGAGGCGATGGCGCGCCGGCTGGCGGATGCGTCCGCGACCATGCAGGTGGTCGCCACGATCGGCCTCGTCCTGGTGGTCCAGGGCTTCTTCTCGGCGACGTTCGGCACGCTGGCGCGCACCTTCCCCGCCTGGCTGCCGCAGCACACGGTCAAGGTCGGCGGCCTGTTTGTCGGCTACGACCAGATGATCATCATCGGCATCGCGCTGGCCGCGACCGTGGCCCTGTTCGTGTTCTTCCGGCGGACTCGGCTCGGCCTGGCCATGCGGGGCGTGGTCGACAACCCAGAGCTTCTCGACCTAGGCGGCACCAGCCCGGCTACGGTACGGCGATGGGCCTGGATCATCGGTTCCAGCTTCGCCGTCCTGGCGGGGGTCTTGCTGGCGCCGACCCTGAACCTTGACGCTACTGTGCTCACCCTGCTTGTTGTCCAGGCGTTCGGCGCCGCGGCCATCGGCCGGTTCTCCAGCCTCCCGCTGACCTACATCGGCGGCCTGGTGGTCGGGATCGCGGCGTCGATCGCCACCAAGTACGTCGTCACGGGCAGCGCCGCGCTGGCCGGGCTGCCCGCCAGCATCCCGTTCATCGTGCTCTTCGGCGTCCTGATCTTCACGCCGCGGTCCAGGCTGGCCGACCGGCGGGTGTCCAGGCCCCGGCCGGCCGCGGTATACGCGGCGCCCGCCCGAGTGCAGATCGCGGGCGCGGTGGTCCTCGCCGTCGTCCTGCTGGCCGTCCCGCACCTGGTCAACGCCGGCCAGCTGCCCTACTGGTCGGATGGGCTGACCCAGGTCGTACTGTTCCTGTCGCTGGGACTGCTGGTCCGGACGTCGGGACAGGTATCGCTCTGCCAGGCCGCGTTCGCGGCGATCGGCGCCACCACGATGGGGCACCTGACGGCCGGCTTCGGGCTGCCCTGGGGGGTAGCCCTGCTGCTGGCGGGCCTGGCGGCGGTGCCGATCGGCGCCTTCATCGCCATCCCGGCTATCCGCCTGCCCGGCGTGTTCCTAGCCCTGGCCACGTTCGGCTTCGGCGTCACCATGCAGCAGATGGGCTACCCGCTCTGGCTCATGTTCGGCTCCAGCTCGCTGGGCCAGGCGGTGAACCGGCCGTCGTTCGCTCAGGGTGACATCGCCTTCTACTACCTGGTGCTCGCGTTCGCGGTAGCCGCGGGCCTGCTGGTGGTCTGGCTGGTGCGCAGCAGGCTCGGCCGGCTGCTTCGGGGCATGGCCGACTCGCCGGTCGCCCTGGCCACGCACGGCACGAGCGTGATGGTGACCCGGGTCCTGGTCTTCTGCCTCGCGGCGTTCCTGGCCGCGGTCTCCGGAGCCTTGTTCGGCGGCGTGGTGCACACCGTCACCAGCTCCGACTTCACCGCGTTCAGCTCGCTGACCCTTCTCGCGCTGCTGGTCATCATGCCGGGCCGGGAACCGTGGTACGCGTTCGGCGCGGGGTTCGCGCTCGTGGTACTCCCGTCCTGGATCTCCACCGGAGCGACTGTCGGTGACTGGCTCAACGTGCTGTTCGGCGTAGCCGCGGTCCAGGTGGCGGTCGGCCTCACGCCGCGCAACGAGCGGCTGCACCGGTTCCTCGACCGCATCGGCGGCCGCCGCCGACTCCCGGCTACGGCCACCCCGGCCCCGGCCACCCCGGCCCCGGCCACCCCGGCTACGGTCACCCCGGTCCCGGCGAGCCCGGCCCCCGGGCCACCCGTTCCGGCCGCCCCAGCCCAGGCTGTCCCGCTGAACGGACGTCCCCGGCCCGGCCGGGCCTCGGCCGCTGGTCTGGACCTGGCGCACGTCACGGTGCGGTTCGGCGGGAACATCGCGGTCAATGACGTGAGCCTGACCGCTCCGGTCGGCCGGATCACCGGCCTGATCGGGCCGAACGGCGCCGGCAAGACCACGCTGTTCAATGTGGCCTCCGGCCTGGTCCGGCCCGCGTCCGGCACACTGCGTCTGCATGGCGCGGACATGTCCGTTCTTGATCCGGCCGCGCGGGCCCGCCGTGGCCTCGGCCGGACCTTCCAGAAGATGGAGCTGTTCGACTCGCTGACCACCCGGGAGAACGTGTCTCTCGGCCGGGAGGCTGGCCAGGCCGGCCGGCGCCCCTGGCGGCACGTGGCCGAGACCAGATCAGACCGGAACCGCCGGAGTGCGGCCGCCGAGCAGGCCATGGCCCTGGCCGGCGTCGCCGACCTGGCCGAGCGCCCGGTTGCCACGCTGTCCACCGGGCAGCGGCGGCTGACCGAACTCGCTCGCTGCCTGGCCGGCGAGTTCGACGTGCTGCTGCTCGACGAGCCGTCCTCCGGCCTGGACCGGGCCGAGACCGGGCGGTTCGGTGAGATCCTGGCCCGGGTCGTCGCGCAGCGGGGCGTCGGCATCCTGCTGGTCGAGCATGACATGTCGCTGGTGATGAGCATCTGCGACTACGTTCACGTGCTCGACTTCGGCACGAAGATCTTCGAGGGGACCACGGCGGACGTGGGTTCCAGCGACACGGTCCGGGCCGCTTACCTCGGCACCGAACCGGTCAGCCCCGAACAGCCGAAGATGGCCCAGCAACCGAAGATGGCCCAGCAACCGAAGATGGCCCAGCAACCGAAGATGGCCCAGCAACCGAAGATGGCCCAGCAACCGAAGATGGCCCAGCAACCGAAGATGGCGAGGTAACCGCGATGCTGGAACTGCGCGGGATCGAGGCCGGCTACGGCGAGCACACCGTGCTGCGCGACGTCTCGCTGACCGTCCCGGCGGGCACCGTGGTGGCCGTCCTGGGGGCTAACGGGGCCGGCAAGACCACCTTGCTGCGCGTCGCGTCCGGCCTGCTCCGGCCTTCGGCCGGAACCGTGCAGCTGGCGGGCGAGGACATCACCCGGGCCCGGCCGCACGCCCGCGCCCGGCGCGGCCTGTGCCACATTCCCGAGGGCCGCGGTATCTACCCGTCGCTGACCGTGCGGGAGAACCTTCTGCTGCATTCCCGCCCGGGCGAGGAGGCTATCGCGCTGGACCGGGCCACCTCGGCCTTCCCGGTGCTGGGGAACAAGCTGCGCCAGCCCGCCCGGCTGCTGTCAGGCGGCCAGCAGCAGATGCTGTCACTGGTCCGCGCCTACCTCACCGACCCCAAGGTGGTCATCGTCGACGAGGCGTCGATGGGGCTCGCGCCGGTCGTCGTGGACCATATCTTCGAGTTCCTCGGCGAGATCGCCGCGTCCGGCACCGCCCTGCTCATCGTGGAGCAGTACGTCAGCCGCGCCCTGGCCCTGGCCGGCCGCGTGTACCTGCTGAACAAGGGCAGCGTGGTGTTCGCCGGCCCGCCGCAGGACATCGCCGACGACCTGTTCGCGCACTACCTCGGCGCCGCCGCGGGCGCCCACTGACCCGAGCGGGCGCCAACCGAGCGGAGTCCGGCTCAGCCGTCCCGCAGTTCAGTGAGGGCCATCCTGGCGCCCGGCATGAGCACGTCGGTGATCTTCTCTGGATCCAGGTCGTCGGCGAGCGGGCGGAAGGCCGCGGGCCGCTTCTGCACGAAGCTGTCCACGCCTTCCCGGAAGTCCGCGCTGCTGTTCAGCACCTCCATCGCCGCGTACGAACGGCGGCAGGCGTCCTCGAAGGAGGCGTCGAGGTCGGCGAGGACCTGGTGACGGATGACGGCCATGGCGGCCGGGGAGCAGTTGCGGGCCAGGTCGCGGGCGTATTCGCGGGCCGTGGCCAGGACCTCGGCGGGTTCGGTCACCCGGTTCACCAGGCCCAGTTCCCTGGCCTCGTCGGCTTCGAAGACCCGGCTGGACAGCAGCAGGTCAAGCGCGGCGGCCACGCCGACGTAACGAGGCAGGATCCAGGACATGCCGTACTCGGCGCCGAGCCCGCGGCGGGCGAAGGCAGTGGAGAACCTGGCTCCCCGCGCCGCGAACCGCACGTCGCACATCAGCGCCTGGGTCAGCCCGATCCCGGCGCAGGCGCCGTTGATCGCGGCGATCAGCGGCTTGCGGAACAGCCGCGGGGCGTACTGCGGCCGGCGGTCGGAGATGTTGACCCCCCGGCCGGCCACCTCGTCGAGCCGGCCCATGTCAAAGCCGGGGCAGAACGACGCCCCGGCACCGGTCAGCACCCCGACTCGCACCGCCGGATCGGTGTCCGCCGCCGCCAGCACGTCGAAGTACCGGTTCTCCAGCGCCGCGGTCCACGCGTTCCGGCGTTCGGGCCGGTTCAGGGTGAACGTCGCAACGCCGTCCGCGTCGACCTCGGTGAGCACCAGGTCCGCATCGTCTGCCATCGGCCGACCTCTCTGACGGGGAACGCTATTGTTCTATATTATCCAATTAAGTTATCTTATTAAAGTCATCGCGCTGGATCCCGCCCTCGAACTCCGGGACGCATCAGATCCGGCGCATCAGTCCCAACGCCAGGAGTGTGATGGGCCGCCAGCTCACGAACGCCGCCAGCCGCGCCGAGGACGACACCGACCCGCCCGGCCTGCGCCGCGGACTCGGCCAGGCCGGTACCCCTATTCCCGCCTACCGCACCCTCGGGGTGGAGGTTCGCCGGGCCGTCGGCGGGTCCGCGGTCGTCCGGATGCCGGTCTCATCGCACCTGGCGGCGTCGGCCGGCGGCCTGCTCCCCGGCGCGTTCGCAGTCCTGGCCGACGCGTGCTGCGGCTGCGCGGTCGCCACCGTCCTGCCGGCCGGGGGTGCCGCGCTGACCGCGCAGCTGCGCGTGGAGTTCATCCGCCCGCTGCCGCCCGGCCAGGCCTGGATCGACGGCCGGGCCGAGGCCGACGCCGTCGAGGACGACAGCGGCCTGGCCCGCGGCGAGATCGTGGACCAAGCGGACCAACTGCTCGGCGTGGCCTCGCTGCGCATCATCAAGGCGTCACACCCGGGCTTCGGGCCGCCCGCACCCGCCCCCCAGCCCCAGCCCAGCCAGCCCCAGCCCAGCCAGCCCCAGCCCAGCCGCGCCCGATCCGCTCCTTGTCCGGCCCAGCCCCAGGCGGACACCCCGCCCGGTCCGCTCCTCGGCGTGGTCAGCAGGCAGGCGGACTCCGGCCAGTCGGCCTGGATGTTCCGGCCGCCGCCCGGCGCGGCGAACAGCTTCGGGATGGTGCACGGGGGAGTGCTCGGGCTGCTGGCCCATGAGGTGGCCAGCGACGCGCAGCGGTCCCTGATCGGCCCGGGCGAGGAACTGATCCCGCTCGACCTGGTGGTCAATTTCTACCGCGGCGTCCCGGCCTCCGGTCGGCTGGCCGCGGCCACTGCGCGGGTGACGCACCGCGGGCGGCGGTTCGTGGTGGCCGAGGGCGAGGTGGCCGGACCCGGCGGCCGCCCGGCGCTGCGCCTGTCCGTCGGCGCCCAGGTCCGCGGCGCCCGCGCCGGGGAGTCAGCATAACGGCCGTCCGGCGAATGCAGCCACCGTGCCCAATGACTCCAGGGCAGCGGGAAACCGGGCGGGGTGGCCCGCCAACCGCAGTCTCCCTGCGCCGAGTGTGTGGATACGGCAACCTGCACAAAGAGTGTGTAGGTTGACACATCCATACCTATGATCGAATCCCCGCCGTGAGGCGTAGGTGCCTGGCGGGACCCCTGTGAACCATGTGTCGTCTGCCGCAGACCCGAGGGCGGTTATAGCGCGCTGAGGTCGAGGCTGACCTGCCACAGCCTGGCCGCGGCGGCGGTGTCGTGGGAGGACCGACTGGAGGTCTTCGGCTTGCGGCCGGCGAAATACTCGCCGGTGACGCCCTCGGCCTCGGGTGCCGACGCCAGGTAGATCGAGGTGGCCGCGCCATGCTCCGGCGTCTTCAGGAAGACCCGGATCAGGGGCAGGATGGCTTTCAGCACCGGCGAGGGATCCTCGGCGGCGAATCCGGTGCGTACCACGCCCGGGTGCAGCACGGTGGCGGTGACGCCGGTGCCGTCTAGGCGGCGCGCGAGCTCGTAGGTGAACATGATGTTGGCGAGCTTGGACTGGCTGTAGGCCCGCTGACCGGAATAGTGGTGTTCGCCTTGCAGATCGCCGAAGTTGATCGTCCCGGACGCGTGCGCGCCGGAGGACACGGTCACGATCCGGGCCGGGGCGCTGGCCTTCAGCCGGTCAAGCAGCAGGCCGGTGAGCAGGAAGGGGGCCAGGTGGTTGACGGCGAAGGTGTGCTCCAGGCCATCGGCGGTGACCCGGCGGGTAGCCCAGAACCCGCCCGCGTTGTTGACCAGCACGTCCAGCCGCGGGTACGCCGCCAGGACCTCGCCGGCCAGCCGCCGCACCTCGGCTTGGGATGACATATCGGCACTGAACGGATCCACCGCGGGATGGCCGGATGCCGCGGCCACGTCAGCGGCGGCCGCCCGGGTCCGGGCCGGGTCGCGGCCGGTGATGCCGACCCGGGCCCCCATGGCCGCTAGGCCGATGGCGGTGGCCTTACCGATCCCGCTGGTGCCGCCGGTGACCAGAACCGTCTGGCCGGCCATCGGGCCGGCGGTGATGTCAGCCATCGCCGACTCCGTAACGCCACGGACCGCGAGATCCTCGTCCCGTCACGCTATACCGCTGAGACCCTCAGCCGCTCTTCGCGATGAGACCGGCCACGATCGCGGCGTGCTCGGGGGAGGCCATGCTGTCCCGCTCCGCGGCCAGCGCGGTCTCCATCACGGTGGCCATCGCCTGTTCCAGGTGCAGGTTCACCGCCCGTTTGGTGCCCCGCAGCGCCGCGGCGGGCAGCGCGGCCAGCCGCCGGGCCAACTCCATCGCCTCGTCGAGCAGTTTGTCCCGCGGCACCACCCGGTTGGCCAGGCCCAGCCGGACCGCTTCGGTCGCGCTGACCCGGTCGCCGAGGAAGAGCAGTTCCCTGGCCCGGGCCAGCCCGACGATCAGCGGCAGCACCATGGCGCCGCCGTCACCGGCCACCAGCCCGACCTGGACGTGCGGGTCGGCCAGGTAGGCGCCCTCGGCCATCAGCACCAGGTCACTGAGCAGCGCCAGGCTGCAGCCCAGCCCGACGGCGGGGCCGTTCACCGCAGCGATCACCGGCACTGGGCAGCGCACCATGCCGGTGATGATGCGGCGGGCCTCGTCGATGTTCTGCGCCCGGAACTCCTGGTCCCGCTGCACCCGGGTCATCACGTGAAAGTCGCCGCCCGCGCTGAACGCCCGTCCCCGCCCGGTCAGCACCACCGCCCGCACCTCGTCGTCCGCGGCCACGCGATCCCAGACGCCCGCGAGCGCGGTGTGCAGCGCCTCGCTCGCCGCGTTCCGCTGCTCCGGCCGGTTCAGCTCGATCAGCCGGACGGGACCCTCGGCGGTCACCACGAGGTCCGGCGCCAGCTCGTCCATGGGAGGCCTCCCGCTCTCGGCGTTCGCCACAATATAGTCAAATCATATACCGGGTTCGGCTAATAAAAATATTTGACCTAACGGACGGTAGTGTCTTACGCGCTGTCGTGAGGGCTGCGTGAGGGCTCACACGTCGACCCGGACGGCAACCTGATCCGATTCGGCTCGCCCATCGAGGAGTGAAGACGATGGCGCTCCCCGCACCGGAGGCACCGGGTCAGGCGCGCGGCGGCCCGCCCGCGGAACGCTTTCTGGGCGCAGCCGCGGCCTGACGCTTGAGGTCCTCGAGGATGAGATCCCAGGCCTCGGTGCCGGTCTGGTAGGGGGCGTAAAACGAGACGCGGTCGATCAGCCCGCCGAACCGGCGCCGGATCTGCGCCGCCACCTCGGCGGGCTCGGCCACGACCGCGAAGGCATCCAGCACGTCGTCGTCGATGAGGCCGCCCATGGCCTCCCACTTATCTTCCCGATCCGATCGCGACAGCGCGTTGAGCTCGTCGCCGAGCGCGGCCCAGCCGTGCCGGTCGAGCACGGCCCGGTAGGCGGGGGTGCTGCCGTAGAAGGCGATCTGCGCTCTGGTGCCGGTCACCGCGCGGGCCATCTCCTCGTCGGTGCGCCCGGTCGCGATCATAGCCAGCAGGCTGACCTCGGCGTCCGCCCGCGGCCGCCCGGCGGTAGCCAGGCCGCGGTCCAAAGCGGGCAGCGTGACCTCGCGCAAGTAGCGCTCGGTGGTGAACGCGTGCACCAGCAGGCCGTCGGCGACCTCGCCGGCCACCGTGGTCATGGCCTCCCCGACCGCGGCGAGGAAGACCCCGGGTGCCCCGCCCGGTGCGGGCGGCGGGGAGAAGAACGGGGTCATCAGCGTGTGCTGGTAGAAATCCCCGCGGAAGCTCAGCTTCGTCCCGTCGTTCCAGGCCGACCAGATCGCGCGCAGCGCCATGACGAACTCCCGCATGCGCGGTGCCGGGTGACTCCACGGCATGTCGAATCGGCGCTCGATGTGCGGTTTTATCTGGCTGCCCAGGCCCAGGATGAACCGACCGCCGGAGTAGGCCTGCAGGTCATGCGCGGTGTAGGCGAGTTGCATGGGGGAGCGGGCGAAGGCCACCGCGATGGCCGTGCCGAGCTCAGTCCGCTCGGTGTGCTCGGCCGCCAGCACCAGGGGCAGGAAGGGGTCGTGGGCGGACTCCGACGACCACAGCCCGTCGTAGCCGGCCTTCTCCCGTCGCCTGGCCTCGTCGATCAGTGCCTTTCCGATCCGGGCGGTGGGCGGCCCGGCCCCGAGCTTGCCGTCGACCTTCATCGGTTCCTCCAAGATAGGGGCCAATCGGCCGGGAAGGTTGGCGTTTTAGTAGCTAACGTAGGATAATAATTTGACTATATACCTCGAACCCTCAGGGGGCAGGCGGTGGACTTCGGCTTTACCGAGGAGCAGGAGATGCTCCGGGCCACGGCACGACAGTTCGTCGCGGACGTCTGCCCGGCGGAGCGAGCCAAGGAGTGGGACGAGGAGTCGGCGGTGCCCCCCGAACTGTTCAAGGGCATGGCCGAACTGGGCTGGTTCTCGCTGCCCTTCGCAGAGGAAGACGGCGGGGACGGCGGCGGGCCGGTCGAGCTGATCCTGATCGCGGAGGAACTCGGCCGGGCCAGCTTCGACGTGGCCATGTGCTACATAGGTGTCCTCATCCCGGGCATCACCGTGTTCAACTGGGGCAGCCCGGCCCAGCGGGCGTTCATCCGGGAGCAGATGATGACGGGCCGGCAGCGGCTCGCGGTGGCCGTCAGTGAGCCGGACAGCGGCTCCGACGCGGCCGCGCTGCGCACCTCCGCCCAGGACCGGGGCGACCACTTCGTGGTCAACGGCCAGAAGATGTGGTGCACCGGGGCAGGCCTCCCGGACACCACGATCGCCACCTACGTCCGGACCGGCCCGCGTGAGCCCAAGCACGAGGGCATCAGCCTGCTGCTGATCGACCCGCAGGCCGACGGGGTGGAGGTGCGACGCACGCTAACCCTGGCCCGGCACATCCTGGGCACTAACGAGGTGTACCTCTCCGATGTGCTGGTACCGCGGGAGGACCTGGTCGGCCCCCAGGACAAGGGCTGGTCGGTCATGCTCTCCAACATCGAGCTGGAGAAGGTGATCATCACCGGCGGTTACCTGGGGGCCGCGCAGGCGACCCTGGACGAGATGCTGGCGTTCGCGAAGACGCGGCATGCGTTCGGCCGTCCGGTCGGCACCTTCCAGGCGCTGGCGCACGCCATGGCGGACCTGCAGGTGGAGATCGACTCGGCCCGGCTGCTGGCTTACCGGGCGGCCTGGCTGCTGGCCCAAGGCCGCCCGTGCGGCCGGGAAGGCGCGATGGCCAAGCTCAAGGGCTCGGAAACCTACGTCGCGGCCGCCCGGCTCGGCATGCAGGTCTGCGCCGGGCACGGCTTCTCCACCGAATCCGTCATGAGCTTCCGCTACCGGGAGTCGATCGTGGCCACGATCTCCGGCGGCACCAGCCAGATCCAGCGCAACGGCATCGCCCGCAGCATGGGCCTGCGCAGCTACTAGAGCGTGTGTCACCAGGTGGGTGGCCAAGCCTGACCGGGCGCGGGCCAGCCTCGATGGCGGCGGTTCGCGCGAGGCCAGCCTCATCGGCCCGGTATCTGCGGCCGGGTCGGCCCCGGCGCCCCGCACCACAGGCCGCTGCCGCCTCACCTGTTCCGGCGGAGCGCCTGGCTTCATCATTGTGTGTCAGCAACCCCCTGATCAGGGCGTTGCTGACACACAATGATGTCAAAGCCGTCAGGCTGCCCGCCGGGATGTGACGCGGGCGGCTGACGGGACCGGCGAGACTAACGTGCTGCTTCACCCGGCGTCACGCCCGCGGGAAACGGCCGCAAACCGGAAACGAGTCACCAAGATCTACGGAACATGCCTTACCGGGACCGCATGGCCGGGCTAGGGCGGCCGGATCCGCGTCCGGCCCGGACCGTCCTACGCAATTGCGCGAAACGTTTCCGCGGAGACGCCTCCTCACCGCGCTGGGCAGCTGGCCAGTCCGCATCGAGGACAATCATCTGTCCTAGCGGCCCATGGGCTGCTCAGGAGGTGGGGCCCGATGCTTGCGGCGCTTGTCTTGCTCGGCGCCTTCGCGCTGGTGGCCGGCTGGGAGGTGCTGTGCCTGGCCGAAGTGGTCCGGGCCGACCGAGTGCGCTTGCTGCCCCGGTGGGTGTGGGCCGTCGCCTGCCTGCTGATGATTCCGTTCGGCGGTATCGCCTACCTCCTCGTCGGCCGGGTGTGGGGCACGGCCCGGCCCTGCCGGGCGGGTCCTTGACGGGCCCGCCCGGCAGGGCCGGTCCCGGTGGCAACGGCCGCGGTTGACTCCGCGTCCCTGTAACCGTCCCAGCCGCCTAGGATTACCGGCCCGGCCGGTACGGACCGGGAGCCGCGCCGAATCGCTCCCGCAGCGGCCCGCGGCGGATCTTGCCGGCCGGGGTCCGCAGCTCCTCGGTAGTGAACTCGAACGACCGCGGGCGCTTGAACCCGGCCAGCTGCCCCCGGCAGTACGCGGCCAGCCGGTCCGTCAGCTCCTGCCCGCCGACCGTCAGCTCCTGACCGCCCGCCGCGAGCGCGGCGACCTGCACCACTGCTTTCACTTGCTCACCCATCTCCGGGTCAGGCACGCCGAGTACCGCCACGTCGACCACATCCGGATGCAGAGTGAGCACGTTCTCGATTTCCTGCGGGTAGATGTTCACCCCTCCGGAGATGATCAGGTTGCTGGCCCGGTCGGTGAGGTAGAGGTAGCCGTCACGATCCACATAGCCCACGTCGCCGACGGTCCGCCAGCCGCGCTCGTTGGCCGCGGCGGCGGTCTTATCCGGGTCGCCGTGGTACTCGGCTCGCACGCCGCCCTCGAACCAGATCGTGCCGGCCTCACCGGGCGGGAGTTCCGTCCCGTCCGCGCTTACCACATGCGGAACGCCCATCAGCGGCCGGCCGACGGAGCCGGGCTTGCGCAGCCACTCGTCGGAGAAGATCGAGGCGGCGCCGAACCCCTCCGTCATCGAGTAGAACTCGAACAGGATCGGCCCCCACCAGTCGATCATGGCCTTCTTGACCGGGACCGGACAGGGCGCCGCGGCGTGCACGGCCCAGCGCAGGCTGCTCAGGTCATAAGCAGCCCGGACCGGCTCAGGCAGCTTCAGCAGCCGAACGAACATGGTCGGCACCCACTGGCTATGGGTCACCCGGTGCGCCTCGATCAGCCGCAGCGCCTGCTCGGCGTCGAACCGCTCCATCACCACGACAGTGGCCCCGCTCCGGTGGCTGGCCATGGTCCAGGCCAGCGGCGCTGCATGATAGAGCGGGGCGGGGGACAGGTACACATCCCCCGCGGCCATGCCGAGCAGCTCGCGGAGCCAGTGCCCGGGAATGTCGGGATGCTCGCCGAAGGCCGCCCCGCTGACGGGCCGCCTGATCCCCTTCGGGCGGCCGGTGGTGCCCGAGCTGTAGAGCATGACGTCGCCCTCGCACTCGTCCGGGATCGGCGTCGTCGACAGCGAGGCCACCGCATCCTCGTAAGAGTCCCAGCCCGGGATCGTGCCGCCGATCATCAATCGCCGCACGCCCGGCGCCAGCCCTGGTCCCAGCTGCGCGGCCAGGTCGGCCAGGCCGAAGCTGACCACCACCATCCGGGCCCCGCTGTCGGTGACCACGTATCCGGCCTCGGCCGCGGTCAGGTGCCAGTTGACCGCGGTGAACTGAAGGCCGGAGCGCTGCGCGCCCCAGGCCGCCTCGAGCAGCTCCGGCCGGTTCTCCATGATCGCGGCCAGGCCGTCCCCTGGACGCAGCCCGCTGCGGCGGGCCAGCCACGCCACCCGGTTGGAGCGGGCCTCAAGCTCGGCGTAGGTCACCACCGTGCCGGCGGTGCCCATGATGACCGCCGGGCGCTGCGGATCCTTGGCGGCGAAGATTCCCGGATGCACGGCTGGGGCCCTCCCTTGCGGCTAGCTGCGTTACCATCATAGAATCAGTTGACTAATTATGCTAAGTGAACGACAATCAAACCCAGACCATCAAGCGAGACCCTCGAACGGAGAGACCTCGTGTCCGATCTGGAACTCGCCCAGGGCCAACTCGCTCAGCGCACACTCACTGAGCGTCTCGAGCGCGTCGAGGCCCACCTGGCCATCCAGCAGCTGGCCATCCGGTACGCGATGGCGGTGGACGCCAGGGACCTGGACACCTGGGTGGGCTGCTTCCGGCCAGACGTGGACATGGGCCGCCACGGCACCGGCCGGGAGGCGCTGCGGCGCTACATCGACCCGATGGTGCGCCGGTTCTACCGCTCGGTGCACCAGATCTGCGGCCACCGCATCGAGCTGGCCGGTCCCGAAGACCCGGACCGCGCCTCCGGCCCGGCAAACCGCGCCACCGGCGCGGTCTACTGCCGCGCCGAGCATGAGGTGGGGCAGGAGTGGATCGTGATGGCCATTTGCTACTTCGACGAGTACGCGCGGGTGGACGGCGAGTGGTTCTTCTCCCGCCGGCGGGAGCGCCACTGGTACGCGGCCGACGTGACCCGCACGCCGCAGTCGGCCGGATTCGCCGGCTGGGCGGGCAGCGCGAAGCCCAACCTCCCCGCCGAGTTTGCCAGCTGGGCGCCGTTCTGGGACGGCGACGGCAACGCAACCCTCGCCACGCTGACCGCAGCGCCCACCACAGGAGCCACCGGATGACCCTGCTAGCCCGGGGGGACGACCTCCCGAACCCCCCCGGCGTCGGCGTCTGGTTCGACCTGCGCAATCCGCCCGCCTGGCGCCAGGACCCGGCCCGGCTCTACGGTTTCACCCTGGAACTGTGCGAGGAGGCCGAACACCTCGGTGCGGACTCGGTCTGGTTCTCCGAGCACCACGGCTTCGAGGACGGCTACCTGCCCCAGCCGCTGACGTTCGCCGCGGCCGCGGCCGCGCGCACCTCCCGGGTCCGCCTGGGCACCGGCATCCTGGTCGCGCCGCTGCGCAAGACGGCGCAGCTGGCCGAGGAGGCCGCGGTGGTGGACATCATCAGCGGCGGCCGGCTGGACCTCGGCCTGGGCGCCGGGTACCGCCTACCGGAATTCGAGCTGTTCGGCACCGACTTCGCCGACCGGTACCGCCGCCTGGATCAGCAGGTCAGCGAACTGCGCCGACTATGGGACGCAGACGACGGCCTCACCCCGGCCCCGATACAACGCAAGCTGCCCATCTGGCTCGGTTACCAGGGCCCGAAAGGCGCCCGACGGGCGGGCCGGATGGGCGAGGGTCTGCTCACCCTGGCCAAAGCCTCCTGGCCGCCCTACCGTGACGGCCTGGCCGAAGGCGGCCACGACGAGACCGAGGCCCGGATGGGCGGCGGAGTCCAGGCCTACGTGACCGATGATCCCGAACGGGACTGGTCCCTCGTCGCCCCCCACATCGCCTACGCCCAGGACAGCTACCGCAAGTACATGGTCGAAGGCACCCCGAACCCGGTGCCCCGCCCGGTCGACCCGGAGCGCCTGCGCACCAGGGGACCGGACGCCGGACCCATGTCGTACTTCCTGTTCGGCTCGCCCGAGCAGGTCGCCAAGGAAATCCTGGCTTACGCCGGGGACGCCCCGGTGCAGACCGTCTGGCTCGGCGCGTCGGTGGCGGGCCTGCCCGAGGACCTGGCCGTCCGGCACGTGCAGACCATCTGCACCCGGCTCCGCCCCCTGCTGCGGGAGGGATAAATAATCATGAAAAGGCTGGACGGCAAGATCGCGATCGTCACCGGCGCGGCCGCCGGCATCGGCCGGGCCACCGCGCGGCGGGTGGCCGCCGAGGGGGCCCGCACGGTGGTCGCCGACGTGGACGACGCCGGGGCCAAGCAGGCCGCCGACGAGATAGTCGCCGCGGGCGGGGAAGCCACTGCCGTCCAGGCCGATCTGGGCGACCTCGACGAGGTGCGGGCCATGGTCGAGGCGGCCGTCACCAGGTACGGCGGGCTGGACGTCCTGCACAACAACGCCGCCGCGACCCGGCTGGCCGCCACGGCGGATCTGCCGGTGAGCGCGGCCGACCCCGGGGTCTGGGACGAGACGATGCGGGTCAACCTGCGCGGCGCGATGGTGGCCATCCAGGCCGCGGCGCCGCACATGATCGCCCGCGGTGGCGGCTCGGTCATCAATACGGCCTCGGGCGCCGGCCTCACCGGCGACGTGCGCAACCCGGCCTACGGTGCCTCCAAAGCCGCCCTAGTCAGCCTGACCCGCTACGCCGCGGCCGAGTTCGGCAAGCAGGGAATAAGGTGCAACGCGATCTCGCCTGGCTTTATCGTCATCCCGGAGAAGACCGGCCGCGACGCGGTGAACGCGACCATGCTGCGGCACGCGCTCACTCCCCGCCTCGGCTGCCCGGAGGACATCGCGGCGCTGGTGGTCTTCCTGGCCAGCGACGAATCCGCGTTCATCACAGGGCAGAACATCTGCGTAGACGGCGGCATGGGCGCCCATCAGCCGTTCCTAGCCGACTTCCGTTAAAAAACTAAAATCATTTATCCCGAACGAACATGGGTACCAGCCCATGCCACGAAGGAGAGCAAATGGCCGCTGAAGCATGCCGGGGGCGCGTCGTGGTGGTCACGGGCGCGGGGAACGGCCTTGGCCGGGCGCACGTACTCGCGTTCGCCGCGCAAGGAGCCAAGGTCGTCGTCAACGACCTCGGCGGCAGCCGGGACGGCGCGGGCGCCTCGGGCGGGCCGGCCCAGGCGGTCGCCGACGAGATCACCGCCGCGGGCGGGGCGGCGGTCGCGAACACCGAGGACATCTCCTCCTGGGCTGGCGCGGAGCGCCTGGTCCAAGCCGCCGTCGAGGCGTTCGGCGGGCTGGATGTGGTGGTGAATAACGCGGGCATCCTGCGCGACCGGATGATCGTCACGATGACCGAGGCGGACTGGGACGCGGTCGTCGCCGTGCACCTCAAGGGCACCTTCGCGGTTCTCCACCACGCCGCGGCGTACTGGCGGCAGCGGGCCAAGCAAGGCCACGCCAACGACGCGCGGGTGATCAACACGGTCTCCCCGTCGGGGCTGTTCGGCAACCCGGGCCAGGCTAACTACGGGGCGGCCAAGGCCGGCATCGCCAGCCTGACCGTCATCGCGGCCCGCGAACTCGACCGCTACGGCGTCACGGTCAACGCGATCGCGCCGACCGCGCTGACCCGGATGACCGAGGACCTGGAGATGATGCGCGCCGCGGCGGCCGCCGGAGACCTGAGCCCGGAGGCCATCTCGCCGCTGGTGGTCTGGCTGGGCTCGGCGGAATCCCGGGAGGTGACCGGGCGGGTGTTCGGCGTGTGGGGGAACGCGATCACCGTTCTGGAGGGGTGGGTCAACGGGCCGAACGTCTCCCGCGATACCCGCTGGGACCAGGGCGGGCTGTCCGCGGTCGTGCCCGGCCTGGTGGCCGAGGCCGCCCCCAACGCCGACACCATGGGCAACCGCAAGCCGGCCTGATCACCCTTCGCGGACGGCGGACCAGGTAATATCCGGCGGCCGCAGCCCGCGCTAACCCGAACCGAGACTCCAGTTGTCCGGGAACGGGATCGAGGTGCGCGAGTGTAGGACTGGCCGACCACCGGCGCGCCCGGCGGCAGCCAGCAGGGCGACCTCACGGCCCAGTCCCGAGCCGGCCCCGGTGATCAGCATGACTTTGTCCTGCAGCCGGCCGGTCATGCGGCGCCGGTCGGGCTGGCAATGGTCTTGGCCTGCAGGTATTCGCGGAAGCCGTCCTCGCCGTGCTCGCGGCCTACTCCGCTGATGCCGTATCCGCCAAACGGCGTGTCCGGCGACAGGTAGAAGGACGGCCCGATGTTCACCGTCCCGGCCTTGAGCCGGCCGGCGATCCGCCAGGCCCGTTCGGGGTCACTGGTCTGGACGTACGCGGACAGGCGGGCCGGGAGTTGTTCGCCACCCGCACCGCCTCGTCCTCACCGCCTCGTCCTCACCGCCGTCGAACTTCACCACGGTCAGCACCGGCCCGAATACCTCGGTCTGCGCGATCTCGGCGTTCTCGTCCACATCGGCGACCACGGTCGGCAAGTACCAGAAGCCCTTGCCGCCGCGGTCCCCGCGTCGCCCGCCCGCCAGGATGCGGGCGCCGTCCTGCCTGGCCCGCGCGACCAGGCCCTCCATCCGCTCCAGCTGCTCCAGCCGGATAATCGGGCCGACCACGTTGACCGGATCGGCCGGGTCACCCCATGAACAGCCGTCCCTCATAGTCCGCCGTCACAGTGCCCTCCCCGCTCGCCTCCGGGGCCCCGCCCGCCTCCCCGTTCCCCCTTCACTGCGCCGCCTTCACTGCGCCGCCTTCACTGCGCCGCCTTCACTGCGCCGCCTTCACTGCGCCGCCTTCACTGCGCCGCCTTCACTGCGCCGCCTTCACTGCGCCGCCTTCACTGCATCCCCCCACAAGATGTTGCGGTAGCCCGTCGCGGGCATGATCTGCACCGCGCTCTTGTCGTGCTGGAAGGACGCGTAGACCTGCTGGCCGATGATCTCGCTGGGCAGCCGGCTCAGCTTGGGCCGGACGAACATGCCGTGCTGGCGGTAGGCCTCGTCCATCCGGTCCCCGATGGCGGGCACCCACGCGGCGCCGCCCTCGGCGATCAGGATGCGCAGACCCGGGTGGCGGTCCAGCGCGCCGCCGGCTACCAGGTGGGCGACCACCCGCATGCCGGGATAGGTCGTCTCCATGTAGTTGACGATCGCGCCGCCCGGGCCGCGGAACACGACCGTGTCCCCGCCGGTGCCGATGTGGAAGCCGAGCACCACGCCTGCCCGCTCGGCGGCGGCCCAGAGCGGCTCCCACGCCTCCAGCGCGTACTCCTCGCCGGGGCGGGTCTGGCTGGGCAGGAACACGGCCTGGAAGCCGAGCCCGGCGGCGCGCTCCAGCTCGGCCACCGCGTCGCCGATATCTGCGGTGGACACGCACGCGGTGGGGATGACCCGGTCGTTCTTGCGCAGGATCTCGGCGTGCGCCCAGTCGTTCCAGGCCCGCACCGTTTCCCTGGCCAGCTCCCGGTCGGTGATCTTGACGGTCCAGAAGCCCATGGAAGGGAACGCGAGCTGGCCCCAGACGCCTTCGGCGTCGAGGTCCTTGAGCCGGATGTCGAGGTCCCGCGCGCCGGGCGGGCGCATCGCGTCCATGAAATCGTTCAGCTGACGGTCTATCCGCTCGCCGTCGATGTAGAGGATCTCGTACTTGTCGCCGCGCTCGGAGCGTGGCGCCCGCTCCGCCAGCCGGGCCGGAAGCGACTGCAGCCACAGGTCAGCGGGTTCCAGGATGTGCGAGTCCGCGGAGTTGGCCCAGATCTTGGTCATCATGTCCTCCTGCTTCAACCGTACCGGGGGCTGGTGCGGCGCCTCGTTTATCGGTATAAAGAGTTTACATAGTTATCTATATTGGGGATAGGCTTGGGGACAACTTGGAGACAAGGAGCGTGACGATGAGCGGGACCCGGCAGGTTCCAGTGGCAGACGGCCTTTTCACCTGGCCCTCGGACGAGCCCCGGCTGATCGGGGCCCAGTGCACGGGCTGCGGCCTGGTCGCGTTCCCGGCCGGGTCGGCCTGCGCGCGGTGCGGCGGGACCGGGGCGACCGAGAAGCTGCTGCCGGACCGGGGCACGCTGTGGACGTTCACCACGCAGGACTTCCGGCCGCCGAGCCCGCCCTACGACGGGGCCGATACCGCCGAGACGTTCCGGCCGTACGCGCTGGGCTACGTCGAGCTGCCGGGTGAGGTCATGGTCGAGGCCCGGCTGACCGAGCCCGATCCGGCCCGGCTGGCCATCGGCCAGCCGATGCGGCTGGCCATCGTGCCCTACAGCGTCAGCGCCGACGGCACGCAGGTCATGACGTTCGCGTTCGCGCCGTGCAGTCCGGGGGGAACGATGCCCCCCAGACCCCCCCTGCTCACGGGGGGGCTTCCCGCCTCCCCGTACCCCCCTGGCCCCCCAACTAGGCAGGCATGATGGAAGCGGTTATCGTCGGCGTCGGGCTGCACCCGTTCGGCCGGTTCGCAGGCAAGTCCGCGATGGACATGGCCGCCGAGGCGGTCCAGGCCGCGCTCGGCGACGCCGGGGTCAGCTGGCCCCAGGTCCAGGCGGGCTTCGTGGGCAGCCTGGAGGTGTACAACCCGGACGCCATCGTGGGCCGGCTCGGACTGACCGGGATACCGCTGCGCGGCGTGTTCAACGGCTGCGCGACGGCCGGTACCGCGCTGTCCATGGCCGCCCGGGCCATCGAGACCGGCGAGCACGACCTGACCATCGCGATCGGGATGGACAAGCACCCCCGGGGCGCGTTCGCGGCCGATCCGTCGGTGGCCGGCCTGCCCGCCTGGTACGGCCAGACCGGCCTGTTCCTGACCACGCATTTCTTCGGCATGAAGATCAATCGCTATATGCACGACCACGGCATTACCGACCAGACGCTGGCCATGGTCGCTGCCAAGAACTTCCGCAACGCGTCCGCTAACGACAAGGCGTGGCGGCGGACCCCGCTGTCGGTGGCGGAGATCCTCGGCTCCCCGGTGCTGAACTACCCGCTGCGTCAGTTCATGTACTGCGGGCCTGACGAGGGCGCCGCGGCCGTCGTGCTGTGCCGCGCCGACCAGGCGCACCGGTACGCCGGGCGGCCGGTCCGGGTACGGGCCTGCGCGCTGCGCAGCCGCCGGATCGGCGCGTTCGAGCTGCAGAGCCCCTCGGTGCCGGTGGCCGAGCACGCGCCCAGCCCGACGGTGGACGCCTCGCGGGAGGCCTACGAGATCGCCGGGATCGGGCCGCAGGACGTCGCGGTGGCGCAGTTGCAGGACACCGACGCCGGCTCGGAGATCATCCACATGGCCGAGAACGGGCTGTGCAAGGACGGCGAGCAAGAGCGGATGATCGCCGACGGTGAGACCGAGATGACCGGCAGGCTGCCGGTCAACACCGACGGCGGCCTGATCGGCAACGGCGAGCCGATCGGCGCCTCCGGCCTGCGCCAGATCCACGAACTGGTGCGGCAGCTGCGCGGCACCGGGGGAGCGCGGCAGGTGCCGGGGGAGCCCGCGGTCGGCTACGCCCACCTGTACGGCGCCCCCGGCGTCTCCGCGGTGACCATCCTGTCTATCTGAAAGCCGATCCGATGCCCGAAGACTTGCAGGAGTTCACGCGGCAGGCCCGCGAGTTCCTCGCCGTCCACGCCGCGGCCCGGGCGGCGGAACGCGCTGAGTTCCGCTGGGGCGAAGGCGACGACCGGGTGCCCTATTTCGGCGCGGACCCGCCGGAGGTCGAGGCGCGCAAGCTGCGGGCCGCGCGGGACTGGCAGCGGACCCGGTATGAGCACGGGTTCGGCTGGATCTCCGGACCGCCGGAATACGGCGGCCGTGGCCTCACCCCGGTCCACGAGCTGGTCTACGACCGCCTGGAGTCGGAATACGACGTCCCGGACACCGGCACGCTGAGCGTCATCGGGCTGGGGATGATCGGGCCGACCATCCTGGCCCACGGCCAGCAGGCCATCAAGGACCGCTACCTGCCGGCCATGTACCGCGGCGACGTGATCGCCTGCCAGCTGTTCAGCGAGCCGGACGCCGGCTCCGACCTGGCCGGCCTGCGCACCCGGGCGGCCGCCCGTGCGGGCCAATGGATCCTGGACGGCCAGAAGGTATGGACGTCGGTGGCGCAGCACAGCCAGATCGGCATGGCGCTGTGCCGAACCGATCCGGACGCGCCGAAGCACAAGGGCATCACTGCGTTCCTCGTCGACATGAGCGCGCCCGGGGTAGAGGTGCGCCCGCTGCGCCAGATGACCGGAGGCAGCGACTTCAACGAGGTCTTCCTGTCCGGCGTCCGGGTGCCGGACGACCACCGGCTCGGCGAGGTCAACGGCGGCTGGCGGGTCGCCCTCACCACGCTGATGAACGAGCGCGCCACCGTGGGCAGCGAGGGCGGCGGGCCGGTCGCCGAGGCCCTGTCACCCGAGCGGCTCAGCGCGCTCATGCGGGCCACCTGGACCTGGGACGACCGGGCGCTGCGCCGCGACCTCAGTGAGCTGCTGGCCGACATGACGGCCACCGGGTACCTGAACGCGCGGGCGTTTCGCCAGATGCAGGCCGGGGTGACCCCGGGTCCTGAGATGTCGGTGGCCAAGCTGATGTACGCGCAGAACCTGACCGGGGCGGCGCATTTCGTGTCCCGCGTCCTCGGGCCGCGGATCATCGCCGACACCGGGGAATGGGGCACCTACGCCTGGGCTGAGCTGCTGCTGGCCACGCCGGCGCTGCGGATCCTCGGCGGCACGGAGGAGATCATGAAGAACATCCTGGCCGAGCGGGTTCTCGGCCTGCCCAAAGAGCCCGGCATCGACACCACCTCACCGTTCCGCGAGCTGCCGAAGGGCACGTCATGACCGACGGCAAGGAAGAACTGGACGAGCTGCGCGAGGCCGTCCGCGAGTTCCTGCTGGCCAAGTCGCCGGAGAGCGCGGTCCGCGCCGCCATGAAGGGGGCAGGGGAGGGGGGTGGGGGGCACGACCCGGCGGTGTGGAGCCAGATGGCTCGCCAGCTCCGGCTGCCCGGCCTGTCCTTGCCCAGCGACTACGGCGGTGACGGGTTCGGCCTGACCGAGCTCGAGGTGGTGCTGGAGGAGATGGGGGCGGCGCTGCTGTGCTCGCCCTTCTTCGCCACGGTGGTACTCGCCGCCCAGGCCCTGCTCGCCTCGGCGGACCAGGGGGCCTGCGCCCGGTACTTGCCCGGCATCGCCGCGGGGCAGACCATCGCCACGCTGGCCGCGGCGGAAGGCCATGCGTCCTGGGACCCGGCCATGGTCGCGGCCCGTGCCCAGCGCGTGAAGGGGGATGGGGAGGCCGGTGGGGGGTGGGCGCTGACCGGTAAGAAGAACTTTGTCCTCGACGGGACGATCGCGGACCTGGTGCTGGTCGTGGCCCGCAGCACCGCCGGGCCGTCCTTGTTCGCGGTGGACCGCGAGGCGCCCGGACTGCGCGCCGAGCCGATGACCACGCTCGATCCCACCCGCCCGATGGCGACCCTGACCTTCGACCAGGTGCCCGCGGTCCTGGTCGGCGCCGAAGGCCAGGGGGGCCGGCTGATGAGCCAGGTGCTCGACCTGGCCTGCGTGGCGCTGGCTGCCGAGCAGGCCGGCGGCGCCCGCAGGTGCCTGCAGATGAGCGCCGGCTACGCCAGGACCCGGTTCCAGTTCGGCCGGGCCATCGGTTCGTTCCAGGCCGTCAAGCACAAGTGCGCGGACATGCTGGTGCGGGTGGAACTCGCCGAGGCGACGGCCCGGGAGGCCGCCCGGATGGCCGACGAGGCCGCGCCGGAGTTCGGAGTCGCCGCCGCGACGGCGCACATCTGCTGCTCCCAGGCCTACCTGTTCGCCGCGACCGAGAACATCCAGGTGCACGGCGGAATCGGCTTCACCTGGGAGCACCCGGCCCACCTCTATTTCCGCCGGGCGAAAACCTCCGAGCTGCTCTTCGGCGGCCCGGCCGTGTACCACGAGCGGCTGCTCGACCGGCTCGGCATCTGACCCGTCATCTGACCTGGCGGATGGCCGGCGGCCCGGCCGGTGTTATCGCGAGGAATGGGTGTGATGCCGGCCTGGAGACAGCGATGACGAGCAATGGCGAGCCTGGGAAAATCGAGAAGCGGATCCGCGCCCCGGCCCGGGCACCAGCCAGCACGCCCGCACGGCCAGCACGACAGCGCAGATTAATCCCCATGACCTCTGGCGCCTAGATCTAGCTTAATCATATGCTTTAGTTAGTTAATTTAGCCGGAAGACGGACAATGGACGCCGGACGCCGGACAACAGCGACGACGACGGCGCGAGACGCCATGGAGGTGCGCGATGACGGTGCTACGCGGCGGTCTGCTAGTGGACGGAACCGGGGCGCCGCCCCGCCCCGCCGACGTGGTCATCGACGGGGACCGGATCGCCGCGGTCGAGGCGCCGGGCGGCGTAACTGGGGACAGCGACGTCGTTGACCTTGACGGCCTGGTACTGGCCCCGGGATTCATCGACTGCCACACTCACTACGACGCCCAGGTGCTGTGGGACCCCGACCTCACTCCTTCTTCGTGGCACGGCGTGACCACGGTGGTGATGGGCAACTGCGGCTTCGGGATCGCCCCGACCCGGCCGGCCGGCCGCGAGACGATCGCCAGGACGCTGGAGAACGTCGAAGGCATGTCGGTGGAAGCGCTGTTCGCCGGCATCCCCTGGACGTTCGAGACCTTCCCCGAGTACCTCGACGCCGTGGAGCGAACCAGGCCGAAGCTGAACGTGGCGGTCATGCTGGGCCATACCCCGCTGCGGCTGTACGTGCTGGGCGCTGACGCGGTCGAGCGGGACGCCACCGAGCCCGAGATCGAGGAGATGCGCCGGCTCGTCGGGGAAGCCCTCGACGCCGGCGCGATCGGCTTCGCGTCCTCCCGCCAGCCCGCTCACGCCGGAGCCTGGGGCAAGCCCGTGCCCAGCCGTCTCGCCACCACCGGCGAGCTGATGCGGCTTGCCGAGCCGCTGGCCGAGCGCGGCCGCGGCACGTTCGCGATCACGCACGGGCCCGACTTCGGCCCCGTCGAACTCGCCGAGCTGTCGGTCAAGACGGGACGGCCGGTCACCTGGACGGCGCTGAACGCATCACCGGGCGCCTTCCGGCTGCTCGATAAGGCCGCGGACCGCGGCGGCGAGGTGTGGCCTCAGGTCGCGTGCCGCCCGATCGTCTTCCAGGTCACCCTGGCCGAGCCGGCGCCGTTCGCCCGCGCCGACGCGTTCGCCGAGGTGCTGTCCGTGCCCGCCGCCGAACGGGCCCGGTTCTACCGTGACCCGGCCTGGCGCGACCGGGCCCGGGCGGACGTGGCCAGGCAGTGGTACTACGGCTTCGACAAGATATTCGTGCAGGAGACTGTGGCTTACCCGGAATACGCCGACGGACCCTCGCTCGCCGAGCTGGCCGCCAAGACGGGCGTCGACCCGCTCGACCTGCTGTGCGACGTGGCGCTCGACGACGACCTCGCGACCCGCTTCCGGGTCGTGGTCGCCAACGATGACGCCGAGTCGCTGGCCGGGCTGCTCCGCGATGACCGTACCCTACTGGGCCTGTCCGACGCGGGCGCGCACGCCAGCCAGCTCTGCGACGCGGTCTTCAGCACCTACCTGCTGGAGCACTGGGTGCGGGAGACCGGCACGCTGTCCCTGGAGAAGGCCATCTGGCGGATCACCGGGCACCCGGCTGCGGTCTTCGGAATCCCCGGCCGGGGCCGCGTCGCGCCCGGCTACTTCGCCGACCTGGTCGCGTTCGATTCCGCCACCGTCGGCGTGGAGCGGATGGAACGCGTCTGGGACTTGCCCGCCGGCGCGGACCGGCTCATCGCCCGCAGCCACGGGCTGCACCAGGTCTGGGTGAACGGCGAGCTCGCAAGCAACGGCGAGCTCGCAAGCAACGGCAAGCCCGCAAAAGACGGCGACCGCCCGCGCGCAGGCCGCCTCATCCGCGACGGCGGAACATCCGCGGGTCCAGTCCCGCGATAGAGGAGAACATCATGGAGATTCCGCGGATCATCAGCGTCGACGACCACGTCATCGAGCCCGCGCATGTCTGGCAAGAGTACCTGCCGGCCGCCTTCCGCGACGCCGGGCCCCGGCTCATCCGGGTCAAAGGGCGGCTGCGCTTCGAACCGCGCCACATG
>JBEKJP010000057.1:0-42404 GCA_050011155.1 Streptosporangiaceae bacterium
TCCTCGCCGCGGGTGGCCCAGCTGGACCTGGCCTACCACGACGTGCAACGCGGCCGCGGCCTGTACTACCTGCTCCAGCGTATCGGCGCCGTCGCTCGGGTCACTCAGGACCTGGACGTCTTCGAGGCCAAGTCGGTGCCGCCGCAGACGACGCGGGCCAAGCTGCGCGGCGAGTTCGTCCGCCGGGCCCAGGAGAAGCGGCGGGATGTCACCGTGGACTGGGTCCACCTCAAGCTGAACGACCAGGTCCAGCGGACCGTGCTGTGCAAGGACCCGTTCCGCTCGGTCGACGAACGGGTCGACCGGCTCATCGCCAGCATGTGAGGCCGCTTGGTCGCGCGAGCCGGGACCAGGCGAGGTATCTGCACGGCGGCTCAGCCCTCATGGCTGTCGAGCGGCGGGGCCCCCTGGGCACCCCGGGTCCGCTCGGCCAGACCAGGACAATCAGCAGTAACGGGGGCTAGGCATCATGACCGAACCGACGTCCGGCGAATTCCAGGCGGCGACCGACCTGCCGCATGAGCGAGTGCACTTCAAGGAACTACTTCTCACCGATCACTTCACGCTCGAAGCCGCACCAGCCGGACCGCCGGCCGGAGACACCGCGTTCGAGCAGCTCGT
This sequence comes from Streptosporangiaceae bacterium, assembly GCA_050011155.1. Lineage (GTDB taxonomy): Bacteria > Actinomycetota > Actinomycetes > Streptosporangiales > Streptosporangiaceae > Palsa-504. Next base: position 622 of record JBEKJP010000057.1, read on the forward strand.
CTGCGTCGGCTACCGGCCGCAGCTCAAGCGGCTCGACGGGGTGGTGCAGATCAAGCAGGCGGCCGGTTACTCGGGGGGCATCTGCACCGCCGGCTCCCAGGAGTACGTCAGGTTTTTCGCCTCGACCGACGACGGCGCGACCTGGACGGATCTGGGCCTTACGTCCTTCACGGCGTGGGACACGCCCGGGCCGAAGCCGCTGGACTTTGACGTCAGCATTCCGGTCGACCTGGCCGCGAAGTGCTGCCGGGACGTGAACCTGGTCCTCATCCGCGCGATCTTGTCCTGGGAAGTCCCGCCGGCCGGCCCGGCCGCCCCGATCGTGTTCGGCAACGGGCTCGACGTCACCGTGCAGGTGGCGCCGCTCGCCCTCGGCACCCTGGCCGACCTGTTCCGGTGCCTTCCCTTCCCCATCCCGCTCGAGTCGGTCAGCGAGGTGGCCATCCTCGACCAGGTCGTCGAGTTCGGGCCCGCGCCGCAGCTGACGGCACCGCAGCTGCGTGACCTCTACCGCGACACCGACGTCCCGCCGTCCCGCTTTCTGCTCAGCCAGGTGACCGAACTGCTGGCCGACCCGGTGGCGCTCAGCGCCGCCGCGCAGCAGCCCGGCCTGGTCCTCGGTGACCATGCCGACCTGGGCGCGATCGTCGGCATCATCATCGACCCGCAGGGCAACGAGACCTACGAGCAGCTCGGCTGCGTCGGCCTCAGCACCGCCACCGGCGAGCTCGCGGCCACCATCGACATCAAGCAGTCGTCGGGCTACTCCGGCGGCCTGTGCACCAGCGGCAGCCAGGAGTACGTCGCGTTCTGGGCCGACTGGGGAAGCGGCTTCGAGTACGCCGGGACGACGTCGGTCAATGTGCACGACATCTCCCCGATCCCGGCCGGAGGCCTGGCGTACGCGGTGGGGCTGCCCTTCCCGCAGATGCTCACCAGGCGCAGGCCCTGCCAGGACGGACCGCTCACGGTCATCGTCCGGGCCGTGCTGTCCTGGAACACCCCGCCCTCGACCACCAGCCCGTTCGCGATCCCGGTGTGGGGCGGGCAGCTGGAGGCCCGGGTCCTCATCCCGCCCGGCCAGCCGGTCAAGGGGGGCGGGCCGGTGCTCGAGTCCATCGGGAGCATGCCGGTCGTCACCATCGGCGACGCGTCGGGCCTGGCCACCGGCACCTCGCTGGTCCCGGCGATCGGTGTCGCGAACGCCTGCCCGTTCGGCCGGGCGCTCGAGTTCACCGGCCATGTCATCAACCCGGCGACCGGCCTGTTCGGCGGGGCGGGCATGCAGTACCGCATCATGGTCAGCACCAACGGCGGCGCGACGGCGACGCCCATGACCGAGCCGTTCTACGTCTTCCTGTCGACGTCGCCGTTCCCGGTCCTGCAGACGCCCGACCCGGTGACCGGCTGGACTACCTACCGCGAGCAGTCCGGGGTGGTCGACGTGGTCGGCAACATCCTGGGCGGCTGGCCGAGCGCGGGCGACGGCCAGGTGTGGATCTCGATGGAGGCCAGGCAGGGCAGCACGCCGGTCGGTACTCCCACTCCCTGGAAACTCGTCCAGCTCGACAACACCCGGCCCGACCCGGTCACCGTCGAGATCACCAGCGGCGGCGGCTCGTGCGGGGACTTCAGCCAGGGTGTCCTTATCGAGGGCGCGTATTCGGCGGCCGACAACGAGAACCTGCGGGCGGTCTCCATCGGCATCGAGCCGTCCATGGGGCCGAACGTGACGCCGGTGAAGACGGTGGTGAGCAAGACGCTCGTTACCGAGAGCGGGACGTGGAGCCTCCAGACCGAGCCGACGACAGAGCCCTGCGGCTACGTGATAGTCGTGACGGCGACGGACAACACGATCGTCGACAGCGGCTTCATCGGCTTCCAGGAGCAGGCGTTCGCGGGATTGTGCCTGCGGGCGGCGAAGGAAGGCTGATGTGAGAACGGCACCCCTGCCCGCCGGCCGGTTCGTGCTGGCGACCCTCGCGACCTGGCGCGTCACCCACCTCCTGGCGGAGGAAGACGGTCCCGCCGATGTGGTCGTGCGGCTGCGCCGACGGGCGGGGGCCAGCTGGGCGGGCGACCTGCTCGACTGCTTCTACTGCCTGAGCTTCTGGGTCGCCGTGCCGTTCACGGCCGGCCTGGCGGGAAGGCGCCGGATCGACCCGGTCGCCTGCCTGGCCGTGTCGGGGGCGGCTTGCCTGCTGGAACAGGCGACCCGCCAGATGGCGCCGCACGACCATACTCACTCGGCGGTTCCAGCGTCATGAGCTGCTGCGGTCAGGAACGAAACGCGCTGAACCAGCGGAAAGCACCGGGCCAGCACAAAACACCGGGCGAGCCACGCGGCCAGCGGGAATCGCTGCTGGCGGCCGCGCTGCTGGCCTTCCTGGCGCGCAAGGCGGTATCGGCCGGGAAAGCGCCGCCCGTCAGCCGACGCCGAAGCAGATGAACGGGCTGAACGGCGCCGGGAGGGCAGCTTCGGCCAGCGCCTGGGCCGGCTTGGTGCCAGCCGCCAGTCGGCGGTGGTAGCTGGTCATGATGCCGACCGCATCCTCGTCGTCCACCCGGGCGACGCTGGAGATCACCGTCGCGGTACCGACGTGGAACAGGGCCGCGGTGAAGCCGAGGAGCTCTTCGCCGGGACGCACGACCGACCGGCCGACATCACAGGAGGAAAGGATCACCTGGCGGGGAGCGGCCGTGAGCTGCTGGATGTCGTACGCCATCAGCGGGCCGTCCGCCAGGTCGAGCCGGGAGAACAGGAAATTCTCCCGGTCGTGGTGCCCGTGCGCGGCCAGGTGGGCCAGCGAGGCGCCGTCGAGCCCGCGCAAGGTGGCGCTCACCGTAGCCTGGTCGGCGGTCAGCGGACGGCAGCCGGGATAGATCGTGGCGATCTCGGTGACCTCGATGGGTGCATACGGCAGATCCGGGCCCGCCACCAGGAACGGGGCCGGGCCGCAAGGATCCGGTTCAGGCGGGCGGCGGCCCCAGGCGGCGACCCACGACGACGCCGAGGGGCATACCGTAACCGGGCGGCCGCGCAGGTCAGGCAGCATGTTCCACGGAATGCTCGCGAGCGCCCCGGTGGGAACGATGACGATGCCGGCGGCGCCGAGCCAGGGCCGCAGCGGCACGATGATCTCGGCCGTGAGCACCTCGGCCTGATGCCTGATCGAATCCCCGATCACCGCCGCCAGCCGGGCCGGCAGTCGTCGTCCGGCCAGCGTGTCGAGGTCGGCGATCAGGCGGCGGGCGGCCTCGGCAGCGGCCTCGAAATCGCCCAGGCACACCAGGCGCGCGGGTCCCTGGCCGAGGACGACCGCGTGCATCCGGCCGTGCCGGGCCAAGATGCCGATCATGGTCTGGCCCGCTGAGCCGAGGGCCGCGGTTACCTCGCCGAGGCTGACCCGTTCGGCCGCCTCGCCCAGGCCAGCCGTTTGCCAGCGGCGCTCCCTCATCTCCCGGTCCAGGGCGGCGCGACGGCTGATCGCGGCCGGATCACGCTGGCCGTTCAGCTCGGCCTGGCGGATGAGGAAGCTGACCTGGCGAAGCTCGGCCAGCAGCTTGGCCGCGCGCGGGTCGGCGGGCGGCCGCACCGGCCGGGTCCGCAGGGCCTGGGCCCGGGATCGTTCCAGCCAGTCGAACACCATGGGCGCCGACCCGCGGTCCAGCGCCAGCCGCAGCCCGGCGTTGGCCAGGTCCACGCCCAGGGCCCCGGTCCCGGCCTGCAGGTCGATGCTGCCCAGGCGGCTGCGGCGAGCCTGCACCATGGCCAGGCCGGAGCGGAGTTCGGCCAGCATCTGGGGCGGCCGCTGCTCCAGCTCGGCCAGCTCGGCCCGGGCTAGCCGGCGCAGCAGGCTGACCTCGAGCGAGGTGGACGGACCACCGCGGCGGGTCGCCTCGATCCGCTGCCTGGCAGCGGCCGGACGGCGGGTGGCGATCAGCGCGCGGGCGGCGAGCAGCTCGGCCAGGTCGGCGTCGTTGCGCAGCCCGCAGCCGCGCAGTCTCGCGGCCAGGACGACCGCCTGGCCGACCAGCGGCCCCGGCCGGCGGGCGGTCGCGAATCGCGAACGAAGCCGGGCGAGCTCCGCCAGCCAGGCGTACGCGTCGTTGCCCTGGCGGCGGAAGCGCCGCTGCGCCGCCGCCGCCCAGCGGCGCGCCCCGGCGGCCTGTCCGGCCGCCAGCGCGGCCAGCGACAGAGCCAGCTCGGCCTGGGCCAGATCCTGGTCAAGCCGCTGCCGCCGGAACGAGGCGATCGCGCGGTCGAGCTCGCCGACGGCTTCGCCGGCCAGGCCGACCGCCAGCAGGGCCTGCGCCTTGTCCATGGCCAGTACCGGCAGCCAGTCCGGTGCGTTCAGCCGGAAACCGTCGCCCGCCATGGTGAAAAGCCGCAGCGCGGCCGGGATGTCCCCCACCAGCAGATCGCAGCAGCCCAGGTTGTGCGCCGCCTTGGCCGCGAGCAGACGGTGCTCGCCGTCCACGGCCAGCCGATGACACCAGGCGAAGTCCGCCCGCGCCCGCTGGACGGCACCGGTGCCGAGGTGCAGGACCCCGCGGTTCAGCAGCACCCGGGCCAGCACGGCGGTATCGGCGTAGCCCTCGAGCAGCGGCACCGCCTCGTCGAAGAACCGCAGCGCCTCGCTGACCCGCCAGGTTCGCAACAGCAGCAAGGCACGCTGCGAGAGCAGGATGCCCCGGTCATCCGGCGCGGTCATGTCTTCCGCCCGGTCCAGGAGGGCAAGCCCGTAGGCGGTGCGGCCCTGCTCGGCTTCGAGGTGGGCCAGGCTGATCAGCATCCTCGCGGCGGCCGCCCGGTCGGCCGCGCGCACCCGCCGCGCGCCTGGTCCCTGGTCTTCCTCCCAGCCCAGCCAGAGCAGCCCGGCCCGCAGGTGACGGGCGCCGACGGCCGGACGCCCGGTGGTCCCCGCGCGCAGGCCGCGCTGATACGCCGCTCGCGCTCGGGTGGCGGCGTGTTCGGCCGCCGTCAGACCGCGCTCTGCGCTCGGCACCTGGCCCTGCCCGCTGGCGGCCTGGTCAGAGGATGAGAGCAGGGGTCACCACCGACTGGCCGGATCCGCCTGACGTCGGCGGACCCGGCCGGACGGACAGCCGGGCCGTTCCCCGCGGCACGTTGGTGAAGACGAAACGCCCCTGCTCGTCGCTGAACACGCGCAATGTGCTGGCCGTGGCCTGGATCTCGATCTCACGGCGCTGCGGCGGCGCCAGCCAGCCGTCGATGCGGACGGTGCCGTCCTCATCCGAGTCGATCCGGATCATGATAGTCAGGCTGGTGCTGTCGAAGGTGATGGCCCGGCTCTGCTCGGCACCACGCGCCGCCCCGAGCAGCCGCGGGTCGTCCTCGGCCCCGAGCCGGGCCACCTCGGCGTCCAGGTCCCGCATGAGAAGAGAGAAAGTGATTCTTTGCGGCAGGTCCGCGGGCATCGGGTCGGTCAGCTCGAAGATCTGGCGGATGCCGTCCAGAATCGCGAGATCGAGCTGATCGAGCGGTTCGTCCGGCCCTGCGTCCGAGGACTTCATCGCTGACTCCCATCTTCAGTTACGTGGTGAGCAATGCGCGGAGCTTGGCCAGGCACCGGCCGCGGGTGGGGCCGACGCTTCCGTGCGGCATGCCCAGTTCGGCCGCCACCGCCTGGTAGTCGGGACGCGGCACGAAGGCGACGATCCGCAGCAGTTCCTGGCACCGCCGGGGTAGCTGGCCGATCGCCGTCCACAGCGCCCGGCGCTGATCATCGGCTATGACCTGTTCTTCCGCGTCAGGTCCGGGTTCGGGCAGCGCGACGAACCATTCCTCGTCGGCCGGCAGCTGCCGCCGCCCTTCGGCGCTCACCCGCCACGCTTCCCGCCTGGCGGTCACGAGCAGCCAGCGGGTGAGCGCGGTAGCGCTACGGATGCCATCGAGGTGGGCGAACAGCCGCGTCCACGTCGTCTGGACCACGTCCTCCGCATCGCCGAAACTCAGCCCCGCTGCCCGCGCGACGTGCCAGAGCAGCGGGCTGAGCTCGGCCACGATCTCGGCCAGGGCGTCATCACTGCCGCCCCTGACCGCGCACAGCAGGGCCGCGATGCGCTCGTCGCGATCCACCCGGCTGGGCGTGGCGGCGACGGATCCCTGGTTACCGTCCACCGTGATCACCCCAACCAGTTCAGCTCTCCGAGCGCCGCCATCGTCCGGTCCATCGCCGCCACGTCTCCGAGCTGATCAAGCCCCGGGCCGCGGCCGGCCTCGGCGTCCGCCAGGAGCTGCCGCGCGATGTGCGCGGCGAGCAGCGGCGCCGCGAACGAGGTGCCGCTCCAGACGGCGAAGCCACCCGAGTAATCGTCAGAATCGAGCCCTTCCCGCTCCTTCATCTTGATCGGCGGGCTGACGTGGCCGCGGATGTCATAGGGGTAGGTGCTGACCACCGAGGCACCCTTGGCCCAGGCTTTGACCCAGCGGCCGCCGTCACTGAACAGCGCCCTGGTCCCGTTCGGGTTGAGCGCGCCCACGCTGATCAGCGGGACCGGCCCCGGCGTGGGCAGCGTGCTGAACGCGGCTGGGTAGAAGTGCCGGCGGGTGGAGAAGTTGCCGGCCGCCGCGACGACCGTCACGCCCAGGCTGAGCAGGACCTCGATGGCCAGCCAGAGGCCGGAGCCGTACTTCACGTCGGCACTGGACTCGTCGAAGTACCCCAGCGACAGCGAGACGACGTCGACCATCTTGGTCATGTCACCCGCCTCGGCGTTGGCGACCCGCTCGGCCAGCCGGCTGATCGCGTAGATGAGGTCGTATTCGTTGACGACGCCGTCGCTGTGCATGATCCGGACGGCCAGGACCTGGGCATCCGGCGCGACCTGGCGGACGATCCCGGAGATGAACGTGCTGTGGCCGACGGTGGTCTCAAGCTCGCCGACCAGCGGGTCGGCAATCGCCGGCTCGTCCCACGGGTGCCTGATCAGCCGGCGCGGATGGTCGCCCTGGTCGTGTACCGACTCCGTATCCTTCAGGATGGCCTTCTGCAGGTCCTCATCGATCTGGACGAAACCGTCCGTTGTGGTCGCGTATTTCTTCGACTTGTACGGCTTCACGTCCAGCCATGGATGGGCGCGGACGCCAGTGTCAAGCACCGCGACGACCGGCCGCCGTGAACCGAATTCCGCAGCCGGCCGGCGCCGGGGTGCGGGCAGTGAGATCGCGACCGGCGCCCGCGTGTCACCGCTGCTGAAGCCGTAGGAGCTGGTGCTGCTGGGCCCGGTGACCCCGTTGCCCTCGGTGGACGGGCTGCCGGTGACGCCGTTGCCTTCGGTGGACGGGCTCCCGTTGATGACGGACGAGGCGATCAGCAGGTGTTCCAGCGTGATCCGGCGGACGACATCCTCCCTCAGTGCCGCGCTCTGGTCCGCGACCGCGGCCGCCGCCCGTAGAGCCTGCAGCGCCACCCAGGCGTCGATCACCACCGGCAGCGCGGGCCGGCCCTCGGCCGGAGCCGCCGGGACCAGGACCACCGCCCGGGGCAGCCGCTCAAGCAGCTGGGCGATTCGCCGGTCGCCGTGCCCGAGGCGATTGTCCAGGTCGGTGTCCGGGACGGCGATGCTCATCCCGACGCGGGCCAGCACGGTGCTGATCGCCCTGGTGACACCGGTGTCGCGGAGCAGGTCGGCCGGGATCAGCAGCGTCCTGGCCCGGTATACGGTCGACCTCGGTGTGCTGGCTCGCCGCCCGCCAGGCCCTGATTCCCGGGCGTGAGGCACCGCCGCGGCAGTGCTAGGGTCGAGCACCCGCGCGCCGTGCCGCTGCAGCACCGCTGCCGGGATGCAGGTGAGGCCGGGTGCCTGGTCCTCGTCATGGTCGTCGTGGCTGGTCCCGTTACCGGGATGTTCGAAGAACCAGCTTCTGCTCATTTCTGGCATATGAAACTCGCCCCCAAATATTTCGCCGATCGCGCGGTCAAGCCGGAAACGGCTATACGCACGCCTATCTGGCTAGAGGACGCAGCAGCGATGAAAATACATGAATCCTGATAAAAAACCGATTTTCAGGCGTTAAAAGCACATTGCGTTACACGAATAAATCGGATAACGGGCTGACCATCTTTAACACAAGGCACATAAGCCGCGGACGCGGAGTTCGCGGCGGAGCAGCTTGCCGGAGACGGTCTTGGGGAGTTCGTCGAGGAACTCGATCTGGCGCGGGTACTTGTAGGCGGCCATCTGCTGGCGGCAGAAGGCGATGAGCTCGGCGGCCGTGACCTGCTGGCCGGGCCGCAGGCTCACGTAGGCCTTGACCGTTTCGCCGCGGTACTCGTCGGGGACCCCGATCACGGCGGCCTCGCGGACCGCCTCGTGCTGGTACAGGACGTCCTCGACCTCGCGCGGCCAGATCTTGTAGCCGCCCGCGTTGATCTGGTCCTTCTTCCGGTCGACGAGGTAGAACCAGCCGGCTTCGTCCATGTAGCCGACGTCGCCGGTGTGCAGGGCGCCGCCGGGCAGGGCGTGCGCGGTTTCCTCCGGCTTGTTCCAGTAGCCCGGCACCACCATCGGGCCGCTGGTGACGATCTCGCCGATCTCGCCGGGCGGCAGGTCCTGCCCGTCGTCGCCGACGATACGCACCACCGTGTTGTAGACCGGGACGCCGACCGACAGGGCGCCGGAGGCCTCGTCGACGGGCGCGGTCGCTCCGGCCGGCACGCCGTGCGACGGCGAGGTGGTCTCGGTCAGCCCGTAGACGTTGTGGATGTACTGGCCGAACTGGGCCTGGAAGGCCTTGACGGTACTCGGCGGGATGGGCGCGCCGCCGGACCAGATCTTGGTCAGCGTGGCGAGTGCCTCGCGCTGCGCGCCGGGCGCGTTCATCAGCGCGATGAAGACGGTGATAGAGCCGACGGTGAACGTCACCCGTTCGTCCCTAATGGTTTCGATGGTGACCGACGGTTCGAAGCGGTAGGCCAGCACCAGCGGCGAGCCGAGGAGCAGCGCCGTGGTCACGCCCGCGATCATGCCGGTGATGTGGAACAGCGGGGCCACGCCGAGCACCACGTCGTCCGGGCCGAGCTCGCACCACTGGCGGTAGGCCTGGGAGTTGAACACCACGTTGCCGTGGGTGTTCATGGCGCCCTTCGGCGGTCCGGTGGTGCCGGAGGTGTAGGTCAAGATGGCGGTGTCGCCGGGGCCGAAGCTGGCCGGCGCGGGCGCCTGGCCGCGGTGGCGCTCGATCAGGGAGCTCATGTCTTGCGCGCCGTCGGGGATGTCCGCGCCTTCGAGTCCGGCAAAGACGCGCGGGTCGTGGCGGCCCCGGTACTCCAGCTCCGAGGTCGTGATCACGGTGACGCCGATGCCCTGCGCCACTTCCGCGGCCACGTCGCGGTACAGGCCCTCCAGGCAGACCAGCACGCGGGCGCCGGAGTCGCGCAGCACGGCGTCCAGCTCCCTGGCCTTGTTCATGGGGTTGACCGGGACCGCGACGCCGCCCGCCTTCCACGTGGCCAGCAGCCCGATCACGAACTGCGGCACGTTCTGGAGGTAGAGCGCCACCCGGTCTCCCGGGATCACCCCCAGGCCGGCCAGCGCGACCGCGAACGCGTCGCTGAGCTCGTCGAGCTCGCGCGCGGTGATCCCGCCGCCGAAGTAGCGGATGAGGTCGCCGTCCGGGTTCCGCTGAACCGACGCGCCGAACATGGCCAGGGCGTCGGAGTACTCCGGGCTCAGCTCGGCCGGCTGGCCCGCGTCGTACAAGGCTAGCCAGGGCTTTTCGTCATAAATCGACATAGTCTCCCGCCCGCAGCGGCTTGGCGTGGTACCGGCCCTCGTGGGCAAGCACCGGGCGCCGGTCGCCGCGCAGCTCGGGGTGCTTGTCTTCGAGTTTCTGCCGCGCGCTCCACTCCCGGCGCAGCTGGCCGGTGTACTCGGGGTTCCCGTCGTAGGTCCCCCGCCAGGTCTGCGGCATCATTTCGGCCGAACGGCCCGGGCTCGCCTGGCCGCCCAGCGATATCCGGCTCGGGATCTTGTCGCTCGTCTGGCCGCACGCCGGGCAGGCCTGCTGCGCGCGGTCGGCGATCGAGGCCAGCTGCTCGAACACGTGCCCCTGCGGGCAGCAGTAGTCGTAGAGGGGCACCGGGTCACCAGTTCTCGATGGAGTGCGCGAAGATCGCCGCGATGTCCTCCTCGCCGACCGGGCGCGGGCAGGTGGCCAGCAGGCGCTGCTGCTTCATCGTGCCGGGCACGAGGTCGGGAATGTCCGCCTCGGTATAGCCGACGGCGCCGATCCCGTTCGGGATCTCGATATCGCGCATCAGGTCGATGACGGCCCTCGGGAGCTGCTCGCCGGCGTCGTTGAGCTTGTCCATGTCCGGGGCCAGCAGCGCGGCCGCCTGCAGGTGCCGCTCAGGCGCGCTGGGGAAGCTGAACCGGAACGCCTCGGGGGCGGTCAGCGAGACCGACATGCCGTGCGGCACCATCGGCTCGGACTGCGGGTAGTTCGGGGGCCGGTACTCCTTGACCATGCCCGCGATGGGGTAGGCGTTGGCGTGCGGGATGTGCACGCCCGAGTTGCCGAACCCCATGCCGGCGAACGTCGCCGCCAGCATCATGTTGCTCCGCGCCTCGAGGTTGTCTCCTTCACGGAACGCGGCCCGGAACGAGGTGGCCAGCAGCCGCAGCGCCTGCTCGCACCACAGGTCGGAGACCGGGTTGGAGCCGCAGTAGGTGACGCGCTGCTCGGGCTGCTTGCGGTCGAACGTGGTGTACCAGCGGGCGGTGTAGGACTCCAGCGCGTGGCAGACGATGTCCATCCCGGCCGAGGCGGTGACCTCCGGCGGGATGGTCAGCGACAGCAGCGGGTCGATCACGGCCAGCGTGGGCCGCAGCCGCCAGTGGCTGATGCCGGTCTTGACCTTCATCGACAAGATGTCGAGCACGCACATCGCGGTGCTCTCGGAGCCGGTCCCGGCCGTGGTGGGCACCGCGATCAGCGGCTTGAGCTGCTGCTTGGGGGCCAGGGCGTTGCCGATGGGCTTGTTGATGTAGTCCATCAGCTCGCCACCGTCGGTGGTCAGCAGGTTCACGGCCTTGGCGGTGTCGATGGCCGAGCCGCCGCCCACCGCGACGAAGCCGTCCCACGGGCCCTGTTCGCGGGCGTAGCCCGCCGCCTTGTCCATGCTGTCGTCGGTGGGCTCGACGTGCACCCCGTCGAAGATCTCCGAGGTGATCCCGTGCTTGGTCAGCGACTCGGCGATGCGGGCCGGGATGCCGAGCGCGTTGATCTGCGGGTCGGTCAGGATCAGGACCCGCTTGGCCCCGAACTGGGCCATCTCGAAGCCGATCTCGTCGACAGCCCCGGCGCCGAACTTCAGCGGCGGCGCGCCCCAGGTGAAGATGGTCTCCTCGGTGAGGTCGATGCCCTCGTTTTTTTGCGGCTGGGCCGTCACCGGTAGCTCCCGTTCGGGGCGACGCGCAGCTGCTTGATCTGGTCGGCGTCGTGGCCGAAGACGATGGTGGCGTTCGTCTCGGTGGCGATGCCGCGCAGCTTCTCCACACTCGCGTAGAACTGCTCCAGGTTGTTGACGATCGCGGCCGGCACCGCGGGCGGCCCGTAGCTGTCGCCCATGTAGACCGCGTCGGCCGTGAAGATCATCGTGCCGGTCTCGGGCAGGTCGACCCGCATCGACATGCTGCCGGGGGTGTGCCCGGGCGTCTGGATGAAGCTGACCCCGGGCAGGAACTCGGCGTCGCCGTCGACGGTCTCGAAGGTCAGGTCTTCGTAGTCGGCCTTGAGGTGGGCGCCGTTGAACGGGCCGTCGAAGCCGAACGCCCACTCCTTCTCCTTGGCGCTGCAGACCAGCCGCGCGTTCGTCTCCTTGAACAGCTTGACGTTGCCGGCGTGGTCGAAGTGCAGGTGGGACAGGACCACGTAGTCGATGTCGCCGGGGGCGACGCCGAGCTGCTTGAGCCGGGAGTCGAGGTACTCCTCGTCCGAGACCTTGTCGTAGGGGAAGAAGTCCTGCAGGCCGGTCGGGGCCCAGTGCTGCTCCCAGTCCCGCGGGCAGCTGGTATCCCACAGCAGCCGGCCGTCGGGGGTATCCACCAGCACGCAGTGCGTCGGCACGTCGACCCACTCGGCCGGCAGGTCCTTGTTATGCCGGTTACGTATCGACCGGTTGGGTGCGAGCAGGAGCCAGGTGAGATCGGCGGTCATCGCTCCGCACGGGAGGATGCTGACAGTCGTACCTGCGGCCATAGGGACCTCCGAGGCTCGTGAGACGGTCAGGTGTACGCAGTTCCCACCCTCCGTCCGCGTTCGCGCTGGTGTCAAGCTCGGCGGGCTGGTGATCAGCTCAGGTCGGCGGCCTGGAGGAACTCCCGGGCGATGATTTTGTAGCCCGCCTGGTTGGCGTGCTGGTTGGGGCCGCGGGGCGGGGCGGCGCACTCCCAGGTCCACTGGCACAGCAGGGTGACGTTGCGCGGGAGGTTCGTCCCGTGGTCGGCGAAATCGGAGGTCTGGAAGGCGTCGAATACGTTGGCGACCTTGATCCCGGCGTTGGCGTACACCTGGTCGAGCCTGCCGTTGAAGACGGCGGCCAGCTTCTCCGCCGTCCACGCGACGGCGTGGCCGGTCAGGCCGCTGCGCCACTCGGCCAGCGCGGGCAGGTAGTAGTTCATGCCGACGATGCGCGCGGCCGGGCCGGCGGCGGCCTTCAGCCGGGCCACGATCGTGGCCAGGTGGGTGACGGCGGACGGGACGCCCTTGACCGCGCAGACGGCGATCTGGCTGAAGCTGGGCTGGCCGCTGCAGGCTTCGGGATCGTTGGCGCCGATGTCGAGGGTGACGAGGAGCACGTGGCCGCGATGCCGCTGCAGGAAGGCGACCGCGGCCTTGAGCTGCGACCCGCTGCTGTAATGGCAGATGCCACCGTTGATCATGGTGACGGTGGTCTCGCCCGGGCAGCCCAGCTTGACCAGGCGGAGCGAGGGATGGCTTCGGTGCAGGGCCGCGTAGACCTGGTCGGGGTAGCCGTGGCTGGTCTCGACGCTGGTGCCGGAGGCGTTCGGCTGGACGCCTTGGGCGAGGGAGTCGCCCAGGGCGACGTAGTAGGTCGCCGGTACCTGGGCGGCTTTGATGGAATCCGGGTGCGACACGGGCGGGCCTGAGCAGGCGGTCAGCAGAGCCGCTGCGGCTGCGAGCAGCGCGAGGCGCGGGATGCGGATGGTACGCATCGTCACCTCCGTGCCTTGCTGTCGGCCTTTCGGGTGCCTCCAGCCTACGTGCGGGCCAGGGGGACCTGGGTGAGGCCGAGGAGCCAGGCGATCGCGTGGAGCTCGTCGGTGCGGACGCGGTGCGGGTCGTCCTTGTTGACGCAGCGGATCCGGCCGGCGCTGATCTCGGTGATCAGGTTGGCCTGGCCGTCGAGCAGGGACGTCCAGGTGGCGGGGTTGCCGATGACGACGGGAACACAGGCCGCGTCGGAGGGGTCCGCGGGGCCGTCAGCGTTTGCGGGGAAGCGGACGCGCAGCTCGGCCTGGGCGCCGTCGGAACCCTGGACGACGACGGCCACGGTGGCGCCAGCCAGCCGGGGCCAGTAGGTGCTGATGGCGGAGCGCTGCGCGTCGGAGCAGGACCTGATGCGGGTGTCGATGACTCGCGCCATGGCGGTGAGCTCCGGGTGCTCCGCGGTGCTCGCGGGGTCGGGGGTGCGCTCGGGGCTTAGACGGGGGTCGAGCGGGCCGACGGCGGTGTTCCATTCCTCGTCCACCGGACGGTAGCGCAGCGCGGTCAGGGCCTGGTTGAGCACCGGCAGCATCCCGGGCGGGAAGGCGCCCACCGGGACCACGGCACCGCGCCCCACCGATCCGCCGGTGACCGCGCCGGTGAACCAGATCTTCTCGTCGCTGGGGCCGTCGGCTTCGTGTTCCCGCTCGAAGCACGTCGCGGTGATGCCGGGCACGTTCTCGACCTCGAGGAACGAGAAGATCTCGGTCGCGGTGCGCTCCGGCTCGGCCACCAGGTCCTCGTAACGGACCCGGTGACACCGCTCGGGGTGGTGCTGCTCGAAGTCCATGGCCAGGTGCGCGCACAGCAGCCAGTAGTCGGCTATGGCGGCCACGCTGTTGCCTGGATGCCGGGCGACGAACTGGTCATAGCCGAACCGGTGCAGCCCCCACGGGCAGGCTTCCACCCCCGACGCGATGACATCCATGCAGTGCCGGTACAGGCAGATGAACTTCGCGTCCGGGAACACCCGGGCGAGCAGGTGAGCGTACTGCACGTTGTCGAGGGACTTGTCGCACCAGCGCGATTTCCCGCGGCGCCGCAGGTAGACGGCCCGCGCCATAGCCCCAGGGCCTCGGCCAGCAGCCCCGCCGCGTGACCGGGCCGCCGGTCCGCCAGCGCCTGCCGCCCGCGCCACTTCAGGTCGTCGAACTGGCGCACGTCGATGTCGTCGCGTTCGACCAGAAGCTGGTAGCCGGGCGGCCGGGTCACCAGCATGCGCCCCTCGCGGTCGCCCAGGACCCGGCGGACTCGCATCACGTACAGACTGACCAGCTTCCTGGCTCCGCTGGGCGGATCACCGGGCCAGAGCTCGTCCACCAGCCGCGCGGCGGAGACCATCTGCCGCGGCTGCAAGAGCAGCGTGGCCAGGACGATCCGCCATTTAGGCGCGTTGAGGCAAACCCATTCCTCCCCCGTCCAGGCCTCGAGCGGCCCAAGAATGCGAAACCGCATGATCACCCCGTTCCAGACACGGCCGCACCGCACGTCACTCAACCACGAATAGGACGAAAGTCAACCATTTCGTGGCATCGTGAAACATGTCTAAATTCGCAGATCTGAACGCGTGAGCACGGGGCCGGAATGAACGTCTGGATCGGGCTGGCGGTGCTGGCCGCGGTGTGCCTGACCACGGCTTTCGCGGCCGTGCGGCGGTTCTTCGTCGTGGTCAGGGTGACCGGGACGAGCATGCTGCCCGCGTTCGGCCCGCAGGACCGGGTGCTGGTCAGGCGGGGTACGGGCACCCGGATGAGGGCCGGCGCGGTGGCGGTGCTGGCCGAGCCGCGTGACGTCTTGTCCTGGCGGCTGACGTCGCCCGCGACGCCGGCCCTGGGCGAGGTTACCTGGGTCATCAAGCGGATAGCGGCGGTGCCGGGCGATGCCGTCCCCGAATCCGTGCGGGCGGCAGCGTCACGAGCGGACGTCGTGCCCGACGGGATGCTGGTGGTGCTCTCCGACAATCCGGAAGGAAACGATTCGCGCCGGTGGGGATTCATTCCGGCCAGCCGGGTCCTCGGCCCGGTGGTGCTGCGGATTCCCGTGCAGCCGGCCTCCTAGTGAATATCGAATTCGAGGTGACCGGTGCATATCGAGGTGCTTGGGCCGATCGAAGTGACCGAGCCGGGCCGGGTGATCCGGCTGGCCGGGCAGCGTCAGCGGGCCCTGCTCGCGGCCCTGGTCCTTGACCAGGGCCGGGTGGTCTCGGTGACACGGCTCGTCGACGTGCTCTGGGGCTTCGACCCGCCCGCCACCGCCCGGGCCAAGGTCCAGGCCCACGTGTCGACGCTGCGCCAGGCGCTCGGCGCCGCCGGGGTGATCGAGACCAGGCCGCCCGGCTACCTGCTGTGCGGGCGCCGTTCCCGGGTCGACCTGACCGAGTTCCAGGCGCTCAGGACGCTGGCCGCGGCGGCCTACGACGCGGGCGAGTGGGTGCTGGCGTCGCAGCGGTATGCCGCCGCGCTGGCCCTGTGGCGCGGCCCGGCCTGCGCCGACGTCACCTCACCGGCGATCAGGGCGGCGGCGGCCGCGCTCGAGGAACGCCGCCTGTTCGCGGTCGAGGCGAAGGCCGAGGCCGACCTGGCGCTGGGTCGCTGCGAGTCGGTGGCCGCCGAACTGGCCGTGCCGCTAGCCCAGCACCCGCTGCGCGAGCGGCTGCGCGCCCTGGCCATGCAGGCCCTGTACCGCTTGGGCTGCCGCGCGGACGCGCTCAGCCTGTACCGCGAGGGCCGCCGGGTGATGATCGCCGAGCTCGGCCTCGAGCCCGGCCCGCATCTCCGTCGCCTGCACCAGGGCATCTTGTCCGACGATCCCGCCCTGCTGGCCCCGGCGCGGGACCTGCCCGGCTAGGAATCGGTGATCTCACGCAGACGGGTGAGGGCGCGGCGAAGCTGGGTAGCGCCGACCCGGCCGAGGTGCCTGGTCCACTCGGCCTCGACCTCGGCTTCGGTCCGCCTGGCCACGGTCACGGCGGCCTGGCCGCGCTCGGCGATCTGGACCAGCCGGGCCCGGGCGTCGCGCAGGTCGGGGACCCGGCGGACGTAGCCGGCCCGCTCGAGCTGGTCGACCAGGAAACCCGCGGTCTGCTTGGTGACCTGGGCCCGCTCGGCCAGGTCGGTGACCCGGGTGCCGTCCGGGTCGATGCGGGCGAACACCCGGCCCTGGGCGGCGGTGATGTCGCCGAAGCCGGCTGCGGCCAGGTCCGTGAGCACCCGGTTCTCCATGGCCCGGTAGGCGATGAAGCAGAGCAGGGCGAGGTTCAGCTCGGTGTCCTCGGCCATCTTCACCCCTTGACTTAGACAGATTATCTGTCCATTATTAGACAGGCTATCTTATCAAACTTGAGAGGGCGGGGCATGGATCGCGACCAGGTGTGGCAGGTCATCGACCGGGAGCGGCTCAGCCTCGCAGATCTCCTCGACGAACTGTCAGCGCCAGAGTGGGCATCCCCGTCACTGTGCGCCGGATGGCGAGTGCGTGACGTCGCCGCCCACCTCACCCAGTCCCAGCTGGGACTGTTTCCCGCCGTGGTCGCGGCGATCCGGGCCCGCGGGAACTTCAACCGGATGGTCCACGACACGGCGGTCCGGCAGGCCAGGCTGCCCGTGGCGGAGTACGCCCCGCGGCTGCGCGCGATGGCCGGGTCGCGTCGCAAGGCGCCCGGCGTAAGTCACCTCGAGCCGCTCATCGATGTCCTGGTGCACGGCCAGGACATCGCCATTCCGCTGGGCCGGCCTCGGCCGATGCCGGCCGAGGCCGCGATGGCCGCTGCGGACCGGGTCTGGCCCAACCTGTTCCCGTGGCACGCCGGTCGCAAGCTCAGCGGGTTCCGGTTCGTCGCCACCGACTGCTCCTGGTCCGCCGGCGACGGACTCCTGGTCGAAGGTCCCATCGCGGCCATCCTGCTACTGCTCACCGGGCGGGGCGCAGCCCTGTCCCAGTTGTCAGGCTCAGGCACTTCCCAGCTGAAGGCCCGGACTGGCGTGAGTCGGATCAACGGATCACCGCTGTGAACGATGATGATGGCGCGGCACTCTTACGGGACGCTGAGCTGAGCGGGCCGGCTCCCGGCCGAGACGCTGTCGTAACTGGCTATGTTACTGATGAGGCTTTCAGGGACAGTTGAGGTGAATGTCTCGACGCTATTTCTGTCAGCGTCAGCAATTTCATGATCGCGGGCAGTTCCGGTCGTATTTCGACCGTTTCTGCCCGCGATCATGAAGGACCCGGCCCGTAACGCTGGACTTGGAAATCGTGAAGGCTCACCAGTCACACGCCTCACTGGGACCTCACAGCCTACCTATCCGTGAGCGGGCGTTCATGATCATGGCCAGAAGCCGCCCCGGGATCCGCCATAACGCTATGGAACCCGGCTTCGAATGCGTTCAGACGCACCGAAAGCCCGGTTTCACAGCGTCCGCCACCGGGCTAACGCCCATGATCAACTTAAACGGTATTGGGTTATGGAGTGGATCTGGTACCGCCCAGGGTCCCTCCCGGATCGGACCGGTAACCCGGATCAGCCCTCCGTTAACTCACAGCTGGCAAGTTTGGGTCTCATGTGGTGGGTGGTGCTGCTGCGGGCGTCGCGGAACCGCACCGGTGGCACATCGGGTCACATAGAGGTGCACCGGTGGCACATCGGGTCACCTAGAGCGGCACCGGCATCGGAGGGAGAACCGTCAGGAGACGCTGCGGGGGCCGGAGAAGCTGCTGCGGCGGGGGGACGCGGCTGGGGCGGACGGGGCGGCGGGGGCAGGGGGGGGAGCGGCCTTGGATGCGGTGGCCGGCCGGGTCGAAGGGGGGGCGCAGGGTGATGGTGGCGGGGTGGAGGTGGCCGCCTACGTTGACCTGGTAGTGGGCGGAGCGGATGAGGTCGGGGGTGAGGGGGGTGCCGTCGGGAGAGCGGATGTAGGCCAGGCCGGCGCAGGCGCCGAGGGTCTCGCCCCAGGCGCCCGAGGTGACCTGGCCGACCGCGACGCCGTCGCGCAGGACCAGTTCGCCGCCCCAGATCATGGCGCCGGGGTCGCCGAGGACGAGGGAGACCAGGCGGCGGCGGGGGCCGTCGGCCCGGGCCCGCTCGACCGCCTCGCGGCCCAGGAACGGGATGTCCTTCGCCAACTTGCAGGCGAACAGCAGGCCGGCCTCGGCCGGGTTGTAGTCCGGGGTCAGCTCGCGGCCGAAGGCGCGGTAGGCCTTCTCCAGGCGCAGCGACTCGATCGCGTAGTAGCCCGCGTTGGCCAGGCCGAGGTCCTCCCCCGCGGCCATGAGATCGGAGTACGCGCCGACGGCGAACTCGGCCGGAACGTAGAGTTCCCAGCCGAGCTCGCCGACGTAGGTGATCCTGGTCGCCCGGACCGTGGCGTAGCCGAGGTCGATAAGCCGGCTGGTGCCGAACGGGAACGCCTCGTCGTCCAGGCGGGCGCGGGTGAGCCGGGCCAGCAGGTCGCGCGACCGGGGGCCCATCACGCCGTAGACGGCGTACTGGGAGGTTACGTCGACTAGGGAGGATCGCAGCCCCGCGGGCATCCGGCGGCGGATGTGGTCCTGGTCCCTTTCGGTGCTCGCCGCGCTGCTGACCAGCAGGAATTCTTCGGCCGAGAGGCGGGTCACGGTGATGTCGGCCTCGTAGGTGCCGTGCGCGTTGAGCATTCCGGTGTACACGGTGCGGCCGGGGGCGACGGCGACGTCGGCGGTGCACAGCCACTGCAGCCCCTGCGCTGCGTCTTGGCCGGTCAGCAGGTACTTGGAGAAGCTGGTCTGGTCGAACAGGGCGACGGCGGTGCGGGCCGCGCGCTGCTCGGCCGACGACCACGGCTGCCAGTTCTGCTGGCCCCAGCCGTACTCGATGACCGGGTCTTCGCCCCCGGGGGCGAAGAAGTTGGCCCGCTCCCAGCCCATCTTGCTGCCGAAGCCCGCGCCGGCCGCCGCGAGCAGGTGGTACGCCGGGGACCGGCGGAACGGCCGGGCCGAGCTCAGCTCGCGGTTCGGCCACGGCACCGCGTAGTGCAGGCCGAGGACCTCGGCCACCCGGTCGTGCAGCCACTGGTTGTTGCCGTTGAAGGCGGCGAACCGGCGGATGTCGACCGCGGACAGGTCCGTGCTCGGCTCGCCCGCGGTGATCCACTCGGCCAGCGCCTGCCCGGCCCCGCCGGCCGACGCGATGCCGACCGAGTTGAAGCCGGCCGCGACGAAGAAGTTCCGCAGCTCCGGCGCCTCGCCCAGGATGAACTGGTTGTCCGGGGTGAAGCTCTCCGGTCCGTTGTAGAACTTCTTGATCCCGGTCTCGGCCAGCACCGGGAGCCGGTGCACGGCGCTGTCCATCAGCACCGAGAAGTGCTCCCAGTCCTCCCCCAGCAGCTGGAACTCGAACGGGTACGGGATCTGGTCGGGCGCGACCCAAGGCTTGGCGTCGGGCTCGAAGCCGCCGACCACGAGCCCGCCGACCTCCTCCTTGATGTAGGTGTAGCCGTCCGGGTCGCGCAGCACCGGGTAGTCGCGATGCACCCCGTCGATCCGCTCGGTGACCACGTAGAAATGCTCGGCCGAGTGCAGCGGCACCATGACCCCGCACATCGCGCCCACCGCTTTGGCCCACTGGCCCGCGCAATTGACCACTACCTCGGCTTCGACGTCACCCCGTTCGGTATAAACGCCCTTTACGGTCTGGCCGTCGGTGATGATGCCGGTCACCGGAGTCCGCTCGGCGATGGTGACGCCTTTGTCGCGGGCGCCGCGGGCCAGCGCGGCGGTCAGGTCGGTGGGGTTGGCCCGGCCGTCGCCGGGCAGCCAGATCGCGCCGGCCAGGTCGTCGGTGCGCAGGATCGGGTAGCGCTCGGCCGCCTGGGCCGGGCTGATCAGCTCGCAGTCGAGCTGGTAGGCCTCGGCGGTGGCGGCGGTCCGCTTGAGCTGGGTCAGCCGGTCGGGGGTGCGGGCGACGGTGACGCCGCCGCAGCGGCGGAAGCCGGTGGACAGGCCGGTCTCGGCTTCGAGGCGTTCGTACAGCCGGGTGGAGT
Source organism: Streptosporangiaceae bacterium (assembly GCA_050011155.1). Lineage (GTDB taxonomy): Bacteria > Actinomycetota > Actinomycetes > Streptosporangiales > Streptosporangiaceae > Palsa-504. The sequence goes on from JBEKJP010000057.1 coordinate 20,893, forward strand.
ACTGGACCAGCCGGGTGCCGCTTTCCGACGCGCGGAGCTGGCCGACCAGGCCGGCCGCGTGCCAGGTGGTGCCGCAGGACAGCTGGCCCTGCTCGAGCAGCAGCGTGTCGGTCCAGCCGAGCTGGGCCAGGTGGTAGGCGACGCTGGTGCCGATCACGCCGCCGCCGATGATCACGACGCGGGCCCGCGTGGGCAGGTCAGTCATCTTTGTGCACCTCGTCGAGAAGATCGCCGAAATCGCGGGCGGTGAAGCCGCGGGCGGCGCCCTCGAACCGCTCCATGGCCCAGCCCCAGAAGTCGTAGTCGATCGGGCTGGCGCCGTCCTGGATCGCGCCCCACAGCGTCCACCCGTACATCCCGGCCAACCCCCCGAGCAGCCAGGCCCGCGCGACCCGGCTGGGCCGAGGACGACCAAAATAATGCCGAACGAGTTCGGCCAGGCCGTCTCGGTCCAGGTGCGACTCGGCCGCGATGTTTCCCAGCTCGAAGCAGGGGTCGTTGTTGCCTGACAGCTCGTAGTCGATCAGCCAGATCCGCTCGCCGTCGTCGATGAAGTTGGCCGCCAGCAGGTCGTTGTGGCATGGCACGGTGCTCTTGGCGGTGGCGCTGAGGGCTTTCTCGGCCGCCGCGAGCTGGGGGGCCAGGTCGTCGTAGCCGTCCGGGATACGGAAGCCTTTGGTTCTGGCCACCTCCCGGTAGCGGCGCTGGATGGCGAACATGTCGAAGTCGTTGCCGAACCGGGCGCCCGCGTGCAGGCGGCGGCAGGCGGCGGCGATCCGCGGGATACTCGCTGCCTCGGCTACGTCTTGCGGCGCTAGGGTGCGGCCTTCGATGTAGCCGATGACCAGCAGGCGGTCCTGGGGGCGGTACTCGACCACCGGGGGCCCGGCGTTGCTGACGGCCGCGGCCAGCGCGTTGCGGTACTCGCAGTCCCGGTCGATGGCGAGCAGCGCCCCGCCGTCGTCGGAGAGCCGGGCGACGAAGGTCCCGTCCGGCGTGGTCACCTTGTAGTTGCGGTTGGTCAGCCCGCCGGGCAGCTCGAGCACGGTGCGCGGCTGGCCGGCCAGGCTCCGCGTCTGGCCGAAGAGGGCGTCGAGGTCCGCGGAAATCCCTCCCCGTTCTTCCGGTCTAGACCGTTATTAGTCACGTTAGGGCAACGTCGTTAATGGGTCTAGACAGTATGATCTCGGCCGTCTTACGCTTCGGCTCAAACGGGGTCCCGTCGCCGCCTAGTGGAGGCCTCCTGCGATGAGCACCGATCTATCCAGCGGGCAGGAGCGGGACTCCGCCGACCTGGCCCGGTTCGGCTACAACCAGGAACTCAAGCGCTCGCTCGGGCTGTTCAGCTCGTTCGCGGTCGCGTTCAGCTACATCTCGCCCTCGACCGGCATCTTCACCCTGTTCGCGCTGGGCCTGACCACGCTGGGCGGGGTGTTCATCTGGACCTGGCCGGTGGTGGCGCTGGGCCAGTTCATCGTGGCCCTGAACTTCGCCGAGGTCTCCTCGCACTACCCGGTAGCGGGTTCGGTCTTCCAGTGGACGAAGTACCTGGCCAACCGCACCTACTCCTGGTTCACCGGGTGGATCTACCTGTTCGCCGGGATCCTGACCGTGACCGCGGTGGTGGCCACGCTGCCGCTGGCGCTGATCCCGGCGCTGAACGGCCTGGGCTGGCATTCGCTGAACGCGGCCAGCCTGAACACGAACCTGGTGATAGCGCTGATCACGCTGGTCGTGGTCACCGTGCTGAACATCTACGGGGTCAAGCTGGTCTCGATCATCAACAACACCGGCGTGGTGTTCGAGATCCTCGGCATGTTCGTGTTCGCGCTGATCCTGATGGCCTTCCACAACCACCAGGGCTTCAGCGTGGTGACCAAGAGCGCCGGCTTCCACGTCAACGGGAGCACGTTCCTGGCCGCGATGTTCATGAGCTTGTTCGTCATCTACGGCTTCGATACCGCCTCGACGCTGGCTGAGGAGACGCGCGATCCGCGCCGTCAGGCGCCGAAGGCGGTGCTGTTCTCGGTGATCGGGGCGTTCGTCATCGGCGGCGTGTTCCTGCTCGGCACGCTGGTCGCGATCCCGAACCTGGGTGCTGCGGTCAAGGGTAGTTTTGGGCCGGCCGCCATTATCGAGGCTAATTTCTCCACTCCCTTCGCCACCATTTACCTGTTCGTGGTGTCGGCCGCGATCTTCGTCTGCTGCCTGTCGATCATGGCCGCGACGATCCGGCTGTGCTTCGGCATGGCCCGGGACAACCAGCTGCCGGGCTCGCGGTTCCTGGCCAAGGTCTCCCCCGGCTTGCACACGCCGGTGTGGAGCTGCGTCGCGGTGGCGTGCATCGCCGCGATCCCGTTCTGGCAGTACTCCGGCGCCGGGATCATCGCGATCGCAGCCACCGGCATGATCTACCTGAGCTACTTCCTCGGCAACATCGTGATCATGCGGGCGCGGACGCGCGGCTGGCCCCGGATGGCCGCGCCGTTCCGGCTGGGCCGCTGGGGCGCGCTGGTGAACATCGTGGCGCTGATCTACGGCGGGGCGATGCTGGTCAACTTCGCCTGGCCGCGGGCGGCGAGCAACCCCAAGCCCAACCAGACGGCCGGCCTGCTGCACCTGAACTTCCTGGACGGGGTGCCGATCCTGTGGACCGTGGCGATCTTCATCGCCCTGATCGGGGCGGTCTATTACCTGGCGGTGGGGCGGCGCAAGACGTTCCCGCCGGTGGTGGCGCCGTCCGCGGACGACGACGCGCCGCTGGCGGGTGCCGGGGCGCCATGATTGCCTTATGACCTCGTTGCGGACCGGTTCCCGGCAGCCGCCGCGGATCGTGCGCGAGCCCGGCACCACCGTGCACGGGCAGATCGAGGACTGGCTGGCCGGCCAGATCGCGGCGGGCGGGCTGACCCCCGGCGACCGGCTGCCGACCGAGAAGGACCTAGCCGCGTGGTTCGGGGTCAGCCGGATGACGCTGCGGCACGCGCTGGCCGAACTGGCCCGGCGCGGCCTGGTGACCAGGACGGCGGGCCGCGGCGGCGGGACCTTCGTGGCCGCGTCCAAGCTGGAGCAGGACCTGACCACCCTGGCCGGGTTCTCCGAGCAGTTGCGACGGCACGGGATGGTGGCGGGTGCCCGGGTACTGTCGGCGCGTGCCCGGCGGGCCGACCCGGGGGTGGGTGCTGCGCTGGGACTCGGCGAGGACGACATGGTCTACGAGGTGTGCCGGGTCCGGCTGGGGGACGGGCGGCCGATCGCTTTGGAACGTTCGCTGTTCCCCGCCTTGCGGTTTCCCGGTCTGCTGGAGTTCCGGCTGGACGGGTCGCTGTACGAGCTGCTCGAGGTCAAGTACGGGCTGCGGCCGCACCGGGCCAGGGAGAGCCTGGAGCCGGTGACGGCGGGGGTGCGTGAGGCCGAGGCGCTCGAGGTGGTCGAGGGGGCGCCTTTGATGCAGGTGGAGCGGACCGCCTACGCCCGGTCGGGCGAGCCGCTCGAGTTCGCCCGCGACCTGTTCCGCGGCGACCGCACCCGCATCGTGATGTGGACCTCGGAGCTGCCGGAGGCTACCTGAGGCACCTCGGGGTTCCGGTGGCGCGGGCCCGCACCGGCCGCACCGGCCGCGTCTGCGCACCAGCCTCATCGCCATTCCCGCCCGCACCATCACCCTCACCACTCCCGCCCCGCCGCCGCCCGGCCGCCGACGGCGCCAGCTGGTACAGCACCGATGTGCCACCGGTGCTGTACTAGCAGCACCGATGTGCCATTGGTGTCGTTAACACGGCCGGTCAGCCGGTTAGGCGCTGGCGGAGGCTGCGGGCGGGGGTGGCGGGGTGACCGGCGCCACGGATGCGGAAGGCGGCCGTGATCTCCATGACGCCGAAGATCGCCAGCCAGACGCCGAGGACCGTGGCCAGGCCCAGCAGGGACAGGCCGGGGTAGGACAGGACGACGAGGCCGGCCAGCACGCTGAGCACGCCCATGATCGCGGTCCAGCCGCGTTGGGGCAGGCCGCGGTGGGACAGCGCGGTGAAGATCTCGATGAAGCCGTTGACGACCCAGAAGATGCCGAGGAAGACGGTGAGCGCGAGCAGGGTCAGCAGCACGTGGCGGACGGCCCACAGGCCGACGATGACGGACAGCACGCCGAGCAGCGCCAGCAGCACCCGTGCCCCGCCGGCCAGGTGATCATCGATCGAGAGGGCGGTCACGAACCTGAAGATCCCGGAGACGATCAGCTGGAACCCGAACAGGACCGCCGCCACCAGCAGCGTCTCCCCCGGCCAGGCCAGCACGGCGACCGCGGCCAGCAGGGTGAGGATGCCGTAGGCGAGGAGCCAGCCCCAGTGGCGTCCCAGCCGGGCGATCATGTCGGCAGGCTGCTGCGCTGGATCGGTCACGGCGGACCCCTTACCTCGGCCGGGGCGCGCGGGAATGGCGAGCCCGTCGGATTTATCGTGACCGGGCCACGCTCGCGCTAAACACCGATCCCAGGGAGCCGAAGAGGGCCGCTAGGGGCCTCAGGGCGAACCAGGAATCGGGGGTTACGGAATCGCACTATTGGGCGCACCATGAGGTGTATGGAGTCTGACGCGTGGGTGGCTGAGGATTCCGGGCTCGAGGACGGGCTAGTGTTCCCCAGGGCCCGGAAGCAGGTGGGGCCGGGGGCGGATAACCCGCTCCGTTCGTTCTCAAAAAAAATTACGGCGCTGGGCGGGTCCGTGATTCCCCCGCCACCGGTGACCTCGCTCGCGTCGTGTTCTGCTATTCCGCCGCCGCCGGTAACCGCGCTGCCGTCGTGCTCGGCGATACCGCCGCCGCCGTTGATGGCCCTGCCGTCGTATTCGAGCATCCCCCCGCCGCCGGTGACGGCGCTGCCATCGTGCTCGGCTATCCCCCCGCCGCCGGTGACCTCGCTCGCGTCGTGTTCGAGCATCCCCCCGCCGCCGGTGACGGCGCTGCCGTCGTGCTCGGCGATACCGCCGCCGCCGCCGACGACGACGCTGGACCGCTCGCGCATCCCGCCGCCGCCGAGCATCGCGGCGCCGTAGAAAAGCGGCGCCATAGAAAAGCGCCTGGACAGGAGTCTGGCCGGGCTAACCCCCGTGGTCGCCCGGCCGTTCTCCCCGTCATTCTTCCCCGTACGGATGGTCCTACTGGTGGTCGTGGTCGCGGTGGTGTGAGCGGCCGTGGCCGAGGTGGCCCGTCGCGGCCAGGGCGATCACGACGATGAAGCCGATCCACAGCAGCGGGAAAATCACGTGGCCAGCCGCCAGGGCGACCAGGATGACCAGCGCGGCGAGCAGGACCGGGTGGCGGCGGCGACGCCGCGGGAAGCCCGTGGCTGCCGGAGCCCCTGTGCCCGGCAGTCCCGGCCCCGGCTGGCCAAAGCCAGGCATGCCCGACTCGGGCAGGTCGTCGAACAGGCCGTTCAGGTCGGCGCGGGTCTTGGCGCTCATGGCCCGGCTGACCCGCTCGTCGAACTCCTCCTGGTCCAGGCGGCCGGAGCTGAAGTGCTCGGCCAGCCGGTCGGTGACGGCCTGGCGCTCGGCGTCCGAGACCCTCATGTGCTGGTCGGTCGAGGGGCCGCCGAACAGTGAGGAGAAATCGCGGGCCCAGGGCTGGTTCTGCCAGGACTGGTAGGGGTTGCGCGGTGCAGGCATGACATTCTCCCAATGAGTTATGAAGCTTGGTTAGCGGTTACGGTTCTGCAGCGACTCGATGATCGAGGCCGCGATGGACTGGTCGCTGCCCTCGTCGGGGACGAGCAGCAGGCCGGCCAGGTAGAGCGGGACGCCGGCGCCGCCGACGACGGTCAGGACCACGAAGCCGATCCTGACCAGCGTGGTGTCGACGCCGAAGTAGCGGGCCACGCCCTCGGCCACGCCGGCCAGCATGCGGCCCTGGAAGGGGCGGCGCAGGGCCGGGCGGTCCGGGCTGTAGCCGAACGGAGGCTCGGGCCGGGGCTCGGGCCTGGGGTCGGCCTGGCCGCTGCCGAGCTGGGGAGCCTCGGTCTGAGGAGCGTAGGTGTCGGTGTCTTGCGGCTGCGTCGTGTCCATGCCTCTAGATTGGCTCCGCGGACCGGGCCGGCGCATCGGTGACCAACCCCCATGTCCCCCTGACCCGACCCTGGGGTCATCAGGGCCTTATCAGGGATGTCCCTGATAGCCGTGACTCCACCGCTGGGCCATGATGGAACTGTGGACCATCCTGCACACTGGCACGACGACCGCGACCGCGACAGCGATCGCGGCTCGGCTGGGTGGCACGGACACTTCGGGCCGGACGGCCCGTTCGGACCGAAGGGTCCGTTCGGCCGCCACGGTCCCGGCTGGCTGCAGCGGCGCAGTGGTCACGAGGGACCGCCGCGCCGCGACCCGGCCGACCGCCTGGGCGGCGGCGTGGCCGCCGGGATCGCGGCCTGGCGGGGCTTCAACCCGAACGTCGTCCGGATCGTCATCGTGCTGGCCACGCTGGTATCGGCCGGCTGGGGCGTACCGCTGTACGTCGCGGCCTGGCTGTTCATGCCGGCCGCGGACGCCGAGACCAACATCTTCAGCAAGGCCAGGACCGACCGCGCGGGTATCAGGCTCGCCGTGGGCCTCGGCTCGCTGCTCATCTTCATCCTGCTCGTCGCGGGCGCGCTCAACGGCAGCTGGTTCGTCAGCTGGGCCTGGCCACAGGTGTTCAGCGTCGGCGGCCTGGTGCTGATCTGGCGCAACGCCTCGGCCGAGGAGCAGGCCACGCTGCGGCACCTGCTCGAGCCGCTGGGCGCGGCCACGGGCGACGTGACGCATGAGGGCAACTGGCGGCGCCGGGGCACGGTCATCCGCCTGACCCTGGCGGGCATCCTGCTGGCCGGCGGCCTGGGCTGGCTGTTCTCGGCCCACGCCAGCCTGGCGCTGCTGCGCCCGCTCGGCGGGGTGCTGCTGGTCACGGTGGCCATCGTGCTGATCCTGGGCCCGTGGTGGCTGCGGATCATCCGCGACCTGACGGTCGAACGCCAGGCCAAGGCGCGGGCGGAGGAACGGGTGGACATCGCGTCCCGGGTGCACGACTCGGTGCTGCAGACGCTGGCGCTGATCCAGCGGCGGGCCGACGACCCGCAGAAGGTCGTCCAGCTGGCCCGGATGCAGGAGCGCGAGCTGAGGTCCTGGCTGTTCGAGGGCCGGGACCCGAACGAGCCGGTAGAGGTGCTCACGGTTACGGCCGAGGTGCGGAAGATCCAGGAGGACATCGAGTCCAGGTACGGTGTCCCGGTGGAGGCGGTGACGGTGGGCGATTGCGACCTGGACGACAACCTGAGCGCCCTGCTCGCCGCGGCCCGGGAGGCGACCGTCAACGCGGCCAAATGGTCTGGCGCCAGCGTGATCTCGCTGTTCGCCGAGGTCGAGCCGAACGAGGTGGCGATCGTGGTCCGGGACCGGGGCAAGGGATTCGACCCCGAGATGGTCCCGGAGGACCGTAAGGGCCTGGCCGAGTCGGTCCGCGGCCGGATGGCGCGGCGCGGCGGCACCGCCGTGGTGAACAGCGCGCCGGGTGAGGGGACCAAGGTGACTTTGAAGATGTCCCGTGCGGCGTCGGTGAGCAAGTCATGAGCATGCCGCGGGTGGTGCTGGTCGACGACCACGGGATCTTCAGGTCCGGGGTGAGGTCCGAGCTCGGCCGCCAGGTCGAGGTGGTGGGCGAGGCGGAGGACGTCCAGCCCGCCATCAAGCTGATCTCCGAGCTCAAGCCGGACGTGGTGCTGCTCGACGTCCACCTGCCGGGCGGCGGCGGCCAGGCCGTCATCGAAGCCGTCAAGGTCTCCAACCCCGACGTGCGGTTCCTGGCGCTGTCGGCCTCCGACGCGCCCGAGGACGTGATCGCGGTGATCCGGGCCGGGGCCCGCGGCTACGTGACCAAGACGATCTCCACCGCCGAACTGGCCGACGCGGTCCGCCGGGTGGCGGCGGGCGACGCCGTGTTCTCGCACCGGCTGGCCGGGTTCGTGCTCGACGCGTTCGCGTCCGGCCCGTCGGCCGACGTCAAGCCCTCCATCGACCCGGAGCTCGAGCAGCTGACCAGCCGGGAACGGGAGGTGCTGCGGCTGATCGCCCAGGGCTACACCTACAAGGAGATCGCCCGCGAGCTGTTCATCTCGGTCAAGACGGTGGAGAGCCACGTGTCTTCGGTGCTGCGTAAGCTGCAGCTGTCCACCCGCCACCAGCTGACCAGGTGGGCGACCGAGCGCCGCCTAGCCTGACGAGCACTGGCCTGACGAGCACTGGCCTGACTAGCACTGGCCTGACTAGGGTTGCCGATCTGGGGCATCGGGCTGACCATGGGAGTAGCAGGCTGATTACAGAGGTGAATATGGCGGTCGAGGCGATCGAGCGCGAGATCGGCGGCGCTTACCTTCGCCTGGCTGGGGCGGCCGCGGCGGCACGCCACGGCGAGCGGCACTACCTGGACGGCCGGGGACCCGGGAGCCTGCTCGGGCCCGCGACCGCGCTGGCCGCCGCGCACCCGTGGGCGCTGGCGGGGTTCGGCGACCCGGCCTGGGCGGCCTACCGGCCGGACCCGCGGGCCGCGCCGCCGGACGGGCTGCGCGTCGGGATGCTGCGGCTGGGCGAGGAGGTGCCGCCGGTGCCCGCGGTGGCGCGGTTCGCCGGGCACGGTCACCTGCTGATCAGCGAGCGCGGCTTCGCCGCCGGGGCGCGGTCGCTGCTGCAAGCCCTGACCCTGCGGCTGGCCACGGCCACCCGGCCGGGGACGGTGCGGTTCGCGCTCGCCGACCCGGTCGGGCAGGGCCGGTACCTCAGCGCGTTCCTGCGGCTGCCCGCGGCGCTGCGGGTGAGCGCGCCCGGGAGCCACGGCGTCGGGGTAGCGGCCAGCCCGGCCGAGATCGAGGCCCTGCTGACCGCGCTGAACAGCCACGTCGTCGAGGTGACCCAGACCCGGCTGACCAACGTGTACGACTCGGTGGAGGCTTACAACCGGATCACCACCGGGGCCACGGTGCCGCACCACGTCCTGGTCCTGGCCGGGTTCCCGGCCGGGATCGACGACCGGGCCTCCGAACTGCTCGCCCGGCTGGCCCGCAACGGGCCCAGGAGCGGGCTGTACATCGTGGCCACGGTGGATCCCGGCCTCGACATGCCCCGCGGCCTGGACCTGGCCGCGCTTTCGGCGCTGGGCACCACGCTGGGCGTGGCCGCCGACGGCAAGCTGACCTGGGACGACCCGGACTTCGGGCCGGGCCTGATCGAGCCGGACGAGATGCCAGGGGCGACCCGGGCCAACCCGTGGCTGGACGCGGTGGGGGCGGCGGCCGGGACCGCCTCGCGGGACCTCCCGTTCGCCCGGATCGCGGTTCCGCTGGAGCGCCGCTGGACCTGCGACTCCACCGACGGCCTGGACGTGCAGATCGGCATGGACAGCAAGGGCGAGCCGCAGCGCTTCGTGATGGGCGTCCGCGGTGTGCACCACGGCCTGGTCGGCGGCGACGTCCGGATGGGCAAGACCAACCTGCTGCACGTGCTGATCAGCCAGCTCGCGCTGTGTTACCCGCCGGAGGAGCTCGAGCTGTACCTGCTCGACTTCAAGGAAGTCGAGTTCGACGCCTACCTGACCGAGCGGCTGCCGCACGCGCGGGCCATTACCTCGCGGACGGACCGCGAGTTCGGCCTGTCGATGCTGCGGCGGTTTCACGAGGAGATCGAGCGGCGGGCCCGGCTGTGCCGCGAGGCCCGGGTGACGGACCTGCCCGACTACCGGCGGGAGACGGGTCAGGTCCTGGCCCGCGCCCTGGTGATCATGGACGAGTTCCAGGTGCTGTTCAGCGAGGAGGACCGGCTGGCCCGGGAGGCCGGACGGCTGCTGGCGGATATCGCCAAGCGGGGAGCGGCGTTCGGCCTGCACCTGCTGCTGGCCACCCAGTCCCCGGGCGGGCCGCTCGCGGCCTACCTGCGACCCGTCTACGAGCAGATGGCCCTGCGGATCGCGCTGGGCTGCACCGCGCCGAGCGTGTCCCAGGCGATCCTGGGCGAGGGCAACGACGCGGCCACCAGGCTGGTCCGGGCCGGCGACGCGATCTACAACGACCGGCGCGGCGAGGGCGCCAACCCGGTCATGCGGATCGCGATGCTGCCGACCAGGGAACGGCTGGCGCTGATCGGCTCCATACGGGAGCTCGGCGGGGGGCGGGTGTACCCGGCGCCGGCCAGCTTCGACCCCGACTCGCCGGCGTCGTTCGCTCCCGGGTCGTTGCCCGCCCCCGGTCCCGGATCCGGCGCGGTGCAGGCGTGGCTGGGTGAGGCCATCGAGATCAAGCCGTCCACCACCGCCACGTTCGAGCGGTACCCGCGGTCCAACCTGCTCATCGTGGGCGGCGAGCAGCACGGGCACGGGCTGCTGCTGGCCACCCTGCTCAGCGCCGCGGTCCAGCGCTCCCCCGGGCAGATCCGGTTCACTGTGGCCGAGTTCACCCGGCCCTCGTCACCGTTCCGCGGCTTCTTCGACCCGGTGCGGAACCTGCCGCACGAGGTGCGGATCGCGGACCGCCGCACGGTCGGCGACGAGCTCGACGAGCTCATCGACGACCTGGAGAACCGGCTGGACGGCCAGGATTCCGGTGCTGGCGGTGCGGTCCAGCCGGAGCGGTTCTTCCTCATCGCCGGGATGCACCGGTGGCACGAGCTGCTGGCCGAGGGCGACTACGGCCGGCCGAGCGAGACCTCGGCCCAGCTGGTCCGGCTGGCCGACAAGGGACCGGACGCCGGCATCCACGTGGTGGCCTGGACCGACGGCTACGCTACGGCCGAGCGCGCGCTGCGGCGGGCGGGCATCGGCTTCTTCGGCCTGCGCGCGGTGCTGCGCGTGATGTCGCCCGCGGAGAGCGACGCGCTGCTCGGGGTGGCCGCCGGGGCCAGCCTGGACGACGACCGCGCCCTGTACCGGGACACCGAGTGGCCGGTCGAGCAGGTGGAGAAGTTCAAGCCGTACTCGACCGATTCCCTGTACGCCTTCGCCAAGGAAGGATTCCATGTCTGACGCCGCGTCCCCTTACCTGGCCCTACGCCAGGCAGTCCGGCCGGCCATCCTCGCGCACCGGCTGCTGGCCGGGGACCAGGAGCGGGCCGGGAAGCTGGCCGCCGAATGCGAGGACCTGCTCTTCCTCACCGCAGAGCTGCTGAAGGCGGCCGGCCGGGCGCGCCTGCTGGGTCCCACTCCCTTGATGCCGAACGAGGACGGCGTCGAGCGGCAGGCCGAACTCCTCGACGCCTACGCGGACGCCGGCCTGCTCTGGGCGAAAGTGGTCGGCAGCTGCCTGGCCCTGGCCGGGGCGCTGATCGAGCGGGGCGACTGGGACGACGTGCGCGCGCTGGCCAGCTTCCTGGCCAGCTCCGGAGAAGAGAGCGCCGCCGCGGAGCTGCGCCTGGCGCTGGCGAACGCGAGCTGGCGGATCCACGCTGAGCAGCTGCGGGTCATCAGCGCCACGATGCCGCCGGCCGCGATCGGCCCGGCCATCAACGCGCTGCGCGCCGTGCTGCGCGAGGTGCCCGAGGAAGTCCCCGACCGGAACCGGGAGGTCAACCGGTTCCTGCCGCCGCTGGCGGCGGCCATCGGCGCGCTGATGAAGGAGCAGCGGGTCGAGATCCCCTATCACAGCCGGGTGGAGCACATCGCCACCGGCGGGGTGGCGAAATACCCGGATATCGTCACCATGAGCCTGGATGAGCTCGCCGCCGAGTTCGAGGGCGTCTGCCGGCGCACGACCTAGGAGTAGCTGCATGTCAGGGGTTGTCAACGATATCGAGGCGCTGGCCGAGTTCAGGTCGCACCTGATGCGGTTCAACCACGACCTGGCCGAGAACTTCGCGACCATCCAGAGCCACTGGCGCGAGCTCGGCGAAGTCTGGCGCGACGACATGTACCGGATGTTCGGCGAGGCGCTCGAGGAGGTACTCCCGGGCATCACCGCCTACCTGGAGGCGACCGAAGGGCACGAGGCGCACCTCGCGGCGCTGATCGAGCGGCTCGGCGGCTATCTCGAGACGGGCGCCGGGGCCGGCCTGGGGGTCGGCCGGGCCGAGGTGCGCCGCGCGCAGGGCGCCGGGTCAGGCAGTGGTTCCGGCAGTGGTTCCGGCAGCGGGACGGGGCGGCGTGGCCGCGATTCACGCTGACATCGACGCCCTCAAGGGGCTGCACGACGCGCTGGCCCGCTACCGGCACGCCCAGCGCGACGTGGCGGCCCGGGGTGAGGACCAGGTCCGGATGACCCGTTCGGCGCTGGAGGACCGGGCCGGCCAGTTGCGGGCCCAGCTCGAAATGTCCCGGGGCGAGTACGCCGGCTGCCGGGAGCGGGCCGCCCAGGCCGGTCCGGACGACCTCCCGGTGGACTGCTCGGGTTACGCGCGGGCGGTGGAGCATGTCACCGAGCGGCTGGAGCGGATCCAGCTCTGGCAGCAGCGAATCGAGGCGGAGGTCAGCGAGTTCTCCGGCATCGCCGGCCGGTTCGGCGCCCTGCTGGCCGATGACCTGCCCCGGATGGAAGAACAGCTGGCGGCTCTCATCAGCCGCCTGGAGGCGGCCCGCCGTCTCCAGGCGCCGGCGTCGTGATCATGGTCAGCCGACCGGAGCAGGACGGGGACCAGCAGCTGCGGCTGCTCGGCGACGCCTGGGACCAGGCCGCGGAGCACTGGCGGGACGGCCCGGCGAGGCAGTTCGGCGAAGGTCCGCTGGCCTCGTTGCTCCAGGAGTCCCGCGGCTACCTGGAAGCCCTGCGCAAGCTGATGGACACCCTGGAGGCGGCCGAACGCGAGACCGCGGGCTAAGTCTGTCCCGCCAGGGTCATTTCAGTGGTTGTGGCGTCCGGCCTGGTCGGTTCAGGCTGGACTGGGTGCCTTGACGGCTACGGGCTCACCGGAGGAGGGTGCCTCGGGTGGTTCCACCTGGAGGTTCGGCAGCCAGCTCAGCCAGCGGGGCAGATACCAGCTGCGTTGGCCGAGCAAGCTCAAGGTGCTCGGGAGGATGACCAGACGGATCAGCGCCGAAGCCGAGAGCGCGACGCCGCGGTGTTAGCTGGCGTACTGGGTGGGGGTGGTGGTGTAGGTGCGGCGGGCTGGGGTGTGCCAGACCAGGACCCCGGGCTGGGGCTGTTCCAGCCGCCAGCCGTCGGCTTGCTTGCAGCGATGGTGATGGCGGCATAGGGGGGCGAGGTTGCATTCGCAGGTCCGGCCGCGGTGGTCGTAGGCCTGGGTGTGGTCGAGGTCGCAGGCGGCGGCGCGGCGGCTGCAGCCCGGCGCGGTGCAGGTGGTGTTGCGGGCCTTGACCAGGTGCTGGAGCTTGCGGCTGGGCCGGTAGCGGTCCTCGGCGCTGGCGTGGTCGCACGGTCCGCGGATGACCGGGGTGAGGCCGGTGATGTTCAGGAAGTCCATGAGGCTACGGAGGGTCACCGGTCCCGGTGGCCCCTGTGCGGGTGGCCACGGGTGGGTTCCGGCCGCGCAGGCGTGGGCGGCGGCGGTGCCGTCGGGGTGCAGGGCGGTCAGGCACCACCGGGTGGCCGGGTTCGCCGCGGCGGCGGTGACCAGGTCCCGGGTGTCGGCGTGGTCGGTGATCCCGAACCCGGCCACCTCGCCGGGCGGCCCGTTATCGCTGCCTAGGGCGGTGTGCGGCACGGTGATGGTGATCAGCGCGCCGACGCTGGGGCCGCCGGTGCCGGGACCCGACGCGGGCCCTTCGTCCGGGCCGCCGCCGGTACCAGGGCCGTGATCGTGACCAGGGCCGTGATCGTGACCAGGGCCGTGATCGGGTTCCGGGCCGTCCGGGCCGGAGCTGTCAGGCGTTCCGGAGCCGCCGCTCACGCCGCCGCTGGCGGGCGGCTCGCCTGCGGGCGGCCGGGAGTCGCGTTCTTGGAGCAGGTCCAAGGTGGCGCGGACCTTCAGCTCCTCCCAGGTACCCGGCACCCCGGCCGCGCGCAGGGCGCGGGCGCGGTCCTCGACGTGCTGCATCGAGGCCAGCACCTCCACGCTGGGCAGTTCCCGGCCGGAGATCCCGGCGTTGCCGGACTCCTCCCGGAACGAGCGCACCCGCGCTTCGCGCCGGGCCTTCTCTTTGCGCTTGCGCGCCGCCTCCGGGTCGAGCTTGAGCACCAGCCTGGACGCGGCCCGCCGCAGCTCCGCGTAGGTCCTGGACCGCGCCGCCGCGGCCAGGATCTCATCCGCGACCGCGGCATCCGCATCGGACAAGACGCTGGTGACGTCCTCGATGATCCTGACGTGGACCGGGTCGATCTTGCCCGCGGCCAGTGCGGCGAAGGTGACCGGGAGCCGCCGGGCCACTGCCTGGGCGTACGCGATCTCCCCGGCCGCCGACAGCCAGGCCAGCCGGAACGCCGCGGCGATCTCATCGGCGGCGAAGTCCTGCCGCCGGGGCCGGGACGCGAACTCGGCCAGCGCGGCCATCTTGGCCCACGCCATGCGCGACTCCATCCGCCGGGCCCCTGAGAGGAACCCGATCAGCTGATCATCGGACAGCCCGGCCAGCCCGGTCCCGTCCGGCCCGGCGGCGGTGTCGAGGACCATGGCCAGCAGGGGCCCCGGCGCCATCGTGTCCGCCCGGCCCTCCTCCGCGAACCCCTCCAGCGACAGGTCCTCCGCCGGTGCCGTCACGTACAGGCCCTGCGGGATGCCCTCATCCCCAGCCAGCCCAGAGCCACGTGGCTCATCAGGCTCGGGGAACAGCGCAGCAGACATGACACACCTGGCCGGCTAGGGAAAGGGGGTCCGCGGAGACTTCCGCTACGAACAACTTATCACTTTCGAAGATCATTAACTAGTATTTATCGAACTGAATTTCAATGCGGCATGATCGACACGGCTGACTTGTCCAGTTCCCTCGCCCGGAGTGTGTGGTTCACGGTGACGGAGGAGCACCTCAAGCTCCTACGGCACCTCTTCATCCACTGGGACGAGGGAGAGGGTTACGGGGGGCCCGCGATCAGCTGCAAGCGGCCGTATGGCAACTCGGCCGTTCCCGAGAACGTCGCGGAGATCCTCGGGCTGCCCGAGGACCGGATGCTGCGCGTGCACGTAGAGGCGGGCATCGCGCTCAAGGTCGTTCTCGCCGCCGGCGAATTCCGCCCCGGCCGCTACTGCCGCGAAGGCGACTACGGCTGGCGGCGGGTGGGCGACCGACCGTAGGTGCTAGGCCGGGGTCGATGGAGCCTGGGCGGTCAGGTGGGACAGGCAGGCGACCGGGTCGACGGCGTCGAGGACCAGGGGGGCGAAGGTATCGCGGTCGGCGCGGAGGTCGATGAGGCGAGGGCGGACCGGGGTGCCGGTGGCCCGGTCGGTGGTGGCGGTCCAGGCGGTGAGCGCGATCGCCTGGACCAGGTCGGGCGGCAGGGCGCCGAAGAGCTCGTGCAGGGAGCGGAGCGCGACACAGGCGACGAGGCGCTCGTGGGCCTGGGTGATCTCGTTCTCGGCGCGGGGCACCGGCTCGATGGCGTCGCGGGTCTTGACGTAGCGGTAGGCGCGGACGGCCGGTACCGCGTCACGGGACGGGAGTTCCAGGTCGACGGCGAGGCGGCGGGCCTGCGGATCGTAGGTCACCCGGTAGTCGCGGGGGAAGCCGTCGGGGTAGCGGGACGCCCGGAGCACGCAGCCGGCGAACCACTGCACCGCCTCCGGGTCGCGGACCGCGAACGCGGCCTGCCGCTGTGTGACGTAGGCATTCCTGGCCGCCGTCTTGGCTCGTTCCTCGGTTACCTGCCGGTCGTAGCTGGCCTTGGCGGCGGCGAGGGCCCGGCGGCGTTCGGCCTCCTGGCGCTGGTGCTCGGCGACGGCGGCGTCGAACCGGGTCCTGGCCTGCTCGGCTGCCAGCCGGGCCTGGCGGCCGCCGCCCAGGAAGCGGCCGAGGCCGGTCGCCGGGGCGGGCGCGTAGTCCTTCCACCGCGGTTCGGGCCCGGCCGCCGCGAGCGGGCCGGGGTCGAATCCGGGGGTCTTCGGAGCGGCCAGCAGCCGCTCGAAGGTCAGCGGGCGCAGCGGCAAGACGCTGGTCATTACCTCGCCGAGCTCCTTCATCCGGGCCTGCGTCTCGGCGGTCTTGTCGACCGCCTCCTGCTGCCTGGAAGCGAGGTGGTCCTGCTGGCGGATCCGCTCGGCGTCCCGTTCGGCCTGCCGCTTCTGCCGCGCCTGGCGGTCGTCCTCGCGCCGCTGCGTGGCCAGGCGCTGCTCCCACGCCGCGAGGCTGCCGCTCCGGGCCATGACTCCCCTGGGTATGCAGGTTGACCGCTACTCAACGACCATAACCGGTGAGGGCGGGGCCCGCGAACTCGTGCGAGCCCGACCCGACCGTGAAGACCGCTTCGGTGGCACCAAGGGCGCCAGGGTACCCGGCCACCGAGACGGGCCCGGTGCCGGCCTGGTCGCGGACCGCGGCCGGGTCGTCGCTGGGGATGCGGACGCTGGCGACGACGTTCGGCGGCAGCTCAATCCAGAACGTGAACCGGCCGTGATCTCGCCGCCAGCCGCTGGCGATCGGGCCGCGCACCGACCGGTAGGTGCCGCGCGCCCAGCTCAGCGAGCCGCCCGGGTGCGGCCGGACCAGGAGCCGGCCGAAGCCAGCCGTGCCCGGCTCCTGGTCGATGCCCAGGACGAACCGGTAGAGCCACTCGCCGACCGAGCCGAGCGCGTAGTGGTTGAAGGAGTTCATCCGGGCGGACTGGAAGCCGCGCTCGGCGGTCCAGCCGTCCCAGCGTTCCCAGATCGTGGTGGCGCCCGCGTCGACCATGTACCGCCAGGACGGCGCCGAGGCCTGCTCGAGCAGCCGGTAGGCGATCGCGTCGTAGCCGGCCGCGGTGAGCACCGGCAGGATGTAGCCGACGCCGGCGAAGCCCGTGGTCAGGTGCCAGTTCTCCCGGCGGATCGCCGCTGCCAGGTGGCCGGCCGCGGCCGCGCGCCGCTCGCCGGGAATCAGGTCCATGTGCAGGCCGAGGACGTAGGCGGTCTGGGTGCCCGAGGTGACCTGCCCGTCGGCGGCCACAAAGGCATCCATGAAGGCCGAACGGATCTGGGCCAGGAGCTCCCGGTATCCGGCGGCTTCGCCGGGCCGTCCGGTGGCCTCGGCGATCTCGGCCATCAGGGTGGCGTCGTACGCCCAGTAGGCCGTGGCGAGCAGCTCGACCGGGGTCTTGTCCTCGACCGGGGCCAGCCAGTCGTTGTAGCTGTTCCCGAGCTCGCGGGTGCGCAGGTACCCGGGGTTGGCCCGCTCGAGGTACGCCATCCACCTGGCCATGCCGTCGAAGTGGCGGTCCAGGATCGTGGTGTCCCCGTACATCTTCCACACCGTCCAGGGCACGATCACGCCGCCGTCGGCCCAGGCCGGGGCGCCCGCCCACGGTATGTTGAGCCGGGGCGCGATGTCCGGGTAGACGCCGGAGTCGTACTGGGCGTCGGCCACGTCGTCCAGCCACTTGGCGAAGAACGCCGCGACGTCGCGGTTGTAGCAGGCGGTGCGGGCGAAGACCTGGGCGTCGGCGAGCCAGCCGAGCCGTTCGTCGCGCTGCGGGCAGTCGGTGGGGACGCTGATGAAGTTGCCCCGCTGGCCCCAGTCGATGTTCCGCCAGAGCTGATCCAGCCAGGGCTGGGAAGAAGCGAACGACCCGGTCGCGGGGATGTCGGAGTGCACCACCCGGGCGGTGATGTCGGCCTGCTCGATGTCGCCGGGATAGCCGGTGATCTCGGCGTAGCGGAACCCGTGCAGGGTGAACCGGGGCTCGAGCACCTCGGCACCGCCCGCGGTGGCGAACTCGTCCACGGCCCGGGCCGTGCGCAGGTTATCGGTGTACAGGGAGCCGTCCGGGGCGAGCACCTCGCCGTGCCGGATCCGGATGCGGGCCCCGGCCGGGCCGTCGAGGCCGAGGCGGAGCCAGCCGGTCAGGTTCTGGCCGAAGTCGACGATGTGGCGGCCGTGGTCGTCGGTGGCGATGGACCGCGGGGCGATCTCCTCCGTTACCCGGATCGGCGGCCCGGGGTCGGCGACCAGCGGTGTCGCGTCACGCGCCCGGACCCGGACCTCGCGCCAGTGACCATCGTCGAAACCGGGGGCGTCCCAGCCGTGCGGCTCGCGGGTGAGATCGTGCCGCTCCCCCATCAGCAGGTCGGCGTGGCGGATGGCGGCGAAAGCGGCCCGCCACTGGCCGTCGGTTACGATCCGCTCCTCGGTGCCGTCGGCCAGCCGGATGTCCAGCTGGGCTAGGAGCTCGGGCGCCTCGGCGTAGTGGCGGCCGGCCCGCTTGGCGTCGAAGCCGAAGAAGCCGCAGGCCCATCCGTCGGCGGCGATGACCCCGAGGACGTTGTCCCCGGGGCGCAGCAGCCCGGTCACGTCGTAGGCCTGGTATGGGATCCGCCGGGCATAGTCGGTCCAGCCGGGCGCGAGGACCGCGTCGCCGACCCGCTGGCCGTTCAGCCGCGCCTCGTACAGGCCGAGCGCGGTGATGTACAGCCGGGCCGAGGCCGCCGGCTGGTCCAAGCGGAACTCGCGGCGCAGGTAGGGAGGTGGCAACAGGGCGTTGACGACAGGATCGGAAGGCCCCGGCTCGCTGGGCGGCCGGAACTCCTCGCGGACCCGGCCGAGGGTGATCCAGGAGGCGTGCCACCCATACGTTCGTTCCAATTCTGTTTCGAAAACGGCGGGAGAGCTGTATGCTGACCTTAGCCTCGACTCGTCCCAGATTTGCACCTTCCAGCGGTACCTGGTTCCGGCGGCTAGCGGCGGGCCGCCGTAGGCGATGTCGGTGGTGGCGGCCGACTCGACTCGCCCGCTGTCCCAGACTTGGGTGTCGTCCTGGGTGAGGAGGATCTGGTAGGCGGTCTGGGCGCGGTCGCGGCCTTCGCCTTCGAGAATCCAGCTGAACCGGACCCGGTCCGGGGTCACGCCGAGCGAGCCGGTCTGGTGGGCGCAGCGCAGCCCGGCGGGGATCAGGGGGCTGGTCAAAGTTTCAAGGCTCCTTCGGTGAGGCCGGAGACGAAATAGCGCATGGTGAAGCCGACCAGGACGAACATCGGCAAGGTGGCGATGACGAAGGCGGCGAAGACGGCCCCGCCGCTGCTCACGTTCAGCCCGAAGCTGCCCACGAACTGCTGCACCCCGGCCGAGATGGTGGTGCGGTGCGGGTCCTGGATGACGATGGTGGGCCACAGGTAGTCGCCCCAGACGTTGATCGTCACCAGGATCGCGCCGGTCAGCAGCACCGGCCGGGTCAGCGGGGCGACGATCTTGAGGAGCACCTGCCGTTCGCCGCAGCCGTCGGTACGCGCGCTTTCCATCAGTTCCTTCGGGAGCTGGTCGAAGAAGCCGCGGAAGATCAGCACCAGCAGCGGCTGGGCGCTGGCCGCGTACGGGAGGACCAGCGCCCACTCGGTGTTGAACAGGTGGAGCTTGCTGATGGTCAGGAACAGCGGGATCAGGGTCAGTGTCCACGGGATCAGCAGCAGCGCGACGTAGGCCATGAACAGCAGGCCCTTGCCGCGGAACCGCAGCTGGGAGAACGCGTACGCGCCCAGCGCGGCCGCGGTCACGCCGATCACGATCGAGGCGGCCGCCACGATCAGCGTGTTCAGCAGCGGCTGGCGCACGCCCGCCCAGGCCTGCACGTAGTTCTGGTAGTCGAACTGGGTGAAGAGCGAGAACACCCCGCTGGTGAAGATGTTCACGCCGGTCTTCAGCGAGTTCGAGACCACGAAGATGATCGGGAAGTAGGTCAGTACGACGATCACCGCCCCACTGGTTAGGCTGATCCAGCGCAGGCTGATCCAGCGGTGACGCACCTCAGTACTTGCTGAGGTCGACGTGGTTCTGCGTGGCCCAGGCCTGCGCCGAGCTGGTCAGCAGTGACTGCCACTGGGTGGCGAAGGCGTTGTAGCTCATGGACCCGTCGATGTAGTCCTGGACCAGCCGCAGGCCCGAGTTGGTCGCCGCGGTGGATAGCACGTCGTCGAGGATGACATCCACCACCGTGGTGACCTTCCCGGTCGGGACCAGGCTCTGCAGGCCGGGCAGGTTCAGGGTCGGGGCGTTCGTCTCGGTCGGGATGTCGGCGCCGGACTGGTTGATCTTGATCCAGTCGCCCAGGTGCGGCGGGGTGAACAGCCAGGCGACGAAGTTCATCACGGTGGCGGTCTTGGCCGCGGTCATGGTGCTGTCGGCGTGCTGCGAGGTGACGCCCCACTGGCCGTTGCCGTTCGGGCCGCCGATCAGGCCGACGGTGGAGGTGCCGCTGGCTAGGGACGTCGTGGCCGAGGTGATCGGCGGCTCGGGGAAGACGCCGTACTTGTCGGTGAAGCCGGCCGAGTTCAGCTGCGGGATGTACCAGCTGCCGCCCCACAAGATGCCGACCTTGCCCTGGACCAGCAGCGACTGCGTGCTCAGGGGCGGGGTCGTCGCGGTCGGGGGCGTGCAGGCGTCGTAGCTGCTGGTGCCCTTGGCGGAGAAGCCGGCGAGCTGGCCGAGCAGCTTCCAGACCTCGGCGTAGCGGGGGTTGCTCATGCTGATGATGCCCTTGTGGATGCCGACGGCCACGTCGAGGCCGTTGGTCACCTGGGCGTGGTTGACGTCGAACTGGCTGACCTGGCCGGCTAGCAGGGAGGAGGTAGCCAGGCGTTCGTACCAGGACGGGTTGCACAGGCCGCCGTCGGCGAACATGAGCGGGGTGACGCCGGCGCTCTTCAGCTTGGCCAGGTCGGTCATGAAGTCCGCCCAGGTCGTGGGGGTGGCCGCGATCCCGGCCTTGGTGAAGGCCGCCTTGCTGTAGAACATGCCGGTCTCGACGTTCGAGCCGAGGATGATGTCGATGTCGCCGTTCGGCGAGGTCATGTACGGGACCGTGGAGGCGGAGAACAGGCTCAGCCAGCTGGCGTTGCCTGCTACGTAGGGATTGGGCTTGTCCAGGTAGGGCTTGATGTTCTGCAGCAGCCCCGCCGGGAGGGCGCCCGAGGTGACCGGGCCGTACTGCTCCCACACCAGGTCGGGGGCGCTGCCGCCGGAGGCCTGGCTCTCC
Organism: Streptosporangiaceae bacterium; assembly: GCA_050011155.1. GTDB lineage: Bacteria > Actinomycetota > Actinomycetes > Streptosporangiales > Streptosporangiaceae > Palsa-504. The sequence continues at coordinate 41,933 of JBEKJP010000057.1, forward strand.
AGGGTGGCGTTGGCCGCGGTGATGCTGGCGGTGTTGTTCGGCAGCCACTGGACGGTGACGTTCTTGTGGGCTTGTTCGTACTGCGTGGTGAGGCTCTTGAGGCCGGCGTTGTCGGCCGCGGTGATCGCGCCGGTGTTGGGCGGGAGTTCCGCCTTGATGACGACGCTGCTGCCGTTGCTTGATCCGCTTGATCCGCCGGAGGAGCAGGCGGCCAGGGTTCCCGCGGCTCCCGCGGCCAGGAGGGCCGTGGCTATCGTGAGCGTAGTTCTTCGCATGGTGTACCCACCTCTTTGTGGTGGGGCTACGCGGTCCTTGACCTACGTGGTCCGGGAGCGCAGTGCCCGCATGGCGATGAGGGTGAAGACGAGCATGACGACGAAGAGCAAGGTGCCGATCGCCATGCCGTAGCCGTACTGGTCGTTGGCGAAGGCCGACTGGTACATGTCGAGCCCGGGGACGAGCGTGGCGGTAC
>JBEKJP010000058.1:0-90176 GCA_050011155.1 Streptosporangiaceae bacterium
CTCCGGTACCCGCGGGTCGGCCAGCACCGCGCTGGCCGGGTCGCGGTAGGGCACCGGCGGGATCTCCACCAGGCCCGCGCCCAGCCGGCCCCGGGCCGACCGGCCGCTGGTCCGCCGGGACCCCCGGGTGCCCGAGGTGCGGCGACTGCCCGTCGTGCCCGCCCCGGACGGCCCGGACGCCGGCGCGGACGACGACAGCCGCGACCCGGAGGGGGCGGAATGGGCGAACGGACCGGACGCAGGCGCAGCCTGCCCAGCCGACGGAGCCTGCCCAGCCGACGGAGCCTGCCCAGCCGACGTAGCGGCCAGGCCGCAGACGATGCAGTACCCGTCCTCGATCGCCCCGCCGCAGCTCGCGCAGGTGCTCATCGCCACCGTGCTCCCCTCGTCAGCGCCGCTCTCCCCGCTGGTGCCCCCGTCTGGCTCATCATCGCGTCAGCTCGCGTACTGGAGCGGCGGCGGTTTCTGCGGCGCCGGGCCGAGCCAGAGCTGGTAGCTGGCCTTCCACTGACCGTCCGATTCGTACTGCTGAAGGACCGCGTTCACGAACCGGACGAACTCCGGGTGCTGTTTGGAGATGGCCAGGCCGTACGGCTCCTGGGTGAGCTCCGAGCCGATGATCTTCGTCCACGGATCCTGCGCGGCCAGCCCGTCCAGGATCGAGTCGTCGGTCGAGATCGCGGCCACGTCGTTCTGCTGCAGCAGCACGAGGCAATCGGTCCAGTACGGTACCTGGACCGCGATGGCCTTTACCGCGTCGATCGTGTTGACGGAGTCCGATCCCGTGGTGGCGCACACCTTCTGGTCGCGCAGGCTGGCCAGGCTGGTCGCGGTGGAGCTCTTCAGGACCAGGACCTTCTGGTGTGCCTCGAAGTAGACGGCGGAGAAGTCGACGTCCTTCAGCCGGTCGCAGGTGATCGTCATCGTGTGCGCCACGATGTCCACGGTGCCGTTTTCAATGTCCGGGATCCGCTGCTCGTCGGAGATCGCCTTGAAATGAATCCTGCTCGGGTCGGAGGTACCGAAGATGGCCTGGGCCACCGCCCGGATCGTGTCGATGTCGAAGCCCTCGATATTTCCGGTGAGCGGGTTGAGGAAGCCGAAGTGGTAGGTGCTCTGGTCCACTCCCGCGATGAGGTAGCCGCGGGCCCGGATCTTGGCCATGAACGAGCCGGACGTCACCTGCGCCGGGCCGGACGGACGCAGGCTGCTCGCATTCGGGTTGCACGCGGCGGCAGCCTGGCGCGTGCCGGCGGTCTGGTGCGCGGCGGCCGCGCTGGCGGTCCGGGCGGTGGGCGGCTGGCCGGGGGCGGCGACCGCCGCCGCGGTGCCCAGCGCCAGCCCGGACGCGGCGAGCACCGCCACCAGCACGCGCCGCCAGCGGCGGCCAGGCGCGTTCACCGGTACTCCGCGAGACGACGGCTGAGTCCCCAGGCGCAGCCTGCCACCATCACCAGGGCCGCCACGACCATACCCACGGCCAGTCCGGTGAAATCGTCCCGGCCGCTGCGGGCGCTGGCGGCGAAGACGGCCTGCCGGTCACTGATCCCCTGGATCAGGGTCGTGGACAGCCGTCCGAACGTGGTGGCGGCGTTGCCGCTCAGGGCCGACTGGACGGCGGCAGCGTGATCGCCGCCGTCGTCCTGCGCGCGCAGCGCCGCGTGCGCCTGGTACCAGGCCCGGGCCTGCACCGCGACGTCACTGTTCCCGGTGGATGCCCCCACCGCGGCCAGCAGCGTGCCCGGGCCGGGCCCGAGCAGCTTCTGCTCGGCCACGAAGTCCGTCTGGTAGCTATCCTCGCCGCTGTTGTCGATCAAGGTGAGGCTCTCGTCCGCGTGGGCTTGCAGTACCGCCACCTCCGCCCGGGCGAAAGCCTGAGCCGGGATGGAGCCCTGCTGCTGGGCGTGCAGCAGATCGGCCCGGCCCGCCGCGAAGGCCCCGGCCAGCCACACCAGCGAGACCAGCCCGGCCAGCGCGGCCAGCAGCAGGCCGTAGTTCACTACCCGGTGGGTGTGCCGGGCCAGCCACCGGAACGAGCGGACGAGCACGTAGCCGATGCCCAGGCCGACCAGCACCGCGATCACGACGAGCGGCAGGCCGGTCGCCTGCGCGCTGGACGAGGTCAGCAGCGCGCTCTCCCTGGTGTAGATGTCGCTGGCCGCCGGCAGCAGCGTGCCGCGCAGCAGGGTCGAGGCCTCACGCAGGTAAGCCGCGCCCAGCGGCAGGCCGAGCCGGTTGTCGGCGCGGGCCGTGCCCACCTCGTCGGCGTAGGCCGGCAACTGCCCGGACAAGATGGCCAGGTCGTCCCCGATGGCCGTGCTGGCCGATGCCGTCTTCTTGGCCAGTTGACCGGGCAGCTGGGTCCTGGCGGCGGACGAGCCGACCAGCGCGCTGGCCGCCTCGATCTTGATCGCCGCCTGGGTGATGTCGGCCTGGTAGCGCTGCCGGGCCGTGGCCGGTTCCAGGCCGCCGGCCAGGAACGCGCTGGCCGCGGTGGCGCCGGCGTCGGACAGGCTGGTGTAGATCTGCTCCGCGTCCAGGCTCAGCGGCTCGCTCACCGCGACCACCTCGCCGGCCGCCGACGCGTGCTGGCTGGCGGTCAGCCCGGCCAGCACCCCCCAGGCCAGGCTGAACACGATCAGCACGGCGAGCAGCAGCCCGAGCCGTGTCGGCGTGGCCGCCCCGTCCAGGCGGGACCGCCACCAGGTCTCACGCGCCAGCGGCGCGGGAGCCTGCTGGCTGGGCTTTACGCCGACGCTCGTTGTCATGGACCGACCGCCAAAACCGCTCCCGTGGCACTGACAATCAGTGCGTCTGGTTAGTTAATACCAGAGGAAGCGCGGTTGGCGGGATCAGGGCAGGCCGGCGGGGTGCCTCTTTTGAGACACCGCCTAGGACCGGTTCATGCTGATGACGGTCCATGCCCCCACGTTGATCCGGTCTCCTTCTTGCAGGGGAATCTGCTGGCCCGCCGGGATCTCGCGGCCGTTCAGCAGGGTGCCGTTGGCCGATCCGGAGTCGAGGATCGACCAGGTGCCGTCGGGCGCGGCGATGAGGATCGCGTGCAGGCGGCTGACGCCGGGGTCGCCCGGCTGGTCGGCCAGGTCTATCTCGGGCTTGAGCTCACGGGTGGCACTGCGGCGGCCGATGCGCATCTGGCTGCCGGTCAGCCGGATCCTGCGTTCCGCGGGATGCGCCGGGAAGGCCACATCCGGGCCCTGCCGGTCGCGCACCGATTTCATCCTGTCGTAGTAGGCACGATCCGAGGTGACCAGCACGGTCCAGGCGACCGTGAGCGCCGGTATGGGCCTGGTCGGCGGAGCCAGGGATCCCGGTGCGGCCGGTGGTGCGAGCGCGATGGGTGATACGGCCGGGGCCATGGGTTCGGCCCGAGCCGACGGGGTCGGCGGGGTCGGCTGGGCTGCCTGGGACGGCGGGGTCGGCGGGGTCGGCTGGGCCGCCGGGGCGGCGGGCGGCTCCTGTGAGAACAGCGATTCCAGCAGGTCGAGTGCCCCGGTATCGCCGGACGGGCCCGGTTGCGCCGGCGGCCGGGACTCAGCGGGCCGGGACTCAGCGGGCCGGGGTTCGGCGAACCATGACTCAGCCTGCCGGGGCTCGGCCGGTGCGGGCGGGGTGAACGGAGCCTGGGGCGGAGAATTCCACGGGGCAGGCTCCGCCGGAACCTGCCGCGGCGGAAGATCCCACGGGGCAGGCTCCGCCGGGCCCGGCTGCGGTCGATGGCTCCACGAGGAAGGGGGCTCCGCCGGGGCGCGATACGACTGTGCCTGATACGACTGTGCCTGATACGACTGTGCCTGATGGGGCTGGGACGGCTGGGGCTGTGTCTGCTGAGACCATGCCTGCTGGGGATTTGCCTGCGGGGGCGGGGTGTTCCAGGAGGAAGGCGGATCCGCCGGGCCCCAGGGCGAGGACGAGGCGCCCGGCCGGTCAATCGGCGGGAACAGCGATTCCGGCGGGCCGGAGTACGACCCGGCGGACGGGACCTGCTCATCCGCCGGACCGAACGTGCCGAACGAACTGCGGCCCCGGATGCGAAGGCCGCACGCGTCGCAGAACTGACCGGGCGCCGCCGCCCCGCAGCCCGGGCAGATCCGGCCGTCGCTCACCGCGCCCCGGTCCGGTCCGCGGTGCTTCCCGGACGCGCGATCAAGGCCGAAGCCGGGAGTATCGCTGATCCTCGCCCCGCAGATGTCGCAGAAGTCGATGTTCGCCGATTCGTGGCCCGCCAGGCACCTAGCCATGCTGCTACCGCCGCCCTGTTTTGACCTAACGCTCCCTTTAGGTCCCATTAGCGGCAGGATATGCGCCTTCGGACACTACAGCTGGTCTTTTCATCACACCCGGGTGTGAGACTCAGGTAACCAGCGCGGGCTCAGATCAGCGGGCGCGCGGTGGGAGGAATCGGCGCCGGGAGGCCGGCCTGGCCGCCCAGGTACCGGTCGACGGCGGCAGCGGCGCTGCGTCCCTCGGCGATGGCCCAGACGATCAGCGACTGGCCGCGGCCCATGTCCCCGGCGGCGAAGACGCCAGGCACCGAGGTAGCGTACGAGCCGTCCCGGGCGACGTTGCCCCGCTGGTCGAAACCGACGCCGAGGCCATCGAGCAACCCGGGCCGTTCGGCTCCGGCGAAGCCCATGGCCAGCAGGACCAGATCGCCGCGCAGCTCGCGCTCGGTGCCGGGCACCGGGTCGAATCCCTTGGCCTCGGCCAGCCGCAGCGCCCGTACCCGGCCCGTGTCGTCGCCGAGGAACTCCAGTGTGGTCACGGCGTAGGTGCGCTCGCCGCCCTCCTCGTGCGCGCTCGATACCCGGTAGGTCATCGGGTAGGTGGGCCACGGCTGGTGGTCCGGCCGGGTCGCGGGCGGCCGGGGCAAGATCTCGAGCTGGGTCACCGAGGCCGCGCCCTGGCGGTGCGCGGTCCCCAGGCAGTCCGCGCCGGTGTCACCGCCGCCGATGATGATCACGTGCCGGCCGCGGGCGCTGATGGCGGGGTCAGCCGGTGAGCCCGGGTCGGCGGCGACGGCGCGGTTGGCCGGCGGCAGGTATTCCATGGCCTGATGGATGCCGTCCAGCGCGCGGCCGGGCATCGGCAGGTCGCGCGGCACCCGGGCCCCTCCCGCCAGCACGATCGCGTCGAAGGAGGCACGCAGCGTTTCCGCGGAAACGTCGGTGCCGGCCTCGACGCCGCAGCGGAACTCGGTCCCTTCGGCCCGCATCTGGTCCAGACGCCGGTCCAGGTGCCGCTTTTCCAGCTTGAACTCGGGGATGCCGTACCGCAGCAGGCCACCGGGCGCCTCGTCGCGCTCGAAGACCGTCACCGCGTGCCCGGCCCTGGTCAGCTGCTGGGCCGCGGCGAGCCCGGCCGGCCCCGAGCCGACCACCGCGACGGTCTGCCCGGTCCGCACGGCCGGGGGCACCGGCACCACCCAGCCGGAGGCGAAGGCCCGGTCGATGATCTCGACCTCGACCTGCTTGATCGTGACGGGATCGGAGTTGATCCCGAGCACGCAGGCCGCTTCGCACGGCGCTGGGCAAAGCCGCCCGGTGAACTCGGGGAAGTTGTTGGTGGCGTGCAGCCGGTCAGCGGCGTCGCGCCAGTCCTGCCGCCAGACCAGGTCGTTCCACTCGGGGATGAGGTTCCCCAGCGGGCAGCCGTTGTGGCAGAACGGGATGCCGCAGTCCATGCACCGGCCCGCCTGCCGCTCCAGGCGGCTGGGCGGGAACGGCTCGTACACCTCGTGCCAGTCGAGCAACCGCAGGTCCACCGGCCGCCGGACCGGGACCTCGCGGGGCGTGGACAGGAAGCCCTTCGGGTCGGCCATAGCTCGATCCTCCTATCCGTGCGCCGCGGCCATGACGGCCTCGTTGATATCGCGGCCCTCGCGTTCGGCCTGCGAGGCGGCGGACAGTACCCGCTTGTAATCCTTCGGCATGACCTTGGTGAACCGGCCGGGATCCCAGTCCGCGAGGAGCCGGGCCGCCACCGCTGAGCCGGTTTCCGCGTGGTGGCGCTCGATCACCTCGCGGAGGAATTTCGCGTCGTCCTCGCTCACCTGGTCCAGGTCGACCATCTCCATGTTGACCCGGATCTGCGGCAGGTCGAGCGCGTAGGCGACGCCGCCGGACATGCCCGCGGCGAAGTTCCGGCCGACCGGGCCGAGGACCACCACCCGGCCGCCGGTCATGTACTCGCAGCCGTGGTCGCCGGTGCCCTCGACCACCGCGAGCGCGCCGGAGTTCCGCACGCAGAACCGCTCCCCCACGATGCCGCGCAGGAAGATCTCCCCGGCGGTGGCGCCGTAGCCGATCACGTTGCCCGCGATGACCTGTTCCTCGGCGGTGAACGTGGCCGCGGCGGGCGGCCGGACGATGAGCCGTCCGCCGGACAGGCCCTTACCCAGGTAGTCGTTGGCGTCGCCGTCGAGGCGCAGCGTGATGCCACGGGGCAGGAAGGCACCGAACGACTGGCCCGCCGAGCCACGGAACGAGACGTCGATCGTGTTCTCGGGCAGCCCTTCGCCGCCCCAGCGCCTGGTCACCTCGTAGCCGAGCATGGTGCCCACGGTCCGGTTGACGTTCCTGATCGGCAGGTCGAGCCGGACCGGGCGGCCCTCCTCGAGCGCGCCCTCGGCGAGCTGGATGAGCGTGTTGTCCAGCGCCTTGTCCAGCCCGTGGTCCTGGCGCTGCTGGCACGTCAGGGCGGCGCCCTCGGGCAGCTGGGGCCGGAACAGGAGCGGGGAAAGGTCGAGGCCGGACGCCTTCCAGTGCTCCACCGCCAGCACGCTGTCGAGCAGGTCGACCCGGCCGATGATCTCTTCCAGGCGGGCGAACCCGAGCTGGGCCAGGTACTCTCTGACCTCCTCGGCGATGAACTCGAAGAAGTTCACCACGAACTCGGGCTTGCCGCTGAACCGCGCCCGCAGCTGGGGGTTCTGGGTGGCCACGCCGACCGGGCAGGTATCCAGGTGGCAGACGCGCATCATGATGCAGCCCGACACGACCAGCGGAGCGCTGGCGAACCCGAACTCCTCCGCGCCGAGCAGCGCGGCGATGATCACGTCCCGGCCGGTTTTGAGCTGCCCGTCCGCCTGCACCACGATCCGGTCCCGCAGCTTGTTCCTGAGCAAGGTCTGCTGGGTCTCGGCCAGCCCGAGCTCCCACGGCGCGCCCGCGTGCTTGAGCGAGGTCAGCGGGGCCGCCCCGGTGCCGCCGTCGTGCCCGCTGATCAGCACCACGTCGGCGTGCGCCTTGGACACCCCGGCCGCCACCGTGCCGACCCCGACCTCGGATACCAGCTTGACGTGGATCCGGGCGGCCGGGTTGGCGTTCTTCAGGTCGTGGATCAGCTGGGCCAGGTCCTCGATCGAGTAGATGTCGTGGTGCGGCGGCGGCGAGATCAGGCCCACTCCCGGAGTGGAGTACCGCGTCTTGGCGATCCACGGGTAGATCTTGTACCCGGGGAGCTGGCCGCCCTCCCCCGGCTTGGCCCCCTGCGCCATCTTGATCTGCAGGTCGTCGGCGTTGACCAGGTACTCGCTGGTGACGCCGAACCGGCCGCTGGCGACCTGCTTGACCGCGGAGCGGCGCAGGTCGCCGTTGGCGTCGGGGCTGAACCGGTCCGGGTCCTCACCGCCCTCGCCTGTGTTCGACCGGCCGCCCAGCCGGTTCATCGCGATCGCGAGGGTCTGGTGGGCCTCGGCCGAGATCGAGCCGTAGGACATGGCGCCGGTGGCGAACCGCCGTACGATGCTGGCCGCCGATTCGACATCATCGATCCGAACGGGTTCGGCATCTTCGTCAGGTGCCGGTGCGTCGTGTCCCTGGTCTACGCCGCGGATGCGGAGCAGCCCGCGCAGGGTCATCAGCCGCTGCGACTGGTCGTCGACCAGCGCGGTGTACTCCTTGAAGATCTCGTACCGGCGGCTGCGGGTGGCGTGCTGCAGCTTGAAGACCACCTCCGGGCTGAACAGGTGCGGCTCGCCGTCGCGCCGCCACTGGTACTCCCCGCCGGTGTCCAGTCGCCGGAACTCCATCCCGGCGCCCGCGTGCAGGGCGTGGCCGGTGCGCAGCCAGATTTCCTCGGCGAGCTCGTCGAAGCCCACGCCGGACAGCCGCGAGGTGGTGCCGGCGAAGCAGTCCTCGATGACCTCCGGGCCCAGCCCGATGGCCTCGAAGATCTGCGCGCCGGTGTAGGAGGCGACGGTGGACACGCCCATCTTGGACATGATCTTGAGCAGGCCCTTGCCGAGCGCCTTGAGCAGGTTGGCCTCGGCCTTGTTCTCTGTGATCCCGGTTAGCAAGCCCCGGCGGGCCAGGTCCCTGACGGTCGAGATGGCCAGGTAGGGGTTGACGGCCGCAGCGCCGTACCCGACGAGCAGCGCCACGTGATGGCCCTCGCGGACGTCCGCCGCCTCGACGATCAGGCCCACCCGGGTCCGTGATTTCTCCCGGATCAGGTGGTGGTGCACCGCCCCGGTCAGCAGCAGCGAGGGGATCGGGACCAGCGAGTGGGAGGTGCTCAGCCGGTCGGAGAGGATGATGAGGCGGGCGCCGGAGGCGAGCGCCGCGGAGACGTCGGCGCAGATCTCGGCCAGCCGGGCGCGCAGGCCCTCGCCGCCGCCGCGCGGGTCGTAGCGGCCGTCGACCACGTGCGAGGCCAGGCCGGGCAGGCTGCCGTCGTCGTTGATGCCCGCGATCTTCGCCAGGTCGCTGTTGCCGAGCACCGGGTAGGGCAGCACGATCTGGCGGCAGGAGGCCGGGACCGGCTCGAGCAGGTTCTGCTCGGGGCCGGTGATCGTGCCGAGGGAGGTGACGAGCTCTTCCCTGATCGCGTCCAGCGGCGGGTTCGTCACCTGGGCGAACAGCTGGGTGAAGTAGTCGAACACCAGCCGCGGCCGGTCGGAGAGCACGGCGACCGGCGTGTCCGTCCCCATCGACCCGATCGGCTCCGTGCCGGCCCGGGCCATCGGGGTCAGGATGACCCGCAGTTCCTCCTCGGTGTACCCGTGTACCCGCTGCCGCGTCAGCAGGTCCTCGCCGTCGTGGTCCGCCACCCCGTCGGGGCGGTCGGGCAGGTCGTCGAGGTAGACGAGCCCGGCATGCAGCCAGTTCTCGTATGGGTGCTCGGCCGCCAAGGCCGCCTTGACCTCCTCGTCCTCGACGATGCGGCCTGCGGCCGTGTCGGCCAGGAAGACACGCCCGGGCTGCAGCCGGCCCTTCCTGATCACCGTGGCCTGGTCGATGTCGAGCACCCCGACCTCGCTGGCCAGCACGACCAGGCCGTCGCTGGTCACCCAGTAGCGGCCCGGGCGCAGGCCGTTGCGGTCGAGCACGGCGCCGACCACCGACCCGTCGGTGAACGCGATCAGCGCCGGGCCGTCCCACGGCTCCATCAGCGCGGCGTGGTACTGGTAGAACGCGCGCCGCTCGGGCGTCATCTCCTCGTGGTTCTCCCACGGCTCCGGGATCATCATCAGCACCGCGTGCGGCAGCGACCGCCCGCCCATGTGCAGCAGTTCCAGGCACTCGTCGAAGCTGGCCGAGTCGCTCGCATCGGAGTCCAGGATCGGGAAGAGCCGCTCGATCCCCTGCCCGTCCCGCGAGGGCGGGATGAGGTCGCTGGCCAGCATGGCCTCCCGGGCCCGCATCCAGTTGCGGTTACCGCGGACGGTGTTGATCTCGCCGTTGTGCGCCACGTACCGGTACGGGTGGGCCAGCGGCCAGGACGGGAACGTGTTGGTGGAGAACCGCGAGTGCACCAGGGCCAGCGTCGAGGCGTAGGCGGGATCGGACAGGTCCGGGTAGAACGGCCCCAGCTGCACCGCGGACAGCATGCCCTTGTACACGATGGTCCGGCAGGACAGGCTGGCGAAATACACCCCGGCCTCGTGCTCGGCCCGCTTGCGCAGGCAGAACGCCATCCGCTCGAGGTCCATGCCGCGCTGGCCCTCGGCCCCCGCGACGAACAGCTGCAGCACGTCGGGCAGCACCGCCCGCGCGCCGTCACCGCAGGCGGTGATGTCGAACGGGACCTCGCGCCAGCCGAGGATGACCAGCCCCTCCGCGGCCGCCAGCCGGGCCAGGGCCGGGGTGACCAGGTGCCGCTCGGCGGAGAAGAAGGCCATGCCCGCCGCGTAGGCACCGGCCTCGGGCAGTTCGAAGGCGCACGAGGCGCGGAAGAACTCGTCCGGGATCTGCGTCAGGATCCCGGCCCCGTCCCCGGTGCCGGGGTCACCGCCCTTGGCGCCCCGGTGCTCGAGGTTGCACAGCACCCGCAGGGCCCTGGCCACTACTTCGTGACCGCCGCGTCCGGACAGGTCCGCGACGAAACCGACCCCGCACGCGTCGTGCTCGAACCGGGGGTCGTAAAGGCCAGCACCCGCCATGGGCTCTCCCGTCGTCTCTCGAAAAACGCCACTTCAGTGCGCTCGGGACGACACTGGCCCAGTTAAAGACACTGTTACACAGACATTACATCACCGGAAGAATCCTCTACCACCGCTCGCTTCGCCGGTTTGCGAGCCTGCGGTTTGCGCCCGGGACTGGTCAGGTACATGCCCGCTATGGCGAGGACAAAAACGGCGATGTCGCCGAGCGCACCGTAGCGCACGCCCAGGGCATGCGGCAACGGTCCGACCCGCAGCGTCTCCACCCAGACGCCCCCGGCGGCGTACCCGGCCGCGCACAGCATGAACGCGCGCCCGCCGCTCAGCGTGAACCGCCGGGCGGCCCAGATCACCGCGAAGCCCAGCGCCGCCTCCCACAGCGACTGGTACAGGAACACGGGCTGGAAGGTGGCGTAATTCTCGTAACCGGGCGCCCGGTGCGTGGGCGCGATCCGCACCGCCCACCACCAGGTAGACGGAGGACCGTAGAACTGCTGCGTCCACCAGTTGCCCAGGCCGCCGATGGCCAGCCCGAACGCGAGCGCGGGCGCGGCCGCGTCGGCGACCGGCCCCAGTCCGGTCCTGGCCCGGCGGCACGCGATCCAGGCCCCGAGCGCGCCGAGCGCCACCGCGCCGGGCACGCCGATGGCGGCGATCGCGCCCGTGACGTCATGCCACAGCCGGTGCTCATCGCCGAAGATGTGCCGGTTGTCTAGCAGGATGGCGTGCGCCAGCGCGCCGGCCAAGGCGAACGGGACGGCCCAGGCGGCCACGTCGAGAACGATCCCGGGCGGTGCCTTTTCCTGGGCCTTTTCCTGGGCCTTTTCCTGGGCCTTTTCCTGGCCTCCGGCCCGCCGGTACCTGCGGCTGGCCACCGCGACCGCGACGAGGATGCCGGCCACGACGCACAGCGCGTAGGCCCGGACCGGCAGCGGTCCCAGATGCCAGACCGTGTGGCCAGGGCTCGGAATCGACGCGAGCGGCATCTTCGGACATTACCGCCTGGACCTGAAGCCGGGGGCAATCCTCAGGAGGCGGGACGGCGGACGCTGGCGGCGAGTTCGGTGGCCAGGTCGGCGATGGCCTGGGTGGCGGCCGCGCCGCCGTCGGCTTCGAGGAGGCGGCGGACGAAGGCGGAGCCCACGATCACACCGTCCGCGAACGACGCGACCTGGGCGGCCTGGGCGGCGTTGCTCACGCCGAGGCCGACCGCTACCGGCAGGTCGGTGTGCTCACGGGTCCGTGCGACCAAGCCGGGCGCGTCGCTGCTGACCGCGTCCCTGGTACCGGTGATGCCCATCAGCGAGGCGGCGTAGACGAAGCCGCGGCAAGCCTGGGTGACCACGGCGATCCGCTCGCTGGTGGAGCTGGGCGCGACCAGGAACACCCGGTCCAGGTCGTGCTCCGCGGCGGCGTCCAGCCAGGCACCCGCCTCTTCGAGGGTGAGGTCCGGGGTGATCAGCCCCGAGCCGCCCGCGGCAGCCAGGTCACGGGCGAAGGCGGACACGCCGTACCTGTCGACGGGATTCCAGTACGTCATGACCAGGACGGGCACGCCGGACGCGGCGACCGCCTCGACGGTGCGGAGCACGTCCGCGACCCGGGTCCCGGCGGCCAGCGCGCGCTGCACCGCCTCCGCGATCACCGGGCCGTCCATCAGCGGGTCGGAATACGGCAGGCCCACCTCGATGACGTCGGCCCCGGCGGCGGCCATGACCTTGGCCGCCTCGATGGCGCCCTCGACCGAGGGGAACCCGGCGGGCAGGTAGCCGACCAGGGCGGCGCGATTATCCGAGTTCGCCTTTTCGAAGGCCGTGGTTACCGCGCTCGTCACGTCGCTCACACCCCGAAATACTTCGATGCGGTGTCCACGTCCTTGTCGCCGCGGCCGGACAGGTTGACCACGAGCAGCCCGTCGGGGCCGAGTTCACGGCCGATCTCGAGCGCGCCGGCCAGCGCGTGGGCGGACTCGATGGCCGGGATGATGCCCTCGGTCCGGCACAGCACGGAGAACGCGTTCATCGCCTCGGCGTCCGTCACCGCGCGGTACTCGGCCCGGCCGGTCTCCTGCAGCCAGACGTGCTCCGGGCCGACCCCCGGGTAGTCCAGGCCGGCCGAGATCGAGTGCGTGCCGAGCGTCTGGCCGTCGGCGTCCTGCAGGACGAACGTCCGCATGCCGTGCAGGACGCCCTGTGATCCGCCCGTCAGCGTGGCCGCGTGCCGGCCGGTATCGAGCCCGTCGCCGCCGGCCTCGCAGCCGACCAGCCGGACCTGCGCGTCACCGATGAAGGCGTGGAAGATGCCGATGGCGTTGGAGCCGCCGCCGACGCAGGCGATCACCGCGTCCGGCAGCCGGCCGGTGCTCTCGAGCACCTGTTCCCTGGCCTCCAGGCCGATCACCCGCTGGAAGTCCCGGACCATCATCGGGAACGGGTGCGGGCCGCCGACCGAGCCGATGCAGTAGTGGGTATGCCCGACCGACGTGACCCAGTCGCGGAAGGCCTCGTTCATGGCGTCCTTCAGCGTCCGGGTGCCGGCCGTGACCGGGATCACCTCGGCGCCGAGTATCCGCATCCGGGAGACGTTCAGCGCCTGCCTGCGGGTGTCTTCCTCGCCCATGTAGACGGCGCAGTCCAGGCCGAGCAGCGCGGCCGCGGTCGCGGTGGCCACGCCATGCTGGCCGGCACCGGTCTCCGCGATCAGCCGCGTCTTGCCCATCCGCTGGGCCAGCAGCGCCTGGCCGAGCACATTATTGATCTTGTGCGACCCGGTGTGGGTAAGGTCCTCGCGCTTGAGCAGCACCGTGCAGCCGCCGGCCTGCCGGCCGAACCGCTCCGCGTGGTACAGCAGGGTCGGGCGGGCGGCGTAGCCGCGTAGCAGCGCGTCGAGGTCAGCCCGGAAGACAGGGTCCCGGCGGGCCTGCTCGTAGGCGGCGGCCAGCTCGTCCAGCGCCGGTATCAGCGCCTCGGGCGCGAACCGGCCGCCGTAGGCGACGCCGGGCGCCTCGCGGGCCCCGCCCTCCTCGGCGATCCCGACCGCGCCGACCACGAAGTGGCCCGCGACGTCGGGGACAGGGCAGATATCGGGTTCGGCGGCCTGGGCGTGGTGCCCGGACGCCGTGACCGTCTCGGTCATCCTCGTTCTCCTCGCAGCGCGGGGTGCGACCCCGCGGTCACCAGGTCGGCGACGGCGCACCGCGGGTCCTTCCCGGTGACCAGGCTCTCGCCGACCAGCACGGCGTCCGCACCGGACGCGGCGTAGGCGAGCAGGTCCCGCGGACCGCGGACGCCGGACTCGGCGACCTTGACGATGCCTTCCGGGATCTGGCCGGCCAGCCGGCCGAAGATCCCGCGGTCTACCTTGAGGGTGGCCAGGTTACGCGCGTTCACGCCGATAACCGTGGCGCCGGCCTCGACGGCCCGGTCGAGCTCGGGCTCGGCGTGCACCTCCACCAGCGGCAGCAGCCCGATCGAGACGGCCCGCTCGACCAGCGAGACCAGCGCGCTCTGCTCGAGCGCGGCCACGATCAGCAGCACCACGTCGGCGCCGTGCGCACGCGCCTCCCACAGCTGGTAGGAGCTGACCACGAAGTCCTTGCGCAGCACCGGCACCTGGACGGCGCGGCGGACCGCGTCCAGGTCGTCCAGGCTGCCGCCGAAGCGCCGCTGCTCGGTCAGCACGCTGATCACCTTGGCGCCGCCGGCCTCGTACTCCCCGGCCAGTGCGGCCGGATCGGCGATGGCCGCCAGCTCGCCCCGTGACGGGCTGGCCCGCTTGACCTCGGCGATGACGCTGACGCCCTCCGCCTTCAGCCCGGCCATCGCGTCCCGCGGGGACGGCGCTCGCCGCGCCATCTCCTTCAGCTCGTCAAGAGAGACGCGCTGCTGCCGTTCGGCGAGATCGGCACGCACGCCGTCTAGGATCTCGTCGAGCACACTCACGCGGTTCGCTCGTCCCCTCAGATCGGTACTGTTGCGCCACCGATGGTAGCCCTGCTACCCAGAGCCCGGCGTGACTACCCCCCTGAAACGTAGCCTACGCCGCGTACTGTCCTGATCGCACAGGGCTCTGCGGCCGCCGCCAGTTTGGCCCGGAGCTGGGCGACATACACGTCCGCGGCCCGGTCGCCGGCCGCCGGGCGCCCCGCGGCGACGAGCAGCTGGCGGCGGGACAGCACGCGCCCGGGCTGCTCGAGCAGGGCGGCCAGGATGGCCGACTCGCCCGGGGTCAGCCGGAGCGCCCCGCCCACTCGTTCGGGCCCATGGTGCGCCGCCGCCGGCCGCGGCACCTCGGCCAGCACCTCGCGGACCATGGCGACCAGCTGGCGCGGGCCGAACGGCCGGGTCAGCCACCGCCGCGGGCCCGCGGGCCCGCGGGCCAGCCCGCGGGGCCGGGGACCCGGCGGGCCGGCGACCAGGAAGATGATCGGGATCCGCAGCGCCCGGCGGATGCGCCGGGGGTCCAGGCCGGGCATGGTCAGGTCGAGCACGGCGGCGTCCGGACCGCTGGCCAGCTCGGCCAGCGTCTGCTCCGGCGCGGTCACCAGGCTCACCCGCAGCCCATCCCGGCGCAGGTAGCGAGCCGACATCTCGGCGACGTCGGGCTCGTGCTCGGCCAGCAGAACCGAGCGGTATCCGCGGGGCCCGGCGCTAGCCGGGGGTGACTTCATCGACCGTGGGGTCGACGTCACGGCTCAGCGACTCCCACATGGTGGCGGAATCGGCATCCGGCCGCCGCGCCGGGGCCGACCGTTCGAACCGGGCGCCCATGACCGGCCAGCGCGAGCCGCGCCAGGCGGTAACCACGCCGGCCGCCGCGATCGCGACCGCGCCGGCCAGGACCGCCGCGCGCCAGGGCGCGCCCGCGGAGATGACCCGGCCCGGCCCGGCGATGACGATCTCGTGCACCGCCCCCCCGGAAGACGATCCGCTGGTCGTGGAGCCGCCCAGCGGTCCGTCCAGGGCATTAGCCCGCGCCGCCGCCAGCACGGCCGAAGTCCGCACGGCGGTCGCCGCGGCGACCGCCGTGCCCGCGCCCAGCACGGCCAGCAAGATGCCGACGGCACGCCTGATCACCGACCTGGTGGCGATGACCGCGGCCAGGCAGGCCAGCGCGGCCAGCGCCAGCGCGCCGGCCAGCGGGACGAGTTGCTGGCCGGTGACGGCGATGTCCTGGGCGGGCAGCGGCTTCGGCGGGGTGAAGACGGCGTGCGCCCACGCCTGGCGGCCGGCCAGCACGACCAGGCCGGCTCCGGCCGCCCCGGCCAGCAGGACCAGGGCGAACTCCCTACGCATCTCGTCGCAGTACGTCCGCGTCGAAACAGGTCCGGTCCCCGGTGTGACAGGCCCCGCCGGCCTGGTCGACCTTGACTACCAGGGCGTCGCCGTCGCAGTCGAGCGCCACCGACTTGACCTGCTGAAAGTGCCCGGACGTGCCGCCCTTCACCCAGTACTCCTGGCGGCTGCGCGACCAGTAGGTACACCGGCCCGTGGTAAGGGTGCGATGCAGCGCCTCGTCGTCCATCCAGCCGAGCATCAGCACTTCGCCGGTGTCGTACTGCTGGGCGATCGCCGCGACCAGGCCGGACGCATCGCGCTTCAGCCGTGCCGCGATGGCAGGGTCAAGCATCGTTCCTCTTTCCTCGGAGGTCCGGGGGACTTCTGACAGGGTAGCAATGACGCCTAGGATCAGCAGGTGAGCTACTCCGCCGACGAGCGCCGAGCGCTGTGCGCGCTGCTCGACAAGATAGGCCCGGACGCGCCGACGTTGTGCGAGGGCTGGACCACGGGCGACCTGGCCGCGCACCTGGTGCTGCGCGAACGCCGCCTGGACGCGGCGGCCGGGGTGGCCGGCGGCCCGCTGGCCGGTTACACGGCCCGCGTGCAGCAGCGGCTCAGGAACCGGGTCCCGTTCCCCGACCTGGTGCGGATGATCAGGTCCGGGCCGCCGCGGTTGTCGGTCATGGGACTGCCCGGCGTCGACGAGCGGGCCAACACGGTGGAGTTCTTCGTGCACCACGAGGACGTCAGGCGCGGGACGCCCGGCTGGGAGCCGCGAGAGCTCAGCCGCGGCGAGTCCGACCTGCTCTGGCGGCGGCTGCGGCTGGCGCGGTTCATGCTCCGCAAGGCACCGGTCGGCGTCGAACTGGCCCGGGACGACATCAAGGATGGCCCCCGCTACCGCATCACCGCCAGGAACGCCACTCCGGCGGTGACCGTGGTCGGCAGCCCGGCCGAACTCACCATGTGGGTGATGGGGCGCCGGGGCGCGGCCCGGGTCCGGTTGGACGGCACCGAGGCCGCGGTGGCCAAGCTCGCCGGGGCGAGTTGATCACGCTAAGCTGCCCATCTCCCGCTTCAGCCGGGCCAGGTCGTCTTCCACGTCCGCCCGGGGCGTGTCGTGGACCGGTTCCACGTCAGCCCGCGGCAGCGGCATGTTGTACTCCCGGCGGTTGGACTCACGGTCGCGGACCTCGCGCTCGGCCTTCTTGCCCGAGACCTGGTTCCGCGAACGGGCCACCTTGACGGCGACCACGACGGCGCCCACCACGGCCGCGGCGATGACCACATCGATCACGGCGTGCAGGATGGCACCGATGACCGAGCCGACGACCAGGAAGGCGATCAGTATGCCGACCCCGATGGCGGCGATCTTAAACCAGCGCATCCGCCGCATCCTCTCTCCGAAGAGTTCTGCCCCTGGACGCGATATTACCCGATTACCTGGCTCTCTCCCCCGTTCGCTGGCCGATACCCTTGGGCCATGCACGCACTTGGCATTGACATCGGCGGTACCGGTATCAAGGGCGCGCCCGTGGACATCGACACGGGCAAGCTGCTTGCCCCCCGGCAGAAGATCCCGACCCCGCGCCCGGCCAAGCCGGATGCCGTGGCCGACGTGGTGAAACAGCTCAGCACCGCCTTCAGCTGGTCCGGGCCGGTCGGCATCACCTTCCCGGGCGTGGTCACCGACGGCGTGACCAGGACCGCCGCCAACCTGGACCCGGCGTGGATCGGGACGGACGCGGGCGCGCTGTTCGCCAAGGCCACCGGCAACCAGGTCCGGGTCCTGAACGACGCCGACGCGGCCGGGGTGGCCGAGATGAAGTTCGGCGCCGGGGTCGGCCAGCAGGGCACCGTGCTGATGCTGACCTTCGGCACCGGGATCGGCAGCGCGCTGTTCACCGAGGGCCTGCTGGTGCCGAACACCGAGTTCGGGCACATCGAGATCCACGGTCACGACGCCGAGCAGCGCGCGTCCGAGCGGGCCAAGGAGCTGGGCGACCTGAGCTGGGGCAAGTGGGCCGGCCGGGTCGACGAGTACCTGCAGCACATCGAGGCGCTGCTGTCCCCGCACCTCATCATCGTCGGCGGCGGGATCAGCAAGCAGTCGGAGAAGTGGGTACCGCGGCTGACCGGGATCCGGGCCCGGATCGTGCCCGCGGCGCTGCTCAACGACGCCGGCATCGTCGGCGCCGCGATGTCCGTTACCTGACGGGGTGGCCGGCCGCGCGCAGGGCGCCCTTGACCTGCCCGATGCGCAGCGTGCCGAAGTGGAACACGCTCGCCGCCAGCACCGCGTCGGCGCCGGCGTCCACGGCCGGCGCGAAGTGGGCCAGCGTCCCGGCGCCGCCGCTGGCGATCACCGGGACCGTCACCACGGCGCGCACCGCGCGGATCAGCTCGGTGTCGAAGCCGGCGGTGGTGCCGTCCGCGTCCATCGAGTTCAGCAGGATCTCACCCGCGCCGAGCTCGGTGGCCTGCCGGGCCCAGTCCACCGCGTCGATCCCGGTGCCGGTCCTGCCTCCGTGCGTGGTCACCTCGAAGCCGCTGGGGGGGCCCGGCGCGCGCCGGGCGTCCACCGACAGCACCATGCACTGGGACCCGAACCGCCCGGCCGTCTCGGCCAGCAGTTCAGGCCGGGCGATGGCGGCGGTATTGAGCGACACCTTGTCCGCCCCGGCTCGCAGCAGCCGGTCCACGTCCGCCGCGCTGCGCACGCCGCCGCCCACGGTCAGCGGGATGAACACCTGCTCGGCGGTGCGCCGCACCACGTCGTACATGGTGTCCCGGCCGCCGCTCGACGCGGTGATGTCCAGGAACGTCAGCTCGTCGGCCCCCTCGGCGTCGTAGAAGGCGGCCAGTTCCACCGGGTCGCCGGCGTCCCGCAGCTCACGGAAGTTGACCCCCTTGACCACCCGCCCGCCGTCCACGTCCAGGCACGGGATCACGCGAACCGCGACGCTCATAGCGAGGCGACCTCCGCCAGGGCTTCTTCCAGGGTGAAGGCTCCCTCGTAGAGGGCGGTGCCCACGATCGCGCCCTCGACGCCGAGCGGGACGAGCCCGGCGATGGCCCGCAGGTCGGCCAGGTTGGACACGCCCCCGCTGGCCACCACCGGCGCGGCGGTGCGCGCGCAGACGTCGCGGAGCAGAGCCAGGTTCGGGCCGCGCAGCATGCCGTCCTTGAGCACGTCGGTGACCACGTACCGGGCGCAGCCCTCGGCGTCGAGCCGGTCCAGGGTCTGGTACAGCTCGCCGCCCTCGGCGGTCCAGCCGCGGGCGGCCAGCCGGGTACCGCGCACGTCGAGGCCGACCGCGACCCGCTCCCCGTGCCGGGCGATGACCGAGCGCACCCAGTCCGGGTTCTCCAGCGCCGCGGTGCCGATGTTGACCCGGGCGCAGCCGGTGCCGAGCGCGCGTTCCAGCGAGTCGTCGTCCCTGATGCCGCCGGACATCTCGACCTGGACGTCGACCTTGCGCACCACGTCGGCGAGCAGGTCCGCGTTCGACCCGCGGCCGAACGCGGCGTCCAGGTCGACCAGGTGGATCCAGGAGGCTCCGGCGCGCTGCCAGGCCAGCGCGGCCTCCATCGGATCTCCGTACTGGCCGCCGCTGCCGGCCACGCCCTGGACCAGCTGGACGGCGTGCCCGTCGGTGACGTCCACGGCGGGGAGCAAGGTCAGCGCGGTCATGTCAGGGTCTCCAGCCAGTTGGCGAGCAGGGTGGCGCCGGCGTCGCCGGACTTCTCGGGGTGGAACTGGGTCGCGGCCAGCACGCCCTGCTCGGCGGCGGCGGCGAACGGCTCGCCGTGCTCGGCCCAGGTGATCAGCGCGCCCGCGGCGGCGAGTTCGTCGGCGGCCGGGGCGCGCAGCGCGTAGGAGTGCACGAAGTAGAAGCGGGTGCCCGGGTCGATCCCGGCGAACAGCGCCGAGCCGGGCGGCGGCGTCACCGTATTCCAGCCCATGTGCGGCAGGATGCCCGCGTCGAGGCGCTCCACCGTGCCGGGCCAGGCTCCGCAGCCGTCGGTCCAGGTCCCGTGCTCCACCCCCGCGGCGAACAGCACCTGCATGCCCACGCAGATGCCGAGCACCGGGCGGCGCAGCTCCAGGCGCCGGGCGATCAGCTTGTCGCCGCCGGCCGCGCGCAGCCCGGCCATGCAGGCGGCGAACGCGCCGACGCCGGGCACCGCGAGCCCGTCACAGTCCAGCGCGGCATCGGGGTCCGCGGTCACCTCGACCCGCGCGCCTACCCGCTCGAGCGCACGCTGCGCCGAGCGCAGGTTCCCCGACCCGTAATCCAGGACCACGACGCGTGCGGTCATCCGAGCACGCCCTTGGTGCTGGGGATGCCGCCGGCCCGGGGGTCCGGGGCCGCCGCCGCGCGCAGGGCCCGGGCCACCGCCTTGAACTGGGCCTCCACGATGTGGTGCGGGTTGCGGCCCTCGATCACCCGCACGTGCAGGCAGATCCCCGCGGCGTATGCCAGCGACTCGAAGATGTGCCTGGTCAGCGTGGTGTCGTAGGTGCCGATGAGCGGGGCCATGCCGTCCGGCTCGTGGTGCACCACGTACGGGCGCCCGGACAGGTCCACCGCGGCCTGCACGAGCGTCTCGTCCAGCGGGACCAGCGCGTTGCCGAACCTGGCGATGCCGGACTTGTCGCCCAGCGCCTCCCGGAGCGCCTGCCCCAGGGTGATCGCGGTGTCCTCCACGGTGTGGTGCGCGTCGATGTGCACGTCGCCCTTGGCCCGCACGGTGAGGTCGAGGCTGCCGTGCTTGCCCAGCTGGGCCAGCATGTGGTCGAAGAACGGCACACCGGTGCCGACCTCCACCACGCCGATGCCGTCGAGGTCGAGCTCGACCATGATCTGCGTCTCGTGGGTGAGCCGCTCCACCCGGGCAACCCGGTTCACCGGCCGGTTCATAACGCGAGCACCTCTTCCAGGGCGATGCGGAACGCCGCCATCTCCGGCGGCGTCCCTACCGTGACCCGCAGCCAGCGCGGCGGGCCGACCTCACGCACCAGCACGCCGCGGTCGAGCAGTCCTTGCCAGACCGCCCGCCGGTCGTCGAACTCGCCGAACAGCACGAAGTTCGCGTCGGAGTCCGCCACCGAGAGCCCGCGGCGCCTGAGCCAGGCGACGAGCCCATCTCGTTCGTTCCGAAGAGACGTAACGGTGGCCAGCGGTTCGGCGGCGTGCGCGAGTACGGCGCGCGCCACCGCCTGGGTGACCGCGGACAGATGGTAAGGGAGCCGGACCACGAGCAGCTTCTCGACCATCTCGGGGGCAGCCGCCAGGTACCCGACCCGGGCGCCGGCCAGGGCGAACGCCTTGGACATGGTGCGGGTGACGACCAGCTGCGGGAAGCTCGGCAGCAGCGTGAGCGCGCTCGGCGTGCCCGCGCGGGCGAACTCGGCGTACGCCTCGTCCACCACGACTAGGCCCGGCGCCGCGGCGCAGACCGCCTCGATCAACGCCATCGGGGCGGCGGTCCCGGTCGGGTTGTTCGGTGAGGTCACGAAGACCAGGTCGGGCCGGTGCTCCGTGATCGCGGCGACGGCCCGCTCGGGGGCCAGGCCGAAGTCCTCGTCGCGGGCCGCCGAGACCCAGCCGGTGCAGGTCACCCTGGCGATCAGCGAGTGCATCGAGTAGCCGGGGTCGAAGCCGAGGGCCAGCCGGCCCGGGCCGCCGAACGCCTGCAGCAGCTGCTGGATGATCTCGTTGGACCCGTTGGCCGCCCACAGGTGGCTGGCCGTCAGCCCGTGGCCGAGGTAGTCGGCCAGGTCCTTGCGCAGCTCGGTCGCGTCCCGGTCGGGATACCGGTTCAGGGTGCCCGCCGCCGCGGCGACGGCGTCCGCGATGGCCGCGACCATGCGCGGGCTCGGCGCGTAGGGGTTCTCGTTGGTGTTCAGCTGGACCGGCACGTCGATCTGCGGCGCGCCGTACGGGGTGAGGTCGGCCAGGTCATCCCGGATCATTGAGCCACCCGCACCCGGACGGCCTGGACGTGGGCGTCGAGGTCTTCCGCTCCGCCGAGCGCGTCGATGAGCGGCGCCGTGGCGGCCAGCGCGTCCCGGTCGCACTCCACCACGTTGACGACGCGCAGGAAGGGGAAGACGGACAGGCCGCTGGTATGCCGCGCGGTCCCGCCGGTCGGCAGCACGTGGTTCGAGCCCGCCAGGTAGTCGCCCAGCGAGACGGGCGAGTACGGGCCGGCGAAGACCGCGCCCGCGTTAGTGACCCTGGCCGCCAGCTTGGCCGCGTCCCTGGCCTGGATCTCCAGGTGCTCGGGGGCCCACGCGTCGCTCACCGCGAGCGCCGCGTTCTCGTCGTCGACCAGCACGCAGGCGGACTGGCTGCTGAGGGCTTTCTCGATGCGCTCGCGGTGCCGGGCGGTCGCGACCTGTCGCGCGAGCTCGCTGTCGACGCGGTCGGCCAGGGCGGCGTCGGTGGTGATGAGCAGGCAGGCGGCGAGCTCGTCGTGCTCGGCCTGGGCGACCAGGTCGGCGGCGACGTGGCGGGGATCGGCGGTGTCGTCGGCGATGACCGCCACCTCGGTGGGGCCGTTCTCGCCGTCGGTGCCCACGACGCCGCGCAGCACCCGCTTGGCCGCGGCCACGTAGACGTTACCCGGCCCGGTGATGACGTCGGCGGGCACGCAATCCCGCGTGCCGTAGGCGAACATCGCCAGCGCCTGCGCCCCGCCGGCCGCGTGCACCTCGCGCACGCCGAGCAGCGCGCACGCGGCTAGCACGGACGGGTGCGGCAGCCCGCCGTGGGCCGCCTGCGGCGGGGACGCCACCGCGATCGAGGGGACGCCGGCGACCTGAGCCGGGACGATGTTCATCACGACCGAGGAGGGATAGGCCACCAGGCCGCCGGGGACGTAGACGCCGGCCCGCCCGGCCGGGATGAAGCGGCCGGTGACGGTGAGGCCGTCGATGACCTGCACGGGCCGCTCGGCCGGGAGCTGGGCGGCGTGGACCCGCCTGGTGCGCCTGACCGCCTCTTCCAGGGCCTTTCTCACCTCGGGGTCGAGCCCGGCCAGGGCCGCGTCCAGAGCTTCGGCCGGGACCACGGTGGTGGCCAGGTCGACGCCGTCGAAGCGGGCGGTGTACTCGCGGACGGCTTCGGCACCGCGGCTCTTCACGTCGTCGCAGAGCGGGCGGATCTGCGCGACGGCCGCCTCGACGTCGGTCGAGGCGCGCGGCAGGACGCCGGCCAGGTTTTGTCGAGTGGGGCGGTGTCCCCTGAGGTCAATACGGCGCAAGCTAGTGCGGGAATTCACCCGCCTAGTCTACGGAGCGTAGACCTCGTCGGGGCGGCGCCCGCCGTACTCGGCCAGCAGTACGACCAGCGAGGTGAACCCCGGCCAGAGGACCAGCGCGCTCTTGGCCCCCAGGCTCAGCGACGCGCGGAAGAAGGTGCCGTCGGAGCTGGTGGCGAGCAGGTGGTTGTAGGTCCCGAGGCCGATGTTCTCGCCGGTCCACAGCGCGAGCAGCACCGCCGCGACGGCGCCGAGGATCAGCCCGGCCGCGGCGATCCAGCCCGCCCGGCGAACCAGCAGCCGGTGGCCGAGCAGGCCGGTGACCACCCCGCCGACCACGACGATCAGGCAGAACCACCCGTCGGCGGCGATGAAAGCGCTGCTCTCCGAGTTGACGACCTGGGCCTCGCCTCGGCCGACTTCGGTCAGCAGCGCCCGCGGCGCCACCACGGCCCAGATCAGCCCGGCCAGCACGCCGAGCACCGCGCTGCCCGCCAGGGCCGCGGCGAACGCGGCCAGTCGCCCTTTCGTCGGCACTCCTTTATCTTGGCACCTCACGGTTTAGCCTGCCCAGTCGGGGGTTTGCCGTTTAGCCCGGTTCATCGGGGGGAGTCGGAGAGGCGTTCCGACACCTCACGGAGGTCATAATGTCGACCGGAGCAATCATAGGCATCGTCATCGCCGTCATCGTGGTGGTGGCAGTAATAGTGGTGGCCTCGACTGAGATGCGGCGGGCCCGGCTACGTCGCCAGTTCGGCCCAGAGTACGACCGCCTGGTGGAGAAGCACGACGGTAACAAGAGGAAGGCCGACGCCGAGCTGGCCGAGCGCGCGCGCCGGGTGCGCGAGCTCAGCATCCGCGAGCTGACACCCGAGCAGCAGGCCAGCTACAGCGGCGACTGGACCGCGATCCAGGAGCGGTTCGTGGACGCTCCGGCCGAGTCCGTGGGCGCCGCGCATACGCTCATCTGGAACGTCATGCGAGACCGCGGCTACCCGGCCGACGACCGCACCGCCAGCATGGACGCCTTGGCCGTGCACCACGGCCGCTCGATGGAAGGCTACCGGGAGGTGCAGGACCTGCGGACCGAGTCCGCGAGCACCGAGCAGCTCAGGGAAGCCATGATCAGCTACCGCGCGCTGTTCGAGGACCTGACCGGCCAGCGTAACGGCCGTATCGCTGAGGACCGCTTGACCGAAGAGCGCGCCGCAGATGTCAACCGGACCGCAGAGACGCCTCGATAGTCACTCACGGGAGAGAAGATTTCCATGACGCAGGACCAGGACCAGAGGGGACCCGGCTACGTCGTCCCCGACGACGCCGTACCCGAGAACGAGACCGATGAGTACCCGGCTGAGGAGGGCAGGCCGATGACCCGCTTCCAGAAGGTGGCTTCCGCACTGCGCGGAGGCGGCCACGAGTCCGACGAGCTCGACGAGTCCGGCCAGGACAGGCGTGACTACTGGGACGACTCCACCGCGGCCGGCCAGCCGGGCGATCCTTCCGTCAGCCGTCCGGGCGACCCGGTCGCTGTGGCGCCTCCGGTAGCCGGGACGGGTCAGGGCGTCGCGGCGATGGACCCCGACGTGCCCGTGGACGAGACCAACCCGGACGTTCCCGCGGACGAGCCGTACCCGGCGGACATCCCCGTCTCGCAGACCAGTACGGATGCTGATCACCCGGCGACTGAGCCGGACATGTTCGGCACCACCACGCGCGGGACCGGCGTGGACCCCGACGAGCCCACCGATCCCACCGCTCCCGGCGCGGCTACTATCGCGGACGTCCCGGACGCTGCTGTCCCGGACGCTGCTGTTCCGGTGGAGAGCATGGGGCGTCACGCCGCGACCACGTCGCTCGGTGACTTCAGCGACCTCACCTACGGGAACCTGATCCCGGACGCGGCCGACTACACCGAGCAGTGGCAGCAGATCCAGTTCAAGTTCGTGGACGACCCGCACGCGTCGGTGACCGAGGCCGCCGACGTCGTCGCCCAGGTCACCGCCAAGATGGAGGCGGCCATTCAGGAACGGCAGCGGGCCATCGAGGAGCGGCAGAAGGCCATCGCCGAGCAGCAGCGCACGCTGCGCGACCGGTGGGGCGAGGGCAGCAACGCCGACACCGAGAACCTGCGCGCCACGCTGCGGATGTACAAGACCTTCCTGGACCAGCTCATCGGCCCGAAGGCCTAGCTAGCTGACGCAAGCCGGACCGAGTAGCTGCTTCAGGTCGCCGATCAGGGCGGGTGAGGTGGCTACTCGGAGCTTGTCGTCGAGCCTGACCACCGTGGTGCGCTCGTGGCCGCGCAGCCGCAGGTGCACCTCGGTCGGGCCGGGGTGGGTCACCAGGACCTCGCGGAGCCGCTCCACCACCGGGGGTACGCACCGGACCATCGGCATCGACACCACGAACGGGCCCGACTCGTCCACGGACAGGTCCGGGATGGTGAGGTCCATGGCGATCAGCTTGGGCGCGTCGTCCCGGCGGTCCACTTTCCCCTTGACCACCACCACCGCGTCCTCGGCGATCGAGGTCGCGTACAGCTGGTAGGTCTGCGGGAAGAACAGCACCTCGATCGCGCCGCCCAGGTCCTCCAGGGTGGCCGCGGCCCACTGGTTGCCCTGCTTGGTCACCTTGCGCTGCACCCCGGACAAGATGCCGCCGATCTTGACGATCTGCGCGTCCGACCGGTCACCCGGCCGCGGCCGGTACGGTTCGGCCTCGTCCGACATCAGGTCGGCCAGCGAGCAGTCGCTTTCCCTGGCGATGATGTGCTCGACGCCGAACAGCGGGTGGTCGGAGACGTAGAGCCCGAGCATTTCCCGCTCGAAGTTCAGCCGGGTGGACTTGTCCCACTCCCCGGCCGGGACCGGCACGTCGAAGACCGCCTCGGACTCGGTGTCGCCGCCGAACAGCGAATCCTGCCCGATCGCCTCGTTCCGCTTGATGTCGATCACGGCGTCGACCGCCTGCTCGTGCACCAGCACCAGGCCCTTGCGGTCGTCGGCGAACGAGTCGAAGGCGCCCGCCTTGATCAGCGACTCGATGACCCGCTTGTTGCATACCACCAGCGGGACCTTGCGCAGGAAGTCGGAGAAGCCGGTGAACGCGCCCTTGGACTTGCGGGCCGCGACGATCGCCTCCACCACGTTCACGCCGACGTTGCGGATCGCCGCCAGGCCGAACCTGACGTCCTTCCCGATCGCCGCGAACGTCGCTACCGACTCGTTGACGTCGGGCGGCAGCACCTTGACGCCCATCCGGCGGCACTCGCTGAGGTACAGCGCCGACTTGTCCTTGTCGTCGCCGACGGACGTGAGCACGGCGGCCATGTACTCGGCGGGATAGTTCGCCTTCAGGTACGCGGTCCAGTAGGAGACCAGGCCGTAGGCGGCGGAGTGCGCCTTGTTGAAGGCGTAGCCGGCGAACGGAACCAGCACGTCCCATACCGCCTGGATGGCCTTGTCGGAGTAACCGCGCTCCCGGCAGCCCTGCCGGAACGGGACGAACTCCTTGTCCAGGATCTCCTTCTTCTTCTTGCCCATGGCGCGGCGGAGCAGGTCCGCCTGTCCCAGCGTGTAGCCCGCCAGGATCTGCGCCGCGCGCTGCACCTGCTCCTGGTAGACGATCAGGCCGTAGGTGGGCTCCAGGATCTCCTTGAGCGGTTCCTCGAGCTCGGGATGGATCGGCGTGATCTCCTGCTGGCCGTTCTTGCGCAGGGCGTAGTTGGTGTGGCTGTTGACGCCCATCGGGCCGGGCCGGTAGAGCGCGCCGAGGGCGGAGATGTCCTCGAAGTTGTCCGGCTTCATCACCCGCAGCAGGGTCCGGTAGCCGGAGGAGTCGAACTGGAACACGCCCTGGCTGTCACCCCGGGAGAGCAGTTCGTAGGTCGGCTTGTCGTCCAGCGGGAGCTCGAGCAGGTTGATCTCGATCTGGCGGTTGTCCTCGATGGCCTTGACCGCGTCGGCCATGATCGTCAGGTTGCGCAGGCCGAGGAAGTCCATCTTCAGCAGGCCGAGGCCCTCGCAGGTCGGATAGTCGAACTGCGTGATGACGGCACCGTCGGCGGGCCTGGTCCAGACCGGGATGTGATCGGTCAGCGTCTCCGCCGACATGATCACCCCGGCCGCGTGCACGCCGGGCTGGCGGATCAGCCCCTCGATCCCGCGAGCGGTGTCGATGATCTGCTTGATCTCCGCCTCGGCCTCGTACAGGGACCGGAGCTCGCCTGCTTCCTTGTAGCGCGGGTGACCGTCGTCGAAGATCCCGGACAGCGGGATGTCCTTGCCCATCACGGCGGGCGGGAAGGCCTTGGTGATCCGGTCGCCGAGCGCGTAGGGGAAGCCGAGCACCCGGCAGGAGTCCTTGATCGCGGCCTTGGCCTTGATCGTGCCGTAGGTGACGATCTGCGCGACCCGGTCCGATCCCCACTTCTGGGTCACGTACCTGATCACGTCGGCCCGGCCACGTTCGTCGAAGTCGATGTCGATGTCGGGCATGGAGATGCGCTCGGGGTTGAGGAAGCGCTCGAAGATCAGCCCGTGGTCGAGCGGGTCCAGGTCGGTGATGCCCATCGCGTAGGCGACGATCGAGCCCGCGGCGGAGCCGCGGCCGGGGCCGACCGCGACGCCGTTGTTCTTGGCCCACATGATGAAGTCCGCGACCACCAGGAAGTAGGCCGGGAACCCCATCTGGCAGATGATCCCGATCTCGTACTCGGCCTGCTGGCGACGCTGGTCGTCGAACCCGTTCGGGTAGCGGCGCTCCATGCCCTTCCAGACCTCGGCCTGGAACAGCTCGTCCTCCGACTCGAAGCCCTCCGGGATGGGGAACCTCGGCATCAGGTTGACGAACTCGAACATGTCGCTGGTGTCGACCCGGTCCGCGATCAGCAGCTGGCTGTTCCGGCAGCCCTCCTGCCATAGGTCGCTGCCGTCGATGGCGTACATCTGATCGGCGGGCTTGATGAAGTAACCGGTGCCGTCGAACCGGAACCGGTCCGTGTCGTTCAGGTTCTTGCCCGTCTGGATGCACAGGAGCATGTCGTGGGACACCGCGTCCTGCTCGCGGGTGTAGTGCGAGTCGTTGGTGACCACCGGCGGGATGCCGAGCTTCTTGCCGATCTCGGTCAGGCCGTCGCGGACGCGGCGCTCGATGTCGATGCCGTGGTCCATCAGCTCGAGGAAGTAGTTCTCCTTGCCGAAGACGTCCTGCCACTCGGCGGCGGCCTTGAGCGCCTCGTCGTACTGGCCGAGGCGCAGCCTGGTCTGGAGCTCACCGGACGGGCACCCGGTGGAGGCCATCAGGCCCTTGCTGTGCTCCGCGAGGATCTCCTTGTCCATCCGCGGCCACTTGGCCAGCATGCCCTCGGCGTAGGAGCGGGACGACAGCCGGAACAGGTTGTGCAGGCCCTGGTTGTTCCGCGCCCAGATGGTCTTGTGCAGGTAGGCGCCGCTCGCGGAGACGTCGTCCCTTTTCTGGTGCGGCTGGCCCCACAGGACCCGGGCGGTGTTACCCCTGGCTTCGGGTGCGACGTAGGCCTCGATGCCGATGACCGGGGTGATGCCCACGTCCTTGGCCTGCCGGTGGAACTCCGCGGCCCCGTACATGTTGCCGTGGTCGGTCATCGCCACGTGCGTCATGCCCTGGGCCTTGACCTCCGCGAACAGGTCCTTCAGCCGGGCGGCTCCGTCGAGCATGGAGTACTCGGTGTGCACGTGCAGGTGAGCGAACGGCGCACCGGACTCTGCCATGACGATCGGCCTCCTCAGTGCCAGCTACGTGGGCATGCCTGACAGCGCGCGTCACCGCGAGGGCCTGCGCGTTTGGTCATCAACCGGTGCTCACCACCTTAACGGAGACCGGTCTTCGCCGCTGTCCTGGCGCGCCGGCCGGAGCGTACCTGGACGGAGATTTGTCTCGGGGCACGGGGTTGCCGACACGGGGTTAGCCGGCGCAGTACTGGCAGTACGGGTCCTGGCAGGGCAACGGTACGAAGACGGGTTCGTCGGGTTTCTCGGGGTCGCCGGGGTCGCCGGGGTCCTGGCCGGCCGCGCGGCCGGCGCGGAGCTTCTCGTTGGCCAGGCAGGTGGAGATGGCCAGGTCCAGGTCGAGCCGTTCGCCGTACCAGGGCGGGATGATCGTGTCCGGGGTGATGTCGGCGTCGTGGACCTGGTCGATCGATGCCGCCGTCCGGCGATGGCAGCGGCGGGCAGGGCGGCAGGGCCGTGCCGTCGGGCTGATAGAAGGTGAACTTACCGCCTTGACCTGCGGCGATGAGGTAGCCGCGGTCGTGGACGGCCGTGTGATGGTATTTGCACAGGCTAATGAGGTTCTCCAGGGTCGTGCGGCCGCCGTTGGACCAGTACTGGATGTGGTGCAGGTCGACCTGGCGGGACTCGCAGCCGGGGTAGCGGCACCGGCCCCGGTCCCGTTCGCGGGCGGCCTTGCGCAGCGCGGCGCTGGGGCGGCGGCGCCTGCGGCCCAGGTCCAGGACCGCGCCGTCGCGGCCGTGGAGCATCCACGACAGGGCCGCGGTGCAGGTGATCACCTGGGCGGTGGTGACGCTGACCGCGTCGCCGTCCTCGACGTGGCACCGGGCCGGATCGGCCGGATCCGTGCCGGGCACGGCCGCCGGGGCATGCTCGGGCGTAGCGGAAACGCCGGCGGGACCGGAACCGGGCTCGCCGCCGGGCGGGGTGGTGATGACGTCGGTGCCGACGTGCAGGACGACCTGGTACACCTCCGCGTCATCAGCCCCGGCCACCTTCCCCGCCAGGAACGACTCCGCCACCACCGCCAGCGCATCAGCCAGATCCGACGAAGTCATCAGGACCGGCCGCCCAGCCGGCGGCGTCTCCGCGGAAACGTCCCCCGGCTCCACGTCAGCGGCGGCCGCCCGCAGCGCCCTCAGCAGCACCGCCCCTTGCAGCGGCGGCAGCCGGAACGTCCCCGCCAGCGACCCGTCCTCCTCGAACCGCCACGCCAGCCGCCGCCTGATATGAGAGGCGGCGTCATCAGCCCGCGAACACTGCCGGTACGCCCGCGCAAACCGCTCCAGCTGATTCCCCGTCATCGGCCCCGCGATCTCGGCCAGGCCTTCCTCGGTCGCCGGGGTCGCGATCCGCGTCAGCGCCCGCACCTTGGCATACGACAGCCGGGCCGCCGCGAACTCCCCCCGGATCACCGGCAGGACCCGCAGCGCCCGCGCCACCCGGACATGCTCCCGCGCGGTCCCCGACGACAGCTGGCACTTCCACGACAGCCACGCCGCGCAGCTGTTCATCTCCCACGACGCCCACCCCCGCCGCTCATCGAACTCGCCCAGCAGCACCAGGAACCGGCACGTCGCCGCGGCCAGATGACCAGCCACCTCGCAGATCCGCGCCTCCAGCCGCTCCAGCGGCACCGCCGCCAGATCCGGACCCGCCCCAGGAACGGTGCGACGAGAACAGAGAGGTTGCTTATATCAGAATTCTGATAGTAGAATTCTGATATGCCTCGTGACGCACTTGCCAACCCGGTCGCGCTGTCCATCTTGGGAGCGCTGCTGGAACAGTCCATGTACCCGTATCAGCTAGCCACGGCGCTCGCCGATCGTGGCGTTCCGGTCAACCGCGGGACGGTCTACGACACCCTAGAAGCCATGACCCGAGCCGGCTGGGTCGAGCCCCAGGCCGCCGAGCAAGCGGGAGCGCGACCTAAGCGGACCCCCTACGCGCTCACCGAGGATGGCCGGGACGAACTGGTCCGGCGGCTGGACACCCAGATCCGCACCCCCCGCCGGGAGTTCACCGAGTTCCTCGGCGCGGTCAGCCACATCGGCGTGCTCGGCCCGGCGCGAGCCGCCGAAGCACTGTCCGAACGAGCCGAGCGACTTGCCGTCCTCATGGACGAAGACCATCGCCACCTGGACGAAGCCCTGGCCGATGGGAGCGTGCCGCGCCTGTTCGTCATCGAGGGGGAGTACGCACTCACGATGATGCAGACCGAACGGGACTGGGTGCTGGCGCTGGCCGACGAGATCAGAGCCGGAGAGCTGGCATGGCCGCACCGGTAACGTACGTATGGTGAACGGACCAGTCGGGATTGTCGGGGCGGGGATCATCGGGCTGGCCACGGCCCGGCTACTGGCCCAGGCGGGCGTGCCGGTGACGGTGTGGGAGAAGGAGCCCGGCGTGGCCCGGCACCAGACCGGCCGGAACTCCGGCGTGGTACACGCCGGGATCTACTACCAGCCGGGCTCGGCCAAGGCGAAGAACTGCCGGCGCGGGGTCGAGCTCCTTCGCGCCTACTGCGCCGAACGCGACCTGCCGTGGGACGAGCGCGGCAAGCTGGTAGTGGCCAGGAATGAGGTGGAAACCCAGCGGCTGCGCGAGATCGAGCGCCGGTCCCAGGCCAACGGCGTACCCGGGGTGCGCTGGCTGGACGGCCCGGACATCCGCGCGCTCGAGCCAGACGTGGCGGGCGTGGCCGCACTGCTGTCTCCCACCACCGCCATCACCGACTACCCCGGCATCGCCCGGTCGTTCGCCGCGGACCTGACCGACGCGGGGGGCGAACTGCTGACCGGCACGCCGGTCATGGGAGTACGCCGGCACGGGGACGGCGTCCAGGTGCGCATCCCGGCCGGGATCCGTACGGTGTCCCGGCTGGTGATCTGCGCCGGGCTGCAGTCCGACCTGCTGGCCCAGGCGGCGGGTGACGAGCCCGGCCCGGAGATCGTCCCGTTCCGCGGCGAGTACCTGCGGTTGCGGCCCGAGGTGAAGGACCGGGTGCGCCACCTCATCTATCCGGTACCCGACCCGGCGTACCCGTTCCTCGGCGTCCACCTGACCCCGCGCATCGACGGCGAGTCCGACCTCGGGCCCAACGCGGTGCTGGCACTGGCCCGGGAGGGCTACCGGTGGCGCGATGTGTCGGCGGAGCAGTTGTCCCGGCTGGCACGTTCGGCGGCGTTCCGGCGGCTGGCCCGGCAGAACTGGCGGGCCGGACTGCGAGAGATGCGCGGCTCGCTGTCCCGCGCGGCCTTCCTGGCCGAGGCCCGCAGCTACCTGCCCTGGCTCGAACCCGGCCAGGTGACGCCGGCACCCGCCGGGGTGCGCGCCCAGGCGGTCGACCAGGACGGGTCGCTGGTGGACGACTTCCGCATCCACCAGATCGGCCCGGTCACGGCTATCCGCAACGCGCCCTCCCCCGCCGCGACCGCCTCGATGGCCATCGCCGAGCAGATCATGACCCGGCTATCCGTAACGCCTGGGTTACCGACCTGCGTATTTTTGCTTTCTTAGGCAGCGCCGGTGTATCTGAGAACGTGTTCTCTTCTCCATATGGACAGGATTGAACCCGCTGGCTCTCGGCTGCGTAGGACCTGACATGAAGCGCAACACCCCGCTCATCACCTTGCTCACCGGCGCCGCCCTCGGCGTCGTCTTGCTGGTGGCCAGCATGCTGCAAACGCCGACCAAGGCGCCGACCGGATACAGCTCGACGGTGACATCGTCACCGGCGGCACCCGTGTCCTCCTCGGCGCCCGCGTCGGTCTCGGCCTCGCCCACCGCGACGCCGTACGCGGCCGCGCCGGCCAAGGCCAACTACGCGGGCAAGGTGAACGGCGGTGGCGCGACGATCGCGATCGTCGTCTACAACGGCCAGGTGATCGCGTACATCTGCAACGGCTCGACCATCGATGCCTGGTTCTCGGGCCCTCTGAGCAGCGGTAGCAAGATCACGTTGACCGGCAAGAACAACGCCACGCTGACCGCGTCTTACGGCGTCGGGGAGATGACCGGCGACGTGACCGCGCACGGGACCAATTTCAACTTCGGAGTGGACACGGTGTCGAAATCGTCCGGGGCGGGCCTGTACCGGGCTACCGGGAAGGCCGACGGCGACGCCGTCAAGGCCGGCTGGATCGTGCTGCCCGACGGCTCGCAGACCGGTTCGCTCGAGCCCGACTCCGCCTCGGCCACGCCGTCGGCGGTCCGCGCGCCGCGGCTCGACCTGGCCACGCGCACCGCGACTTACCAGGGCACCGTCCTGCACGCCGTCCCGGTGAGCGGCGTCACCGGCAGCGGATTCTGAGGAGAAGATCATGACCGCACCGACCGCACGGCAGCCACTGCCACCGCAACGCGCCGCCTCTAGCGCCGCCAAGCTCGTCATCCCCTGCGTGATCGGCGGCCTGGTCGCGCTGACCCTGGGCATCTACGGGCGGCTGCACAGTCCGACCGGAATCGCCGTCAACATCGCCGGGTTCTCCAGCCCTGGCTATGTGAAATCCTGGCTCGCCACCGGCGCCACGGTGGGCGCCATCATCCAGGTGGTCTCGGCGCTGGTGATGTACGGGAAGGTCCCCCGGGTCAGCGCGCCCTCGTGGATCGGCGGCCTGCACCGCTGGTCCGGCCGGATCGCGTTCCTGCTGGCCGTGCCGGTCGCCATCCACTGCCTCTACGCGCTGGGCTTCCAGAACTACAGCACCCGGGTGCTGCTGCATTCGATATTCGGCTGCCTGTTCTTCGGCGCGTTCACGATCAAGATGCTGATCCTGCCCAAGAAGGGCCTGCCCGGCTGGGTGCTGCCGTTCTGGGGCGCCGTGGTGTTTACCCTGCTGGTGCTGATCTGGCTAACCTCGGCGTACTGGTTCTTTTCCACGTTCGGCGTCCACCGCTGAGGAGCCCCGTCATGATCCAATCCCAAGAAGCGGGGTCCAGCCGCCGCACGGTTCTGGCCTGCGCCGGAGCGGCGTGCGCAGCCGCCCTGACCGGATGTGCCACGTACAACTCCAACAGCGGGATCAACACCAGCCAGGGGACCCCGTCGAGCTCCCCGCCGACCGCCTCCGGCACCGGCGCGGCGGCCGGTTCCGGCGGAAGCGGAGGCGGGGCGGCCGTGCTGGCCAAGACCTCCGACGTCCCGGTCGGCGGCGGCACGATCCTGACCGACAAGAAGATCGTGATCACCCAGCCGCAGTCCGGCACGTTCCACGCGTTCACCGCGATATGCACCCACGCCGGCTGCACCGTCGGCAGCGTGTCCAACGGCACCATCAACTGCCCCTGTCACGGCAGCCGCTTCAACATCAACAACGGCGCGGTCGTCAACGGCCCGGCCGCGGCCCCGCTGGCTGCCATCAACATCAAGGTCCAGGGCACCTCGATCCTCCAGGCGTGAACGGCTACGGGTCGAGGCCGAGGGCGCGGAAGCGGGCGGCCAGGTCGTCAACCCAGTCGGGCGGGGTCCGGTGGTCGGCGAGATGGATGCCAAGGTCGGTACGCCACAGGACATCGCCGAGGGCGTGGCGGACATGCCAGGCCATGATGCGCTCCACGGACAGCGAACGCCCGGCGGCCTCTTGGTAGTGGCACATGATCGCGGTCAGCAGTTCCACCCCTGGGCCCAGGCCAGGGCCGGGGAAGGAGCTCAGGTCGTACTCGGGCTCGGCCAGGCTGACCGTCTCGAAGTCGAGCACCAGGCGCAGCTCACCGTGATCCCACACCTGGTTGTCGCCGTGCAGGTCGGCGTGAACCAGTACGGCGGCGCCAAGTCCGGGGGCCTCGAGCACTGCGTCGGCCCAGTCGCACCACCGCAGTACGGAACGGTACCGTTCCGCGTCAACCCAGGCCGCGAACCGCTCGCGCAGCACCGCGGTGGCCGCCGGGAGACGCGCGGCGGGAAGCGGGCCGGTCTCGGCTTCCACGCGTGCGCGGGCCGAGGGGTCCTGAAAGGCGGCCAGGAACCGCACCAGCTGACGGCCGGCGTCGCCCCGGTCGATCGAGTCCGCCACCGCGAACAGCGACGTCCCCGGCACCCGTCTGGTCACCAGGAGCAGCGGGTCGGTGCTGCCCACCACGACCTCGGGCAGGTACGGCACCACGGACGGCAGCGCGGTCAGCACGCCGATCTCGTTCCGCAACCGGAGCGCGGCCGGACGCGACCACGCGAACTTGGCGACGAACTCCGTGCCGATGAACGCGCTCGACGCCCACCACCGCGGATTCGAGCCGACGTCGGTCCCGCCGGGGATCACGACCGGGTACCCGGCCAGTTCCGGCGCGACCTCCCGCAGCGCCCCGGCGAGCGCCGCGACCGAGCCCTCGGCTAGCCACCTCACGCCGATGCGCTCCTGGCGTTTCCGCGGAAACGCGGCGGCTGGGCGGGCGGCACGCAGACCCGCTCCAGCAGGCTCTGCAAGGTGCGCTGCTCGTCCTGATCCAGGGCGCTGATAGCGGACGCGGCCACGCGCTCGGCGCCGGTACCGGCGGCGGCCAGCTCACGGGCGCCGGCCTCGGTCAGGCGCAGCAGGGTGACCCGGCGGTCGGTGGCGTGCGCGCACCGGGCGACCAGGCCGCGGCCCTCCAGGCTGTCGATCATGTCGGTGATCGTGCGCGGCGACACGTGCAGGACCTGGCTGATCTCGCGCATCGAGCGGTCGCCGTCGGCTAGGGCCCGCAGGAGCTTGTGGCTCGGCAGCGACAGCCCGTGCTCGCGCAGGGCGGCGTCGGCCGCGGTCCGGATCCGGTGCGCGGCGAACAGGATGGCGTCGACGGCGTCGCTGCCGGTTCTGGGTCTCACCTGTGCATCCTTCTGTAACTGGACCGCAACAGTATAATAGTGGGTATCCTCACTATGTGCATCCTCAGAAGATAGGACGATGACGTGACGACCCCCAGGCGCCGTCCGGCTCCGGTGTTCCACCCGGTGTCGGTGGCGGACATCAGCCAGCTCACCCCGCGTATGCGGCGGATCACCTTCACCGGCGACAAACTCGCCGAGTATCCCAACGACGGGCCCGCGACCCACTTCAAGCTGCTGCTCCCCGCGCCTGGGCAGACCGAGATCGCGCTGCCCACGGCCGGCCCCGACGGCCTGATCTGGCCCGAGCCCCGCCCGATCCGGCGCACCTACACCCCGCGCTTCGTCGACCGGGACGCCCGCCACCTGGTAGTGGACTTCGCCCTGCACGGCGACGGCAATGACGGCCCGGCGACCAAGTGGGCACAGTCAGCCCAGGTCGGCGACCAGCTGGTGGTGACCGGCGCCCGCGGGTCCTACCGGATCGACCCGGACGCCGCCTGGACCCTGCTGGTGGCGGACGAGACCGCGCTGCCCGCGGTGGGCACGATCCTGGACGACGCCCCGGCCGGCGCCCGGGTGCTGCTCGTCGCCGAGGTGGCGGACGAGGCCGAAGAGCTGAAGTTCGACACGGCCGCCGACCTGAGCACGACCTGGTGCCACCGCGGCGAGGACCGCAGCGGACCGGGGACGCTGGCCGCGCGGGCCGTCCAGGACCTGACGCTGCCCGACGGGCGCGGCGCGGCCTGGATCGGGCTGGAGGCCTCGGCCATGCGCACCGTCCGCCGCCACCTGCTCGGCCAGCGCGGCCTGGACCGGGAGCAGTTGTACACCCGGGGCTACTGGAAGATCGGCGCGGCCGACCACCCCGACCACGACACCGGCGAAGACTGACAGAGCCGACGGACAGCGCCGGCGCGGGCTAAGGCGGCCCGGGCTAAGGCGGCACGGCAGCGATACCAGGAGCCAAGGCGTCACTGTGGCTGACCGCAAGGTACGTCACCATGATCACCACGCCGACCGCGAGTCCGGCGCTGACCGGCCACAGACCGAGGCCCAGGCCGCCTTCCCCCCGCCCGGCGGCCAGCCGCAGCGCGATCGAGGTGCCGAGCGGCCGGGTCAGGACGTAGCAGGACCAGAATGCGAGGACCGGCCCCAGCCCGAACCACCGCCAGGCCACGGCGACGCAGCCGGTCACCGCTACCCAGGTCCACAAGCCTGCCAGGCCGCCTGGGACCACTACCCCGCTGAGATGAACGATGGCAGTGCCGAGCGCGTACGCCGCCAGCGCGGCTGCCCAGAAGAACGCCTCGCGCGGCATCGAGTCGATCATGCGCAGCGACAAGGTACCTTCACGCGACCGCCACCAGACGAGCAGTGCGATAAGCAGCACGAGGTAGAGCAGCGCCACCGCGAAGTAGGGCAGGCCCAGCTTGACGTGCAAGCCGTTGGCCGCTTCGGTCCCGGCCACGCTGATCATGGCGATCGCCGGCCAGAAGAACCAGGCGCGATAGCACTGGGCACGGAACTGCGCAGCCAGCGCGGCAATCAGAGCCACGCAGATCACGCCGCTGGCCACCACCTGTCCGAGGTGCTGGTACACGTAGTCCGGCCACGCCACACCCGCTCCGGCGAGCATCACCCTGATCAGCCAGAACCAGATGGTCACCATCGGGATCTTGCTCACCGCTTCCGGCGCGCCAGCCGGGACTGACCCGACGGGCCGCCCTCCGGACATGCCGCCATCATCGCACGATCAATACCAGCGAGCAGCCTAACCGGAACGGTGCCAGCGCCGCAGGTCGGCCCCGCCCGGCGTGCTTCTTGGCTGACAAGCCAGCTCAGCTCGGATCGGTGAACTGGGGCGGCCGCCGGCCGAACTCGGCGGCGACCGCCTCGACTTGGTTCGGGCTGCCGATGAGCGCGCGGATCTCCTTCTGCTCGGCCGCCAAGCCGGCCGTCAGGTCGACCCGGCCCGCCTGGTCGAGCAGCCGCTTGGCCGCCCGGATGGCGTGCGGGCTGCGGCCGGCGATGCTCCGGGCCAGCTCGAGCGCGGCGGCGCGGGGATCGGGATCGGTCCGGGTGGCCAGGCCGAGCGTGACGGCTTCGGTGCCGCTGACCACGCGGCCGGTGAAGGTCAGCTCCTTGGCCACGTCCCGGCCGACCAGCTCGGGCAGCAGCTGGCTGCCGGTCATGTCCGGGATCAGCCCCCACTTGATCTCCAGCACCGACAGCCGCGCGTCCGGCGTGACGATCCGGATGTCGGCCCCGAGCGCGATCTGCAGGCCGCCGCCCAGGGCATTCCCGGTCACCGCGGCGATGACCGGGACGGGCAGCTCGGCCCAGACGTAGGCGGCGCGCTGCCCGGTGGCCTGGGCCGGGCTGTCGCCCGGCGGGGGCACGTCGGCCAGCAGGCTGAGCCGCTCGCCGTCCCGCATCGCCTGGAACGACGCGAAGTCCAGGCCCGCACAGAAGTCCGGCCCCTCGCCGGAGAGCACCACGGCGCGCACACCCGGCTCGGCGGCCAGCTGCTCGCCCGCCGTGATGAGGCCGGCGAACATCGCGGTATCCAGCGCGTTGCGCTTCTCCGGCCGGTTCAGCCTGACGTCCGCGACCCCGTCCGTGATCGTCACGGTGACCCGCTGTTCAGCCATGTTGCTCCCTTATCCGATCCTGATCGAAAGGCTAGCCTTGGGCTCGTGGACAAAACCAGTGCGGTCGCCAGCGAGACCGCTAAGGCCATGGCCGCCGCGGCGGCCGCCTGGCTGGACGCGCTCGATCCGGCCCAGCGCGCGGTGGCCACCGGGGCCGCGCCGAGCGGCGACGCGGAGTCCGACGCCGAGCGCAGGCGCTGGTTCTACACCCCCACCGACCACGGCGGCCTGACCCTGAACGCCCAGCGCCCGGGTCAGCAGCAGCTGGTCATGCGGCTGATCGCGACCGGGCTCTCCGAGGCCGGGTACAACACCGCCGCCGCCATCCTCGGCCTGGACAACGTGCTGGACCGGGCCGAGGGCTGGGCGGTCGACTGGGGCCGCGAGCGGGGCCGCGACCCGGGCATGTACTACCTGCGGGTGTTCGGCGAGCCGGGCGGCGCGGGGGCGTGGGGCTGGCGGTTCGGCGGCCACCACATCTCGCTCAACAACCTGGTCGTCGACGGCGTGGTCCGTTCGGTCACCCCGTGCTTCTTCGGCGCCGACCCGGCGTCCTCCCCCCTGCTCGGCGGCCCGCCACTGCGCCCGCTGGCCGGGACCGAGGACGCGGCCCGCGAGCTGATCCGCTCGCTGGACCCGGATCAGGCCGCCCAGGCCGTCCTGCTCGACCGGGCGCCGTCCGACATCGTCGGCGCCAACCGGTCCCAGCTGTCCGAGGGCGACGAGCTGATCCACCTGCGCGACATCTGGCGCGGGCTGTTCGCCGAGACCCGGCTGCTCGACATGATCACCCGGGCGGGCGACCGCGCCGAGCAGGCCTCCGGCTACGACGCCGCCG
Source organism: Streptosporangiaceae bacterium (assembly GCA_050011155.1). Classification (GTDB taxonomy): domain Bacteria; phylum Actinomycetota; class Actinomycetes; order Streptosporangiales; family Streptosporangiaceae; genus Palsa-504. The sequence goes on from JBEKJP010000058.1 coordinate 39,019, forward strand.
ACCACCAGCGCTTGGCGCTGACCAGCACGCCCAAGGGCCTGCCGGCCGCCAGCCTCGCCGCCGGGCAGCGGCAGTTGCTGCGCGCGGTGCTGGCCACCTACCTGGACCGGGTCCCCGCGGGCCTGGCGCCGCAGCCGGACTACGCCGATGACGCCGCGCTGGACGCCGTCCACCTGGCCTGGGCCGGCCCGACCGAGGTCGGCGCGCCGCACTACTACCGGCTGCAGGGCCCGCGGCTGCTCATCGAGTACGACAACACGCAGCACAACGCCAACCACGCCCACGCGGTGTGGCGAGATCCGGCTGCCGACTTCGGCTACGACGTCCTCGGCGCCCACCTAACCGAGCACCACCTCTAGGATCAGGCCTAGCCGCCCGCCGGGACAACGGCCAGGTCAGCCGACGCGACCTCGCGACCCTGCTCGTCCAGGTAGCCGACCCGGACCGGACAGTCGGTGCCGCGGACCCGGCGGAACATGGTCGGGCCCTCGGGCCGGGGCAAGTGCTCGTCCCCCCACTGCTGCAGCGCGCTGAGCACCACCTGGAGCTCCCGGCCGGCCGGGGTCAGCCGGTAGGCGTACCGGGACCTGGCCCCCGGCTCTTGGTACGGCTCGCGCGCCATGACGCCGAATTCGACCAGGGTGGCCAGCCGGTCAGATAGCACGTCGGGGGCCACTCCGAGCCGGTCGCGGAACTCGGCGAACCGGCTCGTGCCGAAGAACGCCTCGCGCAGGATCAGGATCGTCCAGCGCTCTCCGATCACGGTCAGGGTGCGCGCGATCGAGCAGGGATCCTCGGGAAGCTTCGCCATGCTCTCAGCATATCTTGCTGAGTTGTTTTTTCATACTCAGCTATGCTAGGTTGTGGAAACCTACTCAGGAGAGGACCCATTCCATGGACATCACCGGAAAGACAGCGCTGGTCACCGGGGCCAACCGCGGCTTCGGCCGGCAGCTGGCCGCCCAGCTGCGCGACCGTGGCGCCGTCGTGTACGCCGCCGCCCGCAACCCCGCCGCCGTAGACCTGGAGGGCGTCACGCCGATTGCCCTGGACGTGACCGATCCCGCGTCGGTAGCCGCGGCGGCCGCCGCCACCCGCGACGTGTCGATCCTGGTCAACAACGCCGGTTCCGGCACCGGAGCCTCGCTGCTCACCGGGGACCTGGCCGACGTCCGGCTCGAGCTGGACACCCACTTCTTCGGCACCCTGGCCGTGACCCGGGCCTTCGCCCCGCAGCTGGCCGAGCACGAGCACAGCGCGGTGCTGAACGTGCTGTCCGTGCTCTCCTGGGTGAGCTTCCCCGACATCGGCGCCTACTGCGCGGCCAAGGCGGCGGAGTGGTCGCTGACCAACGCGCTGCGGGTCGAGCTGGCCCCGCGCGGCACCCGGGTGTCGTCGCTGCACGTCGGGTACATGGACACCGATCTGGCCGCGCACGTCACCGACCCGAAGTCCGACCCGGCCGACATCGCGCGGATCGCGCTGGACGGCATCGCGGCGGGCGAGACCGAGATCGTGGCCGACGAGATCAGCAAGCAGGTCCTGGCCGCCCTGTCGGCCGGCGTCCGCGGCCTGTACCCGCAGGTCGCCTGAGCAGGTCGCCTGAGCAGGCGGGCGCTACTTATACTCGGCCAGGCGTGGCCGGACGCCCGCCGCCATCAGGCCCGCGATGAGTACGACGGCCACGGCGGGGATGGGCCCGTTCCAGCCCGTGCCATCGTGCCGGGCCGCGCCGATCGCCGCGGTGAACCCGCGCTGGTTGATGGCGACCAGCGTGACCAGCGCGCGGTCGTACCTGGTGAAAGCCCAGTTGGAATTGCCAGCCGCGTAGCCGGTGTCGAACGCGATCGCCTGGCGAAGGTTTCCGGCTTGGTTCAGCGCGCGAATGTGGCGGTCGTCCCGCTCGTACACCTGGTAGGCGGCCAGGGTCTGCTCGGCCGCCACCCGCTCTCCCGGGAAAGTGATGTTGCGGAACTCCGCGCCAAGGTAGCCGCCGAAATTCACGTCCACATGGTTGGCCCGGTATGCGCCGATGGCCCGGGCCAGGGCAGCGTCGTACTGGTAGATGCCGGCTCCGGGCAGCCGCACCAGCTGCTGTGACTTGTCCTCGAACGCCTGCTGGTACTGGCCGGCCCGGGCCGGATCGACGAGGTAGCGGCTTTCGTCGGCGTTGGCGTCGTCGCTGACCGCGCGGGCCTGGGAGAGCGCCACGATCGAGTCGAACGCCTCGGCCTTGGCCACGTAAAGCTCCCTGGCCTGCCCGGACAGGCCGACGGCGGTCACCGTGACCAGCGCCAGCGCCAGCACGGTGGCCGCGGCCAGGGCCAGGTTGAAGATCCGCCGGTACCGCAGGGCCAGATAGAGCTGCAGGCTTATCAGGACGGCACCCAGGGCGAGGCCGATCAGGGTCACGTACAGCGCGCCAAGCTGCGCGGTGGACCGGTTGGCCTGGTAGGCCTGGTCCAGGGCGGTCGCATTCTGGTCGGTGAGGCCGCGCGCGGACGGCAGGATGCCGTTCTGCAGCAGGTCGGTCGCCTGCCGGTAAAGGGTCAGCGCCGCGGCGGCCGGCCGGCCGGCCCCGCCCTGGCTGTCCAGGTACATGGCCTCGCCGGCCAGCGCCTCGTAGCGGCCGAGCCCGTCCAGGACCGAGCGCAACGTCTGCTGGGCCGACGGCACGGACGCGGCTACCACCGCGGCGCGCTGCAGATCCTGGTCCGCCTGCAGGCGATCCTGCTCGTACAGCGCCTGTGCCTGCTGGCGGTCGATGCCGAGGCCGTGCTGACCGCCGACCAGCAGCACGTTGGCTACCTGCGCATCCATGTCGTTGAGCCGGTAGTACAGGTCGGTGGTGGCGAGCACCTCCGGCTCGGACTGCTGCCCGATCAGCCGCAGGCCGCCGGCGATGCCGCCGAAGGCCATGGCCGCGACCAGGCCGAGAGCGACGGTGGCGAGCAGCGTGATTACGGTCATCCCGCGGACCCGATCCGGCGTGGTCCGCCAGCGGATCACGCCAACCACCGCGGGCACCATTCCGCTCATCGGTGACACGCATTCTCTAGTGCCCCGGCGTGACAAAAGGCCACGTCGTCATGCTTTAAAAGGCGGATTATGCCCTTACGGGAAGGGGCCATCAGAAACTATATGGGCGCCCCGGGGAAATGGCTGTTAGGAGTCCGTTAGGCATTCGACGCGGGCGTTAGGGTCCCGTTAGGAGCGGACCACCAGGGATGATTCACGATCTTGATGTATCAGCGCAGCTCTTCCCCCCTCCATCCGGTGTTGGCCGGGGGGGAGGCTGTTCATGCAGTGGTGGAACCAGGCGAGCGCGGCACCGCGCGCGACCGCGCCGTCCCTGGCGGTGCGGACCAGGGCCGGGCAGCGGAGCCTGCCGACGGAGATCCCGCCCGCCAGCGCCTACCGGCACCTGGTGATCGCTTACGGCAGCAACTTCGGCGCGAGCAAGGAACTGGCCGAGCGGTTCGCCGAACGGGGCGACTTCCACGGCTACAGCAGCGACGTGATGACGCTGAACGAACTCGCCGACATGCCGCCGCGCACCCAGCCCTGGCTGCTCGTGGTCATGACCTCCACCTATACCTCGAACCCGCCGTCCAACGCGGCCGCCTTCAGGACCTGGCTCGAGCGCACCGCGCCGGGCACCGGGACCTGGCGGAACTGCCGCTACCTGGTCTGGGGGCTCGGCAACAGCCAGTGGAACGCGTTCCTCGCCTTCCCCCGCTACGTGCACGCCAAGCTGGCCGAACTGGGCGCGACCGCGCTGGCCGGGCTCGGCTACGGCGACGTGGGCACGCCCGCCTGGGAACGCCTGCACGCGACCTGGAACAGCCAGGTGTGGCCGGTGCTGCTCGAGCTGTCCGGCGGCAGGCCCACGGCGGGCGCGGCCGAACGCGTGGCCGCCGTGAACGCGACGGCGGGCGCGCTGACCGGCACCGACTCGGACACCGCGATGCACCGGTCGCTCTACGGCGACGACGACGAGACCCGGCCCATCCCCCAGCCGGTGAGCGTCACGTCGATCATGCGGCGGCTGGCGCCCACGACCGCGGACCCGGCCGGATCCCCGTCGCGGGTGCTGCTGGCCCCGGCCATCTTGACCAACGCGGTCGGGGTCCGCACGGCCGAGGCGCGCGTGCTGGCCGGCCAGGACCTCCAGGGCCCCGAGGCCCGTAAGCGGACCCGGCAGCTGGACCTGAGCCTCCCGCCCGGCGTCACCTACCGGGCCGGCGACCATCTCGGGGTCTGTCCCAAAAATGATGACGAACGGGTCGAGCGGCTTGCCCGGCTCCTCGGCGCGTCCCTCGATGGGCTGTTCATGGCGCCTCGGGGCATGGACTTGCGGGCCGTGCCCAAGGGCGTGGTGCTCCAGGTCCGCAACGTCCTGACCAGCCTTGTCGACATCGGCGGGCGGCCGGCCAGGCCGCTGCTCGACCTGCTGCTCCAGAAGGCGGCCGACCCGGGCGAACGGGCCCGGCTGACCGCGATCAGGAACGTCCTGGCCACGCCGGACGGCCCGGGCTCGCCGCTGCGCACGGAGATCGACGCCGGCGGCTACGACGTGCTCCGGCTGCTGGAGGAGTTCCCGTCGGGCGCTCTGAACATCTTCGAGTTCCTCCGGGTCGCGCAGCCGCTGCGGCCGCGCTACTACTCGGCCAGCTCGAGCCCGCGGGTGCACGGCGACGGCATCGCTCAGCTGACCGTCGGGCTGACGTCCACGCCGGTACCAGGGCAGCCCGGCCGGGAGTTCACCGGCGCCGGCTCGGGCTACCTGCACGGACTGCGCCCGGGCGACCGGCTCAACGTCTTCCTCGGCAGCGCGGACGGGTTCCGGCTGCAGCCGGACCTGGCCAAGCCGATGATCTTCGTCTCGGCCGGCACCGGGCTGGCCCCGATGCGCGCCTTCCTGTGGGAGCGGCTGGCGGCGCGGCGCGCGGGCAGCACGCTGGCCGAGGCGGCGCTGTTCAACGGCATCAGGACCCGCCACGACTACCTCTACCGCGAGGAGATCGGCCAGTTCGCGGCCGAAGGGGTGCTCAACCACGTGTACGTCGCGATGTCCGGCCAGCCGCCGGAGCACCAGCACGTCCAGGACCTGATCCGCGCGCAGGGCGCGCTCGTCTGGCGGCTGCTGCAGACGGGCGGGTTCGTCTACGTCTGCGGCTCGGCGCCGGTCCGAGCCGCGGTCCGCGCCGCCTGCGCCGACGTCATCGCGGACCACGGGCAGCTGCCGCGCGAGCGCGCGGCCGCCCACCTCGACGAACTCGAGACGACCGCACGCTACCGCCCCGACCCCTGGGGCTGAGTGACGCGGGACGACGCGCGGGTGGATCCGGGCGCGGAGATCGCCGCGCTGTTCGGCCCGAGGGCCCCAGAAGGCCCTGGCCCGCGAACAGGGCTGGGCGGCGGTCGCCGCAGTCGAGCGGATCCGCCGATCGCTGACCGACCTGCGCGGCCGCCGGGATGACCTGCGCCTCGCCCCGGCCGACCCGGCCGGGGCGCTCGCCACCGTCCTGGCCGAAGTCCAGGCCGACTACGACCTCGACCCCCGGCGGCGCGCCCTGCTGGACCAGGCTTAACCGCTGGCCGCGCGGAACGCGGCCTTCAGATAAGCCCGGCCGGCTCCGCTGGCCAGCAGCACGTGCAGGAGCAGCCGGGCCTTGACCGGATCGAGGACTCCGGCGCTGATCAGGCCGGCTCCGAGCAGGTCCCGCTCGGAGCCGGCGAACCCGTAGACAACCGGGATCTGCGTGGTCAGGGCGGCCAGGGCCGGCATGATGGCGGCGGGCACGTGCCCGGCCCCGAACGCATCGCCCCGGTCACGACGACCGGCTCGGGCCCGGCGCGCAGCAGGTCGAGCAGGAACGCGGTCTCCTCGATGGTGTCAGTGCCCTGGATCACCACGGCCCCGGCGGCCCCGGCCGCGATCCGCTCGCCGATGGCGGCGGCCAGCTCGTAGACGTCGCCGATGGACAGCGAGGCGCTGGGCAGCCGGCGGCCATGGCCTAGCGTAGTGTAGCCCGCGTCCCTGACAGTGGCAGCCGTTACCGTGCCTGCCATGAAGCTGAGCACCGAGCCGGACTGGGCCGTTCACGAGGCCCGGGCGGCCCACCTGAGGGATACGCCAGGGGTGAGCCAGGCCTGGATCGATCAGGTCAGGGACGCACCGGCCGAGGTGGCGGCGTCCTTGCTGCTGCTCTTGATCCGCGAGGCGGCCGCGAGCTCCTCGTCCGAGAGCTTGAAGGTCTTCTTCACCTGGGAAAGGATGGTCTGCCAGCTAACGCAAGCGGCCGACCGACGGCGGCGGCTCGAGGTGACAGCGGCCGAAGCGGCCTGGGCGGCCCGGGTGGCGGCGGGCATGCCTGACACCTGGGGCGGGGCCGACGTGATGGCCGCGGCGGCGGCCCTGGCCGCGTGGTGCGACCAGCCGGGCGATCCCGGGCTACTGAGCGCGGTGGAAGCACTGGCCACGGCCGTCGACACGCACACCGGGATGCTGGCCCGGGATCGCGCGAGGATCAGGAAGCGGCTGCTGCCCTTGCGGCCCGAGGCGCCGGCCGGCCGGTCCCTGGACGTCATAATGATCCGGCCGGGTGACGGCTGGTCCAAGGTCGTGCTTGACCAAGCCGCGCGGTGGCAGGGCCACCCGGCGGGCGCGAACTTGCTGCTGCGCCATCTGGAGATCGCCTCGGGGAGCAGGCCGTCCCGAAGATGGCTCGAGCGCGCCGCGATGCTGCTCGAGGATTCCGGGGCGGCCGAGATGCTGCGCATACTGGTGGAAGGCGTAGCCACCGCCGAGCCGGTCATGGGCCGGGTCGGCTACCTCGAGGACCTGCCCCTGTTGGTCGGCCAGCCCAACGTGGACCTGCTCCGCGCGGCCTGCTGGGCCGCCAGCGTGCGGCTGGCCGCAGACTGGGCCGTCCCGGCGCTGCACGCTGCCGTTCGCCGGTCGTTGTTCGATCACAACGGGTACGTAGCGTCGGAGAAGGTCCCCAACGCCTGCATCCTCAGCTTTGGCCTGATCGGCACCGAACCGGCCATCGCGTGCCTGCTCGACCTGCGGCGCCGGGTCAAGCAGGCCGGATTCCACCGGCTGATCGACGCGGCCCTGGCGACCTCGGCGGCGCAAGCCGGGCTCACCTTGAGCGAGCTGGCCGAGCGCATCGTGCCCAGCGCCGGGCTTGACGCCGACGGCGAGCGGCCGGTCAGCGCCGGCGGGACGACGGCGTGGGTCACCATCGGCGCCGGCTGGCGGGTCAAGACCGAATGGCAGACCCCCGCGGGCCGGTCGGCTCGGCGCCCGGCCGAGGCCGATCCCGAAGCCGTCAGCCAGGTCAGGCTCGCCGCCAAGGAGGTCAAGGCGGCCCTGGCCGGGGAGCGGAGCCGACTGGAAGGGCTGCTGGCTGAAGAGCGGTCCTGGACCGTCGCCGACTGGCGCCGCCGCTACCTCGAGCATCCCGTGACGAGCTCGCTGACCAGGGGACTTATCTGGTCGTTCAGCACCGGAACCGGCAACCTGACCGGCATCCCGGCCGACGGTGCCCTCCTCGACGGGCCCGGCGGCGAGCACCCGATTCCGGCCGAAGCCACGGTGACGCTGTGGCATCCCGCCCGCGCGGACACCGCCGAGGTCGGGCGGTGGCGCGACTACCTGGTCGCGGCCGAGCGGGCGCAGCCGTTCCGGCAGGCCTTCCGCGAGGTGTACCTGATCACCCCGGCCGAGCTCGAGACCCGGGTGTACTCCAACCGGTTCGCCGCCCACGTGCTGCGCTACCGGCAGGCCTACGCGTTGTTCAAGGAGCGCGGCTGGGCGGCCAATTACCTCGGCCCTTACGACGGGGGCTACGAAGGCCAGGCCCGGCGCGATTTCCCCGGCGCCGGGCTGACCGCGTACTTCGACCACTACCCGGCCGACGCCGGACCGTTCGCGTATCCGGTCGACCTGTGCAGCACCGACCGGGTCCGCTTCGGCCGCACCGGCGACCGCCGCCGCGACCCGGTCCCGCTGGCCGAGATCCCTCCGCTCGTCTTTTCCGAGGCGATGCGGGACGTGGACCTGTTCGTCTCGGTCCCCTCCATCGCCCTGGACCCCCAGTGGGCCGATCGCGGCGAGGACCCGCACTTCGCCTACTGGCAGCAGCACTCGTTCGGCGAGCTCGCCGAGACGGCCGCCGTCCGCCGTGAGGTCCTGGCCCGGCTGGTGCCGAAGCTGAAGATCGCGCACCGGCTTGAGCTGGCCGACCGCTACCTGCTTGTCCACGGCCAGCGCAACCGCTACAAGATCCACATCGGCAGCGCCAACATCCTCATCGAGCCGGATGACCGCTACCTGTGCATTGTCCCGGGCGGCGGCCGGAGCAGGCTGCTGCTGCCGTTCGACGGCGATCAGGTGCTGAGCCTCATCCTGTCCAAGGCAGTCCTGCTGGCCGCCGACGACAAGATCACCGACCCGGCTATCACCCGCCAGCTTGACGCCCGCTGACCGGCTACCCGGACTCGGCGGCGTGGAAGGCCTCGAGGGCCTCGCCCGGGGTGTCGTACCAGGCGTCGGGGCTGATGCCGTACCGGCCGAGCTCGTGCCGCACCGGGTCGAGAACCGAGCTGAACACCAGGCGCACGTGCCCCTCGTGCAGCCGCTCCACCACCTTGGCCAGGACCGTGGAGGCGGTGTAATCGACGTCGCCGATGGCGGTCCAGTCGATGACCAGCCAGTGCAGTGGCCCGCCGTCGTCAACAGAGCCGTGGCCGGCCACGGCGGTGATGTCGGCCGCGAACCGGGCCGCGTTGGCGTAGTACAAGCTGGTGCCGAAGCGGTAGACGACCAGGCCGGGCTCGGTCCGGGCCCCGGCCGCGACCGGGGTGGCCCGCCAGTGCCCTTCCGGCGACTTGACCAGGACGCTATTGAGCGGGCTGTAGCTGTGCCGCAGGTGGTCCACGATCGAGGCGACCACGGCCACCACGATGCCCTGCTCCACGCCCAGCGCCACCACCGCGACCGTGGTGAGCAGGGCCACCGCGAACTCCTGGCGCCTGGTGGCCAGGATGCGCCGCAGCCCGGCCACGTCGACGAGCTCGGCCGCGATCAGGAAGACCACCGCGGCCAGCGCGGCCGCGGGCAGGTAGGCCAGCGGCCCGGTCAGCAGCACCAGGACGACCAGCACCACGGCCGCGGCGGCGAGCGAGGCCAGCTGGCTGCGGCCGCCCGCGCTGTCTACGATCTGCGCCTTGGTCGGGCTGCCGTTGACCGGGAACGTGCCGGAGAACGCGGCGGCCACGTTGGCGGCGGCCAGCCCGGTCAGGTCAGTGTCCTCGTCGACTTCCTCGGAGTACTTGGCCGCGTAGGCGCGCGCGGTGGCCGAGCTCTGCGCCAGGATGACGACGAACATCGACGCCGCCGCGCCCGCCAGCACCGTTATGGCGTGCCAGCTGAAAGCAGGCAGCCCCAGTCCGGGCAGCCCGCGCGGCACCGTCCCGGTCAGGGCGGCGCCGTGCCGGGCCAGGTCGGCGGTCCGGCTCACGATGATCGCGCCGACCACCGCGATCAGCGAGCCGGGGATCCGGCGGGTGAGCCGGCGCCCCGCCAGCACGATCACGATAACCGCGGCCGCCACCGCCACGTCGGTCCCGTGCGCGTGCGGCAGCGCGCGCAGCGTGTTCACCAGCCGGGGCACGGTCTGGTGCCCGGCCGCGGTCACCCCGAGCATGTCGGGCAACTGCCCGGCCGCGACCTGGAGTCCGACCCCGGTCAGGAAGCCGACCAGCACGGTGCGGGACAGGAAGTTGGCCAGGAAGCCGAGCCGGGCCAGCCGGGCGGCCAGCAGCATCGCCCCGGTCAGCAACGCGGCCAGGCCGGCCAGCCGCACGTACTGCGCCGAACCTACCGCCGCCAGCCCGGCCACCGCCGCCGCCATGATGGCCGCGGTGGCCGAGTCGGCCGCCACCACCAAGTGCCGGGAAGAGCCGAGCACGGCGAAGACCGCCATCGGCAGCAGCATCGTGTACAGCCCGGTGACCAGCGGCATCCCGGCGATCTTGGCGTAGCCGAGCACTTCGGGCACGCCCAGCGCGGCCAGCGTGAGCCCGGCCAGCAACTCGGCCGGGACCCGCCCCCGCCGCACCGGCAGCACGCCCCGCAGCACCGGCAGCGCCCTGAGCCAGCCCCGCATCCCCTCACCTCCGCCCCGCTATCTGACCATCATGAACCCACCGAGCTGGGCACTTGCCTTGACGACGTAACACCAGCACCACAGAATGACCCCATTAAAGAGGAGCATCGTTGACTACCAGCGCCGACCCGGCCAACGCGATCGTCGCGGCGCTGGCCAGAGCGGGGACGCGGCTGGTGTTCGGCGTGCCGGGCGGCGGCCCCAACCTAGACGTGGTCGGAGCCGCGGCGGCGGCCGGGCTGCGCTTCGTCCTGGCCCACGGCGAGACCGCCGCCACGATCATGGCGGCCACCTACGCCGACCTGACCGGCACGCCGGGCGCGGTGGTCATCACCCGGGGCCCCGGGCTGGCCAGCGCGGTCAACGGCATCGCGCACGCCGCCCTGGACCGGCTTCCCCTGGTCGTGATCGCGGACACCGTCCCCGCCGCCGCGCCCCGGATCACCCACCAGCGCCTCGACCAGGACGCGCTCGCCCGCTCGGTGGCCAAGGCCGCGATCACCGTCGGCGGCCCCGGCGCGGCCGCGCGGGCAGTCCGCATCGCCCTGGCCACGCCACGCGGCCCGGTCGTCGCCAACATGGACCACACGGTCCCCGATCTCGATACGCCGGAGTCACCCGAAGCGCAGGTACAGGAGCATGCGGGGGCCGAGGCTCAGGTGCTCGCCGAGGCGCTGGAGGCGGCGCGGCGACCGGTGGTGCTGCTGGGGACGGGAGCGGTCCCCGAGACCGAGGCGGTCAGGAAGGTCCTGGCCGGGAGCGGGATCCCCGCCCTGCACACCTACCGGGCCCGCGGCGTGCTGCCGGACTCCGGTGCCGAGGCGGCCGGCCTGGTGACCGGCGGGACGATGGAATGGCCGCTGCTCAGCGCGGCCGATCTCATCGTCGGACTGGGGGTGGACGAGGCCGAGCTGATCCCGGCGCCGTGGGACTATGCCGCCCGGACCCTCCTGATCACCGAGGATGAGGGCCACGGTTATTTCACCGGCGCGACCACGCTGCCGCTGCCGCTCGACCAGGCGCTCGAGGCGCTGGCGAAAGGGCTGACGGCGGGCCCCGGCCACGACTGGCCGGACGGCGCGGGCCGGGCGGCCAAGGACGACGTCACCCGGCGGCTCCTCGCGGCCGGCGCGACGCTTCCCGCCGCGCCCGGGCGGCTTACTCCCCAGCAGGTCGTGCGAACGGTACGGTACGGTACCAGCGCAGAGACGATCGCCACCGTCGACGCCGGCGCGCACATGCTGGTGGCGATGCCGCTGTGGGAGGTGGACGAGCCGGGCCGGCTGCTCATCTCCAGCGGGCTGGCCACCATGGGATACGCGCTGCCCGCCGCGATCGCGGCCGCGCTGTGCCATCCCGGGGTAGCGGTCGTCGCCTTCACCGGCGACGGCGGGCTGGGCATGGCGCTGGCCGAGCTGGAGACCGCGGTGCGGCTGTCGCTCCAGGTCATCGTGGTCGTCTTCAACGACGCCGCGCTCAGCCTGATCGAGATCAAGCAGCAGCCGGCCGGGCAGGGCGGCGCCGAGGCGGTCAGGTACCAGCCGGTCTCGTTCGCGGCCGCCGCCACCGCGCTGGGCGCCGCGGGCGCCGCCGTGAGCGCCGAAGCCGACCTGGTCGCGGCGCTGGCCGCCGCGCTGCGCCGCCCTGGTCCCACCGTCATCGACGCGAACGTCGACCCGGCCTGCTACCCCGCGGTCATGGACCTGACCCGCGGGCAGGCCGGACGCAGGTCAGTACCCGCGATTCACGCAAAGGAGCACGCGCAGTGAGCATTACCGTGGCCAAGTTCAGGGACGTCTCCGCGGGCATCCAGCCCGGTCAGTTCATGATCGGCGACCGGGAGCCGGTGAGCAGCCTGGCCGACCTCGACCCGATCTACAAGCGGCTGCTGGACGAGCCGGTGACCGCGATCGTGGCCGTGCTGGGCTCGGACGGCCTGCCCAACCTGACCCCGGTCTGGTTCGATTACGAGGGCGACACCGTGCTGCTCAACCTGGCCACCCACCGCAAGAAGGTCGACTGGCTGCGGCAGGCGCCGCACGCCACGTTCCTGCTGATGAACCCCGAGAACACCTACCACTGGGTCAGCATCAAGACGGTGGTCAAGCGGGAGGTCTCCGAGGACGACCCGGCCGAGGGCCAGCGGGTCACCGACCAGCTCGACCGGATCTGGGTGAAGTACACCGGCAACGAGCCCCCCTATGGCCTGCGCGACCCCTCGATCAACGAGCGCCGGGTCCTGTTCGAGCTCGAGGTGGTGAAGGTGGCCACGTTCGGGCAGCCGTAGGCTCCCATCCATGAGCATGCCGCGGGTCGTCGTCATGGGCGGCTCGATCGGCGGCCTCACCGCCGCCCTGGTGCTCCGCGACGCCGGCTGCGACGTGCGCGTATTCGAGCGTTCGGCGGCCGCGCTGCAGGCCCGCGGGGCCGGCCTCGCCGCGCTGGAGGCCACCCTGCGCTACCTGACCGAACGGGGTGGCCGGCCGACGTCGCAGGTGTGCTCGTCGACCGGGTGGATCAGGTTCCTGCGAGCGGACGGCGGCACCGAGCACGAACGGCGGCACCGGTACCTGTTCTCCTCGTGGAACACCATCTACCGGTCCCTGCTCGAGCTGTTCGACCCGGACCGCTATCTGCTCGGCCGCGAGGTTACCGGGTTCAGCCAGGACGCGGGCTCGGTCCTTGTCACGCTCAACGACGGCTCCAGCACCGAGGCGGACCTGCTGGTCTGCGCCGACGGGGTGAGCTCGCTGGCCCGCTCCCGGCTGCTGCCCGCGATCACCCCGGCCTACTCGGGTTACGTGGCCTGGCGCGGCACCCGGCCCGAGCGGGATCTGCCCGCCGCCGTCCGGGACCGGCTCGGCGACGCGATCACCTACCAGGTGCTCGAGCACAGCCACATCCTCGTCTACCCGATCCCCGGCCTGGACGGCGCGCTCACCCCGGGCGAGCGCCTGGTCAACTTCGTCTGGTACGTCAACGTGGCCGCGGGCGAGCCGCTGGAGACGCTGATGACCGGCCGGGACGGCGTCCACCGGGCGGTGTCGCTGCCCCCCGGCGCGGCCACCGACGCCGCCGTCGGCGCCATGCGCCAGGCCGCCGCGGCCGCACTGGCGCCGCCCGTGGCCGAGGTGGTGACCGGCGCGGCCGAGCCGTTCGTCCAGGTCGTCTACGACATCGCCGTGCCCCGGATGGCGTTCGGCCGGACCTGCCTGCTCGGCGACGCCGCGTTCGCGGTCCGCCCGCACGCGGCCGCGGGCACGGCCAAGGCCGCCGCCGACGGCTGGGCCCTGGCCGAGGCGCTCAGCGCGGCCGGCGGGGACGTGCCGACCGCGCTGGCTCGCTGGGAACGCAGCCAGCTCACGCTCGGCCAGGCGCTGCTGGCCCGGTGCCGCGAGATCGGCGATAGCTCCCAGTTCGCCGGGACGTTCGGGGCCGGGGACCAGCGTCTCATCTTCGGGTTGTACGGCCCCGGCAACTAGGCGCCGAGCCGGGCGGCCAGAAATTCTTCCCACGTGAGCAAGCCCGCCCCTCGTTCGTTAGAAAGGTTGGCCCCGGCCCGGACGGCGGCGGCAGCCTTACCCGGGAGCCGCACCGGCAGCAGCGGGCGGCGCTTGCCGACGGCCCGCAGGTAGCTACGGACCAGGTCGGCCATCGGGTAGACGCGGGGCCCGGCCATGTCGGGCGCCAGCCCGGCCGGGGCGCCGAGAGCCAGCTCCACGAGCCGGGCCGCCACCTCGTCCGCGTCGACCGGCTGGAACCGCGTCCCGGCCGCCACCGGGACGACCGGCAGCTTGGCCACCGCCCGCCCCACCGTCAGCCACAGGTCGTAGAACTGGGTGGCTCGCAGCGTGGTCCAGGGCAGGCCGGAACCGGCGATGACCTGCTCGGCCTCCAGCTTCGACCCGAAGTAGCCGAACATGGCCCGGTCGAGCCCGCTGTCCTGCGGCACCCGGTCGGCGCCGGTCACGGAGATGTTCACCAGGTGCGGCGTGCCCGCCGCGGACGCGGCCCGGACCAGGGCGCGGGCCTTGTCCCCGTCGCCCTTCTGCGCGCCCGCGCAGTGCACGATGACCTCGGCCCCGGCCACCGCGGCGTCGACCCCCGCGCCGGTGTCCAGGTCACCGCGGACGAACTCCACCTCGCCGCCGCCGCGGGCCTGCCTGCTCAGCACCCGCACCTTGGCGCCGGCCTCCCGCAGCCGCGGCACGACCAGTTTCCCGAGCGTGCCGGTGCCCCCGGTGACCAGAATCAAGGATGTCATGGTTCCTCCCGTCACAATCGGACCGATTCGATCCGTCTTCAGGTATGACGGAACGCGACGGGGAGAATGTGACTGATGGACGACACCGACCAGCTGGCCCGGCGGTACGAGGCCAGCCGACCCCGGCTGCGGGCGATGGCCTACCGGATGCTCGGCTCGCTCAGCGACGCCGAGGACGCGGTGCAGGAAGGCTGGATGCACGCGTCCGCGGCCGGCGCCGAGGGCGTGGCTAACCTCGAGGGCTGGTTCACCACCATCGTGGCCCGGGTGTGCCTGGACATGCTGCGCTCGCGCAAGTCGCGGCGCGAGGATCCGCTGGATCCGGACGAGGCGATGGCCGGGGCGGTGGCCGAAGGACCGGAGTCCGAGGCGGTGCTGGCCGATTCGGTCGGGCTCGCGCTCCTGGTCGTGCTGGACACGCTGCCGCCCGCTGAACGGGTGGCGTTCGTGCTGCACGACACGTTCGGCCTGCCGTTCGGCGAGATCGCCTCGATCACCGGGCGGAGCCCGGCCGCGGCCCGCCAGCTGGCCAGCCGGGCCCGCCACCGGATCTCCGGCGCCGAGCCCGGCGCGCCGGCCGGCCAACGGCTGACCCGGCAGCGGCGGGTGGTCGAGGCGTTCCTGGCCGCCTCCCGCGGCGGGGACCTGGCCGGGCTGATCGCCGTGCTGGACCCGGACGTGGTGCTGACCGCCGACGGCGCGGCCGGGCCGGCCGGGGTGGCGCGGACCATCCGCGGCGCGCAGGCCGTGGCCCAGGGCGCGCGGGCCGCCGCCATGCGCTCGCGGTACGGCCGGGTCGCCCTCGTCAACGGGGCTCCCGGCCTGGTCATGGCGCCCCGCGGCCGGCTGGTGGTGGCGCTGGCGTTTACCTTCGGCGAGGACCGGATCACCGCGATCGACGTCATCGCCGACCCGGAGCGGCTGGCCGGCCTCGATCTCGGGGTCCTGCAGTGACCGATCCCGGGCTGGTGTTCCGGCTGCTCAGCGGCCCGGAGGTGGGCGAGCAGGCGGGCGAGCACGCGGACGACTTCGCCGGGCTGCACGCCGAGGTCTACGCCGACCCGCCGTACCGGCGGTCCGATGACGCCGGGGTGTACCCGGGCCGGTTCCGGGTCCAGCGCCGCCAGCCCGGGTTCGTCCTGGCCGAGGCCAGGACCGGCGGCTACCTGGTCGGCTACGCGGCCGGGATGCCGCTGCGGCCGTCCACCTCGTGGTGGCGGGAGCTGACCACCCCGCTGCCGGCCGGGGTCACCGAGGAGCACGCGGGCCGGACCTTCGCCCTGGTCGACCTGCTGGTCCGCGCGTCCTGGCGGCGCCAGGGCATCGGCGCCGAGCTGCACTACCTCATCCTGGGCGGCCGGCCGGAGGAGCGAGCCACGCTCACCGTCCTGCCCACCGCCACCCCGGCCCAGAACGCGTTCCGTACCTGGGGCTGGCGCCGGGTCGGCCGGGCCCGGTCCGAGGCCGATCCGGACGGCCCGGTGGCGGACGTGCTGGTCACCGCGCTGCCCGTGAAACCGTGACGGAGCCCGGGGTCACGCCGGGTCGCGCAGCTGGCCGAGGATGCGGGTCAGGTCGGCGCGGTCGGCCGGGCTGAGGCGACTGAAGAGCCGCTCGGCGTCGTTGCCGCGGGCGGCGCGGATCGCGTTCATGACGTCGGCGCCGTGCTCGGTCAGCTCGACCAGGGTGGCGCGCCGGTCACCGGGGTCGGCCCGCCGCCGGACTAGGTCACGGGACTCCAGGGCGTCCACCACCTCGGTGGCCGAGCGGGGCGCGATGTGCAGGCGGCCGGAGAGGTCCGAGAGCCGCATGACCCCGTGGTGCCCGAGCGCGCGCAGGGCGCGCAGGTGCGCGGGGGTGATATCCCAGGGCGCCAGCGTCTCCTGCGACGCCCCGCGGAGCTGGCGGGCCACCGCCCAGAAGATCTCGGACAGCGCCTCACCCCCGGCCGGGTCACGGTCGGAGTCGGCATCCGGGCCGCTGTCCGGGCCGGACTTGATCTCCTGGGTCATGGGAATAGCGTACCAGCTTTTATTGCTGTAGCCTCATAGTGAGGTAACCTCAGCATTGTAGTCGAGTGACCTCCTAACCCCAGACTCATCGAACGGAGACAGCCTCTTGGCAACCCCCCCAACGAACCGAGATACCCCGAGCCGTCGTCACGGTCCGAGGACCGTCACCGCCGCGGAAAAGGCGCAGGCCCGCGAGGTATCGCTGCGCCGCATCGGGCGCCTCTTCACCCCGTACAAGTTCCAGCTGACCATCGTCACCGCCATCATCGTGGCCTCGTCCCTGGTCGGGCTGGCCTCGCCGTTCCTGCTCCGCGCGGTCATCGACAAGGCCCTGCCGGAACGGAACCTGCAGCTGCTGGCCTGGCTGGTGATCGGCATGGTCGCGGTCGCCGCCGTCAGCTCAGGGCTTGGCGTCATCCAGACCTGGATCTCCACCAAGGTGGGCCAGCACGTCATGCACGGCCTGCGGACCAGCGTCTTCACCCACCTGCAGCGGCAGTCGATCGCCTTCTTCACCCGGACCCGCACCGGCGAGGTGCAGTCCCGCATCCAGAACGACATCGGCGGCATGGAAGCGGTCGTGACCTCCACCGCCACCTCGATAGCCTCGAACCTCACCACCGCCGTCGGCACCAGCGTCGCCATGGTCGCCCTGTCCTGGCGGCTGTCCCTCATCTCGCTGGTGGTCATGCCGCCCGCCGTCTACCTGACCCGCAAGGTCGCCAAGATGCGCCGCGCCATCACCAGCCAGCAGCAGCGCGAGCTGGCCGACCTCAACGTCACGATCGAGGAAGGCCTGTCGATCAACGGCATCCAGCTGGCCAAGACGATGGGCACCGGCCCGGCCCTGATCCGGCGGTTCAGTGACTCCTCGGCCCGCCTGATCGACCTGGAGCTCCGCTCCCAGCTCGCCGGGCGCTGGCGGATGGCCTCGCTGAGCATCATCTTCGCCACGATCCCGGCCGTCATCTACCTCGCGGCCGGCCTGCCGGCCACCGCCGGCGCGATCAGCATCGGCACCCTGATCGCGTTCACCACCTTGCAGAACGGCCTGTTCCGGCCCATCACCGGGCTGCTCGGCACCAGCGTCTCGGTGATCAGCTCGCTGGCCCTGTTCGCCCGGATCTTCGAGTACCTCGACCTGCCGGTTGAGATCGACGAGCCGGCCCGCCCGGTGAGCGTCGACCCGGCCAAGATCACCGGCCACGTCCGCTTCGACGGCGTCGGCTTCACCTACCCGGGGGCCGACCGCCAGGCTCTGTCCGGCATCGACCTGGACGTCCCGGCCGGGACCACGCTGGCCCTGGTCGGCGAGACCGGCTCGGGCAAGACCACCTTCGGCTCCCTGGTCGCCCGGCTCTACGACCCGACCGCCGGCGCGGTCCGGATCGACGGCATCGACCTGCGCGACATGCGCCTGGCCGACCTGGCCGCCATCGTCGGCGTGGTCAGCCAGGAAACGTACCTGCTGCACACCACCGTGCGCGAGAACCTGCGCTACGCCAAGCCGGACGCCACCGACGCCCAGATCGAGCAGGCCGCCAAGGCGGCCCAGATCCACGACCTGATCGCCAGCCTGCCGGACGGCTACGACACCATGGTGGGTTCGCGCGGGCACCGCTTCTCCGGCGGCGAGAAGCAGCGCATCGCCATCGCCAGGACCCTGCTGCGCGACCCGCGCGTGCTGGTCCTCGACGAGGCCACCAGCGCCCTGGACACCGAGACCGAGCGGGCCGTGCAGCAGGCGTTCGACGTCCTGGCCCGGGGCCGCACCACCATCACGATCGCCCACCGGCTGTCCACCGTGCGGGACGCCGACCAGATCGTGGTGCTTGACCACGGCCGCATCCTGGAAGCCGGCACCCACGACAGCCTGCTGGCAGGCCAGGGCCGCTACGCCACCCTGGCCGCGTAACGCCCGCTGACGAGCGCTGCCGCCGGGGGTGGCCGCCGGGGGTGGCCGGCCCGGCCCGCACCCGCAGTCGGCGATAGGTGCACCGGTGTGCCATCGGTGCACCTCTAGCAGCACCTATGTGCCATCGGTGCTGCTAGCCGACCCCGGCGGGGGCCGGGTCCGGGCCCGCGGGGCCCGGGCGCACCACGGGCATCACCGGTCTCGTGACCTGGGCACACCGCGAACCTGCTCAGGCGGGCGGCTTGACGACGTTCTCCAGGGGCTGGCCGGCCGCGAAGCGGGCCAGCTGCGCGGCCATCAGCCGGTCGGCGCGCGGGAAGAAGGCCGAGCTCGCCCCGCCCACGTGCGGGGAGATCAGCACCCCGGGCTGCCGCCAGAGCGGGTGGCCGGCCGGCAGCGGCTCCGGGTCGGTCACGTCCAGGGCCGCGCGGATCCGGCCGGTGGCCAGCTCCGCGACCAGGGCGTCGGTGTCGACCAGCTTGCCGCGGGCCACGTTGACCAGCAACGCGCCGTCGGGCAGCAAGGCCAGCTCCCGCGCGCCGATCAGGCCCTCGGTCTGCGGCGTGTGCGGGGCGATGAGGAACACCACGTCGGCCTCGGGCAGCAGCTGGTGCAGTTCTTCGACCGGGTGCACACCGGGGCGGGCGCCGCGCGCCACCCGGGTGATCGAGGCGACCTCGAAGCCGTCCAGCCGGCGCTCGATGGCCTGCCCGATGTGCCCGTACCCGACGATCAGCGCCCGCTGGTCCGCCAGCGCCCGCCCGAAGACGAACTTCCACTCCCCCTCGGCCTGGTTACGCGCGAACTCGTCCAGGTGCCGACCGCTGGCCAGGGCCAGCGCGATGGCCAGCTCGGCGGTGCTGGTGTCGTGCAGGCCGGCCGCGTTACACAAGGTCACCGCGGGCGGCACCAGCGACAGGAACTCCTCGTAGCCGGCCGTGAGGGTCTGCACCACCTGCAGCTTGGGCATCTCGGCGGCCCGCTCGAGCACGGCCGGCCCGCGCATGTAGGGCAGCACGTAGAAGGCGACCTCGTCGATCGTGCCGGGGAAGTCATCCCCGTCGGCCCGGTAGAAGTCGAGCTCGAGCCCGGCAGGGATTTCGCCTAGGCGCCGTTCGGCTTCGGCGCGGTCGGCGTAGGGCAGCCAGGCGAGCGGCACGAGGTCAGCCTCCTCCTCGATCGGTTTTGTCGGTACCAGCATCCATGATGGTCCCCGCACGGGTCCTGGCACCCCGACGGAAAGGCCGGTCGATGACGACAGCTAGCGCCCCAATCCCTGCCGAGGGCGAGCTCCAGCTCGGCACGGTGCGGCTGCCCGCCGGGCGGATTCTCCGGACCGAAGGCGACACGGACGAGCCGGTGGCCTGGATAACCGAGACGGCGGTGCCAGAGCCAGGGCCGGTGTGGTCCGCGCTGTCCGCGCTGCACGCCCAGACCGGCCTGGAGCCGATCCTGGCACCAGCCGGCGATGGTGACCATCTTGAAGTCATGTGCCGCGATCCGGCCGAAGCGGGAGACGTGGACCGGGCCGACGCGGCGGCCGTGCTCGAGTATCTCTGGACGGGCAGCATGCCCGAACCCCGGCAGACCGGCCCGGAGTGCAGGAGTTTCCGGCTTCCCGTATCGCCCTGGTCCCTGCGGGCCGTCCCGCGGATGTCCTGCCGGTGCTCGGCTGGTGCCCAGGAGACTGGGACGGCGCCCTTAACATACCCATTCCGGTCGGGTTCGCGGCCGTGCTGCGCTCCTGGGAGGAGCGTTTCGGCGCCCGGCTGTTCGCCCTGTCACACGATCAGGCCTGGCTCCTCGTCGAGCGCCCGCCACCCGATCCGGACGCCGCGCTGCCGGTAGCCGCGGAGCACTTCGTGTTCTGCGACGAGCCGGCCGGCCGGCAGTCGGTGCGGGCCACCGCCGCAAAGATCGCCGGCGCCCCCATCTGGTACTTCTGGTGGGATTGACAGCGCAGCTGGGCTTGGCTTTCGCGGACTTTATCCGGACGATTTTCAAGATCAAATTCTCAGCAATTTACCATGTCGCAACTTGGCGACATGCATAGCAACACGGATATGTCCCTCAATACGATGCTCTAGCCACGCGGCGGGATCGGTCAGAGGGCCTGGCCGGGCGCCGCAGAAACAGGGGACCACGAAAATGTCTTTGCGCACTAAGGTCATCGCTTCCATTGCCGTCGCTACCTCGGCTTTCCTGATTGCCCCGGCTGCGCAGGCGGCTAGCAAACCCGTCCAGGTGAACGGGGCCAAGCTCCTGTCCGCGCTGCTGCCGGCCTCGACGTTCGGGCCCGATTGGCAGCTGGAGCTCAAGCTCTGGTCGAGGGGGATCTGGCATCTCAAGGCCACCGACCACGTCACCACCATGAGCTGCGCGAAGCTGGAACTCAGCACCGTCCTGCTGCACGTGGGCGAGAGCGGCGTCGCGACGTCGTGGAACGACAACACGGATTGGGTGTCCTCTTTCCCCAACGTCGAGCTGACCTGGTACCAGACCGTTTACCAGTTCCCCGGCACCAAGGCGGCCAGCACGTTCTACAGCCAGACCAAGGCCAGGTACGCCGCGTGCAATGACTTCAAGCTGAACGCCCTGCCCGGCGACCCGGTGCCCGGCGGCGGCGTCGAGGAAATCGTCAACCAGACCATGACGCACAACAAGGTCGGCTCGTACCAGGCGTTCCAGACCGGCCAGCTGGACAGCTTTTCCGACGACCCCGGCTTCGCCCTTGACCTGAACACGACCGCCGTCCTCGCGGGCACGAACGTGTACTTCGTCGAGAACTTCAGCGGGACGAACGACCCAGTATCCGACAGCATGATGACCAAGCTGATCAACCGGGTCAAGAAGCTCCGTTAATCGCAGAACTCCTTCTGGCCAGGGTGGCACGCAGGGTCTGCCCTGGCCAGTCGGCTTTTCACGATCAAATTCTCGGAGATTAAGAAAACAGGGGACCATCATGTCTTTCCGCGCCAGGCTTATTGCCACGGCTGCCCTCGCCACCTCGGCCTTCCTGCTCGTCCCGGCCGCCGCACAGGCCGCGCCGGACACGCAGGCGGCCACGCATCCGGTCCAGATCACCGGGGCCGAGCTGAAGACCGCTCTGCTGCCCGCCTCGACGTTCGGGTCCGGCTTCAAGGCCTTCGGGGCCACCAACTCGGGCAAGTCGCTCTGGCCAACGAAGGCGGTCAAGCACCCGTCCGCCATGAGCTGCATAAACTTCGAGAACGCCGGCGCTGTTCGCTACGGGGAAACCGCGGTCGCGGTCGCGGTGGCGGAGAACAACAGCGCCATCACCGGCACCAACCTCGACAGCCTTAACCTGCTCTACGACCAGTCCGTGTACCAGTTCGCCAGCACCAAGGCGGCGGCTGCCTTCTACAACCAGGCGCACGCGAAGTACGCCTCGTGCAAGTCGTTCATCGACAAGGCCTCGGGTGACCCCAACGGCGCCTCGACCATCACGCTGAAGTCCATCGCCAAGACCAAGGTGGGCACTGATCAGGCGTTCCAGCTCACCCAGATCGATCACGAACCCGGGCTCGGCGGCATCTCACTGAAGCTGAACACGCTGGTCACGGTGAAGGGCGCGGACGTCTTCATCTTCGTCAACGGCGGCACCGCGAACCGCCCGGTACCGGCCAAGACCATGCTGAAGCTGATCAGCCGGGTGGCGGCGCTCCGCTAGCCGACGAAGCCTCCGCGGGAGCAAGCTCCGCAGCACGAGCTCGCCCACCTCGCCGGGGGCCACGTCGGCCCCGTCGGGGGTGACGATGCGGGCCTCGGTGTTGGGGATGGCGTACCGCCCGCTGGCGTCCGGCCGGGTCCGCACGTCGTCAGGACCGGAGTAGATGCCGCCGGGGCCGGCCTCGGTCTGGCCGCACAGCTGGTAGAGCTCGACGCCGGGAGAAGTCGCGGCTGGTGAAGTCCGGCAGCCGCAGCATGAACTGGAACATGGTCGGCACGCCGAAGAACACCGAGATGCGCTCGCGCTCGATCAGCGCCGCCGCCGTCCGCTCCAGCGGATCCGGTCCTGGCATGGCACGAGTCATGGCAGGATCGGATCCGCGATGTTTCACGCCGATCTCCATATCCACTCGAAGTTCTCGCGCGCCTGCAGCAAGGACTGCGACATCGAGCACCTGTCCTGGTGGGCGCTGCGCAAGGGCCTGACCGTGCTCGGCACCGGCGACTTCACCCACCCGGCCTGGTCGGCGGAACTCAAGGAAACCCTGGTCCCGGCCGAGCCCGGCCTGTTCCGCATCCGGCCGGACCTGGAGCAACGGCTCCACCGCGACACCCCGGCGAGCTGCGCGGGCACGGTCAGGTTCATGCTCAGCGTGGAAATCTCCACGATCTACAAGCGCGACGAACATACCAGGAAGGTCCACCACCTCCTGTACGCGCCGGACTTCGAGTCGGCCGGCCGGATCACCGCCGCCCTGGCCAAGATCGGCAACCTCGCCTCGGACGGGCGGCCGATCCTCGGGCTCGACTCCCGCGACCTGCTGGACATCACGCTGGCCGGCGGCCCGGGCTGCTACCTGATCCCGGCCCACGTGTGGACGCCGTGGTTCGCGGTGCTCGGCTCCAAGTCCGGCTTCGACGCGGTCCGGGATTGCTACGCCGACCTGGCCGAGCACATCTTCGCGGTGGAGACCGGCCTGTCCTCGGATCCGGCGATGAACTGGACCTGCTCCTCGCTGGACGGGTACCGCCTGGTCAGCAACTCCGACGCGCACTCCCCGCCGATGCTCGGCCGCGAGGCCACCGTGTTCGACACCGAGCTTGACTACTTCTCGATGATGGCGGCGCTGCAGACCGGCCGCGGCCTGGCGGGCACCGTCGAGTTCTTTCCCGAGGAGGGCAAGTACCACCTGGACGGGCACCGCAAGTGCGACGTCCGGCTGGAGCCCGAGCAGACCCGGGGCGTCGACACCATCTGCCCCAAGTGCGGCAAGCCGCTCACCGTCGGCGTCCTGCACCGGGTGGCCGAACTGGCCGACCGGCCCGCCGGGTACCGCCCGCCGAACGCGGCCGGGTTCACCAACCTGATCCAGCTGCCCGAGATCATGGGCGAGCTGCTGGGCACCGGCCCGAAGAGCAAGAAGGTGGCCGGCGCGGTCGGCCAAGTGGTGGCCGCGCTCGGCCCCGAGCTGAGCATCCTGCGCGACGTCCCGCTCGACGACCTGCAACGGGCCGGCGGCTCGCTGCTCGGCGAGGCCATCGCCCGGCTCCGCCGCGCCGAGGTCATCAGGGACGCCGGCTACGACGGCGAGTACGGCACGATCCGCCTGTTCCAGCCGGGCGAACTGGACGGCGCGGCCCTATTCGCCATGAACCGCTCCAAACCCAAAAAGACCGAACATAACGAACGGGCCCGGGTCCCCCGCCCGGCTACCACCTCCGCGCCCTCGCACCAGGGCGAAGGGCCGGGCTCGTCCCCCACCGGATCGCTGCTCGACGGCCTGGACCCGGAGCAGCGCGCGGCCGCCACCGCCGACGGCCCGCTGCTGATCATCGCCGGTCCCGGCAGCGGCAAGACCCGCACGCTTACCTACCGGATCGCGCACCAGGTCGCCGAGCTCGGCCTGCCCGCGGCCGGGTTCCTGGGCATCACCTTCACCCGCCGCGCGGCCCAGGAGGTGCAGGACCGCCTGGCCGCGCTCTGTCCGCCCGAATTGGGTTGTCCCGCCGCGGACGGCCAGCCGCTCGTGACCACATTCCATGGGCTGGGCCTGCGCATCCTGCGCGAGCACCACGCGGCGGCCGGGCTGCCGGCCGGGTTCCTGGTCGCCGACGAGGCCGTCTTGCTCCAGGTCGCGACCGAACTCGCCGGGTCCGAACGCGACGCCCGCAAGCTCATCGCCGACCCCGATCGCCGCCCTGACCTGCGCCGCGTGCTGGCTGACGGTGAGCTCATCGACTTCGACGGCCTGATCGAGCTGCCCGCCGCGCTGCTCCGCGACCAGCCGGACATCGCCGCCGCGCTGCGCGCCCGCTGGCCGCGGGTCAGCGTGGACGAGTACCAGGACATCGACCCGGTCCAGTACGAGCTGATCCGGCTGCTCAGCGGCGACGGCGCCGGGCTGACCGCGATCGGCGACCCGGACCAGGCCATCTACGGCTTCCGCGGCGCCGACGTGGGCATCTTCGGCCGGTTCGCGGCCGACTTCCCCGGCGCCACCACGGTGGAGCTGACCAGGAACTACCGCTCCAACCCGGCCATCGTGACCGCCGCCGGGCAGGCCATCGCGCCGAGCACGCTGGTCCCCGGCCGGACCGCGATCGCCGCCCGCAGCGGGATGCCCGCGGGCGTCGTCACGCTCGACGAAGCGGCCGACGAGCACGCCGAGGCGGGCTGGATCGCGGCCACCATCGACCAGCTCCTCGGCGGCACCTCCTTCAACAGCCTGGACAGCGGCCGGGCCGACGGGCACGAGCACGGCAAGATCGGCCTGGCCGACATCGCCGTCCTCTACCGCACCGACGCGCAGGCCGGGCCCATCGCCCAGGCGCTGACCCGGGCCGGGCTGCCTTACCAGAAACGCTCGCACGACCGGCTGGCCCGCCGCCCTGGCGTGGCCGGCGTCGTCCGCGAGCTGCGCCTGGCGGCCGACGCCGCGGGTGAGGTGGCCGGGCTGGTCACCGCGTCGGTGCGGTCCCTAACCAAAGCCCGCGGCGAGCGCGACGCCACCGTCACCGACATCCGGGCCGCGGGCGAACTGCTGCTGCCGCTGGCCCGCCGGTGCGGCGCCGACCTGGAGCGGTTCCTGGCCGAGATCGCGGTGGGCGCGGAGACCGACGCGCTGGACCCGCGGGCCGAAGCCGTCACGCTGCTCACCCTGCACGGCGCCAAGGGCCTGGAGTACGACGTGGTGTTCCTGGCCGGCTGCGAGCGCGGCCTGCTGCCGCTGCGCCTGCCCGGCGCAGGGCCGCTCGCCGAAGAAGACGCCGCGGAAGAACGGCGGCTGTTCTTCGTCGGCCTGACCCGGGCCCGCGAGCGGCTGCTGCTCAGCTACGCCGCCCGCCGGGCCAGGAACGGCACCGAGGCCACCGCGGGCCGGTCCCCGTTCCTGGCCGCGCTCACCCCGGCGCCGCCCAGCCTCTCCGCCGCCCGGCGCCCGCGCCGCCCGGCCGACCGCCAGCTCCGTCTGCTCTAGACGCCCCGGCCATCGCTGTTCCTCCGATCTCGATCGGGGGAACCTCTACCCCGTTTGGCCCGTATCGAACTTGTGTTTTTATTACGGACGGGTCCTGGCGCGTGCCGGTCCGTTCCGCGCCGAGGCCAGCCGTCACCACGAAGGCCACCCCGGCCAGCGACAGGGCCTGCGGGACCTGGCCGAGCAGCGCCAGCCCGGCCAGCACGGCGAGGGCAGGCTCGAGGCACATCAGCGTGCCGAACGCGGCCGTGGTCAGCCGCCGCAGCGCGTACATCTCCAGGCTGAACGGGATCACCGGCAGCAGCAGCGCCAGCCCGAAACCGAACAGCAGCAGGTGCGGCGCCAGCACCCGGCCGATGTCGCCGGCCGCGAACGGGGTCGACACCAGGGCCGCCACTCCGATGGACACGGCCAGCCCCTGCAGGCCCGCGACCTCGTCGCCGACCGCCTGGGTGAGCAGGATGTACGCGGCCCAGCAGAGCGCCGCCCCGAGGGCGAAGAGCACGCCGAGCGGGCTGCCGCCGCCCTGCCACGGGTGGGTCAGCAGCAGCACGCCGGCCGCGGCCAGCCCCGGCCACAGCAGCCGGCGGGCCCCGCCCTGCCCATTTCCGGCACGGGCCACGGCCACGCTCAGCGGGCCGAGGAACTCCAGGGCGCTGGCGGTGCCGAGCGGGAGCCGGGCCACCGACGCCATGAACAGCATCGTCACCCCGGCGGTGACCGTGCCCAGCGCGATCGTGGCCAGCAGGACCGGCCGCCGGAACCGCCAGGGCCGGGGCCGCACCGCGATCACCAGGATCAGGGCCGCCCAGGCCAGCCGCATCCAGACCGCGCCCATCGGGCCGATCTGGCCGAACAGCGGAACGGACAGCGCCAGGCCGAGCTGGACCATGGACATCGAGCCCACGGCCATCAAGGTGCCCACCCTGGCCGGGCTCGTGTTACGGATCATGGTCCCCAGTACAGCCGAGCCTGATCGTCCGCGTCCACGTGAGATTGATGGACATACCGTTCATGAATCGTGAATGATGCTGGCGTGGACTCGCGCCGCCTGGAGCTGCTGCTCGAGCTGTCCCGCCTGGGCTCGATGCGGGAGGTCAGCGAGGCGATGCACGTCACCACCTCCACCGTCTCGCAGCAGCTCGCGGCGCTAGCCCGGGAGGCGGGCACCCCGCTCACGGAACCGGACGGACGGCGGGTGCGGCTGACCCCGGCCGGGCGGCGGCTGGCCGAGCACGCGGTCACCATCCTGGCTGCGATCGAGGCTGCCCGGCGAGACCTGGACCCGGCCGCCCGGCCGGCCGGGACGGTGCGCGTGGCGGCCTACGCGTCGGCATTCCGCCAGGTGCTGCTGCCAGTGGTCAGGATCCTGGCCGGCCAGTGGCCGCAGGTCCGGCTGCGGCTGTTCGAGCACGAGCCGGCCGAGGCCCTGGACCTGCTGGCCGCGGACGAGATCGACCTGGCGCTGACTTATGACTACAACCTCGCGCCGGCCAGGTTCGGCGGGAGCCTGCGCGGGCGGCCGCTAGGAGCCGTGCCGTGGAGCCTGGGCACGCCGTCGTCCGGCGACCGGCCCGCGGGCACCGCGGTCGAGGTGTTCGGCCGGTACCGGGACAGCGACTGGATCGTCAACTCGCGCAACACCGCCGACGAGGAGGTGATCCGGATCATCGCCTCGCTGGCCGGCTTCGAGCCGCGGGTCACGCAGCGCGCCGACAGCCTCGACCTAGTGCAGGACATGATCCTGGCCGGCCTGGGGGTGGGCCTGCTACCGGCCCTGCTACCGACTGGGCGCACCGCCCGCGGGGTGGCACTGCGGCGGCTGCGGCAGCCCGAGGTGATCCTGCGGCCCTACGCCGTGACCCGGCGCGGCCACGACGCCTGGCCGCCGCTCGCCCTGGTGATCCGGCTTATCGCCGAGGCGTAAGTTAATGTCGAACTCGTTGTCCTCAGGGTCTCTCATCCCCACCGCGTAGTGATCGCCGCTGCCGTCGCCGAGGGCGCCGGTGATCGTGGCCCCGAGGTCCGCCAGCCGGTTGGCCTCGGCATCGACGCGCTGCTTACGGACGGCGAGCGGAACCGAGCGGTCGGTCGTGGCGACACCGCCGCTGGCGTGGACATCGAAGTGCAGGCGGTTCTTGACCACCTTGGCCGCCGGCTCCATCCGGAACCAGATGCGGGGACCTTCACCGCGGGGATCGCTGATCTTGTCCACGCCGATGCCTACGTCAAGCCCGACCTCGCGCCGCCAGTCGTCCCAGGTCGCGAACCCTTCCGGCGGCGGCTCGAGCACGTATCCCAGGGCCGCCGCCCAGAAGCGGGCGAGCAGATCGGGGTCCTTGCAGTCGATGACAAGCTGGAATCTGACCGGCATCGTGTTCCCATCGCCTCAATACCTAACCGGACGATCGAAACTATACACGAATCAGGGCCGCCCGTACCGGGCTAGGAAAACCTCCACCGCGGAGCGGGCAATACGGTCGAGTTGGTCATCGGGCGGCAGCACGCCGGTCCCGGCGAACATGGCCTGGTTCATCGGCAGGTACATGACCAGCCCGGCGAACTGGTACGCGGCCAGCGTCGGGTCGCCGAGGCCGTGCAGCAGGCCGCGCCCTTCCAGGCCCTGCAGCGCCTCCCCCAGTATCACCAGCGCGCGGTCGAAGCCCAGCTCGAACCAGGCCTGCCCGACCTCGGGGAAGCGATCGGCCTCGGCGACCACCAGCCGCCGCAGCCGCAGCACGTCCGGCTGCAGCAAGCCGTGCAGGAAGCCGCTGGCCAGGTCGAGCAGCGCGGCGTGCACGTCCCTGACGTCGCCGAGCGTGCGGGCGACGACGGCGGCCAGCCGGTCCACCACTGCGGTGGTGGTGACCCCGATAACCTCGGCGAACAGGTGCTGCTTGTCGCCGAACTGCTTGTAGACCGTCTGCTTGGACACCGACGCGGCCGCGGCGACCTGGTCCGTGGTCGCGCCGAGGTAGCCCTGCCGGACGAACACCTCGGTGGCCGCCTCCAGAATGGCCTGCCGCCGCCGCGCCGACCGCCCGGTCTCCGCCGCGCCTGTCCCGGCGTCGGCCTCCACGCCGACGTCCAGCTCAAGATCCACGAGGACCCCTTCCCTGAGTTGCTCCTCCCGGAGAGCAGAAGCTCCTCCCGGAGAGCAGTTGCTCCTCCCGGAGAGCAGTTGCTCCTCCCCTGAGAGTACTAGACGGTACCGTACCGCGTCGAGTACGGTACCGTTCAGTACCTAGCAATAACGAGGCCTACGGGAGGATGACATGAGCACGGTTCACTCTGCGGACGGCACCCCCATCGCCTTCGACGCGTGGGGCGACGGCCCGCCGCTGATCCTGGTCGACGGGGCGACGAGCCACCGGGGCGTCAACCAGCTGAACGCCGAGGCCGGCAAGCTGCTGAGCGACCGATTCCGGGTGTACGCCTACGACCGCCGGGGGCGCGGCGAGAGCGGCGACACCGCTCCCTACGCGGTGCGGCGCGAGATCGATGACCTGGCCGCCCTGATCGAGGAGGCCGGGGCGCCCGCGCTGGTCTGCGGGTTCTCCTCGGGCGCCATTCTCGCCCTGGACGCGGCCGCGGCCGGGCTGCCGATCAGCCGGCTGGCGGTGTTCGAGCCGCCGTTCTCGGTCGGCGACGGCCGTCCGCCGCTGCCCGCCGACTACGTCGAGCGGCTCGACGCGTACACCGCGGCCGGCCAGCCCGGCGCTGCGGTCGAGCTGTTCATGACCGCCGCGATCGGGCTGCCGCCCGAGGCCGTGGCCGGGATGCGGGAGACCCCGTTCTGGCCCGCGCTCGAGGCGGTCGCCCCCACCATCGCCTACGACGGCCGGATCGTCGGCACGACCATGTCCGGCGCGCCGCTGCCCGCGGACCGGTGGGCCGCCATCAGCGTGCCGGTCCTGGTGATGTACGGGCGCGGCACCGCGCCGTGGCTGATCTCCGGGGCCCGCGCGCTGGCGGACCTGCTGCCGACCGCGACGCTGGAGCCGGTCGACGGCGAGCAGCACACCGTGCCCGCCGAGGTACTGGCCCCCGTCCTGCGCGGGTTCGCCGCCGGCGACGCCGAGTAGGGGCGCCTAGTCCTGGACGCTGGCCGGGTGCGACTGGCGCAGCCCGGCGATGAGCAGCCCGACCATGTGACGCGCGTCGTAGCGCGGGTCGGCGCCAGCGCCCGCGCACAGGTTGCCGACGCCGTACAGGAGCCCGAACGCATCGGTGCCCGGGCGGATCTCGCCGGCGGCGGCCGCGGCGTCGAGCAGCTCGGCGCACACCGGCACGAGGCGGTCAAGGAAGTAAGCGTGCAGCGTCTTGAAGCCGGCCTGGTCGGACCGCAGCGCCGCGGCGAGTCCGTGCTTGGTGACCAGGAAATCGACGAACTTCTCGATCCACTGGGCCAGCGCCGCGTGCGGCGTGCCGCTGCTGGCCAGCAGGGCCGGCCCGGCCTCGGCACACGCCTCGACCTGGTGCCGGTAGACGGCGACGATCAGGTCGGCCCGGGTCGGGAAGTGACGGTAGATCGTGCCCATCCCGACGCCGGCCCTGGCCGCGATGTCGCGTACCGGCGCTTCCACCCCGGAGGCGACGAACACGGCCGCGGCCGCCTCGAGCAGGGTCTGCTCGTTGCGCCGGGCATCGGCGCGTTTCCGCGGAAACGCGCGCTCGGTCTGCTCGCCCGTGTCGGCCACCGGGCCGCTCCCTCGATCGCTTCGGCTTGACAAGCGGAACACTGCTCCATATGTTGAGCGGAGCAGCGTTCCGCTTGTCATGATGCCAGAACCGGCGAGACAGGAGCAACAGCCCATGACGCACACCACCCGGCCCAGTTTCGGGCTCGCGACGGCTCCGCAGCAGGTCAGCTACCACGACGTGCTGCGGGTCTGGCGAGAAGCGGACGCGATCGCCCAGATCGAGCACGCGTGGCTGTTCGATCACCTCCTGCCGATCGGCGGTGACCCGGACGGCCCGATCTTCGAAGGCTGGACCCTGCTGTCAGCCCTCGCCGCGCAGACCGCACGGCTGCGCCTCGGGCTGCTCGTGACCAGCAACCGCTTCCGCCCGCCCGCCATGCTGGCCAAGATCGCGACGACCGTCGACATCGTCTCCGGCGGACGGCTCGACTTCGGCATCGGCGCGGGCTCACGCCCCAGCATTCCCTGGGCCCGGCGCGAGTACGAGGCCCACGGCCTGCCCTACGACGACTTCACCCACTCGGTCGGCAGCCTGGCCGAGGCGTGCACGGTCATCCGGCGGCTGTGGACCGAGGACAAGCCGTTCGACTTCGACGGGACGTTCGTCCATCTCACCGGGGCGTTCGGCAACCCCAAGCCCGTCCAGCGGCCTCATCCGCCGATCATGATCGGCGGGCGCTCCACCGCGACGCTGCGCGTGGTGGCCGAGCACGCCGACGGGTGGAACATCCCCGGCGGCGACATCGAAGACGCCGTCTCCCGCAGCGCGCTGCTTGACCGCCTCTGCACCGAGATCGGCCGCGACCCCGCCTCGATCACCCGGTCTATCTACCTGCCGGTCTCCTACGAGCACCCGAATGACACCCGGAACGCGATCGCCGAGGCCGTCGGCGCCGGCTTCAGCCACGTCATCCTGGGGCTGGCGGCCCCGTACCCCGAAGGCGTCGCCCGCTGGGTGGCCGACGAGATCATCGGCCAGCCGGCCTGATCCGCAGCTGAGATCCTCGCGCCGGCCTGGGCGGACATACAGGCCGCCGCGGAACGGCGCCGGCGTCGGAGACGTGGCGATTTAGGTCTGGACGGCGGTCCCCGGCGGGGAACGGGCGGCGGGGCTTCTCACGATCGAGAACCCAGGCCTGCGGCCGGCCGTGCACCTGCCAGTGGCGGCCGCCGCCGGACAGGTCGACGATCGCGGTGTCCTCGTCGATCCCGAGCACCGCGGTCTCCGGCGGCGCGCCCGCTGTGGCCCCGGTACCCCCTGGCCCCGCTGCTTGCTTACCGGCACACCAATATCATCGTTCACTATTTCGATTTACTCTTATTTACAGCGTTTCATGTCGTCAAAATGTCGTAGCCATGCCCTAGGATCGAACTCAGAAGCTAGAGATCTGCCCTGGCCTCTGGCCTCCGGCCTCCGGAAGGGAGGTGATCCGGCATGACCGCTGCTGCCCCGGCGTTCGCCAGTGCGGGTGAGGCGCTGGCGGTGGCGCGTGCGGCGCTGGGTTACCTGGCTTCGGCGGATGCGACGGGGATGGGGGATGTGG
Source organism: Streptosporangiaceae bacterium (assembly GCA_050011155.1). Lineage (GTDB taxonomy): Bacteria > Actinomycetota > Actinomycetes > Streptosporangiales > Streptosporangiaceae > Palsa-504. Next base: position 70,804 of record JBEKJP010000058.1, read on the forward strand.
AGCAGGCGGGCTGCCTGGAGGGCCTGGAGCGGGTTGCCTCGGTGGTGGCTGCGGCGCGGTGCTCGGTGCTGGGGGCGTTCACCGCCGGGAAAGGGTATGCCGGGGATGCGGATTACAGCCCGCGGTCGTGGCTGATCCGCAAGACGGGGGTCACGCGGGGTGCGGCGGTGTCGTATACGGCGTGGGCGAAGCGGGCGGTGGCGCATCCGCGGGTGTTCGCGGTGCTGGCCGCGGGGGATGTCTCGGAGTCGTTCGCGCGGACGGTGTGCGTGTGGACGGACAAGCTGCCGGCGGTGTCGCGGGACAGCGCGGATGCGATCTTGATGGCGGCGGCGGTGGGCGGGCTGGGGCTGCCGGACCTGGCGGTGCTGGCGAGTGAGATGCTGGCCCGGTGCTGGCGGCCGGATGGGCCTGATGACCCCGCTCAAGAGTCAGGGAATGCGGACAGTCAGCCGGACGGGAGCGGTGAGCCTGGCGGTCAGCCCGGCGAGAGCGGGGAACCGGCGGGAACGCCCGGTGGCGGGCCGCCGGATGACGGCCGCGATGAGGTGTTCGAGGACCGGGCACTTCGGCTGCTGGTCACCTTCCAAGGTGCCGGGGTGCTGCACGGGGACCTGACCCCCGAATGCGCGGAGATCGTCAACACCGTCCTGGACGCGCTGGCGGTCCCGGCCGGGCCGGAGGATGACCGGGATCAGGGGCAGCGGTATCACGACGCGCTGCAGGAGGCGATGACCCGGCTGATCGCGTCGGGGCTGCTGCCGGAGCGGGCCGGGCAGCCGGTCAAGGCGTGGGTGAACATCTCGCTGGCCGACCTGATGCTCCTCGAGGGCAGTTCCGCGCTGGTGGCGGAGTGGACGGCGGGGCTGCGGGCCCGGTTCGCCGCGCACCGCGCCGCCTCGGCCGGCGGCGGCGGGGACACCGGCGGGGCATGGCTCGACGCCGATGCCGCCGAGGCCATGACCTGCGATGCGATGCTGGCGCCGGTAGTAACGGGGGACGTCGACCCTGGCGGGTTCGGGGACCTGGTCCGGCTCTGCGTCGAACTGGACCGGCTCGGCCACGGCACCGGTGACGCGGCCGGGGACGGCCGCCCGGACGACGGGGACGGCGGGGAAAGCCGGTCCCGCCAGGCCCTGGAGCAGGCCATCGTCGGCAAGGCCGCTGCCCTGCTGTCCGGACCCGGCGGGCTCGCGTTGTTCCTGCGCCGCCGCCAGCTCGGCGCCCGGCTGGCCGGGCCCAGCCTCCCGCTCGACATCGGCTACAGCGACACCGTCCCGGCCTCGATCCGCCGGGCCGTCCGGCTCCGCGACCGGCACTGCCAGTGGGCCGGCGGCTGCGACCAGCCCGCCGCCGCCTGCGATGTGCACCACACGACGCACAAGGCCGACGGCGGGAAGACCAGCCTGAAGGACTGCGTCCTTTTGTGCCGGTTCCACCACCTGATCGCCATCCACCGCTGGGGCTGGACCCTGGTCGTGAACCCGGACGGAACGACAACCGCCTGGAACAAGGACAAGACCAAGATCCTGCACAGCCACAGCCCACCCGCCCGAGCCGGGTAACCCACCCGGGTCGACACCGCCGATCCGATCTCTAGGTCTGGACGGCGGCCCCAGCCGGGAACGGACGGGGCGGCTCCGCACCGTCCAGGGCGGCTCCGCACCGTCCAGGACCCAGGCCTGCTGTCGGCCGTGCACCTGCCAGCGGCGGCCGGCGCCGGTCATGTCGACGATCGCAGTGTCCTCGTCGATCCCGAGCACCGTGGTCCCCGGCGGCGCGCCCGCCGTGGCCCGCGTGACCAGGTCCGGCGCCCAGGAGACCATCCGGTCGAAGTGCGGCAGGACGCGCAGGTGCGGCAGCACACCGAGACCGGGCTCCGGGTCGCTGGGCGGGTCGCGGACCGCGGGGACCCAGTCGGTGAGCGCGATCGCCCCCGCCGAGCACCCGGCCAGCGCCGCGCCGGCCCGCCAGGCCGCCTCGATGGCGGCCCAGACTCGCGTCCCGCGCAGCGTCCGGGCCAGGAACCGCGGGTTCCCGCCGGACAGGTAGATCAGGCCGGCCCCGGCGATCAGCGCGGCCAGGTCCTCGGATCCGGCCTCGTCGCGGTCCCTGACCACTACCGGCACCTGTTTCACTCCGAGCCGTTCGGCCTGGGCCGCGCCCAGGCCGAGCCAGTACCGCAGCCGCTCCTCGCCCTCGGGCGCGGCCGCGGTGGGGAGCTGCACGTAACGGGGCGGGCGGCCCGCGATCAGCGCGCCCTCGACGTCCGCCATGACCGGCAGGTACTCGCCGCTGCCCACGAGCGCGAGAGGTCCCGGTCCCTGTGGCTGCATGGCCTCACGCTAGCGCTCACCTGAGCAGCTTGTGCACCTCGCGGAACTTCGGGTGCCGAGCGTCACGGAGCCATTCGAACAGAACCATCTCCGACGTCACGATCTCCGCGCCGTGCTGGCGGGCCCGCGCGAGGGCAGCCTCCCGGTCGGCCGGATAGCGCGAGCCGGTGGCGTCCGCGGCCAGGGCCACCCGGCGGCCGGCCGCCAGCAGGTCGAGCACCGTCTGCAGCACGCACACGTGCGTCTCGACCCCGGCCACCACGACCTGCCCGCCGCCGGGTGGCAGCAGCTCGGCGAAGCCGGGGTCGCCCGCGGCGGAGAACGCTGTCTTGGCCAGGACCGCCTGCGGGTAGCCGGCCAGCGGCGGCACCGTGGGTCCCAGGCCCTTGGGATGCTGCTCGGTCGCGCGGACCGGCACGTCGAGCAGCGCCGCCGCCTCCGCCAGCCGGACGGCCCGGGCCACGACCGTCTCGTGATCGGCGATGACAGGCATGAGCCGCTCCTGCAGGTCGATCAGCAGCAGGACGGCGCCTTCGGCGGTGAGCACCATTTTCCCGACGCTACGCCACCTGCGCCGACGCGGCCAGAAATGTCACTGGCCGGCGAGAGGATGAGGTTGTCACGAAGAGCAGATATTACGGAGAGCAGAGATGGCAGCAGGCGACACCCAGATCACGATCGCGGGCAACCTCGTGGACGACCCGGAGCTGAGGTTCACCCCGTCGGGGCAGCCGGTGGCGAAGTTCCGGGTGGCGTCCACGCCCCGGTTCCTCGACAAGAACACGAACGAGTGGAAGGACGGCGACAGCCTGTTCCTGACCTGCAACGTGTGGCGGCAGGCGGCCGAGAACGTGGCCGAGAGCCTGACCCGCGGGACGCGGGTAATCGTGTCCGGACGGCTGCGGCAGCGGTCGTACGAGACCAAGGAGGGCGAGAAGCGGACCGTGTACGAGGTCGAGGTCGACGACGTCGGCCCGTCCCTGCGGAACGCCTCGGCCAAGGTCAACAAGTTGGCCAGGAGCGGCGGGTCCGGCGGCGGTGGCGGTCGCCCGTCCGGCGGTCAGGGGGGCGGCGGTCAAGGAGGCGGCAGCCAGGGAGGCGGCGGCCGAGGGGACGACGCCGACCCGTGGGCGTCCGACAGCGGCAGCTTCTCCGACGAGCCCCCCTTCTGACCTTCAGCCGCCGTACCGGGCGCGCAACTCGTGCTTGAGCACCTTGCCCGAGGCGTTGCGGGGTAGTTCGGCCAGGACGACGAGGCCGGTTGGTTTCTTGCAGGAGGCCAGCCGGCCCGCCGTCCAGCCGGTGAGATCTTCAAGGGTGGGCGGCGCGGCCGGGTCGGCGGGGACCACGACCGCGATCGGGGTCTCGCCCCACTTCTCGTGCCGGGCGCTGACGATCGCGACGTCGGCGATCGCCGGGTGGCCGGACAGGACGTTCTCGACCTCGGCGCAGTAGATGTTCTCGCCGCCGGAGATGATCATGTCCTTCTTCCGGTCGACGACGTAGAGGAACCCCCGTCGTCCTCCCGGACCAGGTCGCCGGAGTGGAACCAGCCACCGGAGAACGCCTCCTCGGTGGCGGCCGGGTTGTTCCAGTAACCGGCCATCAGGCTGGGCCCGCGGTAGACGATCTCGCCGACCTCGCCGCGCGGCATGTCGTTCATCAGGTCGTCCACGATCCGGGTGGCGATGGTGGGGATCGGCTTGCCCACCGAGCCGATCTTGCGGACCGCGTCGGCGCTCGGCAGCGCCGTCGTCACCGGCGACATCTCGGTCTGGCCGAACACCGAGATGATCTCCGCGGCCGGGAAGGTCTTGGCCATGGTCTCTAGTAGGGGCACCGTGGCAGGCGCGACACCCCAGGAAATCGTGCGCAGCGACCGGGTGCGCCGGGTGACGTCGGGGTGGGCACACAGCACCTGCCACTGGGCCGGCCCCAGGAACAGCGAGGTGACGCCCTCGGCCTCGATGACGTCCAGCGTGGTCTGCGCGTCGAACGGCGCGGTGGGCATATGGCGGTCTCGGACTCGGCGGGCGACGCCGCAGCCAGCAGGTCCTCTTAGGATCCGTCCGGCCCGGTCGTGATCACGGGTGCCGGTCCGGCCTGGGCTGCCGCCGCCTCAGCGAGCGGGGCGAGCAGCGGGTCGGTGACGACGAGCGAGGTGCCGCTGTCCTGCAGGATGTGGGCGGCCTCGGCCGGGGCGAGGCGGATGTTGACCGGGACGGCGATCGCCCCGAGGGCGTTCGCGGCGAGAACCGATTCTCCGAACTCGGGCCGGTTCGTCATCAGGACCGCGACCCGGTCGCCCAGGCGCACCCCCTGCCCGGCGAACGCCGCGGCGGCCCGGCGTACCCGGTCGTGCAGCCGGGCCCAGGTGATCGATTCGCCCTCGTACCGGATCGCGACCGCGTCCGGGATGGCGAAGGCGTGCCGGGCGACGTGATCGGCCCAGTGCGCGCCGCTGAACGGCAGCCGGGACGGGTGCATCATGGTCCTCCTCTGCCTCATAGTGAAGCACGGGGCCCGCCGGAGAAGGGCGGCTTCCTGGCGTTGGCCGACCGGCGGCGGCCTTCCTCGATCCAGGCCGGGATGGCGGCCGGGTCGGCTCCGGCCTGGCGGCACAGCCACGCCGCGCACCGGGCCAGCGGCTCGTCCAGTTCGCCCTCCGAGGTCCCCTCGAAGATCCCCGCCACCTCGGCCAGCAGGTCGGCCCGGCCGTCCGCTAGCCCGCGCAGGCCGGCCAGCGCGGCCGTCTCTTCCTCCCGGCTGAGGCGCCGCCACCTCGCGTGATGCCGCGCCTCCCCGGCCAGCTGCGCCACCAGAATCCGGTCAGCCTCCGGCCCCAACCCTCGATCACCCATCCGAATAGTGTCACTGAACAGCAGCGATATCGCCAGTAACCAGCGCCAGTAACCAGCGCCAGTAACCGGCCGTCCCAGGGTCGGCGGCTGGTAATCACGTCATCGTTGAGCTCGATGCCGAACCCGGGGCGCCGGGGCAGCGTGAACGCCCCGGCGGCCGGCTCGGGTGGCGTCGCCTCGAAGCGGTGCAGGCCGGGCGCGATGCGGTAGAGGTACTCGGCCATCGGGCAGGTCCCCGGCGACTGGCTGGCGATCACGTGGATGGCCGCGTGCAGGCCGTGCCCGTGCGGGATGACCGGCACGCCGAACGTCTCGGCCAGGGCGCAGATACGGGTCAGCTCAGTGACGCCGCCGCACCATTCCGGGTCCGGCTGCAGCACGGTGAGCAGCCGCTGGCTCAGGAACGGCAGCACGTCCGGCCGGTCGTACAGGTGCTCGCCGGCCGCCAGCGGTATCTCGGTCTTGTCGCGGAGCGCGGCATAGGCATCCACCTGGCTGGGCGCGAACGGCTCCTCCAGCCAGCCCGGCCGGACGTGCGCCACCGCCTGGGACCAGGCGATGGCGTACGGCAAGTCCCAGCTCATGAAGGCGTCGAACATCAGCGGCACATCCGGGCCGACCGCATCCCGTATCGTCTCGGCCAGGGCGATGTTGGCCCGCATCCCGTCGGCTCCGCTGCCCCGGCCGTGGGCAGGGAACCATTTCTGGCCCGCGAACCCCATCCCGGCCAGCTCCCGGGCCAGGGTCCGCACCGTGGCGGCATCGTGCGGCGCGCCGAGCGTGCTGACGTAGGCCGGCACGCTGGCCCGGCCGGAACCGCCCAGCAGCTGCCAGACCGGCGCGTCGAAGGCCCGGCCGCGCAGGTCCCACAGCGCGTTGTCGGCCGCGCTGATGGCCAGCTTGAGGTGACCGTGCCGGGAGTGCCGGTCCAGCCGCTGCATCTTGTCCCACAGCGTGGCGCCGGCCAGGGCGTCCTGACCCGCCAGGAACGGTGCCAGGATCCGGGTCAGCGGCCACGCCGCCGCCAGGTCCACCGGGCCGTAGCAGCCCTGTGGCCCCTGCCGCGTCGTGATCCTGACGTACAAGGCCTCGACGATGGCCGCCGGATCGGGCTCCGCGGGCGCCCGGGCCGGCTCACCCGGCGCGCGGTAGACATCCAGCGGCACGACCTGCCACTGCACCGGATACGGGAACCGGCCCGCCGGCCCCCGGACCGCTTCCACCTCGACCGCGGCGATCGTCAGCTCAGGCATGCCGCCGGTTCTACCACAACCTGCTGCCTGCGTAGCAGCAGATGCCCGCGGCGGAACCGTTCCTGCTCGCGGGGCTCGCGCAGCATCCGGCCGACTTCGGTGAACCGCGCCTGCCACGCTAGCGCGGCGAGGTCGTCGATGGGCCACCGGAACGCGGACGCGACTTTGTGATCGAAGGCCGTTACCGGGCCGCCTTCGGCCTCGAACGCGGCCAGCACCGCCCGGTCCAGCGGAAGCTGATCCAGCTCATCCTGGACGAAGTCCGCGTAGGAGACAGCGACGGCGTCCTAGGCCGCCGCCACCGCCAGGCGCGAGGAAGCTCCGGTCACAACGGACGATACTAACAATCCTGACCTCAGTCACAGTAGCAACTCTGGCAACGGCTTCTTAGGGTGCCGCCTTGGGCGCGACGGCATGAAACCCGTAGTTCAGCGCGTCAGAACGCACTCGAAGCCCGGTTTCATAAACGTGTCTGTCGGCGGGCGCACTCATGATCAATTTGAGTGAGGAGCTGCCGGAAGTAAGCCCGAGCGAGATCGCACCACGCGTGGCCAGTTTTAACAGTGACCGTGTTCGCGGACAGAAACTCGCAGCTTCCTGCGAGTTGCGATCAGTGATCACCTCGTACCTTCATCCTGTGAGGTCAGTGTGGCTGTTGGTACGCCTTCTACGAGATACCCCCTAGTTACTACGCCGCGCTGTGTCAGCGGACGGTTGCGGCGAGCTGGTCATAGCGGCGGGACCGGGTAGACCAGGGGGTTCAGGGACTGGTCGGCGAGGCGGTCGCCGGGGCGGAGGCGGGCGGTCTCCTCGGCGGTGTAGATGTCTTGCTGGCCGTTGAAAGTCGCGCCGTCGGGCATGTAGGCGACGGTCATGGCGAACCGCTGCCGGGGTGTCATGTTGGCGCCGGCGCCGTGCGCGGTCAGGCCGTTGTGCGCCACCGCGCTGCCCGCCGGTACCGGGCAGAAGACCGGGTCGACGTCTTTCCACTGCGGGTAGACCTCGAACAGCGCGCCGAGTTCGGGGCCGATGTCGGCGTTGTCGAAGCGCTGCTCCCGCTGGGAGCCCGGGATGTACCCCAGGCAGCCGTTCTGCAAGGTAGCGTCGTCCATCGCAATCCAGATGGTCAGCGCGTCGGCGGAGGTGAAGGCCCAGAACGGCACGTCGACGTGGAACGCGGTCGGGTTACCGTACGGCTCCTTGACCAGCGCCTGGTCTAGGTAGACGCGTACCCCGGCGGAGCCGGACAGGTCGGCCGCGATCCGGCCCAGGCCTGGGCTCAGCACCAGCGGCCGGACCGCCTCGTCGGTTTTCCACAGGTTGATCTTCTGGGTGAACACCCGGTCGTAGTACTCGTGCTCGCGATGGAAGAACTCCGCGTACCGCGTGCCCGGCTCCGGCAGCCGCCCCTCCCGCCGGGCCACCGCCTGACTCAGCGTCGCCCGCCAGGCCATCACCTCGGCCGGGTCCAGCACGTCGGGCAGGACCACGAAGCCGTCCCGCCGGTACTGCTCGATCTCCCCCGCGGTCGCGTATCCCCGCATCTCAGCGCTCCATGATCAAGGCGCCATGATCAAGGCGCCATGATCAAGGCGGAGGCGCGTTCGGCGATGGCCAGGACGGTGGCGTGCGGGTGGGCGTTCGGGATGAGGGGCATGACCGAGGCGTCGGCGACGCGCAGGCCAGTCACGCCGCGGACGCGGAGTTCCGGGTCCACGACGGCGCCGTCGTCGGTGCCCATCCGGCAGGTGCCGACCGGGTGGTAGTAGCTGTCGACGGTGCGGCGGATGTAGTCGCGCAGCGCCGCGTCGGTGCGGACCTCGGGACCCGGATACAGCTCGACGGCCTCGCCGAGCGAGGCGTCCGTCGCCGCGTCCCTGATCAGCCGCAGCCCGGCGGCCAGCCGGTCCAGATCGCGCCCGCCCTCGTCGGTCAGGAAGCCCGGATCGATCAGTGGGGGCGCGTCCGGGGCGGCCAGCCGCACCGTGCCCCGGCTGTCCGGGGTCATGGCCGCCGCCACCAGCAGGAAGCCCGCGGCGGGCGGCTCGAACCCGGCGACCGGCGGCAGCGGCAGCAGGATCGGGAACAGGTGCAGGTCGGGTACCTCGCTGGCCAGGTCGCTGCGGAGCGCCGCGTAGGTCTCGCCGAAGTTGTACCGGCTCACCGGGGGCGGCGCGGGCGTAGCGCAGCAGACCTTGGCGGTGGGGTGATCCTGGAGGTTCTGGCCCACGCCGGGCAGACCGGAGGCCGGGCCGATACCGGACCGCAGCAGCAGGCAGGGCGAGCCGATCGCGCCCGCGGCCAGGATCACCTCGCCGCTGGCCGAGGCGTCGGAAACGACGCCGTCACGGACGTAGCTGACGCCCGTGCACCGGCCGTGCCTGACATCAAGCCGGGTCACCTCGGCGCCGGTCGTGACGGTGAGGTTCGGCCGGTCCAGGACCGGGCGCAGGTAGCCGTCGGCCGGGCTGACCCGCTCCCCGTCCGCGATGGCGAGATCGGCCCAGGCCACGCCCTCCGGCGCCGGGCCGCTGAGGTCGTCGGTGACCGGGGCGCCGTGCCGGGCGAGGGCCTCGGCGAACGCGCGCGCGACCGGGTGCCGGTCAGCCCCAGCCGGGGCGACCCGGATCGGGCCGCAGGTGCCACGCAGCACCGGGTCGTGCTCATCGGCCCGTTCGGTCATCCGGAAATAAGGAAGCAGGTCGGCGAACCCCCAGCCGGGAGCGCCGCGCGCAGCCCACTGGTCGTAGACCGCCCGGTGGCCGCGGACGTGCGCCATCGCGTTGATGGCCCCGGACCCGCCCAGGGTCCGGCCCCGCGGGTACGGCAGTGGCCCGGCCTCGGCCTGGCTGGTCGTCAGGTAGCCCCAGTCCGCCGCGGAGCCGAGGTTCTCCGGCCAGGCGTTCGGCACCACCATGGCCCGCGTCCGTTCGGCGCTCCCGGCTTCGAGCAGCAGGACGCGGGCGCCGGGTTCCTCGCTGAGCCGGGCCGCCAGCACGCAGCCGGCCGTGCCCGCCCCCACCACGATGTAGTCATAAGTCGTCACGCCGTCCATCATCCACACCTGTCCGTTCGAGTAGGTGACGGCTAGCCGGGCGGGGAGGGATCGTCCGGAACCCAGGTGCGCAGGGCCTCGTGAATACCGGCCAGCCGCGCGTCGTCCCACTCAGCCTCCGGATCGGGCTCGAGGAACGCCTCGGCGATGCCGCCCAGGCCCAGGGCCGGCAGGGACCACTCCCGCTCGGCGTCCGCGTCGAACGGCCGGGCCTGGACCCGGTAGCCGACCACCTCCGGGGCGGACAGGGCCATGACGATCAGGCCACGCAGGGTGGCGCCGAGCATCGTGGCCAGCGTCTCGAAGGTCACCCCTGACCCGGGCCGCAGCCGGTAACCGAGGAGGGCGGTCATGTGCCGCCACGCCTGCGCGACGCGGGCGTTATGGATTCGCTCGGACTCGGCCAGGGCGTCCCGCACCTGGTCGCGCAGCGTACCCTCGGTCAGGCTCATGACGGTCGCGTGCAGGGCGATGTAGGTCCGCCAGCCCGCCGAGCGGTACATGGTCTCGAAGTCGAACAGCGCCAGCTGGCGGAGCAACTCGACGATGAGGGCGCGGCGGAGCTCGGGCGTGCCGAGCCGGTCCTGATGCTCGGTCACGATTCGCCGGATCAGTTCGAGCTCGTCCTTGACGATCTCCGGAGTAGCGTTCTTGGCCAGCTCCTTCACCAGGTCGCTGATGAACAGGTCCTTGTAGGGCCAGCGGCGGTAAACGGCGCTCCTGGACACGTCCGCGTCGCGGATCACGTCCTCGAGGCTGATGCTGTCCAGGCTCACCGTCAGCCCGTCACGCCGCACCATGGCCACGGCCGTCCGCAGCATCCGCTGTTCGGTCTCACGATCCGACAGCCGGCGTCCCCGCCGGGCCAGGCCCGTCGGCCGTTCCGTCTCGCTCCGCACGGGCCACCCCCTCCCGAGTCGGGACTTAGGACTCTATGTCTGGAGTTTCGTATTCCTTATCTTACTACCGACCGGACAGGAAGATCTCGTTCCCGAGGAGGCGTCATGCTCATCTCCGACGACAGCCTGCGGGCCATGTACGCGGGCGGTCACGGCAACGCGACGGCCCGGCGGTTCTCGCGGTGCTGGGCGCGAGTGTTCGACCTGGGGATCCTGCCCAGGCGCTGGGTCACGCTCGAGGTAACAGGACGCCGGTCCGGGCAGGTCCGCCGCTTCCCGCTCGGGATGGCTGACTTCCAGGGCCGCTGGTACCTGGTCCCCATGCTGGGCGAGGGATGCCACTGGGTGCAGAACGTGCGGGCCGCGGACGGCCGGGCCGTCATCCGCCGGCGCCGTGCCATCCGGTGCCAGCTGGTCGAGCTACCCGAGGCCGAACGGCCCGCCATCTTGCGGCGCTACCTGCAGAAGGTTCCCGGCGCGCGGCCGCACATCCCGCTACCCCCGGACGCGCCGGAGGCGGACTTCGCCGCCATTGCCCCGCGCTATCCGGTTTTCCTCGTCGTTCCCGACCCGAAGGAAGCCACGTCATGAACAGTGAGATCACGCGGCCGCGGCCGCCTCGTACCGCCCGCAGGCGGCGCTGGCCCAGGCGGCTGCTGATCGGCGTCGCCGCCCTGGTGGCCCTGATCGTGCTGGGCACCTGGGCGTTCGTCAAGCTCCAGCCGACGCAGGCCCCGCTGGCGCTGCCCACGACGGCGGCCCAGCGCCCGGCCGGCCCGCTCGACGGCAGCTGGTCGGTCTCGGCCGGCACGGCCGGCTTCCGGGTACCCGAGACCGCCCTGGGGATGAGCAACGATGTGGTCGGCCGGACCAGCGCCGTCAGCGGCTCGCTCGCCATCAGCGGCGACCGGATCACCAGCGCAGTGTTCCGCGTCGGCCTCGCCTCGGTCAAGCTGAACGGCAAGACGCAGCCGCAGTTCGTCACCAGCCTGCACACCGGGCGGTTCCCGGTGGCGACGGTCACCCTGGCCCGCCCGGCGGCGTTCGGCGCCTCGCTCGGGACCGGCGGGACCGTCAGGGTCACGGCGGCCGGGCGGCTCAGCCTGAACGGCCTGACCCGCCCGGTGATCGTCACGGTGTCGGGCCGCCGCGACGGGGCGAGCCTGGAGATCACCGGGACGATTCCCGTGGCCTTCTCCCGCTGGGACATCAAGGCCCCGGGCGGCCTCGGCTTCATCGGCTCGCTGGCCGACCACGGGGTGGCTGAGTTCCTGCTCACCCTGCACCACGGGTAGGTCGCTCTCCGGCTCCGCAGCCTTTACACCAGAATCGGCCTACAGGCCGAGGTCGCCTAGCTCCTTGTACAGGTCGGACCGCGGGTTGTCCGGGCTGACCGGCACGGCCACCGTGCCCTTGGTGGAGCCGGCCCGGGTCGTGCTGCCTGCCCCGGTGACCGCGGGCTCCTTCCGGGCCACGTTGAGCCCGCGCCTGTTGCTGCGGAAGACCCAGCCCGAGGCGATGCCGCCGAGCAGGCCGCCGAGGTGGCCGATCCAGCTCACGCCGGGCGTCCCGGGGATGGCCACGGTCAGGATGTAGGCGTAGGACAGCGCCATCACCACCGCGGCCAGCGCGTCGATGAGGTTCCGGTCGATCAGCCCCCGGGCCAGCACGTAGCCGAAGTAGCCGAAGATGAGCCCGCTGGCCCCGACGGTGACCGAGTCGCCGTTCTGGAACAGCCACACCGCCAGGCCGCTGGTGATCGCGACCACCAGCGTCACGCCACCGAACCTGACCACGCCGCGGTACGCGGCGAGCAGCCCGAAGACGAACAGCGGCCCCGAGTTTCCCTCGATGTGGTCCCAGTTGAAGTGCAGGAACGGCGACGTGAAGATCTCCGGCAGCCGCCCGATGTTACGCGGCACGACACCGTAGTCGTAGTCGAGCCGGTAGTGGTCGGCCCAGTTGAACACCTGGAGCAGCCATATCAGGCCGATGAACCCGACCATGAGGAAGAACGCCTTCCTGGCCTCGGCCAGGTCGATCTCGGCGGTCCGGATGGTGCCGCGCCTACGTCCCCCGGTGTCACTCGTCATGTTCTCATTGTGCCTCGCGGATGGCGCTATCGTTCCGCCTCGCGGATAGCGGCCGGGTCGAAGCCGGCCGCCAGGGCGGCCAGCGCCGCGTCCAGGTAGACGGTCAGGTCGGCGTCGGCCCGGGCGGACCAGCGGTCGTAGGCCGCGCGGCAGGCGGCCAGGGTGGCCCGGCCGACGGCGAGCGGGTAGAGCGAATCGGCGGGCTGGTCCATGCGGGTCGCGGCGAAGTCGCTGATGGCCTGCTCCCACGCGTCGTAATGGACGGCGGCGCTGGCGTGCAGGGCGGGGACCGAGCCGATCAGGTTCATCCGCATCCGCAGTTCGGGGACGTCTTGCAGACCGTAATGGTTGGCCGCTACCACGGCGCGGCGGATGGCGTCCATCATCGGCACCCCAGCCGGGACTTCGGCCAGCGCGGCCCGGATGACCCCGACCTCGTGGTCGAACTCGCTCCACAGCACGCTGACCTTGGAGCCGAAGTAGCGGAAGAACGTCCGCTTGCTGACCCCGGCCTCGGCCGCGATCTGCTCGATGGTGGTGTTGTCGAAGCCCCGGTCGGTGAACAGGCGCAGCGCGATGAGCTCGAGCTCACGCCGGCTGGTACCGGGCGGCCGCCCCCGCCGGGCGCCCACCTCGTTACCGGCCTCCTTACCGGTCAGCAACGGCTGCCTCCTGGACAGAGTTCACTGGGACAAGCCTTGCTTATGTCACAAGGTGACGTTAACATCCGAATATATTCGTCACCGTGTGACGGAAGTACTAGCGACACGTATCTGCGCAGGCAGGCCCGTGTTTAGCAGCTAGGAGAGTGTCATGAGCGAACGTACCGCGACCGCTGACATCACCGAAGCCCCGGTAGAAGAGCCCCAGCTGGCGGACGCCGAGCTGCTGGTGGAAGAGGTTTCCATCGACGGCATGTGCGGTGTCTACTGAGGCACTGACGCCAGGCGCCCAGGCCGGATCCGCTCAGGCCGGGTCCGCTCAGGCCGGATTCGACCTCGACCAGCCCTGGCGGCTGCACCCGCAGGTGTCGGTGCGCCCGGAGCGGTTCGGGGCGCTGCTCTACCACTTCGGCACCCGGCGCCTGTCGTTCCTGAAGAGCCCGGCCCTGCTCACCGTGGTCAACTCGCTCGGTGACGCACCCAGCGCCCGGGCGGCCTGCCTGGCCGCGGGCGTGACCGAGGCCGAGCTGCCCAGCTACGCCGCCGCCCTGCAGACGCTCGCCGCCTCGCAGATGATCCGCGCCCGGGAGGCCTCGTGACGGTACCGGCCCTGGTCGAGCAGTTCCAGTACGGCCTGGACGCGCCGATCTGCCTGACCTGGGAGCTGACCTACGCCTGCAACCTGTCCTGCGTTCACTGCCTGTCAAGCTCGGGCCGCCGCGACCCGCACGAGCTGAGCACCGCCGAGTGCCGGGCGGTCATCGACGAGCTGGAGCGGATGCAGGTCTTCTACGTGAACATCGGCGGCGGCGAGCCGACCGTCCGGCCCGACTTCTGGGAGCTAGTCGACTACGCCACCGCCCACCACGTCGGGGTGAAGTTCTCCACCAACGGGGTGAAGATCACCCCGGAGCGAGCCCGCCAGCTGGCCGCCAGCGACTACGTCGACGTGCAGATCTCCCTGGACGGCGCCACCGCCGAGGTCAACGACGCGGTCCGCGGGCCGGGCTCCTACGCCACCGCGCTGCGGGCCATGGAGAACCTGGCCGCGGCCGGGTTCCGCGGCTTCAAGATCTCCGTGGTGGTCACCAGGCAGAACGTGGGCCAGCTGGATGAGTTCAAGGCCATCGCCGACCGGTTCGGCGCCCAGCTGCGGCTGACCCGGCTGCGCCCGTCGGGCCGCGGGGCCGACGTATGGGACGAACTGCACCCGACCGCGGCCCAGCAGCGCCAGCTCTACGACTGGCTGGTGGCGCGCGGTGAACACGTGCTGACCGGCGACTCGTTCTTTCATCTGGCTGCCTACGGCGACCCGCTGCCCGGGCTCAACCTGTGCGGCGCGGGCCGGGTGGTCTGCCTGATCGACCCGGTGGGCGACGTCTACGCCTGCCCGTTCGCCATCCATGACAGCTTCCTGGCCGGCCGCGTCCGCGATCCCGGCGGCTTCGCCGCCGTGTGGCGGGAGTCGGAGCTGTTCACGCGTCTGCGCCGGCCGCAGACCGGCGGCGCCTGCACCTCGTGCTCGGCTTACGACTCGTGCCGCGGTGGATGCATGGCGGCCAAGTTCTTCACCGGCCTGCCTCTGGACGGGCCCGACCCGGAGTGCGTCAAGGGCCACGGCGAGCAGGCCCTCGCCCTGCTCCATGAGGGCGCGGCCGGCACGCCCGCGCCCCGGCCCTCGGGTGATCACTCGCATCGCACGCAACCCGTGCCCCTGACCATCAGCCGGCGTCCGCCCGACCCGGCTTGCAACGAGAGTCCCCTGGCCGGCTTCAGCCCCGGCGGCTGACCCTCGCCCACCGCGCCGCCACCGGCGTTACAGCCACGCCAACAGCCGTGACGTAAGTGAAAGGAGCTGGGTAAGTGGCAGGGAAGCTCGAAGGCAAGGTCGCTTTCATCACCGGCGCCGCGCGCAGCCAGGGCCGGTCCCACGCGATCCGGCTGGCCGAGGAGGGCGCCCGAGGACACATCGACACGCTGCTCACCGCGATGGCCGAACGCCAGATCACGGTGCCGACGGCCGGAACCGTGGACGCGGCGGCCACGTTCCGCGTCATCGCCTCGATGAACCCTTACGACAACGTGGGCACCACCCGTTTGTCCACATCGGTGCACGACCGAATGTGCCGTCTGGCCGTCAGCTACCAGGACGCGGCCGCCGAGCGCGGCATCGTGGCGCTGCGTGCACCGCTGCCCGGGCTGGCCGACTCCCGTTACGAGCGCCTGGTCGCCGGGCAGCTGTTCGCCCTGCGCGGGACGAAGGACGAGGGTTATCCCGAGCTGGTGTACGACGCCATGGTGGTCGCCCTGTCCGCCCCTGGTTGAAGGACGGTGCGGGCGGACTCGCCGCTGAGCAGGCCAGCACCGCGGCGTCCGGGCTCGCGGCCACCCCAGGCCCCGCTCAAGCGCAGACCCAAGCAGCTCGACGCCGAGCCCCGGCTGCACCGGCCGCCGGCCGCCCCCACCGGGCAGCGGCCCGCCTGCCGCGGCCGGCTGCGCCGGATCGGCACCTACACCGACGTCGCGCCCGCCCTGGGCGCGATCTTCACCGACTGAAGGGAACTTCCGACGTGTCCGTTGTCGTCGTCGCCACCATCATCCCGCTGCCCGAGCACCGCGACGCGGTCATCGCCGCCTTCACCGAGACCATCCCCGAGGTCCACGCCGAGGACGGCTGCGAGCTCTACGCCCTGCACCAGAACGACGACCGGCTGATCATGGTCGAGAAGTGGGCCAGCGCCGACGCGCTGCGCACGCACAGCAAGGGCGCGGCCCTGGCCGCGATGGGCCCCAAGATCGCGGGCAAGGTCACCGGCGCGCCGGACGTCATCGTGCTGCACCCGGTGCCGGCCGGCGACGCGGCCAAGGGCCAGCTCTGAGCGGCCGTTTTGACTAGCACCCCTTCCGCCCCTCGCGTCGCGCTCGTCACGGGCGCGGCGCGGGGCATCGGCGCGGCCACGGTGGCCGCGCTGGCGGCCGGCGGCTGGCGGGTCGTCGCGGTGGACATCTGCGCCGACGACCCGGCGCTGCCGTACGCCCTGGGCACCCGGGCCGAGCTCGACGCGGTGGCCGGCGCGGCCCCGGACCCGGCCGCGGTCGTGGCGGCCGAAGCCGACACCAGGGACCCGGACGCGCTGGCGGCCGCGGTCCGGCTGGCCGAGGAACGCTGGGGCGGCCTGGACGCGGCGGTCGCGGCCGCGGGCGTGATCGCCGGCGGCGTCCCGGCCTGGCAGGTACCGCCCGACCGGGAGCGGGCCGTGCTCGACATCGACCTCGGCGGCGTGCTGAACCTGGCCCGGGTGGCGGTGCCGGCCTTGCTGCGCCGGCCGGAGCCGCGCCACGGGCGCTTCCTGGCCGTCGCCTCCGCGGCGGCGACCCGCGGCCTGCCCATGCTCGCCGCCTACTGCGCCGCCAAAGCGGGCGTGGCCGGCTTCATCCGGGCCCTAGGCGCCGAACTCGGCGGCACCGGCGTCACCGCCAACGCGGTCAGCCCCGGCTCGACCGCGACCCCCATCCTGGACGAGAGTGCCCGGCTCTACGACCTGCCCGCGGCGGCCGCGTTCGCCGCGCAGCAGCCGCTCGGACGGCTGCTCGACCCGGCCGAGGTGGCCGCGGTCCTGGCCTTCCTGGCCGGGGACGGCGCCAGCGCCATGACCGGCGCCGTCGTCCCGGTCGACGGAGGCCTGGCCCTGTAAGTTAATCCTCCAGCGCCCTAGTCCTCGAGAGCAGCGTCAAGCGTGATGTCCACGCCGGTGAGCGCCTTGCTGACCGGGCAGCCCGCCTTGGCCGCCTGGGCCTGCTCGAGGAACTGCTCGGCGGTGAGGCCGTCCACCTCGCCGCGCACGGTGAGCTTGATGCCGGTGAGCTTGAACCCGCCGGCCGGGTCCGGGCCGAGCGACACGTCGGCCTGCACATCCAGCGCCTGCGGGGTGCCGCCGGCCTGGCCGATCAGCGCGGACAGCTGCATGGCGTAGCAGGCGGAGTGGGCGGCCGCGATGAGCTCCTCGGGGCTGGTATACCCGCCGGCGTCGTCGGCGGCCCGCTTGGGGAAGGACACCTCGTAGGTGGCGAGCTTGGAGCTGGTCAGCTCGACTTGGCCAGAGCCCTGCTCCAGGGTGCCGGTCCAGCCGGTCCGTGCGGTACGAGTGGGCATCGGTACTCCTCATCGTCTTTGATCTGTCGTCGGTCCCAACCCTAGACCGCCGCCGCCCGGGCCCGTTACATAGGCAGGCAGGGGTCACGTAGGTTTGCATGCATGGCGGCGAAGAAGAGTAACGACCACGACCTGGCGCCCACGGTGTTCGTCCTGTTCGGCGCGACCGGCGACCTGGCCAAACGGATGGTTCTGCCGGCCTTCTACCGGCTGAGCCTGGAGGGGCTGCTGCCCCGGGACTGGCGGCTGGTCGGCAACGGCCGCGGCAACGTGGCGCACGAGGACTTCCGCAAGCACGTCCACGAGGCGCTCGAGCAGTTCGGCCCGAAGCCGGAACCCGCGGACTGGAAGTCGTTCTCCGAGCGGGTCTGGTTCGCCGGCGGCGGCTTCACCAGCGACAGCCCCGGCACCCTGCTCGACGTGCTGGCCAAGGCGCGCGAGGCGACGGGCGGGGATCCGCAGCTCGTGCACTACCTCGCGATCCCGCCGGTCGCGTTCCCCGAGACGACCAAGGCGCTCGGCCAGCACGGGCTGACCAAGGACGCCCGGGTGGTGTACGAAAAGCCGTTTGGCACCTCGCCGGAGGCGTTCCGGGCCCTGGACAAGGAGGTCCACTCGGTCCTGGACGAGCAGCAGGTCTACCGGATCGACCACTTCCTGGGCAAGGAGGCGACCCAGGACCTGCACATGCTGCGCTTCGCGAACGGGCTGTTCGCCTCGATGTGGGACCGCGAGCACGTGGAGTCGGTGCAGATCGACGTGCCGGAGAAGCTCGGCATCACCGACCGGTCGGTGTTCTACGACGCGACCGGCGCGGTCCTGGACATGCTGGTCACGCACCTATATCAGGTGGCCGCCGAGATCGCGATGGAGCCGCCGGCCTCGCTGGGCGCGATGGACCTGCAGGCCGCCCGGGAGAAGGTGATCTCCTGCTTCCGCCCGCTCGACCCCGCCGAGGTGGTGCTCGGCCAGTTCACCGGGTACCACGACGTGCCCGGGGTGGCGGCGAAGTCGAGCATGGACACCTACGTGGCGGCCCGGCTGTGGATCGACACCCCCCGCTGGCGCGGCGTGCCGTTCTACCTGCGCACCGGCAAGCGGCTGGCGGAGACCAAGCAGCGGGTCAGCCTGATCCTGCGCGAGCCGGAGGGCCCGCTGGCCGGGAAGCTGCCCACCGAGTCGAACGTGCTGTCGTTCTCCCTGGCCGGCGACGGCGAGATCGACCTGTCGCTGATCGCCAAGAAGCCAGGCCCGGGCCTGGACCTGGACCGCGGCACCGCCGCGCTGCCGCTGTCGGGCCTGGCCGGCGCCGACCCGCTGCCGCCGTACGTACGGCTGATCCACGACACCCTCACCGGCGACCGCTCGCTGTTCACCCGCCCGGACGGGCTGGCCGCGGTGTGGAAGTCGGTCGGCCCGCTGCTGACGAACCGTCCGAAGGTAGCCCCTTACGCGCCGGGCTCGTGGGGCCCGGCCGAAGCTCGCGCGCTCATCGCGCCGGGGCGGTGGCTACTGGGACAGTGACGCCGAGCTGGGCCGTCAGCGTGGCGTGATCCCAGAGCACGCGCACCGAGCGGATCTTCGTCCGGTGGAAGCCGACCACGGCGATGGCCAGCACCTCGGCCCGCCGGAAGGTCGGCTCGGCCCCGGGCAGCAGCCAGGGCAGCTCCCGCATGAACTGGGCGATGGCGGTGGTCACCTCTACAGACCTACCCATTCCGCCCGTCCACCGCCGTCTCACCAGGAGATTTTTACCAAACGGGGTTTCGTCCCCGCCCCGCTCCCCGCCTACCCGGCCGCGGAAGAAACGAGCAGGTCCGAGGCCACTGTCGCCCCGTCAACGCGGATCGTGGCAGCCACGGCCTTCGCCCGGGCCTGGACCCCGGGATCCAGGGCCAGGCCGAGCGCGGCGGACGGCGGCAAGACCTCGGCCGGCCTGTAGCCGGCCGGTTCTTCGGGCGGAATGTCGGAACCCCCAGGTAGCGTGAGCGCGTGCTCGAGTCGTTTCATCCCGCCGTGCGCCGCTGGTTCGAGGGCCGGTTCCCGGACGGGCCGACCGAG
>JBEKJP010000059.1:0-58654 GCA_050011155.1 Streptosporangiaceae bacterium
GGCCGTGGCCGTGGCACTGGGGGACGGCGCGGGGGCCGACGGCGCCGGGCTGGTGGCACTGGCCGACGGCGCGGGCGTCCCTGTGGCGGTGGTGCCGTCGCTGTTCCAGGTCACGGTGAAGGCGTTTCCGCCGGTCAGCGCCGACGGCGTGGCCTCGGTGACGTTGTTGCCCGACACCATGGTCAGGGCGTCCGGGTTCTCGTTACCGAACGCCGCGTTGTCGGCCGCGACGTTGGCGAAGTTCACCGTGCCGAAATTCGACAGCGGCAGCACGTTCCCGTTCCCGCTGCTTGGCGCCTCCGCGATCACTTCGGCCGACCCGAGCTGCGCGGTGTTCGAGGTCTGGTTGGTGGCCTGGGTCCAGCCCTGGGTCGAGTCGGTCAGCGTCAGGGTGAACGCCCCGCCCCCGTTGGCGACCACCGAGGCGCTCATCGCGTCCCCGGGCTGGACGGGGTTGTCGTAGAACACCGGGGCGGCGGGGAACATCTCGAACCAGCCCGAGTAGGCGGCGTTGCCGCCGTTGCAGTCGGCCTCCGAGCCGGTCTGCTCCACCGAGTTGGTCCCGTCGCCGTCGAGGCCGACCCAGAAGCTGGAGAAGGTATCCGTCGCGGTGCAGGTCACCGCGGGCTGCGACCAGGACGCGGACACGCTCGTGAACGTTCCCGCGTTGCCCGCGGCCGCGTAACCGGCCCAGTTCTGGCTGGTCACGGCAGCGTTGGCGGCGTTGACGACGGAACCTGGGGCGGCCGAGCCCGAGCGCGCGGGGCCGGGCATCATCGTGTAGCCGGGCATCATCGTGTCGCCGCCATCGGTTCCCGCGGCCGGGTACGACACGCTGGCCGTGTTCACCGCCTGTTCGCTGTGCACCGACATGAGGGCATAACCGGCGACGATGGCGGGGACGCTGACTCCGGCCACGGCCAGGCTCAGCCGCAGGCCCGGCCGGCGCGATGCGGGACGCCTCCGGGGAGTACGGAAGGCTCTGCGCGAATACACGAGGCTGACGTCCTTTCTCCAGCGCTCCCGAGGCCCCCCGGCCCGCCGCTATGAGGTACTTCTCGTCTCGCGTTATAGGTTAGGGATATGTGGCTATCCGTGACATGCGCGATACATTTCCGTAAGACATGCCTGAGCTGATCGCTCCCGACGCGCGCCTGCACGCCGCCTGGCTCCAGGCGCACGCGGAGTGGGGCCCTGGCCTGCACGAGGAGACCGGGGGAACCGGCGCCGGGCGACGCTATTGGATAACTTTGTAAGCCATCGGTCCAGCTCAGCGGGGGCAAGCATCGTCTCAAGTTGAGGCAGTCGTTTTCTTGAGAGATTCGCCTTTACCGGGTTAGGGTGGGCGACGTGATGGCTTCCCCGACCCCGAGCACCGCCGTGGAGTTGCGCGAGGCCGGCCTGCGGGTGACGGCGGCCCGCGTTGCCCTGCTGGAGACCGTCCGGGGCGGCGACCATCTCGGCGTCGACGCGATCGCCGCCGGGGTGCGCGACCGTATCGGTCACATCTCCCTGCAGGCCGTGTACGACGCCCTGCACGCGCTCACCGGGGCGCGGCTCATCCGCCGGATCGAGCCGGCCGGCGGGCCGCCGCGGTTCGAAGGACGCGTCGGGGATAATCACCACCACGTCGTGTGCCGGTCGTGCGGCATCGTCGCCGACGTGGACTGCGCGGTCGGCGAGGCACCCTGCCTGACCGCGTCGGATGACCAGGGCTTCGCCATCGATGAAGCCGATGTCACTTACTGGGGCCTGTGCCCCGCTTGTTCCGCCCGAAGTTCCTGATCGGCATGAAGTTCCTCCAATACGGCAGATCCGAGCAACCGGAAGGATTCCCGTGGCTGAGAATCACGACCCGCTAGTCACCGAAGACGCAACCCCAGAGGCCGCGGAAGCCACCGCGGGCGCGAGCGCGGAGGGATGCCCGGTCGTCCACGGCCGCGCCGACCCGACTCAGGGCGACGCCAACAGCCAGTGGTGGCCCAACCGCCTCAACCTGAAGATCCTGGCCAAGAACCCGGATGTCATCGACCCGAACGACGCGGGCTTCGACTACGCCGCCGAGTTCAGCACGCTCGACCTGGCCGCCGTCAAGGCCGACATCGCCGCGGTCCTGACGGACTCCAAGGGCTGGTGGCCGGCCGACTTCGGCACCTACGGCCCGCTGATGATCCGGATGGCCTGGCACAGCGCGGGCACCTACCGGATCAGCGACGGCCGCGGCGGCGCCGGCGCCGGGCAGCAGCGCTTCGCGCCGCTCAACAGCTGGCCGGATAACGTCAGCCTGGACAAGGCCCGCCGGCTGCTCTGGCCGGTCAAGAAGAAGTACGGCCGCAAGCTCTCCTGGGCCGACCTGATGGTCCTCACCGGCAACGTCGCCCTGGAGACGATGGGCTTCAAGACCTTCGGCTTCGGCGGCGGCCGGGTGGACACCTGGGAGCCCGAGGAGGACGTCTACTGGGGTCCCGAGACCGAATGGCTCGGCGACGAGCGCTACAGCGGCGACCGCGAGCTGGCGGACCCGCTCGGCGCGGTCCAGATGGGCCTGATCTACGTCAACCCGGAGGGCCCGAACGGCAACCCGGACCCGCGGGGCGCGGCGCGCCACAACCGAGAGGAGTTCCGCCCGCTGGCGATGAACGACGAGGAGAAGGTGGGGCTGAACGACGGCGGCCACACCTTCGGCAAGACCCACGGCGCGGGCCCGGCCGACAGCGTCGGACCCGACCCGGAGGCGGCCCCGCTCGAGCTGCAGGGCCTGGGCTGGCGGAGCAGCTACGGCACCGGCAAGGGGGCCGACGCGATCACCAGCGGGCTCGAGGTCACCTGGACCGACAAGCCGACCCAGTGGAGCGACAGTTTCTTCAAGATCCTGTTCGGGTACGAGTGGGAGCTGACCCAGAGCCCAGCGGGCGCGAACCAGTGGACGGCCAAGGACGGGGCCGGCGCCGGCACCATCCCGGATGCCCACGACCCGGCCAAGCGCCGCAACCCGACCATGCTCACGACCGACCTGTCGCTGCGGCTCGACCCGATCTACGAGCAGATCTCGCGGCGCTTCATGGAGCACCCGGACGAGTTCGCGGACGCCTTCGCCCGCGCCTGGTTCAAGCTGACCCACCGGGACATGGGCCCGGTCGTTCGTTACCTCGGCCCTGAGGTCCCGGCCGAGGAGCTGATCTGGCAGGACCCGGTGCCCGCGGCCGACCACGAACTCGTCGGCGCCGCGGACGTGGCCGCCCTCAAGGAGCAGGTCCTCGCCTCCGGGCTGTCGGTGTCGCAGCTGGTGTCGGTCGCGTGGGCGGCGGCGTCGTCGTTCCGCGGCAGCGACAAGCGCGGCGGTGCCAACGGCGGGCGCATCCGGCTCGAGCCGCAGAACGGCTGGGAGGTCAACAACCCCGACCAGCTGGCCACCGTCCTGCGCACGCTGGAAGGAATCCGGCAGTCCTTCGGCCGGCCGATCTCGCTGGCCGACCTGATCGTGCTGGCCGGCGGCGCGGCCGTGGAGAAGGCGGCCAAGGACGCCGGCTACGCGGTCGAGGTGCCGTTCTCACCGGGCCGCACCGACGCGTCGGCCGAGCAGACCGACGTGGAGTCGTTCTCGCACCTGGAGCCGAAGGCCGACGGGTTCCGTAACTACGTCGGCAAGGGCATCAGGCTCCCGGCTGAGTACCTGCTCATCGACAAGGCCAACCTGCTGACGCTGTCCGCGCCGCAGCTGACGGCCCTGATCGGCGGGCTGCGCGTGCTCGGCGCGAACTACGACGGCTCCAAGCTCGGCGTCTTCACCGACGCGCCGGGGACGCTGACGAACGACTTCTTCGTCAACCTGCTCGACTACGACACCACCTGGACGCCGACGTCGGAGGACGCCACCACGTTCGAGGGGCGCACCGCGGACGGCGCCGTCAAGTGGACCGGCAGCCGGGTCGACCTGCTCTTCGGGTCGAACTCCGAGCTGCGCGCGCTGGCCGAGGTGTACGCGAGCGACGACGCGAAGGAGAAGTTCGTGCACGACTTCGTCGCGGCGTGGGTCAAGGTCATGAACCTGGACCGGTTCGACCTCGCCTGATCGTGACCGATGCCCCAGGTCAGCCCGTGCTGGCCTGGGGCATCGTCATGCCTGCCGCGGGCGCGAAGAAAGTTGCTACTTTTACCGGATTCGCCGGTAACCGTGCGCCACGTTGCCCGGCGGCGGTCGCGCTGCTAGCCTTCAGCTTTTCCTCAGCCAACCACGGAGGTACAGGATTTACATGATGCGCCGAATCTCCCTCGTTGCCGCTTCTGCGGCGATGCTCGCTCTCAGCGCACTGCCGGCGTCCGCAGCCACCATGGGATCCACTACCCACAAGCTTTCCTTCCCGGGTCTGTCGGGCGTCCAGGCCTGGGGAAGTTACACCAAGGTGGCCAAGGGCCTGAAGGTCAGCGTCTGCGCCGAGGACAACAATAAAGGCGTCTTCGCGGTCGGCGCGGTCACGGTGGCGTCCAACTCCGCCAACAACCTGCACGCCAACGTGGGCGCGGTGTCCATCGGCTACCACCAGACCGTGTGCCGCAGCATGACCCTGCGCTACTCCGCGCACCTGCAGATCTACACCTTCACCGCCAACAACAAGGGCATGATCAACCACACCAGCAAGAAGAAGAAGGTCTTCTAAGCGCGTACGGCCCGTGGGGCCGGCCGGGGCGGCACACCGCCGTGGCCGGCCCTTCGCGTACCCGGAGCTCCGTAGCTAAGGGCCAGGGTGAACGGCATGGCGATCGTAAACCGCGACCCCGCCTAGTGCGGGATGCCGGAGATCAGGTCGCCGGCCTTGGCCAGCACGGAGGTCCGCGCCGACCGGCCCGTGCCCTCCAGCCGGTCCGCGGCCCGGTACAGCGTGTACAGGCCGTGTACGCCCGCCCAGCGGGCCGGCTCGGGCTCCCAGCGCGGCGAGCGGTGGCCGACCCAGGGCAGCGTGGTCAGCGCGCTCGGCACGCCCAGGACCAAGTCGGCGAGGGTGCGGCCGGCCAGGTTGGACGCGGCCACCCCGTGGCCCGTGTAGCCGCCCGCCCAGCCCAGGCCGGTCGGCGCGTCCAGGGTGACCGTGGCGCACCAGTCCCGCGGCACGCCGAGCACCCCGCACCACGCGTGCTCCAGGCCGGCCGAGGCGGCGGCCGGGAACATCCGGCGCAGGATCCGGCCGAGCTGCGTGATGGTCGCCGTCGGGATCGAGCCGTCGTGGTCGATGCCGGAGCCGAACCGGTAGGGGATGCCGCGGCCGCCGAGCGCGATCCGGCCGTCCGCGGTGCGCTGGGCGTAGATGTAGGCGTGGGCCTCGTCGCCGAGCGTCTCGCAGCCGTCCCAGCCTATTCGCTGCCAGGCCTCGGCGCCGAGCGGGCCGGTCACGATCATCGAGCTGTTCATCGGGAGCAGCGTGCGGTGCTGGCCCGGGATGTCCGCGGTGAACCCCTCGGTGCAGCGCAGGACGACCGGCGCCCGCACGTCGCCGGCCGGCGTGCGGGCCAGGCCGGGCGAGATCGACGTCACCGGCGTGGCCTCGTACAGGTGCACGCCCGCCCCGGCCACCACGTCGGCCAGCCCGGCGACCAGGTCCGCGGGCTGCACGCGGGCACAGTGCGGCGAGTACAGGGCCCCGACCGCGCCGCCCACCCGCACCCGTCCGTCGAGGTCACGCTCATTTAGGTAACGAACGATGTGGGCGTCGTCGCCCCACGCCCGTTCCTGCTCCAGCCGGTCACGAAGCCTGGCGTCCTGCGCCGCGGAGGTGGCCACCGATAGCTCGCCCCCCTTGACCAGCCCGGCGTCGATGCCCTCGGCGGCGCAGACCCGGGCCACCTCGTCCACCGTCTCGCGCAGGTGCCGCTCGAGGTCGCGGACGCCCTCCCGGCCCCGGGGGCCCCGGGCGTACCGGACCCGGGATCCAGGCAGCGCGGCCGTCACCCAGCCGCCGTTCCGGCCGGAGGCGCCGAACCCGGCGAAGCTCGCCTCGAGCACCACGACCCGCAGGGCCGGATCGGCCCGCTTGAGGTAATAAGCGGTCCACAGGCCGGTGAAACCGGCGCCGACGATGCACACGTCGGCCTCGGTGCTGCCCGGCAGCGATGGCCGCCGGGGCGGCAGGCCGTGTCGCCGCCACCAGTACGACACCTCCCCGTTGCGCATGGGCCCACTGCGCATGGAGCCTCCTCCGGACGGCGTGCGCCAACCTCGTTCGTTTCAAATTTTCCGCATGGTCACCGGACGTTAACCTTTTATCGGCCGATACCAGGTCAGCGGCTACGAGCCGGCCTTTTTCCGACCAATGGCAGGGTAGCGTCAAAGGTATGCGACTCGGGGTCCTTGACGTGGGATCGAACACGGTCCACCTGCTCGTGGTGGACGCCTACCGGGGAGCCCGGCCGATGCCCGCCTTTTCGCACAAGGTCAACCTCAAGCTCGCCGCCCAGCTAGACGGCACCTCGCTGTCCGGGCCGGGGGAGAAGGGCCTGCGCGGGGTGGTCGAGGAGGCGCTGCGCATCGCGGAGGACAAGGGCGTCGAGGAGATCATCGCGTTCGCGACCTCGGCCGTCCGGGAGGCCGTGAACGGCGAGCAGGTGCTGGCCCGGATCCGCGAGCAGACCGGGGCGCGGATCGACGTGATGACCGGAGACGAGGAGGCCCGGCTGACCTTCCTCGCCGCCCGGCGCTGGTTCGGCTGGTCCACCGGGCGGCTGCTGATGATCGACATCGGCGGCGGCTCGCTCGAGGTGGCGTCGGGCATCGACGAGGAGCCGGACGCGCTGGCCTCGCTGCCGCTCGGGGCCGGGCGCCTGACCCGGGACTGGTTCAGCAGCGACCCGCCCTCCGCCACCGAAGTGCGGCGCCTGCGCAAGCACGTGCGGGCCGAGATCGCCCGGCAGACCGGGGGGATGCTGCGCCAGGGTACCCCGGACCAGGTGGTGGGCACCTCGAAGACGTTCCGGCAGCTGGCCAGGATCGCCGGCGCCGCTCCGTCCGGTGACGGCCCCTACGTCAAGCGCCTCCTGCGCCATGCCGACGTGGCCGCCCTGGCCGTACGGCTACCCGCGATGACCCAGGCCGAACGGCTCAAGCTGCCCGGGGTCTCCGCCAGCCGGGTCGCGCAGCTGCCGGCCGGCGCCATCGTGGCCGACGCCATCCTCGACCTGCTGCGCGTCGGTCAGCTCGAGCAATGCCCGTGGGCCCTGCGCGAGGGTGTCATCCTGCGACGGCTCGACACGCTCACGCAGGGCCTGGGCACGTTACCTGACCCGCGGTCCACCTCGGATGGGGCGGCAGGCCTCAGTCGTCGGCGCCGGGCATGAGGCGCATTCCCTCGGTGTGGTCCTCGGTGTCGATGATCGCCGAGCGGGCCGTGGCGGACTGCTTGGCGCCGGACGGGACCGACGGGGAGGGAGCGGTGGCGCCTGGGCCGCGCGACGGTGCCACGGATCCCGGCTGCGGGGCGCCCGGACGCGGTCCGGGGCCACCGGGGCCAGCGCCACCGGGGCCAGCGCCACCGCCACCGGGGCCTTGGGTCCGGGCTGACCCGGGAGTAACCGCCGGTCCTGACACCGTGGCCGGACCCGCCGTCTCCGTGCCCGGGTGAGCACCGCCGTTGGCTTCGGCCGCGGCGGCGATCGCCTTGGCCGTGTTCTCGTCGACCTCGTCCTCCAGCGACATGCGGGCGGTCTCGGCGGCCACCAGGCCCGAGACGCCGTCCAGGATGTCGGTGAGCCGCTTGATCGTCTCCGAGTGCCGGGTGGACAGCAGGTTCAGCCGCCGCTCGGCGCCGTCGTGGATGGCGGTGGCCCGGGCCGTCGCCTCGTCGAGCGCCTTCTTGGCCTGCGCCTTCGAGCTGGCCAGGGCGCTCTCGGACTTCTTGCGCGCCTCGGTGGTGGTGCGCTCGGCCTCGTTGCGGGCCGCGGTGAGGGTC
Organism: Streptosporangiaceae bacterium; assembly: GCA_050011155.1. GTDB lineage: Bacteria > Actinomycetota > Actinomycetes > Streptosporangiales > Streptosporangiaceae > Palsa-504. The sequence goes on from JBEKJP010000059.1 coordinate 7,938, forward strand.
TTCTCCGCCTCGTTGCGGGAGCCGGTGACGGTCCTTTCCGCGTCCGCCCGGGCGGCCGTGATGGCTCGCTCGGCCTGCTCCTGGGCCGCGGTCAGCATGCGCTCGGCCTGCTCCCTGGCCTCGGTGCGGATCTTCTCCGCTTCCGCCTGGGCGTCGTTGCGCTGCCGGGTGATGTCCTCGTGGGCCTTGGTCTTCTGGGATCTGGCCTCGTCGTCAGCCAGCTTGAGGATCTGGGCGATGCGCTCGCTGACTTCCTCGTGCGCGGGCTTGGCCCCGAGCGCCTGCTGGCGCGCGGTGGCCAGGTCACGCCGCAGTTCCTCGCCCTCGTCGAGGGAGCGAGCCAGGCGCTGCTCTAGGTCTCGGATCTGGCTGCGGCACCTGGCGATGAACTCGTCGACCTGACGGCGGCTGTACCCGCGCATCTGCATCTCGAAGGCGTCCTCGTGAACGAGGTTCGGCAGGAGATCACTGTTGTCATTCATGGCTTCCCAGGATCTGGTTTGTCAAAGTTACGCGGGAACGGTCCGGTATCTAGCGGCGCGAGCAGACGCCGGGTCGCCTCGGTGATCCGGCAGGAAACCGCTACCTCAGTAGTATGCGGGCTCAGGACGGTTGGACGGGGCGAATATACGCATGACTCTTGTCCGCGATCACCTTCCGCGCAACCGGAACTGGCCAGTATCTCCGGGGCATGCGGAATTTGAGTGAGATGCGGGTGTGGCGCCTGGGGTGCGCCCTACCGGATCGTTGCTAACTGTGCGGGGGTTTTCCGGAATCGTTACCGCCGGGCTGGGTAAAACCGCACGTGAAGGTGGTAGGCGAATGGCCCTGTTGGGTCATGCGGAGGAGCAGTGTCAGCACGTAACCTGGGGCGCAAGCGAACGGACTCACGATCAGCGCCGGAGGTGAGCACGATTCCCAGGCAGTTGGATCTTCGTATCCACGACCTCGACGCCCTTAACGAGATCGAGCTCTACGCCGAGGTACTGAGCGCGGTGGCGGTGGCCGACCGGCCGCTGACCGCCGCGGAACTCGACGAAGCGCTGGGGATCCACGGCGGCTAGCCGCGGGCGGTCACGGGGTACGGGTTAACTAGTTAACGGAGGGCTGGGTAACTAGTTAATCCGGAGACGGGGCGGCCGGTGGCCGCCGGTACATGGCGTCGACCTTGGCACGGGTGAAACCGAGGGCCTCGTACATCCTGATCGCCGGGACGTTGTCCTCGTCCACGTAGAGCATGGCCTGGTCGATGCCGTGTTCCCGGAGGTGATGCAGCCCGGCCAGGGTCAGCGCCCGGCCGAGCCCGCTGCCCTGCTCGGCGGGATCGACCCCGACCACATAGACCTCCCCCAGGGCCGGCGTGCCCGGCTCGGGCGGATGGATCTTGGTCCAGTGGAAGCCGGTCATGACGCCGTCTTTTTCCCCGACTTTTTCCCCGATTTTTTCCGCGATGAAAAAGCCGGCCGGGTCGAACCACGGCTCCCGCTCGCGTAGTTCCAGGTCGTGCCGGGTCCAGCCGCCCTGCTCGGGGTGCTTGGCGAAGGCCCGGCCGTTGAGCGCCAGCCACGCGTCCTCGTCCTGGCCGGGGACGAAGGTGCGCAGCGTACGCCCGGCCGGGAGGGCCGGATCGGCCAGCGGCGGCGCCGCGGACGGCCCCGCGGATGGCCCGAGCGGGCGGCGCAGCTGCCACAGGGCGCGGAAGCGCTCGAAGCCCGCCGCGGCGGCCAGCGCGGCCGCCGCGGGCAAGTCGCCGTGCGCCCAGATCCGCAGCGCGTGCCCGTCCGCGGCGGCGACCGCGGCGGCGGCCAGCGCCCGGCCGAGCCCCTGCCGGCGGCGATCCGGGTGGATCAAGAGCTCGCCGCTGACCTCGGGCGTGCTGGAGTGCGGATCGGCGGCCGGCGGGTTCAGGTAGGCGTAGCCCCCGACCCCGCCGTCCACCGTGAGGACGAAGTCGCGGCCCTGGTCCGGCGGGGGCGGGGCCGCGCTGTCGTAGCGCAGGTGCAGCAGCACGTGCTCGGACAACGGCGCCACGCCGTCGGCCGCGCGGCAGGCCCGCACCAGGTCGAGGATGGCGGCGACCTGCGGCGGCCCGAGCTCGGCGGAAGTGACGAGCGGTCCGGTCATCGAGCGGCGGCCGCGGCCTGTCCCCGCGGCGTGCCCAGGTCGCGCTCGGCCGCCGCGACACGCTCGGCCCGGTCCCCCTTGACCGGCACGAACCGGTAGCCGACGTTGCGCACGGTGCCGATCAGGGCCTCGTGCTCGGGGCCCAGCTTGGCCCGCAGCCGCCGGACGTGGACGTCGACCGTACGGGTACCGCCGAAGTAGTCGTAGCCCCAGACTTCCTGCAGCAGCTGCGCGCGGGTGAAGACCCGGCCCGGATGCTGAGCGAGGAACTTGAGCAGCTCGAACTCCTTGAAGGTGAGGTCGAGCGCGCGGCCGCGGAGGCGGGCGGCGTAGGTCGCCTCGTCGATGGCCAGCTCGCCGGAGCGGATCTCGTCGGGTGCCTCGGTCACCGCGGCGACGGCCCGGCGGCCGATGGCCAGCCGGACCCGCGCTTCCACCTCACCGGGACCCGCTGTGTTCAAGATCACGTCGTCGATGCCCCACTCGGCGTTCACCGCGGCGAGTCCGCCCTCGGTCACGATCGCGAACAGCGGGCAGTCCAGGCCGGTGGTCTGCAGCAGCCGGCAGATGCTCTTGGCGTGCGCGAGGTCGCGCCGGGCGTCCATCAGCACCACGTCGGCGGGCGGCGCCTCGACCAGCGCCGACGCGTCGGCCGGCAGCACGCGGACCGGGTGCAGCAGCAATCCCAGTGCGGGCAGTACTTCGGCGGACGGTTCGAGCACGCTGGTGATCAGCATCAGGTCGCTCACTCGGCGGCACCTCCACTCGCTGGTGCGATCGCACCTCACTACTTGTATAAACAGACAAGGACCCGGGGGCAACAGCGCCCGGGTCCGTAGAGAGAAGGATATCTCACATGGCCAGAGTGACAATCCAGTACTGGGCGGCGGCGCGCGAGGCCGCGGGCGTGGAACTGGAATCGGTCGAGGCCGGGACGCTCGCGGAGGCCCTCGACACGGTCCTGGCCCGGCACGGCGGGGACCACCGGCTACGTTCGGTGCTGGCTAGGAGTTCCTTCTTGGTAGACGGGGCCGCCGCGGGCCGCAGCGTGGCCGCCGACCTGGTCCTTCCCGACGCGGCCGTGGTCGAGGTGCTACCGCAATTCGCCGGAGGATGATCTTCCTCGCCGCTAGCATCATCCCGGACCGGTCAAATTGGGCATCCCCTACGTCTTGCGGCAGACCGGGTATAACGCCTTAGAGTATTCATATCGTCACTTTCCGAAGCCAAGACTCAGTGGTGCCTCATGAGCGAGCACGGCGACAACCTTTTTACCGGCGGATTGAACCGCCAGGCCCCTCCGGACGTATCCCGTGGTGTGCCGAACGCGGGAACCGCGCCCCGCTCAGGGCGAGTGGCTGACGAAGCTTTTGTACGGGCGCTGTATGCCGAGCATGGCGGTGCCCTGCTTCGCTATGCCCTCCACCTCACCGGCGGAGACAGGCAGCGTGCGGAGGACCTAGTGCAGGAAACGATCGTGCGGGCGTGGCGTCATCCGGAGGCGCTGTCCGACCGGCCCGCCCGGCCATGGCTGTTCGCCGTGGCCCGTAACCTCGCGGTCGACTCCTACCGGGCGCGGCAGGCCAGGCCGCCCGAGACCGGGCAGGCGGCGCTGGAATTGCTCCCCTCCGACGACGACGCCGACCGCACGCTCGAGTCGTGGGCCGTCGCGGACGCCCTGGCCTCGCTCAGGCCCGACCACCGGCGGGTGATCGTCGAGACTTACTACCGCGGGTGCTCGGTCGCCGAAGCCGCCGCTACGCTGGGAATACCGCCCGGGACCGTGAAATCCCGTACCTTTTACGCACTGAAGGCGCTCAAACTGGCGCTGCAAGAACGAGGACTGGCGCCATGACCCCGACCTGGGACTGCACCGAGGCCAGGACTTCGCTCGGCGTGTACGTGCTCGGCGCCATCGACCCGGCCGAGCGCGCCCTGGTCGACGCGCACCTGACGACCTGCCAGGAGTGCCGGGACGAACTGGCCGGCCTGGCCGGCCTGCCCGCGCTGCTGGCCCGGGTCAACCCGGACGAGATCAGCCGGATCTGCCCCGACGACACGGTGGGCAACGCCATCCCCGCCGCCGTCGGAGTCGGATCCGAGGAGGCACCGCCCGAGGAACTTCTGGGCACGGTGCTCGACCTGGCCCAGGCCAGGCGGCGCCGGGGCCGGTGGCGCGTCGCGGCGGCGGCCGCCGCCGTCGCGGCCGTCGCGGGCGGCCTGTTCGGCGGGCTGAGCTCGATGTCGACGGGCCACACGATCGTGGTGCCGGTCTCGTCCGGGACCTCCCAGTGGGAGACCGTCCAGACGACGAGCAAGATCACCGGGGCGAGCGCCTCGGTGGCCTACTCGCACGAGCTGTGGGGCGACGCGTTCGAGGTCCTGGTCGACCACATCCCGGTCGGCACCACCTGCGAGCTGTGGGTCGTACACCCGGACGGGACACGGACCCAGGTGGCCGCGTGGACCACGGCCGGCGACGAGGGCAGGGTCTGGTACAGCGGATCGATGGCGGCCAGCGCCAAGGCCATCAGCAGCTTCCAGATCACCGCGGGCCCCAAGGTCCTGCTGACCGCCCAGCCCCCTGACTGACCGGTGCCCCCGCCCGCGATGCGGGCGGCGGGAATGGATGACGCCGCGCCGATGCTGTCCTGACCGTGACTGCCGGCTTGATCGCGCTCGTGGTGGCCCTCGCCGCGGCTTCGGGGCTCGGGCTGGCGATGCGCCGCCGGGCCGGACGCTTCCAGCGTGGACCCGCGGCGCGGGCGGCGAGCCCGGAGGTGCTGACCGAGGAGGACCTCGGCGGCCCGCTCGGCCCGCAGGCCACGCTGGTGCAGTTCTCTACCGCCTTCTGCGCCCCGTGCCGCCCGACCCGGCAGCTCCTGGCTCAGGTGGCGGGCATGGTGGACGGCGTGAGCCACGTCGAGGTCGACGCGGCCGAGCGGCTGGACCTGGTCCGGCGGCTGCGCATCAGCAGCACCCCCACCGTGCTCGTACTCGACCAGCAGGGCGCCATCGTCAAGCGCGCCTCCGGCCTGCCCCGCAAGGCGGACGTCATCGCCGCGCTGGGCACCGTGATCACCGTCCCCGGTGGCCAGTCCCAGGTGGCCAGTCCCCGGTGGGGGAGTGACAGGCCGGTTGAGCGCGCATAGCATCGAGTTCGTGACCTGGCGGACGGCGAGCACGCTGACTAAGCGACGCGCCGTCGACTTCTGCCACGTCGCTACCGCGATCTGTCCGCCTGGCCCGCTGTCCTGACGCCCGGGCAGGTCCGCGCCGAGTACCGCTGACGGCGGCGCGAGCGGCCTCCTGGCGAGCACGGGACGGTGATGTACCTGTTCATCCAGCGTTCATCCAGCGGAATCCAAGGGTCCGGCCGTCCGCCTAGGACGGCACCGACAAGGAGGTATATCCACCATGAGCCGATCCGACGTCCTCGTGGACGCCGACTGGGCGGAGTCCCATATCGGCCAGCCTGGTGTCGTCATCGTCGAGGTAGACGAGGACACCAGCGCCTACGACAAGGGGCACATCCCGAGCGCGATCAAGATCGACTGGAAGAAGGACCTGCAGGACCCGGTCCGCCGGGACTTCGTGGACCAGACCGGCTTCGAGAACCTGCTGTCCGAGCGGGGCATCTCGAACGACGACACCGTGCTGCTCTACGGCGGCAACAACAACTGGTTCGCCGCCTACGCCTACTGGTACTTCAGGCTGTACGGACACGACAAGGTGCTGCTGCTCGACGGCGGCAGGAAGAAGTGGGAGCTCGACTCGCGCGAGCTGACCAGGGACGTGCCCGAGCGGCCGAAGACCAGTTACACGGCCACCGAGCAGGACGCCTCGCTCCGCGCGCTGCGCGACGAGGTGATAGCGGCCATCGGCAAGCGCAACCTGGTCGACGTCCGCTCGCCCGACGAGTTCACCGGCCGCCTGCTCGCCCCGGCGCACCTGCCGCAGGAACAGGCCCAGCGGGGCGGGCACATCCCGACCGCGCGCAACGTGCCCTGGTCCAAGGCGGCCAACGAGGACGGCACGTTCCGCTCCGACGACGAGCTCAGGTCGCTGTACGCCGACGAGGCGGGCCTGGACCTGACCGGCCGCGACACCATCGCCTACTGCCGGATCGGCGAGCGGTCCGCGCACACCTGGTTCGTCCTGCACGAACTGCTCGGCCTGCCCAACGTCAAGAACTACGACGGCTCCTGGACCGAGTACGGCTCGCTGGTCGGCGTGCCGATCGAGCTAGGGGAGGCACGATGAGCGCCGACGGGTGCGGCGCGCCCGCGGGCGGCGTCAGCGTGAGCTCGGTGGCCGGCTCGCTCGGCAGCCAGGCCGTCGTCGAGGGCCGGGTCACCCTGCGGGGCGCGCCGGTCGGCACCGGGTACGCCCGGCTGCTGGGCTCCGGCGACGAGTTCGTGGCCGAGGTGCCGCTGGGCGACGACGGCGGGTTCCGGTTCTTCGCCGCGCCCGGGTCGTGGACCCTGCGCGTCCTGGCGCCCGGCGGCCTGCGCGCCGAGCAGGCGGTACAGGCCGATTACGGCCAGGTGACGAAGATCGAGGTCGCCCTGTAGCTTCCTCAGTTCGCCGCGGGGCGGTCGTCGTGTCACGGGCACGGCGGCCGCCCCGCGCGGTTCTCCATGCCATAGCGTGGGCTTCCAGCAGGTGCTTTCCTGGGGAGGTCGCTGATGGAGCAGACGGAGATGACCGGTTTGCCCGGCACGGTGACGCTCGGCGGCACGCCGCTGCCGCTGGTAGGCCGCGCGCGGGTCTACGCGTGCGGGATCACTCCCTACGACGTGACCCACGTCGGGCACGCCGCGACGTTCGTCTGGATCGACACGCTGGCCCGCGTGCTCCGTGACGTCGGTGCCGACGTGGTCATCTGCCGCAACGTGACGGACGTGGACGACGTGCTGCTCGCCGCGGCCGGCCGAGCCGGCGCGCCGTACGACCGGTTCGCCGCCATCCAGCAGTTCTACTTCGACCGCGACATGACCGCCCTCGGCGTCGGCCAGCCCGCCCAGCAGCCGCGGGCGCACGCCTACATCGGGCAGGCGATCGCGCTGGCGTCCGGGCTGCTCGAGCGCGGAGCGGCGTACGAGCGGGCCGGCCAGGTCTGGTTCCGCGGCGCGGCGGCCGCCCGCGCGGCCGTCCCCGACCGGGCGCTGGCGCTGCGGCTGGCCACCGAGTACGGCGACGACCCGGCCGATCCGGGCAAGGACGACCCGTTCGACGTCGCGGTGTGGCGGGCGTCGCACGGCGGGGAGCCGGGCTGGGCCAGCCCGTGGGGCACCGGGCGGCCGGGCTGGCACGCCGAGTGCGCCGCGATGGCGCTGCACGCGTTCGGCCCGGCGGTGGACGTGCAGGCCGGAGGCGGGGACCTGGCGTTCCCGCACCACGCCTGCCAGGCCGCCCTGGCTGAGGCTTTCACCGGGGTGCGACCCTTTGCCCGGGTCCGGTTCAACGTCGGCGTGGTCGGGGTGGCCGGGGCCAAGATGGCCAAGTCGACCGGCAACCTGGTCCTGGTCAGCGACCTGCTCAAGGAGCACTCCGCGGCGGCGGTACGGCTGCTGATCCTGGACCGCCCCTGGGATCAGGACTGGGACTTCAGCTCGGCCGCGCTGGACGCGGCCGAGGCCAGGCTGGAGCGCCTGCAGGCGGCGGCCGGGCGGCCGGATCACGGTGTCGCCGGAAGCAGCGCGGGCGTGAGCGGGGGCGCGGCGGTGGCCGCTACGCGTGCGGCCCTGGCCCGCGACCTCGACACCCCCGCCGCACTGCGCATCGCCGAGGAGGAGGGCGGCCAGGCCGCTCGTTCGTTGGGTGCCCTGCTTGGCCTCTGGTAACGGGGCGTCATTTGTATCCCGGGCGGCCGCGGCGAGCAGGCGCGCCGTGTGCTGGGCCCGCCCCGCCCACCAGGCCAGGACCGCGTCACCGCGGCTGGCCGCGGCGGCATGCCGCCGGCCCCAGCGCGCCGCCTCGGCGGCCAGCCAGTTCATGGTGGCCGCCGGGGCCTGTTCCAGCATGGCCCGCAGGGCGAAGCGCCGCTCGCCGATCCGGTGCCCGGCACCCGCCGCGTCCGCGCCGGACGCCAGGCTCCGCCGGGTCAGGACGAAACCGCTCCGGACCGGGGCGGTGAGCATATCCAGCATGGCGTGCAGGCCGTCACCGGCTGACCCCGGCCCGGGGGCGGCCCGCAGCGCCAGCGGCAGCCATCCGCCGGGATGGGCGTCGCGCTCGGCCCGCAGCGCCTGCCGAGCCAGGCGGGCCCAAGGCGCCAGACCGGTCTCCCCGAGGTTGGCGACCGCGTCTAGATAGGGCGGCAGCCAGGGCCACAGGTGCTCCCAGAACAGCGCGTGACGGGCCCGGGTGAGCGCGTCGGCGGTGGCGTCCCGGCGGGCCTCGCCGGCCGCCTCGCCGAGCGAGGCGTACAGCCCGAGCAGGGCGGACAGGTGATCCGGCTCGGCGGGCGGCGCCAGGCCGATGGCCCGCCAGAACCCGGCGGCCCGGTCCGCGGCGTCACCGCCCAGGCCGCCCTCGGCGCCCAGGTACACCGAGGCGTAGGGCGGGCAGTTCAGGACGAACGCCTCGGTGTGCTCGGCGTTGCCCGGCCCGGCCCAGCCCAGGGCGGCGCAGGCCGTCCTGGCGTCGGCCGGGCCGTCCGCGACCGCGCCCAGAGCGCGGAACAGTTCCCACCGCCCGGCACTGGTCACGATCGCGTCCCGTCCGGCGTAACGGCCACGGCCGCCGGGTCAGCCGGAATAGCGAACGCGGCGGCGGCCGGCTTGAGCGGGCGCATCAGCCAGCGCGGGCGACGGGTGCCGTCGGGGGAGACCTGCCCGGCCGGGCGGGTGTACGCCAGCCACCGCCGGTAGACCTCGTGCGCGCGGCCGGTGTCCACCGCGATGTCGCCGTGCCGGTCGCCCGGGCCGGCCGGGCGGACCCGCACGGCCTGATGCCAGCAGTGCATGCCCGAGATCGGGTCCGGGTGGACGCTGAACGTCAGGTTCTGGTGCACGCCGGTGTCGGTCCACCAGATCCGCCGGCTGTCCGGATCCGCCGACTCGTAGGGGCCAGCCGGCGCGCGCCGCCGCATCCGCCAGCCTTCCTCGCCGCGGTCCAGGCCGACAGTGGCCATCATGCCGCCGGTGCCGCGCGGCCCGCCGTCCAGCCGCCACCGGCCCATGTGGTGGCTGCACGCGACCACCCCGGGCCTGATTCCCTCGGTGAGCCACGCCTTCGCGATGAAATAGCCGATCTCGGTCTCCACCCGCACCAGGTCGCCGGTGCGGCCGACGCCGAACCGGGCCGCGTCGGCGGGGTGGATCCAGACCGGGTTGGTGTGCGCGAGCTCGTCCAGCCACTTGGCGTTCGCCGACCGGGTGTGGATCTGGGTCGGCAGCCGGAACGTGGACAGCAGCACCACCTGATCCGCCTCCAGCCGGGAGGGATGCACGTGGCTGCGGATGTAGCCGGGCAGCGCGTGCTCGGGCCAGCCCCAGGCGGCCAGCGTGGATGACCAGAACTCCAGCCGTCCCGAGGGGGTCGGGAAGCCGCGCCGGACCACCCCGTCAACCATCACCCCGGCCGGCCGCCGCCCGGCCTCGTCCGGTTCCGGCGCGCCGGCCGGGACGATGTTCGGGTCCGGCGCGGCCGGCGCCGCGGAGTACACCCGGCCCAGCGGGCTGACGCCGACACCGGAAAGCTCAGCCTCCGGCACCTCCTGCTCGTGCACGGCACCCTGACCGCGGCTGATCTCGAACGCGCCGTACCGCCGCATCCACTCCAGCGGGGAGAGCCCCTCGGCGGCCGCCCGTTCGGGCAAACCGGGCACGGAGTTGGCGAACATCCAGCCGTAGTACTCGTCCACGGTGAGCTTGGTCCCCGGGCGGGCGCGCGACTCGTGGTAACGCCGGATGCCGAGCGAGCCGTCCGGGTCGATGCGCCAGGACAGCTCGATCCAGAACTCGTTCTCCTCCCACACCTCGCCCGGGTTCACCTGCCTGGTGTCGGTCACCTGCTCGCCCCGCCTGGACCGGGCGGTCCGCAGCACCGGCTGCCTGAACCCGACCCACTGGCCGTCATACTGCTCGTACGAGTGGGTGTCGTGCCGCTCCGAGCCGTGCCCCATGGGCAGCACGTAGTCGGCGAACCAGGCGGACTCGTTCCAGGTCGGGGTCAGCGCCACGAAGCAGCCGACCTTGTCCTCGTCGCGCAGGACCTCCATCCAGCTCAGCCCGTCCGGGTTGGTCCACACCGGGTTGTAGACGCGGATGAAGTAGGTGTCGAGCCGGCCGCGGCCGTCGGCGAGGAAGTGCGGCAGCAGGAACGACAGCTCGTTCTGCGCCAGCGGGTACTCCAGCGGCCAGGACAGCTCCTGCCAGGTGCCCGGGTGCGGCGGCACGTGGATCGGCCGGGGCACGAACTTGTTCCACGCGTTGGGGAAGGTGCCGCCCTCGGTGGCCACCGCGCCGAGCAGCGCGGAGATGAGGAACAGCGTCCGGGATACCTGCCAGCCGCCCAGGTTTCCCGCGGCCGCGGACCGCCACGAGTGGCAGGAGAACCGGGTCCCGGCCCCGGCCACGACCTCGGCCACCTCGGCCAGCACGGCTTCGTCGATACCCGACTCGGCCGCGGCGAAGCCGAACGTGTACTCGGCGTACAGGTCGGCCAGGATCGCCTCGAACGCCTCGAAGGTGACCGGGACGCCCGGGTGGCACTCGGTCAGGTACTCGGCCCAGTTCCACCAGCGGCGTACGAACTCGCGATCGTAGCGCCGGGTCCGGATCAGGTGATTGGCCACCGCGAGGTTGATCACGGCCTCGCTGCCCGGCTGCGGGGACAGCCAGTAGTCGGCGTGGGTGGCGGTATTGGACAGCCGGGTGTCCAGGACGATGACCTTGGCGCCGTTCGTCCGGGCCTCGGTGATCCGCTGCGCGTGCGGGTTGAAGTAGTGCCCGGCCTCCAGGTGCGCGCTGATCAGGTAGATGACCTTGGCATGGGCGTGGTCCGGGCTGGGCCGGTCGATGCCCATCCAGAACTGGAACCCGGTGCGGCCGCCGCTGGAGCACACGTTGGTGTGCGAGTTGTGCCCGTCCACCCCCCAGCTGGCCAGTACCCGCTCGGTGTACCCGTCTTCGCCGGGCCGCCCGATGTGCACCATGATCTCGTTCTGCCGCTGCTCGGTGATCGCGGCCCGGATCCGGGCCGCGAGCGCGTCCAGCGCCTCGTCCCAGCTGACCCGCTCCCACCGGCCGCTGCCGCGCGGCCCGGACCGCTTCATCGGGTACAGGATCCGGTCCGGGTCGGTGACCTGGTTGAGGGTGGCCGGGCCCTTGGCGCAGTTGCGCCCGCGCGAGCCCGGGTGCTCGGGGTTGCCCTCGAACTTGCGCACCTGCCCGGTGTCCCGGTCCACGTAGGCCAGCAGCCCGCACGCGGACTCGCAGTTGAAGCAGGTGGTGGGGACGAGCATGTAGTGCCGCTCCTGGCGGGCCGGCCAGGCCCGGGAGGACAGCTCCACCCAGTCATCCCAGCGCTCCCGGGGCGGGAAGGCGGCCAGGTGCACCCGGCTCGCGCCCTGGTAGAAGGTCTCCCCGCGGGCCTCGGTGGCGGCCCGGGCGGCGGAGACCCGGCGCCCGAGCTGGTCCAGGCTGCGTTCGGTGTCGGTGCCCACGCCATCGGCCTCCTTGCTAGGCGAGCGGAACGGACTGGCCCGCCTGCACGTAGGCGTGCTCGTACGCGAGCAGCCCGGCCAGGGCCAGCGGGGTAGCCAGGACCCCGATCCAGGGCGCGGCCACGGCGGCGGCGATGAGGACAACCCCGGTACCGAACGGGAGACGGTACCTGCCCCGGCTCAGTTCGTGTGTCGCGAGCCGGGCGTGGCTGGTGACGTGCGGCGTGGTGACCTCGCCCGCTACCAGCGCCAGGTGGACCGCCGCGGCGGCGGCCAGGATCACCTCGTCCGCGCTCACCGGGCGCCCTGGGGCCAGCCAGGCCAGCAGCGGCAGCGTCGCCGCGGAACCCGCCAGCGCCGCCTGCACGGCCAGGTGCGGGGCGAGCAGCGGGCTCTGCCACATGTCACGCGCCTTGGCCTGCGCGAACAGGTACGCGGTGTAGACCGCGGCGGCGGCGGCGAGGGGCAGCGCCAAGCCGCCGAGGACCTGCCGGACCGTGGTGGCGTCGGCCAGCGCCGCCGCCAGGTACCCGGTCACGGCGGCGCCGTAGCCGCCGAGGATGAACGAGCCGCGCACCAGCCAGCTGCGCCAGTGCGGGCGGGTGAAGATGAGGTAGAAGCGCAGCGGGTGCTTGAGGTCGGCGATCAGCAGCGCGCCGGTCACCGCGAGGGCCGCCAGCGCCAGCCCGGGCGCCGCCCACCGGACGGCGGCGTTCCCCCAGCCGGCCAGCCCCGCGAAGGCGAGCGCGACCGGCACCGCGAAGGCGCCCGCCGCCACCGACTTGGTCCAGGTGTACAGGCTGACCCGCCACCCCCACGGCGCCTGGTGCGGCACGTCATAGGACAGCAGCGCGGCCGCGGACGAGGTGGGCGGGCCCGGGTTGCCCGCGGTGACGAGCTGCGGCCCGGGCAGGCCCTGGGTGGCCCAGGCGAACAAGCCGCCCTCGGGGCGCCGGGCGGCCAGCGGGTCCAGCGTGGCCTCGTGCGCGCCCAGGTAGAAGACGCCGGGGCTGGTGTCCTTCTCCGGCTTGCGCACCTGGACGGCGCCCCGGCCGACCGCCTGGGCCACGGCGGACCCCGGGTCGCTGAGGTCGCCGACCAGTATCGCCTCGGTCGGGCAGACCGTGACGCAGGCGGGCTCGAGACCCATGTCGAGGCGGTGCGCGCACATATTGCACTTCTCCGCCGAGTGGTCCTGGGGGTTGATGAAGATCGCGTCGTAGGGGCACGCGGCCATGCACGCCTTGCAGCCGATGCAGACGCTCTTGTCGAAGTCGACGATGCCGTCGTCACGCCGGAACATGGCCTGGGTCGGGCAGGCGGCGACGCACGGCGCGTCCGCGCACTGGTTGCACCTGGTCACCTGGAAGGCGCGCCGGACCTGCGGGAACGTCCCGACGTCGACGGACTTGACGTAGGTCCTGGTGACCCCGACCGGCACCTCGTTCTCGCTCTTGCACGCGGTGGTGCAGGCGTGGCAGCCGATGCACTTGGTTTGGTCGAGCACCTTGCCCCAGCGCGGCGTCGGCAGGTCGGAAACAGCCATACACCACCGTAGGCCGGCTTAGCGGCAGGTAGGGACGGAGACCGGTATTCCCGGGTGATCGCGCGGCCACGGAACCTGCGGCTGGTGGGCCGGCGAGCGGCCCAGTAGGCTTTAACCGTGACCGAGCGCCGGCAGGAATTCGAACGCGACCTTGAGGCCATCGAGGCCAAGGTCATCGAGCTGTTCGCCATGGTGGCCGAGGACCTGCCCGAGGCGACCCGGGCGCTGCTGAGCGGCGACCGGGACGTGGTCCCCATGCTGCGCGAGCGCGGCCAGGTCATCGACGCCCTCTACCCGGAGATCGAGGAACTGGTCAACCGGGAGATCCTGCTGCAGGCGCCGGTCGCCTCGGACCTGCGCTTCCTGCTGTCGGTGCTGCGGATCGTGCCGGAGCTCAGCCGCTCCCACCACCTCGTCGTGTCGATCGCCGGGCGGGCCAACCACGTCCTCAGCGGTGACCTCTCGCCGCGCTGCCGGGGGCTCATCGAGCGAATGGGTGCCCTCGCCTCAGAGATGTGGCGCCAGGCCGCGGATTCGTGGTACCAGCGCGACCGCACGGCCGCGGCCGTGCTCGGCCAGCGGGACGAGGAGATGGACGAGCTGCACGCCAGCCTGGTCGCCGAGCTCGCCTCGGGCGGGATGACGGTACCGGTGACGATGGAGATGACGCTGGTGGCGCGCTTCTACGAGCGCCTCGGGGACCGGGCCGTCAACATCGGCCACCGGGTGATCTACCTCGCCGGGTCCTCGGCCGACTGAACCGCTGAGGCCCCGGCTGGGGCGGCCTCAGCCCATCCGGCCGGTGACGTAGGCCTGGGTGCGGCTGTCCTGGGGATCCTCGAAGATCTGCTGGGTCCGACCGTACTCCACCAGGACGCCCGTGCGGGTGTCGCTCTTCTCGTCCCGCAGTACGGAGTAGAACGCGGTGCGGTCGCTGACCCGGGTGGCCTGCTGCATGTTGTGGGTGACGATGACGATCGTGTACCGGGACTTGATCTCGTGCATCAGATCCTCGATGCGGCCCGTCGCGATCGGGTCCAGGGCCGAGCAGGGCTCGTCCATCAGGACGACGTCGGGCTCGACGGCGAGCGTGCGCGCGATGCAGAGCCGCTGGGCCTGCCCGCCGGACAGCCCCAGGCCCGACTTGTTCAGGCGGTCCTTGACCTCGTCCCACAGCGCGGCCTGGCGCAGCGAACGCTCCACGATTTCTTCTAGCTTGGCCTTGTTGTGCTCGCCGTTGATGCGCGGGCCGTAGGCGACGTTGTCGTAGATGGACTTGGGGAACGGGTTCGGCTTCTGGAACACCATGCCGATGCGGCGGCGCACGGCGATCGGGGACACGCCCGCGCCGTACAGCGACGCCCCGCGGTAGTGCACCGTACCGTCGACGCGGGTCCCGGGGATGAGGTCGTTCATCCGGTTCAGCGTCCGCAGCACCGTGGTCTTGCCGCACCCGGACGGCCCGATGAACGCCGTGATCTCGTTCTCGTAAACGGTCAGGGACACGTCCGTGACCGCCCGGAACGAGCCGTAGTAGAGGGAGACGCCCTTGGCGTCGAAGACCGGGCTGCCTGACGGCGCGTACGCCCCGTCCCGCGGCGGCGTGTCCTGCAGCGCCGCGGGCTTGGGCAGCTGGGTCGAGGTCGCGACGGTCGGTTCGGGCTGATCCATGTTTATTCCTAGCGCAGCGTGGGCGGTCGGCATTCCTAGCGCGAGAAGCGGGTGAATCGCGCGGTGATGATGCGGGCGGTAACCAAGAGAATGAACGCGAGCGCGATCAGTGTCAACGCCGCGCCCCAGGCGCGGGACTGCGCGCCGGGATAGGGCTGGGTGGCGTTCGCGAAGATCTGCGCCGACAGCGCCGTGTTCGCGCCGCTGAACACGTTCGTGTTGGTGGCCGTCACGGTCAGGATGGTGAACAGCAGCGGTGCCGTCTCGCCCGCGGCCCGGGCGACGGCGAGCAGCGCGCCGCTGACGGTTCCGGCGATGGCCGCGGGCAGCACCACGGTCAGCGTGACCCTGGCCTTGGTCGCGCCGAGGGCGTAGCTGCCCTCGCGCAGCGCGTTCGGCACCAGCTTGAGCATCTCCTCGGTGGAGCGGATGACCACCGGCAGCATCAGGCAGCCCAGGGCGAAGGCGCCGGCCAGACCTGAGTAGCCGAAGTGCAGCACCCAGATCGAGAAGATGAACAGGCCCATCACGATCGACGGCACGCCGGTCATGACGTCGGCCATGAACCGGACCACCCGCGCCAGCAGGCGGTTGCCGCCGTACTCGTTGACGTAGATGGCGCCCAGGATGCCGAGCGGTACGGCCATGAGCGCGGCCAGGCCGGTGATCTCGAGCGTGCCGATGACGGCCGGGCCCATCCCGCCCGTGCCGGCCGGGAGCACGTTCGGCGGGATCGGGCCGCCGGTCAGGAAGGTCCAGCTGATGGCCGAGGCGCCCTTGGCGATCACCGTGAACAGCACGAAGCCCAGCGGGATCAGCACGAAGACGAAGGCGGCCCACATCGCCGTGGTGGTGATCTGGTTCTTGGCGCGGCGCCAGCCGGCCGGCTCGCGCAGGTCGACGGCCGGCTGTTCCGCGGCGGCGGTCATCAATCCCCCCTCTTGCGCCGGGCGGAGCGTTCCACGACCCCGCGGGCGATCAGGTTGATGGCGATGGTGATGACGAACAGGAGCACGCCCAGCCCGATCAGCGCCGACCGGAATTCGCCCGAGGCCTCGCCGAACTGGTTCGCGATGACCGCGGGCATGGAGTCGCCGGCCGCGAACAGGTGGGATGTGATCACCGGCGACGAGCCGATGACCAGCGCGACGGCGATCGTCTCGCCCATGGCCCGGCCCAGGCCGAGCATGACGGAGCCGACGATGCCGCCCTGGCTGTGCGGCCAGACCGCGCCGGTGATCATCTCCCACCGGGTGGCGCCCAGGGCGTAGGCGCCCTCCTTGTCGATGGCCGGCACCGTCGCGATGACCTCGCGGGACAACGAGGTCACGATCGGCGTGATCATGAAGGCCAGGATCATGCCGGCCGTGAAGAACGAGGCGCCGCTCACCGGCGGGCCGAACAAGGAGCTGAGCACCGGGATCCCGGTCACGCCGGAGCCGATCGAGGTGTAGATGTGCTGCAGCCAGGGCGCGAACACCAGGATGCCCCACAGGCCCCAGACCACCGAGGGAACCACGGCCAGCAGGTCGATCACGTACACGATGGGCTGCGCCCACCGGCGCGGCACCACCTCGGTCAGCAGCAGGGCGATGGACACGCTGACCGGGACGGCGATGATGATCGCGATCGCCGCGGTGATGACCGTCCCGTAGACGTAGGTCATCGCGCCGAACGAGTTAGTCGCCGGGTTCCAGTCGACGGTGAAGACGCTCCAGCCCGCCGTGCTGAACCACGACGAGGCCTGCTGGCTGGTCGAGAAGGCGATCAGGGCCAGGATGACCAGCACCAGGATGCCCGCTGCGGCCGCCAGGACCTGGAACAGCCGGTCGCCCAGCGGGCGCCGGTGGGCCAGCGGGTGGGCGGACCCGGCCGTCGCGGCCGGGTCCGCTACCGCAGCGCTCATGACGACGGATCCGTCCGAGTCGCTTTCATCACGAGAACCACCACTTATGACGTGATCTTGCTGAGCTGCGCCACGGCCTGCTGGTCGAGGCTGCTGGGCAGCGGCGCGAGACCGATCTGGGAGAGCAGCTTCTGGCCGTCGCCGAGCAGGTAGCCGAGGTAGGCCTTGAGCATAGCGGCGTCGTTGGCGGTCGGCTGCTTGGCGTTGACCAGGTCCCAGGACTGGTAGGTGATCGGGTAGGCGCCGGCCCCGCTCTGCCAGACCGCCGCGAAGGTCAGGTCGGGCTTGGGGGTGAGCGAGGACACGGCCGCCGTCGCGGAGGCCGCCGACGGTGCGATGTAGGCACCGGTCTTGTTCTTGACCGAGGCGAAGCTCAGGTCGGAGGCCTTAGCGGTGGCGTAGTCCACGTACCCGATGGCGCCGGGGGTGGACTTGACGACCTGCGCCACGCCCGGGTTGCCGGCGGCGGCGCGGGCGGAGGACGGCCATTTGATAGTCGAGCTGCTGCCCAGGGTCCAGGCGCTGGGGGCCGCGTCCTGCAGGAACAGGGTGAAGTTCTGGGTAGTACCCGAGGAGTCCGACCGGACCGCCAGGGTGATCGGCGTGCTGGGCAGGCTCACCCCGGGGTTGTCGGCCTTGATGGCCGGGTCGTTCCAGGTCTTGATGCTGCCCGAGAAGATCTTCGCGATCGTCGTCGGGTCCAGCTTCAGGTTGCTCACGCCGGACAGGTTGTACGCCATCGTGATCGGGCCGATGATGACCGGGAAGTACAGGATCGTCTTGCCCGCGAAGCCCGACGCCTCCTTGGCCGGAATGGGCGAGTCCGAGCCGGCGAAGTTGACGGTGCCGCCGGCCAGGTCGGTGCGGCCCTTGCCGGAGCCGCCGCCGCCGTAGTTGACGGTCATGTTGGGCTGGACCGCCTTGAAGGCCGAGATGGCTTCCTGCTGGAAGGTGAGCTGGAACGTCGACCCGCTCGCGTTCAGCGTGCCGCTGAGGGCGGCGCTGCTCGACGAGGAGCCGCCGGCCGGCGTCGAGGAACCGGACCCGCCGCTCGCGGCGGGACTGCTGCTGCTCGACGATGAGCATGCGCCCAGGACCAGCGCCAAGGCGGCCACGGAGACCCCCGCCGCCGCGACCTGCTGTCTGTATCGAAGCTGCATATTCAGTACCCCTCAATTTTCTTCTTCCGGCCGCTATAGCGCAGCCTCGACGGCCGGTCATCCGGTAAGACCGTGCGTGCGAGAACCAGTTTGGCCGGGTAGAAGGTACCTCCGGGGAAATAGAGAATGGATAAAAGGAGGCTGGAAGGTTAAGTTCTGCTGTCCTAGTTGCATCTTCGGGGCAAACTGGCGGGCCAGCGGCCTGTCGGCGGGCGCGTCGCGGTTCCACGCCAAGGTATCCAGCCGTCCCGGCCCCGGCCGCCGCGGGCGAGGCCGGGGCCGGGCACGGTCGTCATGTGGTAACCCCACGGCCTGCGGGGCGCCCGCTGCCGGCGTGGTTTTACGAAGATCCAGTTCAGCTATATGACATCAAGTAGCCGTCTATTCGTTCCTCTTTTATTCAACTTTCGTTTACCTCAGATGCATAACAATGGGCGAGGACAGGCAGGATCCTGCCGTCCCGCGCTCCCGGCCGAGGACGATTGAGGGCAGAAGTTGTCGCTGGATGCGGAACAGGCGCCGGCACCGCTCCGCAGCGGTGCCGGCCGACGCGCGCTGGCCCGGATCACGCTTACCGCAGCCGTCCTTGCCGTCGCCGCCTGCAGCAACCCGGCCCCGGCGCCGTCGGGACTGCCCCCGGCGGCCGCGTCCGCCGCTGCGGTGACGCTGCCGACGGCACCCGCAGCCGGCGCCCAGACGCTGTCGGAAACCGGCAGCTCGCTGATGGCGCCGCTGTTCGCCCTGTGGGGACCCGCCTACCATGCGCGGTTCTCCCAGGTGGCCCTGCGGACCACGAGTTCGTCGTCGGGTCAGGGCATCGACGCGGCCGCGGCCAGCACGGCCGATATCGGCGCGTCCGACGCCTACCTGTCCCCGGCCACCCTGGCCAAGCACGCGCACCTGGTGAACATCCCGCTGGCCGTCGCCGCGCTCATGGTGGTCTACCACGTGCCTGGGATCGGCCCGGGGACGCACGTCAAGCTCGACGGCAAGCTGCTGGCACGGATCTATGCCGGCCAGATCACCCAGTGGGACGACCCGGCTATCGCGGCCGCGAATCCGGGCGTCAAGCTGCCGTCCGCCGGCATCGTGCTGGTTCACCGGGGCGATGACTCGGGCAGTACCTTCCTGTTCACCTCGTACCTGAACGCCCAGGACCCGTCCGGCTGGAGCGGCGCGCTGATCGGCACCACGATCGCCTGGCCGCGGCAGCCGGGCGAGCTGAGCGCGAGCGGCACCGAGGACATGATCAGCGAGGTCGGGTCGACCGCGGGCGCCATCGGCTATGTCGGTGTGAGCTACCTGTCCCAGGTCAGGGCGGCTGGCGAGGGCGAGGCCGCGCTCGGCAACTCCGCGGGCGACTACCTGCTGCCGGCCGCGGGCACCATCAAGGCGGCGCTGGCCAGCTTCACCAACACGCCCGCCAGCGAGACCATCTCGCTGGTCAACGGGGCAGGGGCGCAGGCCTACCCCATCGTCAACTACGAGTACGCCATCGTGAACACCGCTCAGCGCAGCGCCACCCGGGCGCGGGACCTGCGGGCGTTCCTCAGCTGGGCGATCACCAGCGGGGCCGCGCAGGTGGCGCGGGTGAACTTCCAGCCCTTGCCGTCGTCCGTGGTCACCCTATCCGGTACCCAGATCGCCACGATCAAAGGCTGATATATGACCACGCGGCATGCGGAATGACCGCGGGCGCCTCCGGACGTGACCGTCCGGTCCCCGCGCAGCCGGGCTCGCCGCCCACCGCGGCGGCGATCCGGGACGGCTCCGGCGTAGCGGAAGACCGCGGCCCGCTCAAGGCCACCACCGTGCTCGCGGACCGGATGGCCGCGGCGCTCGTGCACCGCGAGCCGGGCTGGCGGCTGCCCCGGCGCACCGCGCTGGCCCGGCGGTACAACGTCAGCCTGACCGAGATCGACGCGGCGCTCGGCGATCTCGCCCGGCGATCTCTGGTCCGGCTGCTGCCCGACGGGCAGCTGTACCGGGCCAGCCCGGCCGACTACTGGATCCCGGTGGAAGGCGCGGCCGGGCTGGGCACCCGGCTGGATCCGATGGGCGGGACGATCGCCTGCCAGGCCCGGCACGTCTCGCGCCGCGAAGCGCCCCAGGACATCGCCTGGGCCCTGCGGCTGCCGTCGGGCGCGCCGATCCGCGTGGTCCGCTGCGTCTGGGTATCCGCGGGTGATCCGGCCGCCGTGTCCACCGCCTACCTGAACGAGCCGCCCGGCGACGAGGAGACCGCGCCCGGCCAGGAGTCCGGCCAGGAGTCCGGCCAGGAGTCCGGCCAGGACGAGGACCCGCCGGTTCCCTCGCTGGACTCGATGCTGAACGGCCTGCCCGCCGCCGCGGTCAGCGTGGAGATGTCCCCGCCGCAGCCATCCATCGCCCGCAGCCTGCGCCTGTCGCCCGGGCAGCCGGTGATCACGGTGACGGCCCGATTCGACGACGCCGTCACCGGGGAACCCGCCGGGCTCACTGTGGTCGTGCTCAGGCCCGAGCTGTTCCGGGTGGCGATCGATACCACCGAGGCGCCGGCCGGCACGCCCTTAGCGGTCCTGGCCGGTGACGGGGCGCTAGGCATCACGGAACTTGTGGAACCACTTGTGACCCACTGGCCCGAGGAGCATCAGCGGCTGGGGCCGTTCTCCTTACTTATGCTTGCGCCCCGGGCGCGCCAGCCTGGACACGCGCGCCTCGTAACTGGGACGCTGGGACCCGAGACGCCGGCCGAGGTCGTGACAGAGGCGGAATAGATGCCGCGGCGTGCCCGATACCTCGTTCCCAGGGGACTTCCCCGCCGTGACGAGATCCTCGCTGTCTGCGTGGTGCTCGCGATCCTGGTGCACCTGCTGTTCGCCCAGCTGACGATCGTCTTCGCCGCCATCTTCCACCTGACGACCAAGACGACCAGGTGGCGCCTGTCATGGCTGGTCATCCCGGCGGCGGCCGGCCTGGCCGGGGTCGCGGCCGGTCCCCGGGCGGCGGTGGCCGGCTACACCGCCGGAGCCACCCGGGTGGCCGGCTACCTGAATGCCAGCGGTCACCAGGCGGACCACCTGCTGCACTTCACCAACGCGTTCACCGGCATCGGGACCTGGCTGCCCCGGCAGCTGCCGCTCGCGGTGGCGGCCGGGGCCGCCGAGGCCGCCCTGGCCGGCTGGCTGAGCTGGCTGCATACCGACGAGCAGGACCTGCGCCCGGCCCGGCCCGGCCTGATCGTGGCGGCCAGGCGCGCGGTCACGGTCCGTGCGATCCGGGCCGGAGGGGTGGCCACCAGGGACGGCGGCTGCCTGGGGATCGCGGCCGGCTCAGGCGCCCGGATCACTTTGTCCTGGGCCGAGGTGGCCGGAAGCGTGACCGCCTGCGGCTCGGCCGCGTCCGATGTGCTGACGACCGGCTTCCAGCTCGTGTACGCCGCGATCCGGCGGCGCAAGCCGGTGCTCGCCGTCGACCATACGGCCGATCCGGCGCTGGCCGCCCAGCTGGCGGCGGTCTGCGCCGCGGCTGGCCTGCCCTTGCTGGTCTTCGGCGGCGACCAGGACCGGGCGGCCTGCTACGAGCCGTTCCGGCACGGCTCGCCCGCCCAGCGGGCCGCGCTGATGACGGCCATGCTCAGCTGGGACGGCCCGGGACGCCAGTTCCGGCGCAGCTGCCTGTCCTACCTCGATGACGTCTTCGAACTGCTCGACGCTGCCCCCGGCGACCCGCGGGTCCCGGTCCTCGACGACGTCATCCACCTGCTCAATCCCGTCGCCCTGCGCGCCCGGATGGAGTACGTGCCCGCCGCCTACCCCCGGCGGGACGTGCTGGCCGAACGTGTCCGGGTGTCAGCCAGCCTGATCAGCGCCGAGCCCGCCACCATCGCCGGCCCCAGCCGTCAGCTCAGGGAACTCCGCGCGTCGCCGCTCGGCCGCTGGCTGCGCCCGTCGCCCCGCGGCCAGGCGGCGGACATCGATCTGCGACGCGCGATCGCCGACCGGGCCGTGGTGCTCTTCCGGCTCGGCGGCCCGTCTTCCACCGCGAGTTCGGCGATGCTCGACCGCCTGATCTGCCAGGACCTGCTGGCCGCGGCAGCCCGCGACGGGACCGACGGGGACGGCCTTATCTGGCTGGCCGAGTGCGCGGCGCTGCCGCGCCAGGCGGTCACCGACCTGATCGCCCGCGGCCGGCCCGCGGGGCTGCCGGTGCTCGCGGCTACCACGTCGCCGGCGGTCGCGGCCGATCTCGCGGACCTGGTCAACGTCCTGATCGCCCACCGGATGACGGATGGCGCCGCGGTGCGCCGCCTGGCCGCGGCCGCCACCGCGAGATCCACCGCGAGATCCACCGCGAAGGCCGCCGGCCCCGCCGCGCTGCGCGACGGGGAGTTTCTCCTGGAGGTCCGCGATCCGCCCCGGCTCGTCCCGGGCGGCCTCCTGGTCCGGGCCCGGGTGCCCCACGCCGCCCGGGACGAGCGGGCCGCCGTGCCGCGGCGGGCCTGGGAGGGCGCGTGACGTCGCCCGGCCCCGGCCGGCTCCTGCTGGGGTGGCAGTACGCCGCGGCCTACCCGGAGCCCGGGCCGCCGCCGCGCCGTCCTACTCCGCCGGAGGCCGAGCGGCTCAGCCCGGACTGGGCGGCCGCGCAGCGGCGCGAGGAAAACCAGCTCAACCGGCCGCTGAAGGCCGCGTTCGTCGTCGCCGTGGTGTTCGGCCTGGTCTTGGTCGCGTTCGGCGTGGCCGGCTCGCTCGGACCCCTTCTCACCGGGCTCGGGGTCACCTGCTGCGCGCTGGTCGCGGTCGTCAGCGGGTTCGCCCTGGGGCAGGGTGAGCGCGCGCTCCGGTCGAGGATGGCCGAGGAGCGAGCCCGGATCGACCGGGTCCGGGAGGCGCAGGAAAGCCGGCTGTTCGCCGGGCAGGCCGAGCACGCGGCCCAGATGCAGGCCTGGCAGGCCCGCCAGCTCGCCTACGAGCGGCAGAAACGCTGGTACGCGGTCCGCCTGCCCGAGGGTGCGCACCGGCTGGACGTCATCGGGGGCACGGCCTCGGGCTGGTCCGCGGTGCTCACCACGGCCGCGGCGAGCCAGTTGCCCGCGGGCGGCGAGATCACCGTGCTCGACCTGACCGGGAGCGCGGTCGCGCTGGACCTGCTCGGCTTCGCGCGGGCCGCGGGGACCGACCCGCTGGTCTGGGTGCTGCCCGATGACCTGCCCCGGCTCGACCTGGGCGGCGGGCTCGGCCGGGATGCCCTGGCGGAGCTGCTTTCGGCGGTAGCCAGCGCCGCCGTCGAGCCGGGCGCGGACCGTGACCCGTCTCTCGACCAGGCCATCCTCGAGCGGGTCATCGACGTGCTGGGCGGCCAGCCCGCGATCGCCGAGGTCGCCGCCGGGCTGCGGGTCCTGGCCGGAGACCCGGGCGACGACGTGGCGGCCGGCCTGATCACCGCCGGCCAGGCGGACCGGCTCGCCGCCCTGGCCGGTCGCGGTACCGACGGCCGCGCGGTCCTCGAGCGGGCCTGGGTCCTGGAATCCCGGCTGCGCAAGCTGGCGTCGGCGGGTACCGGCCGGGTGCCGCTGCCGCAGCCGCAGCCGCACAGCAGACTGCGCGTTATCGCGCTGGACCGGCGGGTGGGCACGACGGGCGGCCGGGTGCTCGGGACCTACCTGGCGGCCGCGCTGACCCACGAGCTACGCGGCGCCCCGCCCGGACCGCCCTGGCGGCACACGTTGTTCGTGCTCGGCGCGGACAAGCTGCGCGGTGAGGTCCTGGACCGGCTCAGCGACGCGTGCGAGCGCTCGGCGACCGGGCTCGTGCTGGCCTACGGAAGCATCCCCGCGCACGCCCGGCCGCGGCTGGGCCAGGGCAGCGCCGTCGCCGCCGTCATGCGGCTGGCCGACGCCGCGGACGCCAGGGCCGCGAGCGAGTCGCTCGGCACCGGGCCGCGTTTCGTGCTCGCGCAGCTTACCGAGACGATCGGCGGTTCCGTCGCGAACACCGCCGACGGCGCGTACGTCAGCACGGCCGGCCTGGCCGCCCCCGCGGCCACAGACCCTGGCCACCATGACCCGACGAGAACCGGGTGGGGGATGGCGACGGCCAAGGCGATAGCGGACAGCGAAGCGCTCGCCCGGGCCCGGCAACGTTCCCGCGAGTTCCCGGCCGGCCCGGACGAACTCCAGCAGCTCCCGGCCAGCGCGATGATCATCAGCTATGCCACCCCGGGCGGGCGGCAGGCGGTGCTGGCCGACGCCAACCCGGGTATCGGCGGGCTGAGCGCCGCCACCGAGCTGACCCTCGAGGAATATCGGGCCCGGCCAGCCGAACGTCCGCGGGATCCAGCCAGTCCCGCCGACGGCGACGCATCGCCGCCAGACGACACGCCCCCGCCCCCGCCCCCGCCTCCGGCCCCTGGCAGGCCCGCCCCGAACCTCGGGCCGCCGCCCCGGCGCCTGGATTGGCGTCGCGGGCGGTTTTAGGCGCGCCGAATTCTGTGCCGATAATGGTGGCGTGGCTGACAGTAACCTGATATTTACCCAAGGTGAGCACTCAGGTGACCACAGTGCAGGACGCGGCCACTTTCCTGGCCGAGCTCAGCTCGGCGCGGACGCCGCGGCTTGTGCTGGCCCTGGCCGGCGCTGACCTCGCCACCCGCGACCCCGGACGTGCCCCGGCCCGCGACCGGATAGCATCAGGGCCGAGATGAGCACCAGCAGCCCGCCGTCCCGGCGTTCCAGCCTCCCCCTCCGGGCCCGCCTGGCCACCACGGTCGGTGGCGCGGCCGGCCGGGCTTCCCGGCTGGCTGGCCGGGGCGACGGATCGGTCATCGGCGGGATCATCGGACTCCGGCTCCAGCCCGACCTGCTTTCGCTGCTGGCCGGTGGGCGGCAGATCATCCTGGTGACGGGCACGAACGGCAAGACCACTACGACCAGGCTGATCGCGGCCGCGCTGGAGCCGCTTGGCCAGCAGGTCGCGTCCAACGCGTTCGGCGCGAACATGGAGGCCGGGCTTGTCTCCGCGCTGGCCAAGGCCCCGGACGCCACCCTGGCCGTGCTCGAGGTCGACGAGAAGTACATACCAGCGATGCTGACGGCGACCAAGCCCCGGGTGGTCGTGCTGCTGAACCTGAGCCGGGATCAGATGGACCGCGCGGCCGAGATCTGGATGCTGGCCCGCCGCTGGCGAGCGGCCCTGGCCGCCGCCCCGGGCTGCCGGGTCATCGCCAACGCCGACGACCCGCTGGTGGCGTGGGCCGCCGGGGATGCGCGCCAGGTCACCTGGGTGGCCGCGGGCCAGCGCTGGCACGACGACTCCTGGTGCTGCCCGAACTGCGGGTCGCACCTGCGCCGTGACGGCGAGGACTGGTACTGCGGTGAGTGCCCCAACCGGCGGCCCCCGGTCCGCTGGGCCCTGGTGGGCGACGAGGTGATCGACCCGGCTGGCCGGTCCCGTGTGCTTGACCTGGCCCTGCCCGGCCGGGCCAACCGGTCCAATGCCGTGGTCGCGCTGGCCGTCGCCGAAGTGTTCGGCGTCAGCGCCACTCAGGCGCTCGGCCCGGTCGGCCAGGTGCGGTCGGTGGCCGGGCGGTACACGCAGGTCGAGCGGCACGGCACGGAGCTCAGGCTGCTGCTGGCGAAGAACCCGGCCGGCTGGCTGGAGGCGCTGGACGTCCTGGTGCCGCCGCCGGTACCGGTGCTGCTGGCGGTGAACGCCCAGACGCCGGACGGGAAGGACACCTCCTGGCTGTGGGACGTGGACTACCGCAGGCTCCGAGGGCGGCCGGTGTTCGTGGCCGGGGAACGTCGGCTCGACCTGGCGGTCCGGCTGGAGGCCGACGAGGTGGCCTTCCGCATGGTCGCGAACATCGACGAGGCGATCGGGCTGGCCCGCAGCAAGTCCCTGGAAGTGATCGCCAACTACACCGCGTTCCAGCAGATCCGCGCGGCCCTCGGCCGCGTCGGCTGAACCAGACGAGGCAGAGCTGACTATGGACGAGCACGCGCACCTGGGGCCGTCGGCCGTCCGGCTGGTCTGGGTGTACCCGGACTTGCTGAGCACCTACGGCGACCGGGGCAACCTGCTCGTACTCGCCCGCCGGGCCCGGCTACGCGGCCTGCCGGTCGAGATCGCCGAGGTCAACTCCGACCAGCGGGTGCCCGTCGGCGGCGATATCTACCTGCTCGGCGGCGGCGAAGACCTGCCGCAGATCCTCGCCGCCCGCCGCCTGGCGGCGGACGGCGGCCTGGCCGCGGCCGCGGGCCAGGGCGCGGTGGTCTTCGCGGTCTGCGCCGGCTACCAGATCATCGGCACCGAGTTCGGCGGGGTGGAAGGCGAGCCGGTGCCCGGGCTCGGCCTGATCGATATCCGCAGCGGCCGGGGAGAGCGGCGGGGGGTCGGTGAGATCACCGCCGACGTCGACCCGGCCCTGGGCGTCGACCGGCTGACCGGCTTCGAGAACCACCAGGGCGTGACCCGGCGCGGCCCGGAAGTCAAGCCGCTGGCCACCGTGGTCACCGGTGTGGGCAACGGGGACGGGACGGAAGGATCGTACTTCGGCCGGGTGGTCGGCACCTACTTGCACGGCCCGGCCCTGGTCCGCAACCCGGGCCTGGCCGACCTGCTGCTCAGCTGGGCTGCCGGGCCGCTGCCCGCGATCGACTCGCGGCAAGAGGACCTGGTGGCGCAGCTGCGCGCGGACCGGCTGGCCGCCGCCCAGCCCGCGCCCGCCTAGTCCCGGAACCGGTCCGCCTCCGCGCGTCGTTCCCTAGGTTTGAAAATATATCGTACATTAATTCGGTTGTGTGCTTGTTTTCGAGCACAGCCTCCTGTTCTTCGATATTATGTTCTCTAAATTCATTTCCTCCGAACGGGGAGGTGCTCATGCCTCGCGACCCGGCTCACGCGGATCCCGCCTCAGAGCCCGGCGATCCCGTTCCCACCCCGGACTGGATGTCGGCCGAGGACTGGGAAGCGTGGTGCGAGCTCACGGCGGTCGATGACGAGCCGCCGCCTGGGTTCGGCGAGGACGACGAGGAGGAGCCCGAGCCGGAGTCCGGGGAGTTCGCGCTTGGGGTGGCGGGGTTCGGGAAGTGCGGGATCCTAGATGGCCTGCCCGGCGGGCACGAGCTGGCGTTCTTCGCCGACTCCGCCGCCGGGGATGGTGACCGGTACCCGGGCGCGTCCGACGACCAGCTCGACGGGGTGATCAGGGCCTGGGACCGGGTCGAGGCGCACGCGGCGGCGCGGAAGCACGCGGCGGTCGCGGAGTTCATCCGCCGCCGCCCCGAGGCCGGCTGCGAGCCGCAGGACCCGGCGGGGATGCCGGGGCGGTGGGATGAGTTCGCGGTCGATGAGCTGCGGGTGCTGCTGGCGGAGTCCCGCAGTGCGGCGGACCGGTTGATGAGCCGGGCGCAGGACCTGGCGTCGCGGCTGCCGGGGACGATGGCGGTGTTCCGGTCCGGGAAGCTGCGCGAGTCCAAGGTGAGCATCATCGTGGATGTGACCGAGCCGCTGGACGCGGAGGAGTCGCGGGCGGCGGAGGACCTGGTGCTGGGCCGGGCGGACCGCCTGACGCCGAACGGGCTGCGGGACGCGGTGGCCCGGGCGGTGATGGAGGTCGCGCCGGAGAAGGCGAGGAAGCGCCGCGAGGACGCGCAGAAGGACGCGCGGGTGGAGCGGTGGGCCGAGGACAGCGGGAACGCGGCCCTGATGGGCCGGGAGCTGCCCCCGGCGGAGGTCCTGGCGGCCGATCAGCGTATTACCGCGTGGGCGCGTGAGCTGCGCAAGGCCGGGCTGGACGGGGACATGGACGTGCTGCGGGCGCGTGCTTACCTGGACTTGCTGCTGGGTAAGGATTCCCGGCCCGAGCCGGAGGGCGGCCCGGCTCAGGAAGACGTGGGGGCGGGCGGGTTCGCGGTGCGGGGCACTTTGACGGTGCCGCTGGCGGACCTGACCGGGCTGGCGGACCGGCCCGGGGAGATGGGCGGGCTCGGCCCGGTGGATCCGTGGCTGGCCCGGGACCTGGCGCACGCGGCGGCCCGGAACCCGCGTACGACCTGGTGCGTGACGGTCACCGACCAGGACGGCCACGCGGTCGAGCACGGCTGCGGCCGCCCCGAACCCGAGAACCGCGGGAAGCGGGAGAAACCAGGGGCCCCGGGCGGGGTCAGGGACGGGCCGGGAGCGGGGTTCAGCTTCACCCCCGAAGGCGAGCCGGGCGGCCCGGGCGGCCGGTACCGCACCTGGCGGCTCCGCACCCCCGGCACCGGCCCGGACCTGATCGTCGAGGTCCACCCCCTGACCACCGAGGGGTGTGATCACCGGTTCGAGGCCAAGGGTCACGACCCGGGGACCAGGCTGCGGCACCTGGCCCAGATCCGGCACGCCACGTGCACCAGCCCGGTGTGCCGGCGGGCGGCCCGGCAATGCGACTTCGAGCACAACATCCCCTACGAGGCGGGCGGCCGGACGTGCCTGTGTAACGGGGGTCCAAAGTGTCGCCATGATCACCGATTGAAGCAGCACCCCCGGTGGAAGGTAGACCAGCTCCCTGACGGGACCTTCCGGTGGACTACTCCGTCCGGACGGACCTACATCACTGAGCCGACCCGCTATCCGATCTGAGCTGGGCTCAGTAGACCAGGGCCTGGGCGCCCTCGGCCATGATCTCGGCTACGAAGGTGGCCGCTCCGGAGATCCGGATGCCCTTGATCAGGTCGCTGGCCTCGATGTTCCGGCGGGCCGCGCACTGGGTGCACACCGTCACCGAACCGGCGGCCAGGATCCCGGCCAGCAGGTCCGCCAGCGGGGCGGCGTGCGGCAGCGAGAAGTCCTCGGCCCGTCCCGGCAGGCCGAACCAGGCCGACTCGCCGGTCAGCCACAGCGATACGGGAACGCCGCTGGCGACCGCGGCCGCGGCGACCGTGAAGGCCTGATTACAGCGTTCCGGATCGTCTTTGCCGGCCGTGACCTTAATGACGAGCCGGGAATGGGCAGAGCGCTCGGGCATGGCAGAAACTCTAGTCGCGCGGGTTCGGCCCGGAACAGGGGCGGCCGGCCACGGCGTGCCGTGCCGCGCGGCGGGCGGCTGCGGCCGTAAACTTGCGGGCTATGCACGGCATGCTGAGCGCGGCCATCCTGATCGGCGTGTTCGCCGTGGTCGCCGTGGCGTGCCTGTACCTGGCCGTGCGGGCGTTCGCGGTCGGCCGGGGGCAAAGCCGAGGACGAGCCCAAGGAGACGCAGCACGCCGTGGCGAGGCATCCTGAACCCGAGCTCCATGCCGACCTGACGCCCCATCCCGACCTGGGCGCACTGACCTTCCTGCTCGGACGGTGGGAGGGAGCCGGCATCGGCGGGTACCCGACCATCGAGTCGTTCCGGTTCGGTCAGGAGATCAGCTTCAGCCATAACGGCAAGCCGTTCCTGATCTACACCAGCCGGACCTGGCGGCTGGATGACGACGGGCAGATCGGCCCGCCGCTCGGCACCGAGAGCGGGTACTGGCGGCCGCGGCCGGACAACCAGGTCGAGGTGATGCTCGCGCATCCCACCGGGATCGTCGAGATCTACCTGGGCGAGATATCGGGTACCCGCATCGAGATGGCCACCGATGTGGTCGCCCGCACCGCCACCTCCAAGGAGGTCACCGCCGGACACCGGCTGTACGGGCTGGTGGGCTCGGGTGAGCCTGGCGAGCAGGATCTGGCCTACGCCTACGACATGGCCGCGATGGGGCAGGAACTCCAGCCGCACCTGTCGGCGCAGCTCAAGCGCGTCAGCTCCGGCGAAGGCGAGTAAGGCCACTCCAGATATAGCCCCCAGGCGGATAGCCGGCGGGCGATGACGGGGCTACGCTTCGCTGCATTGGCGGGTGGTGAGGCGTGGCGATGGCAGGGCCTGGAAACGAAATTTCAGCACGGTCCATTTCAGCACGGTCCGCGGACCGCGGGCAGTTCCGTGCGGCACGGGCTGACCGTGAGCAGGCGATCGAGGCACTCAAGACGGCATTCACGGAAGACCGGCTGGCCAAGGACGAGTTCGTCCTGCGGGTAGAGTAGGCACTCACGTCGCGGACCTACGCCGAACTAGCCGTGGTCACCAGCGACCTCGAGGTTCGGCCAGCCGCCGCTGGGCCGGTGGATACCGGGGCACCCCGCACGGCCGCCGCAACGCTGGCGCGGGCCGCCCAGAGGTCGGGGGTCTGCCTGCTCGCCGCGTTCGCCGTGGTAGGAGTCGCCGCCCTGAGTCATTCGGACCAGCTGGCCGCCCTGGCCGTTTTCTCGATGGTGGCCGCGGTGATCGCGGCATCGGGCTTGCTGGGCTACGGGGCGGTCGACGCCTGGCAGGCTCATCGCTCCCAGCGACCGCTGCCGCCGACCCATAACGGCCGGAGACCCGGGGGCGGCCGACCGGGCCGTACCGGCCAGGCCATCTGCTAGCCCGGGCACGGATCGCTAGCCCGGTCAAAAACCAGCCCCGGTCAAAAACCAGCCCCGGTCAAAAACCAGCCCCGGTCAAAAACCAGCCCCGGTCAAAAAAATAAGCCCCCGGACGACTCCGGTACCGCGCCTGTGCGCTGTACCGGGACCGACTGGACAAGATCGGTCAGTCCGGGGACCCGGTGTCTGCCAGATTTTGCCGACCGCCGCCCTCACTGGACGTCGTGCCGGCGAGAAGGGCGGCTAGCTGACAGCCACCTCACGAGTCCGTTGATCATGCATGCTTTTGGACCACCTCCTCTCTCGCGTACCTCGCACGCTATCCGCCGATCCCCGGGACAGGCAAGAGATTTTTGCCGTGCGGACGATCACACCGGCCGCCGGAATACGGGACCGAACTACTATGAGGCCATGGACCGGCCCGCGCCACAGGCGCCAGGTCATGATGCACCGTCGCCGAGCCTGGCCGTGACCGGGTGGGACGAGCAGTTGCGCGCCCGCGGCTACCGGGTGACCCCGCAGCGCCAGCTTGTCCTGGAGGCGGTGGCGCGACTCGATCACGCCACCCCGGAGGAGATCGGCGCCCAGGTCCAGCAGACCGCGCGCGGCGTCAACATCTCGACCATCTACCGCACCCTCGAACTGCTCGAGCAGATCGGCATGGTCACCCACACTCACCTCGGGCACGGCGCGCCCACCTACCACCTGGCCACCGACGCCGACCACGTGCACCTGGTCTGCCGCGACTGCGGCCGGATCACCGAGATCGGCCCGGACGCGATCCGTCCCCTGATCACCGCCCTGGAGGAGCGGCACGGCTTCGAGACCGACGTGGGCCACCTCACCGTCTTCGGCCGCTGCCAGGAATGCCGCCCGCACTGAATGAGTCATACCCTCTGTGGGGGCAAGACGCGGGCGGATGGAGGAGGAATCAGGGTGAGTGAGGATCAGGAAAAGAGCCCGCTGCTGAGCTGGCCGGGGGCCGTGGAGGCAGGCTGGCCGGACGAAGGGGTGGTGTGGCACTACGGTGACCCGATGCGGGAGCAGCGGGCGGCCGGGGAAGCGGCCGCGGTCGTGGACCGGTCCAACCGGGGCGTGCTGCGGATCACCGGCGCGGACCGGCTGACCTGGCTGCACAGCCTGACCACGCAGCACCTGGACAAGCTAGCCGCGGGAGCTACCGCCGAGGCGCTCATCCTCAGCCCGAACGGGCATGTGGAACACCACCTGACCCTGACCGACGACGGCACCACGACATGGCTGCACACCGAGCCGGGCACGGCGCCGTCGCTGCTGGCGTTCCTGGAGTCGATGCGGTTCATGATGCGGGTGGAGGTGGCCGACGTCAGCCAGGACTACGCCGTGCTCACCGTGCTCGGACCCAGCGGCGGCGACCTCGCCAGCGGCCTGGAGAGGGTGGTGGCGAGGCTTGAAGCGGGGCCGTTCGGTGCTATCGATCTGGTGGTGGCGCGGGACGGGCTGGCCGAGACGGCCGGTGACCTGGTGCGGCGGGGGGCCGCCGCGGCCGGGATGTGGGCATATGAGGCGCTGCGGATCGCCGCGCACGTGCCCCGGCTCGGCCTGGACACCGACCACCGGACAATCCCGCACGAGGTCGGCTGGATCGAGGCCGCCGTGCACCTCGACAAGGGCTGCTACCGGGGTCAGGAGACGGTGGCCCGGGTGCATAACCTAGGGCACCCGCCGCGCCGGCTGGTGTTCCTGAACCTGGACGGCAGTCTCGACCGGCTGCCGGAGCACGGTGACCCCGTTGAAGCCGACGGACCAGACGGGGCTAGCACAGTGGTCGGCTTCACCGGTTCGGCGGCCCGGCACTACGAGCTCGGCCCGATCGGGCTCGGCCTGGTCAAGCGGAACGTGCCGGTGGACGCGCCGCTGCTGGCCGGGGACGTCCCCGCGGCGCAGGAGGTCATCGTGCCGCCGGACGCCGGCGGAGGCGTAAAGGTGACGCTGCGCCGCCGCCAGATAGTCTGAGAAACCCGAGGACGCCACTTAACCGACGGAGGTTAGCCCCGCGTGCTGCGCAGAGCCCTGCTCGCGGCGTCAGCCAGTACCCGGCTGCGCGAGTTCATCACGACCGCGCCGCAGACGCGCGCCATCGTGGACAGGTACGTGGCGGGCGAGACCGCCGACGACGCGGTCCGGGTGACCCGGACGCTGCAGGCCGCCGGGCTGCTCGTCACCCTGGACTACCTGGGTGAGGACACCAAGGACCCGGCCCAGGCCGCGGCGGCGACGGACGAGTACATCCAGCTGGCCGGCAAGCTCGGCGCGGAGGGGCTGACCGAGGGCGGGGCCGCGGAGGTCTCGGTGAAGCCGACCGCGGTCGGGCTCTTCCTCGGCGCCAGGACCGCGCAGGAGAACATCAGCCGGATCTGCGCCGCGGCGCGCGAGGCGGGTACCACGGTGACGCTGGACGCCGAGGAGTACGCCGCGATCGAGCCGACGTTGCGGATCGCGGCCCAGCTCCGCGGCGAGTACGGCGACCTCGGCTGCGTGATCCAGGCCTGCCTGCGGCGCAGCGAGGCGGACTGCCGCGCGCTGGCCGCGTACGGGACCCGGGTCCGGCTGTGCAAGGGCGCCTACGACGAGCCGGACAGCGTCGCCTTCACCGGCCGCCGCGAGGTGGACTTGTCGTACGCGCGCTGCCAGCGGGCGCTGATGAACGGGCCGGGCTACCCCATGCTGGCTACCCACGACCCACGGCTGATCGAGATCACCACCTCGCTGGCCCTGCTGACCGCCCGGGCTCCGGACAGCTTCGAGTACCAGATGCTCTACGGCATCCGCCCGGCCGAGCAGCGCCGGCTGGCCAACACCGGCGCGCGTATGCGCGTCTACGTCCCCTACGGCGGCGACTGGTACGCCTACTTGGTGCGCAGGCTGGCCGAGCGGCCCGCCAACCTCGCCTTCTTCCTCCGCTCGCTCCGGTCGGAAAAGTGAAGGGTTCTCACATGATCGCGATCCTGGGTACCGGGAAGATGGGCGAGGCGCTGCTCTCCGGCCTGCTCCGGGCGGGCCGGTCCCCGTCGGCGGTGGTAGCCGCGGTCCGGCGCGAGGAGCGGGCGGCCGAGCTGCGGGACAGCTACGGGATTCAGGTCACGGACGCCGGCACGGCGGCCAAGCAGGCCGACACCCTGGTCCTCGCGGTCAAACCGCAGGACATGGGCCGGCTGCTCGACGAGATCGCCCCGGTGGTGCCCGAGGACACGCTGGTGATCTCGGTCGCGGCCGGGATCACCACGGCGTTCATCGCCAACCGGCTGCGCGGCGGCAACCCCGTCGTCCGGGTCATGTCGAACACGCCGGTGCTGGTCGACGAGGCGATGAGCGTGATCTCAGCCGGAGCCGGGGCGGGCGAGGAGCACCTGCGCCGGGCGGAGGAACTGTTCCGGCCGGTCGGCAAGGTGCTGCGGATCCCCGAGTCGCAGCAGGACGCCGCGACCGCGCTGTCCGGCAGCGGCCCGGCTTACGTCTACTACCTGGTCGAATCGATGGTGGACGCCGGCATCCTGCTCGGGATGGCCCGCGGCGCCGCGCTCGAGATGGTCACCCAGGCGGTCTACGGGGCGGCCACCATGCTGCGCGACTCCGGCGAGCATCCGGTGATCTTGCGCGAGGCGGTCACCTCGCCCGGCGGGACCACGATCTCGGCCATCAGGGAGCTGGAGAAGCACGGGGTCCGGGCGGCCTTCCTGGCGGCGATCGAGGCGGCCCGCGACCGCGGCCGCGAGCTCGGTGCTGACTAATGGGGGGCGTGCTGAGTCGGCCCGCCGTGACCATGGTGACCCCCGTCCCGGCCGATCAGGCCGAGCTTGAGCTGGTCCACGACGCCGCGTACATCGACGCGGTCCGGGCGGCGGGCCAGGACGGCCTGCCCAACGGCCGGTACGGGCTCGGCACTACCGACAACCCCGTCTTCGCGGGCATGCACGAGGCCTCCGCGCTGGTGGCCGGGGCCACCCTGGCCGCGGCCAGGGCGGTCTGGCGGGGCGAGACCGAGCACGGGGCGAACATCGCCGGCGGCCTGCACCACGCGATGCGCCGGTCGGCCAGCGGCTTCTGCGTCTACAACGACCCGGCCATCGCGATCAAGTGGATGCTGGCGCAGGGCGCCCAGCGGATCGCCTACGTGGACATCGACGTGCACCACGGGGACGGCGTCCAGGCGGCCTTCTACGACGATCCCCGGGTGCTGACCATCAGCCTGCACGAGCATCCGGCGACGCTGTTCCCCGGCACCGGGCTGGCGTCGGAGACCGGTACCGGGGATGGCCGCGGCTACGCCGTCAACGTGCCGCTGCCCGCCGGTACCGGCGACGCGGGCTGGCTTCGCGCCTTCGACGCGGTGGTCCCGCCGCTGCTGCGCGCGTTCGGGCCGCAGGTGCTGGTCAGCCAGCACGGCTGCGACAGCCACCGGCTCGACCCGCTGGCCAACCTCGAGCTCAGCGTGGACGGGCAGCGGCGCGCTCAGCTCATGCTGCACGACCTGGCGCACGAGGTGGCCGGCGGCCGGTGGGTGCTCACCGGAGGCGGCGGCTACGAGCTGGTCCGGGTGGTGCCGAGAACGTGGACGCACCTGCTCGCGGTGGCCTCGGGTGACCCGCTCGACCCGGCCCAGCCGGTGCCGTCCGCGTGGCGCGCGCTGGCCGCCGAGCGGACCGGTGAATACGCGCCCGAACGGATGACCGATGGCGCCCAGGCCACCTACATTCCGGTCTCCGCGGGGATCGATCCCGGTGATCGCGTGGACGCTTCGATCATGAACACATGCCGTGCCGTATTTGCCTGGCACGGGCTGTCTGCACCGTTCTGATAGGTGTGCAAATGCAAGTGCACGTCGGTCGCGTCGCACTTTTTTTCACGCAATGCTGTTCTCAGGTGACAGATGTCAACTGATAACAGCCTAAAGATGGGTCGGAAAGATGCAGCTCAGCGTCGCTACGGCGGATTTGCCGAGGCGCGGCCTGATGATTGCGCCCAAACAGTAACAACAATGAAGCTATGGACGGGGTTGCTCTTTTCTGTGCGGGACTTACCCTGGAGACGTACGTGACTGGTGCGCCGAATCCCGTCAAGTGCTCGGCTTCGTACGGAAGAGGCAAGTTCGATGGCAAGCGAAACCCCCCTTAGTGACGTTAGGTTTCTGACCGTTGCCGAAGTGGCCCTGATCATGCGCGTGTCCAAGATGACCGTGTATCGACTAGTGCACTCCGGCGAGCTCGAAGCAATCCGTGTCGGACGCTCCTTCCGAGTTCCGGAAGCAGCTGTCAACCAGTACCTGCGAGCCGCGTTCGTCGGTACGGGCTGAGCCGCCCCTGGACTCGGACCGCTCCACCCAAGCCGGATTCCCGTCCCGCGGGAATCCGGCTGGCATGCGGGGGCGCGCGGCGGAAGTAACCGTCGCGCGGCCTGGCCGCGCGCGGGGCGTTCCCTCCCGCGACTCCCGGTCGCCTTGGATTCGGCGCATGGCCGGGATCGGCTGCCCTGAGCACGCCGTATCGGGGGTAACCTCTTACGTTGGGTGTGTATCCAGCCGCCCCCACCGGGCGAGCGTGTTGGCGTACCCGTCATCCGCAGTGCCTAGGAAGGGTGTGGTCTCGTGGGCTCAGTCATCAAGAAGCGCCGCAAGCGCATGGCTAAGAAGAAGCACCGCAAGCTGCTGAAGAAGACCCGTATCCAGCGTCGGAACAAGAAGTAACGACTCTCTTGCCTGACTCCCGGGTCAACCGGGCGTCGGGCACCATGGGGGTTGATGTCTGCTCCCGTCCTGGTTGGATACGCGGGTGTGCTGGTCGCGGTCGTGGCGACCGGCATGCTCGCCGGGCGTTCGGTCCGCCAGCCAGGGATCGGGTTCATCGTCTGGACCGGCGCGATCCTGGGACTGGCGGTCGCGCTCGGGGCGCAGAGCCTGGGCTTCGCCCGCGGCTTCGATCAGGTCACGTTCCGGACGGTCCAGCTCACCGCGCTCTTGCTGGTGCCGCTGTGGCTGGCCTCGGGCCTGGTCGAGGTGGCCGTGGGCAACGACGCCGTCCGGTTCGGGACCCGGCTGATCTCAGCCGCGCTGGCCGTCGTGGCCTCGGTGATCTTGGTCACCGACCCGCTCAGCGGGCAGCCGTTCAGCCGGGCGTGGCCGCTGACCAGCGTCCACTTCCAGCCGATCGCGCGTTTGGCGCTGGACGTGGTGCAGGTCGCGGCGGTGCTGGTCGCGCTGGTGTGCGTGGGCTTGGTGCTGGCCGGGCGCGGGCTGAGGCCGCCGCGGATGGCGGTTCTCCCGCCCGGCCTGGCCGCGCTCATGACGGCCGGGTTGCGCTTCCCGTTCCCGGACAGGGCGGCGTACCCGCTGCTCAGCACGGCGGCGGCCGGGCTGGTCTTGTTCGGCGCCAGCCGGGCCGGCGCGGGTCGGCGTCAGGCGGGCGAGCGAGATGGGAGGCTAGACGGCGTGCATGATGACGGCGGCCGGTACCGGCCCGAGGACTCCTTCCACGACCAGCGGACCGGCTATCCCGGCCCCGGACGCCCGGGTGACCTTCCCGGCTCGCGCCCGGGAAGCGGCGGCGACCGGGGCGCCCCGGCGGCGGCTCCGGCGCGTCCTTACGGCCGGATTCAGATCTTTACGGTGCTCGACGACCGGGTCGCCGACTTCGACCGGCTGGCCGAGGAAACCGCCGAGCAGGTCAGCACCGGCGAGCCCGACACGCTGGTGTACGTCATCCACCTGGTGCCGAACGCCCCGATGCAGCGGATCTTCTACGAGATCTACCGTGACCGGGCGGCCTTCGACAGTCACGAGAGCCAGCCCTACATGCAGCGCTTCGCGGCCGAGCGCAGGTCGCTCGTGCTCGCGACCAACGTCATCGAGTTGCGGCTCAAGTACGCCAAGGTCGCGCCGCTGCTGAACCCGCAATCGGCCATGCCGGCGGGAGCACAGCCTCCGCCTCCGCTTTCGCCGCAGCCGCAGCCGCAGCGGTCGCAGCCACCGTCGGCCCCCGCGGGCCGCGGGCCGCAGCGTCCCCCGGGACCTGCGGGAGACCCCCGGCTCCAGCCTCCGTCTCCGCCCCGGCCCCAACGTCCTGACCAGCCGCGTCCCGACCAGCCGCGTCCCGGCCAGGTGCCACGTCCCGACCAGCCGCGGCGTCCCGAGCCGGAGCGCTCAGGCCGGCCTGGTTACGACCCGGAGCGGCCGGAACGATACGAGCCGCGACGGCCAGACCCGCGGCCAGACCCGCGAGCCGATCCGCGGCAGGTGCCGTCGGCGGGGCGGCGTCACGGTGGCTAGCGTGGCGCGGATCACATTGCTGGGACGCCCGGGCTGTCACCTGTGCGACGACGCGCGGGCGGTCATCGAGCGGGTCGCGGCCGAACTCGGCGTCGGCTGGGAGGAGCGGGACATCACCGCGTCAGAAGAGGACCTGAAGGAGTACTGGGACAAGATCCCGGTGACCCTGGTCGACGGGGTGCAGGTCGACTTCTGGCGGGTGAGCGAGGCCCGGCTCCGGGCCGCGCTGGGTTAATCGCCGATTGGTGCCCGGGGACACGACGAGGCGACGTGCGACGGCATGAAACCCTGATTCCTATACGTCCTGACGCACTCGAAGCCCGGTTTCATCGCGTCCGGGACGGCGGCCGCCCCCTGGCCGCGCGGCATCGTGACCAGGGCCGTCGAGGTCGGCGTATCAGGACTCCGCCTCCGGGCCTCTGACTAGGTATGCGGGGATCGGGGGGTTACCTGGCGGGGGCACGGGCGTCGCTTACGTCACTTTGTGAAATGATGCACAAAGGCGTACCGTGGAAACGACGTCGGCTGACGCGGGCTCTTACCGCCGCCTGTTCCCGAACCCGAGAGCCCAACCCCAGGAGCGCTGCCGCGATGCAGAGAAATGCTATGACGTCCCCGTTCAACGACGAGGATCATGCGAACGACGAGGCCCCGGCCGACGGGATACCCGAGGCCACGGTGGCGCGGCTGCCCGTCTACCTGCGCGCGCTTTACGGCCTGGCTGAACGCGGGATCAGCACCGTGGCCAGCGAGGAACTCGCCGCGGCGGCGGGGGTGAACTCGGCCAAGCTGCGCAAGGACCTGTCGCACCTCGGCTCGTACGGGATCAGGGGAGTGGGCTACGACGTCGACTACCTCGTCTACCAGGTGTCCCGGACGCTGGGCCTGACCCAGGACTGGCCGGTGGTCATCGTGGGCGCCGGGAACCTAGGCCGCGCGCTCGCCAACTACGGCGGCTTCGTCTCCCGCGGCTTCACGATCTCCGCCATGCTCGACAGCGACCCGGCTATCGTGGGCAGCAGGATCGCGGACCTGACCGTCCGGCCCGTCGACGAACTCGAAGCCCTAGTGGCCAGGCACAAGGTCGCGATCGGCGTGATCGCCACCCCGGCCGGGTCGGCGCAGGTGGTTTGCGACCGGCTGGTGTCGGCGGGCGTCACGAGCATTCTGAACTTCGCGCCGCTCGTGCTGAGCGTGCCGGAAGGAGTGGACGTGCGGAAGGTCGACCTCTCGATCGAGCTGCAGATCCTCGCCTTCCACGCGCAGCGCCGATCGACGTCGCGGCCCGCGGACGCGCCCGGACACAGGGGCGGGAACGGCGGGGGCGCCGGCCGGCGTTCAACACCTCGGGTGACCGCGGAACTCGCGGCCCGGGGCTAGGCGGTGAACAGGTGAGTGTTCTGGTGGTCGGCCTGAGCCACAAGAGCGCCCCGGTGGCGACCTTGGAGCGGGCCGCGGTCAGCGGTGACACGCTCACCAAGCTGCTGCGTGACCTGGTGCAGGCCGAGCCCGTGGCCGAGGCCTTCGTCGTCTCTACCTGCAACCGGGTCGAGGTGTACGCCGACGTGGACCGCTTCCACGCGGGCGTCACGGCCATCTGCGAACTGCTCGCGCGGCACTGCGGGATGCCGCCGGCTGAGCTGACCCCGCATCTGTACGTGCACTACGAGGAGCGGGCGGTCAGTCAGCTGCTCACGGTGGCGGCCGGCCTGGACTCGATAGTGGTCGGCGAGGACCAGATCCTGGGCCAGGTACGTTCGGCGGTCAAGCTGGCCGCGGAGCACGGCACGGCCGGCCGGGTGCTCGGCGAGCTGGGGCGGCTGGCGCTGCGCACCGGCAAGCGGGCCCGGGCCGAGACCGCCATCGGCCGGGCCGGACTGAGCCTGCTGAGCGCCGCGATCGAGCTCGCTGGTTCGATGTCGGGTGCCGGAGGGGCAGGCCCCGGGGAGGCAGGCCCCAGGGAGGCAGGCCCCAGGGAGGCAGGCAGAGCGACGCTCGCGGGGCAGCGCGTGCTCGTCGTCGGGGCCGGCTCGATGAGCGCGCTGGCGGCCGCCACCGCGGCGCGCAGCGGCGCGGCCAGCATCGCCGTGGCCAACCGGACCCGCGAACATGCCGAACGGGTGGCCGCGAGCGTGGGCACCGCCGCCACCACGGCCACCGGGCTAGACGGCCTGCCGGCCGCGCTGGCCGCCGCGGATGTGGTCGTCTCCTGTACCGGCGCGACCGGGCAGGTCATCACGCTCGACATCGCCGCCGCCGCGGTCGCGGCCAGGAACCGCCCGGGCCCCGTGGCCCCGCTGGTGATCATGGACCTGGCGATGCCGCGGGACGTGGACGCGGCCGTCGCGGAGCTGCCCGGCGTGGTGCTGATCGGCATGGACCAGCTCCGCGAGCACGCCAGCGCGATCGCCGGTGACGACGTCGCCGCCGTGCGCGCCATCCTGGAAGCCGAACTCGCCGCCTACCAGTCGGCCATGGACGCCGCCCGGGTCGCCCCGGTGGTGGTGGCCCTGCGGGCCAAGGCGGCCAAGGTGGTGGACGCCGAGCTGACCCGGCTGGCCGGGCGGCTGAGCGCCGACGACCTGAGCGGGCATGCGCTCGATGAGATAGCCCAGACCGTGCGGCGGGTGGTAGACAAGCTGTTGCACGCGCCGACCGTACGGGTCAAGGAACTCGCGGGCTCGCCGGGGGGCGAGGAGTACGCCGCGGCGCTGCGTGTTCTCTTCGATCTCGACCCACGCGCAGTCGAGGCGGTCACCCGCGCCGCCCCGG
This sequence comes from Streptosporangiaceae bacterium, assembly GCA_050011155.1. Lineage (GTDB taxonomy): Bacteria > Actinomycetota > Actinomycetes > Streptosporangiales > Streptosporangiaceae > Palsa-504. The sequence continues at coordinate 48,506 of JBEKJP010000059.1, forward strand.
AGCAGGAGGCTTCACGGTGAACGCGGTGACGCCGCTCAGGCTGGGCACGCTCAAGCTGGGCACGCGCAAGAGCCCGATGGCCATGGCTCAGTCCGGCCAGGTGGCCGCGATGATCACCAAGCGGACCGGCCGCCCGGTCGAGATCGTCGGGGTGACCACGCTGGGGGACGTCAGCCGGGCCCAGCTGACCCAGATCGGCGGCACCGGCGTGTTCGTCAGCGCGCTGCGCGATGCGCTGCTCGGCGGCCAGGTGGACCTGGCCGTGCACTCGCTCAAGGACCTGCCGAGCGGACCCGCGGCCGGCGTCAGGCTGGCCGCGGTGCCGACCCGCGACGACCCGAGGGACGCGCTGGTCGCACGGGACGGGGCCAAGCTCGCCGACCTGCCGCCCGGCGCCACCATCGGCACCGGCTCGCCGCGGCGGGCCTCCCAGCTGCTCGCGCTCCGCCGCGACCTGCGCTGCGTCCCGATCCGGGGCAACGCGGGCACCCGGCTGAGCAAGGTGACCGACGGCGAGCTGGACGCGGTCGTGCTGGCCTACGCCGGCCTGGCCCGGATCGGCCTCCTCAGCGCGATCACCCAGGTCTTCGAGCCGGACGAGATGCTCCCGGCGCCCGGTCAGGGAGCGCTGGCGGTGGAGTGCCGGGACGGCGAGCCCGAGCTGGCGGTCCTGCTCGCGGCGGTGAGCGACCCGGCCAGCCTGGCCGCGGCCATCGCCGAGCGCAGCCTGCTCGAGTCGCTCGAGGCCGGCTGCAGCGCGCCGATAGGCGCTTATGCTGCGGGAACGGACCAGCTCCGGATGCAGGCGGCCGTCATAAGTCCCGACGGGAGCCGCGTATTGCGCGCGCACGGCACCGCGGCGGCCGCCGGCGGCTGGCAGCTCGGCCGCGACCTGGCGGCGGAGTTGCTGCGGTCCGGGGCTTCAGATCTGATCAGCGGGCAGCAGGCCCCGACGAGCAGCAGAAACAGCAGGGATGTGCAGTGAGCGGTAGCCAGGATCACGGGTGGGTCGCGCTGGCCGGGGCAGGCCCGGGCGACGAGGGGTTGCTGACCGTACGGGCGGCCGAGTTGCTCGGCCAGGCCGGCTTGGTAGTGGCCGGAGACAGCCTGGTGTCGGCGGCGCGGCGGCACATGAGCCCGGACGCCACGCTGGTCGACCCGGAGGACGTCGCGGCCGCCACTCGCGCGCTGGTGCAGGCGGCGCGGGACGGCCAGCTCGCGGTCCGGCTCTACTCCGGTGACCCGCTGATGGCCGGCGCGGCCGCCGACGCCGCCGCGTGCGCCGCGGCCGGGGTCAGGTTCGAGATCGTGCCCGGCGTGCCCGCGGCCACCGCGGTGCCGGCCTACGCGGGCATCCCGCTGGCCAGTGAGCGCACCGGCGAGCTGCGCGTCATCCACGCCGCCGAGGCCAGCCAGCTGGCGTACGGCCCGGGCACGCTGGTCGTGCTGGGTGCGGACGCCGCCCCGGCCGACCTGGGCAAGATGCTGATCGGGGCGGGCTGGCCCGATACCAGCCGGTTCGCCATCACCTGGGACGGCACGACCAGCGCCCAGCAGACCGTGGTGACCACGCTGGGCCGGATCGGGCCCGATCTCAAGGCGGCCGGCGTGTCGCTGGCCAACACCAGGGGCCCGGCCGTGGCCGTGGTGGGCGAGGCGGTGACGGCCCGGGAGCAGCTGTCCTGGTTCGAGACCAAGCCGCTGTTCGGCTGGCGGGTGCTGGTACCGCGGACCAAGGAGCAGGCCGCCGTGGTGTCGCAGCGGCTGCGGGAGTACGGCGCCGTGCCGGAAGAGGTGCCGACGATCGCGGTCGAGCCGCCGCGGACGCCGCAGCAGATGGAGCGCGCGGTCAAGGGACTGGTCACCGGCCGGTTCCAGTGGGTGGCGTTCACCTCGGCGAACGCGGTCCGCGCGGTGCGGGAGCGGTTCGAGGAGTACGGCCTGGACGCCCGGGCCTTCGCCGGCGTGAAGATCGCCGCCGTCGGCGAGCAGACCTCGGCCGCGCTGCTCGACTTCGGCATCCGGCCGGACCTGGTGCCGGACGGGGACCAGTCGGCCGAGGGCCTGGCCGCGGCCTGGCCGCCGTACGACGACCTGCTCGACCCGATCAACCGAGTGCTGCTGCCGCGCGCGGACATCGCCACCGAGACGCTGCTGGCGCGGCTGATCGACCTCGGCTGGGAGGCCGAGGACGTCACCGCCTACCGCACCGTCCGGGCCGCGCCGCCGCCCGCGCCGATCCGCGAGGCCATCAAGGGCGGCGGCTTCGACGCCGTGCTGTTCACCTCGTCCTCCACGGTGCGGAACCTGGTCGGGATCGCGGGCAAGCCGCACGCGGTCACCGCCATCGGGGTCATCGGCCCGCAGACGGCCAAGACCGCGGCCGAGTTCGGGCTGCGGGTGGACGTGACCGCGCCCAAGCCGTCGATGGCGGCCCTGGTCGACGCGATGGCCGAGTACGGCGCGAGCCTGCGGGACGCGGCGATCGAGGCCGGAGAACCGGTTCGCCGTCCGAGCGAGCGCCGCCGCGGCGCCCGGCGGCGCCTGCGCTAGGAGAAAGAACCGTCATGACCGCTGAGTTTCCCGTCGCGCGGCCCCGGCGGCTGCGGCGCACTCCCGCCCTGCGCGCCATGGTCGCCGAGACCTCGCTGCGCCCGCGCGAGCTGGTGCTGCCTGTGTTCGTCAAGCAGGGCCTGCGCGAGCCGCAGCCGATCAGCTCGATGCCCGGCGTGGTCCAGCACACCCGGGACAGCCTGCGCAAGGCGGCCGCGGCGGCGGCGGCGGCCGGCGTCGGCGGGCTGATCGTGTTCGGCATCCCGGCGGTCAAGGACGACCGCGGCTCGGCCGCCGACGACGCGGCCGGCATCTCCCAGCTCGCCCTGTCGGACCTGCGGGCCGAGGTGGGCGACGCCTGCGTGATCCTGGCCGACCTGTGCCTGTGCGAGTACACCGACCACGGCCACTGCGGCGTGCTGGCCGAGGACGGCTACGTCATCAACGACGCCACCGTCGAGCGCTACGCCTCGATCGCGGTCGCCCAGGCCGACGCGGGCGCGCATATGGTCGCGCCGAGCGGGATGATGGACGGCCAGGTGGCCGCGATCCGGGCCGCGCTGGACGCCGCGGGCCACGGCGAGGTCGGCATCTGCGCCTACTCGGCCAAGTACGCCTCCGGCTTCTACGGCCCGTTCCGCGAGGCCGCGGAAGGCGCGCCGACGTTCGGCGACCGGGCCAGCCACCAGCAGGACCCGGCCAACGCGGTCGAGGCGCTCCGCGAGGTGGCGCTGGACCTGGCCGAGGGCGCCGACATGGTGATGGTCAAGCCGGCCCTGGCCTACCTGGACGTCATCAGGCGGGTGGCGGACGCGGTGACCGTGCCGGTAGCCGCGTATCAGGTCAGCGGGGAATTCGCGATGGTCGAGGCGGCGGCGGCCAACGGCTGGCTGGACCGGGAGCGGATCATCATGGAGACCCTCACCGCGATCCGCCGGGCGGGCGCGAGCGTCATCTTGACCTACTGGGCGGCCGAGGTCGCCCGCCAGCTGGGATAGCACTGCTGGGATAGCACTGCTGGGATAGATGATCCTGTTGTGTAAACTGTGACCGTCTGAGGCGGCTCAGCTGAGTCATTGGCCCGAACGGCCTGTGGTTCGTGCCCTACGATAGGTAACAGCGGTATCCGGGCGGTGATGACCAGCCCCGTTCGGTATCTGGCTTATCTCGTGCGCGGGAGCAGGCGGTCCGTACGGCGGCCAGCCCCGTACGGTCATCAGTGAGCAGGAGTGGCAGAAGTCTATGGTCGACGTGGGACGGCGCCGGGGACCGAGGGTCCGCGGCCGGGCGGCCGAACGCCAGCAGCCGCCTGGTGCCGTGGCGGCGGGATACGCGTCGATGGGCTGGCCGGTCTGCCTCGGGGCGCATACCTACCGCGGCACGCGGGCCTCGATGGAACGGGGCCGCGCCTGCTCGTGCGACCGGGTGGGATGCCCGGACCCAGGGTCGCACCCGGTGTCGCCGGCCTGGCAGATGCAGGCGACCGTCGACCTGAAGGTGATCCAGGACTGGTGGGAAACCCGGCCGGAGGCGAATGTGATTCTCGTCACCGGCCGGGTTTTTGATGTGCTCGACGTGCCCGCCGTGGCTGGCGCCGCCGCGCTCGAGCGCATGGCGGCGGCCGGGGTGGCGGCCGGGCCGGTCGCCGTGTTCGGCCAGGACCGGATGCTGTTCTTCGTGATCACCAGGGGCTCGCCCGCCGACGAGGACGAATGGTGGTCGTGCGGGCTCGACTCCGAGCCGGAGAGCGTGGTGACCGGCCTGCGCTGGCACTGCCGCGACAGCTACGTGCTGGCTCCGCCGTCCCGTCTGGTGGACGGCCAGGAGGCGCGCTGGGTCCGGTCGCCGCACGAATACCCGCTGCCGGACGCGCTGCGGCTCCTCGAGTACCTCGTCGACGCCTGCGAGGCGTAGCGTTACCGGGTGACAAGTCGCAGCGAAGCCCTGTTTGCCCGTGCTCTTGAGGTGACTCCCGGTGGGGTGAACTCACCGGTCCGCGCGTTCGGCTCGGTGGGGGGCACGCCGCGGTTCATGGTGCGCGGAGCCGGGCCCTACCTGACCGACGCGGACGGGCGCGAGTACGTCGACCTGGTCTGCTCGTGGGGGCCGATGATCCTCGGGCACGCCCACCCCGAGGTGGTGTCGGCGATTTCTCGTGCCGTCGCCAACGGCACCTCCTTCGGGACCGCTACCCCCGGTGAGGTGGAGCTGGCCGAGGAGATCGTGGCGCGCGCCCCGGTCGAGCAGGTCCGCCTGGTCAACTCCGGGACCGAGGCGACGATGTCGGCGGTGCGGCTGGCTCGTGGGTTTACCGGGCGCCCGCTGGTGGTCAAGTTCGCCGGGTGCTACCACGGGCACGTGGACGCGCTGCTGGCGGCGGCGGGCTCTGGCGTGGCCACGTTCGGGCTGCCCGACTCGCCTGGGGTGACCGGGGCGGCGGCCGGGGATACCGTCGTGCTGCCTTACAACGATGTCTCTGCCGTCTCTTCGTTGTTCGCTGCTCGGGGCTCGTCGGTGGCGTGCGTGATCACCGAGGCGTGCCCGGCCAACATGGGGATCGTGCCGCCCGCGCCGGGGTTCAACGAACTGCTCGCCTCGTTGTGCCGGTCGGCCGGGGCGCTGCTGATCATGGACGAGGTGCTGACCGGGTTCCGGGTCAGTTCTTCTGGCTGGTTCGGCGTCGATGGCGTGGCGGGCGACCTGGTGACGTTCGGCAAGGTGATGGGCGGGGGGCTGCCCTGCGCGGCGTTCGGCGGCCGGGCTTCGATCATGTCCCGGCTGGCCCCGGCCGGGCCGGTGTACCAGGCGGGGACGCTGTCGGGGAATCCGCTGGCGGTGGCGGCCGGACTGGCGACGCTGCGGTCGTGTACCGCGGATGTGTACGCACGGGTGGATTCGGCCGCGGCCGCGGTGGCCAAGCTCGCCGCTTCGGCGCTCTCGGCCGCGGGGGTGCCGTTCTTCCTGTCCGAGGCGGGCAGCCTGTTCTCGGTGTTCCTCGGCCGGACCGAGCCGGTGCGGTCTTTCGCCGACGCGAAGGACCAGTCGACCGCGGCGTACGCCGCGTTCTTCCACGCCATGCTGGACGGTGGCGTCTACCTGCCGCCGTCGGCGTTCGAGGCCTGGTTCCTCTCCGCCGCCCACGACGACTCGGCCCTCGAGCGCATCGCCGCCGCGTTGCCGTCCGCGGCCGCGGCCGCCGCCGCCGTCCTCAACGCCTAGCGTTTGCGTGCCGCTGCGACGAAACTCCGATTTGTCGGCACTTTCGGGGGTTATAGCACCCGAAACTGCCGACAAAGGCGGGAGTGTACCGTGCCGCCCCGGGAAGCCGGGAAGTTATCCACAAAAGTGTCTGCGAGTCGTGAGTTATCCACAGGATGAGAGCGGAGAGCGACGGTTCAGCGAGTGGCTGGCGATGCTGGCCGCATGACTCAGGCCGAAGATCACGCTCTGGCGGAGCTGCTCAGCGAGCAGGATGGCGTGCTCCGCGTCGACGGTGCGATGCAGTACATGACGCGCGATGCGCTGCGCTGGCGGGTGAGCTCCGGGCGCTGGCAGCAGCCGTGCCGGGGGGTCGTGGTGGCGCAGTCCGGGCCGCTTACCGAGGTCCAGGCGCTGCGGGTGGCCGTGCTGTGGGCTGGTCCTGGCGCCGCGCTGGGTGGTCTCACCGCTGCGCGACTGGACGGGCTGAGCGGATTTGAGGACCGAGAGCGGCGTCCGGTTCATCTTCTTGTTCCCGCGTCCAGTTCGGTGCGGCGCGTACGTCCCGGCTTGCCGCTGGTGGTGCACTACTCCCGCCTGTTCGGCGCGGATGACGTGCATCCGCTGCGGGAGCCGCGGCGGACGCGGGTGGCGCGGTCGCTGGTGGACGCGGCGGCATGGATGAGCAACGACCGCGGGACGCAGGCGGTGCTGGCCGCGGGTGTGCAGCAGCGGCTGGCCCGGCCGGGCGACCTGCTGGCGGTGGTGGCCGCGAACCAGCGACTGCCGCGCCGGGCGATGATTAAGGCCACGCTCGACGACATCGCGGGTGGGCGCAGGCGCTGTCCGAGCTTGACCTCACCCGGCTGGTCCGGCGTTACCGGCTGCCCGAGCCCGACCGGCAGGCGCCGCGCCGGGACTCGGCCGGGCGGCGCCGATGGCTGGATGCCGTGTGGGAGGCGGCCAAGCTCATCGTCGAGGTGGACGGGATCCATCATCTGGACGTGGCGCAGTACTGGGCGGACATGGATCGCGACAACGATTTCACCCTGGACGACTATCGCGTCCTGCGGTTCCCCGCGGTCGCCGTGCGGTACCGCGGCGGCCACGTGGCCGGGCAGATCCGCGGTGCGCTGGGGGCCGAGGCTGGGCGGATCGAGATCCCTGCCTGAGCTGGACTGGGTAAGCTGGCCGGGCTATGTCCGACGCAACCATCGTCCACCTGCTCAGGCACGGCGAGGTGGAAAACCCGACCGGGATCATCTACGGCCGCCTGCCTGGATACCACCTGTCCGCGAACGGCCGCTCGATGGCCAGCGCCGCCGCGGACTACTTCGCCGGACGACCGGTGGTCGCCCTGTTCTGCTCCCCGCTCGAGCGAGCCCAGGAGACCGCGCGCCCGGTGGCGGAGCGGCTCGGGCTCGACATCGTGACCGATGACCGGCTGATCGAGTCGTCGAACCACTTCGAGGGGATGAGGTTCGGCGTGGGCGACGGGTCGCTGCGCCGCCCGGCGCACTGGCCATACCTGATCAACCCGTTCCGGCCGTCCTGGGGCGAGCCGTACCGAGCCGTCGCGACCCGGATGTTCGCCATGATGGAGACGGCTAGGCAGGCCGCGACCGGGCAGGAGGCGGTGTGCGTCAGCCACCAGCTGCCCATCTGGGTGACCAGGCGGATGGCCGAGCAAAAGCGGCTGTGGCACAACCCGACCAGCCGCGAGTGCGCGCTGGGTAGCGTAACGAGCTTCACCTATACGGGCGACCGGCTCACCAGGGTGGACTACACCGTGCCGGCCCGGGGGCAGGTAACTCAGGGCGATGCGGCACAATAGTGCAGTACTACCCCCTGTAGGAGATCGCAAGAGTCTACCCGTGCTGAGAGCCCTGCCCATCAGAACCAGGCGTCGCACGGTCGTGCTGGCGGCGGCCGTGCTCGCCGCGGTGCTCGTCGTGGTGCTGGTAACCGCGTGGCCAGGAGGCGGCGGGGACAGCGATGCGACCACGGTCGACGGCAACGCCGGCGCGGTCCTCTACCCGGCCGGGCACCGGCCGGTGGCGCCCGGGTTCACCGGGACCACGCTGACCGGCTCCATGCTGAGCTCCTCGTCTTACCGGGGCCAGGTGGTGGTGCTCAACTTCTGGGGATCATGGTGCGTGCCGTGCCGCGAGGAGGCCTCGACGCTGGCCGCGGTGGCCGCTAAGTACCGGCCCTCCGGGGTGTCGTTCCTCGGCGTGGACGTGCGGGACACGACGGCGAGCGCCCAGGCGTTCGTGAACCAGTTCCACGTCGGCTATCCGAGCGTCGGCGACCCGGGTTCGGTGATCACGGCGGACTTCAGCGACGTGGTGCCGATCGCCGCCACCCCGACCACGCTGGTGATCGACCGGACCGGGCACATCGCGGGCGCGGTCTTCGGCACCGTCACCTATTCGGACCTGACCGCGATCCTGGCCAAGGTCACCGCGAAGGGCGGGTGAGCCGATGACCGATATCCGCGCCCCGGAAACCGACCCCTTCGACCCGGCGGCCGAACGGGATGATCCGCCGCGCCCCGGTCCCCGCTCACCTGGCACCGGCGCGTTCGGCATCTCCGACTGGCTGAAGTGGGCGTGGCGGCAGCTCACCTCGATGCGGATCGCGCTGGTCCTGCTGTTCCTGCTGGCCCTGGGCAGCGTGCCCGGGTCGATCCTGCCGCAGGAAGGCACCGATGCTCCCGGCGTGCAGCAGTACTTCACCGCCCACCCGGACCTGGCGTCCTGGCTGAACCGCCTCGGGCTGTTCAACGTCTTCGCCGCGCCCTGGTTCGCCGCGATCTACCTGCTGCTCTTCGCCTCTCTCATCGGCTGCGTGATACCGCGCACCTTCCGGCTGGCCGGCTCGGCGCGCACGCTCCCGCCGCGGGCGCCGCGTCATCTGCTCAGGCTGCCCAGGTCGGCGGAGTACGTCACCGCGCTGCCGCCCGCGGACGCGGCCGAGGTGGCCGCCCGGGTGCTGTCCGGCCACGGGTTCCGGCTCCGCCGTCCGCCCGCCGGTGACGGAGCCGAGGGGGGTCACTGGGTCTCGGCGGAAAAGGGCTACCTGCGGGAAGCGGGCAATCTGCTTTTCCACTTGGCGCTGCTCGGCGTGCTGGTGTCGGTCGCGCTCGGCGGCCTGTTCGGCTACAAGGCCGACCGCCTCCTGGTGCAGGGCCAGACGTTCGCCGACACCGCCACCGCGCTGGACGAGTTCCACCCGGGCCGGTTCGTCACCGACGCCGACCTGGCCCGGTTCACGATGACGCTGGACAAGTTCACCGTCAGCTACATCAGCTCGGGTGAGCAGGCGGGCCAGCCGTCCTCGTTCGACGCCCGGGTCACCTATACCGGGCAGCCGGGCACCGGGCAGACGGGCCGGGTCCGGACCAGCAACCTGGACGTCAACAAGCCGGTGTCGATCGACGGAGCCAAGGTGTACCTGATCGGGCACGGCTACGCGCCCGTGTTCAAGGTCACCGACGCGCGCGGCCAGGTGGTGTACAACCAGGCCACGCCGTTCATCGCCAGCGCGGGCGGTAACTTCCTGTCCGAGGGCGTGGTCAAGGTGCAGGGCGCCCAGCCGGAGCAGCTCGGCTTCACCGGCGTGTTCGTGCCGACCGCGGTGAACGTGAACGGCACGCTCGAGTCGGTGTTCCCGGCCGCCGACAATCCGGTGGTGAGCCTGATCGGCTACGCCGGCAACCTGGGTATGAACTCCGGTCCCCCGCAGTCGGTCTACCAGCTGGATACGAGCGCGATGAAGCGGCTGACGGCCAACCCGCAGTTGCTCCACCCCGGCCAGTCGATGAAGCTGCCCGGAGGCCAGGGCACGATCACGTTCACCGGGTACGTCCCGTGGATCAGCCTGGCCATTACCCACGACCCCGGCCAGCTGCCCGCGCTCATCTGCGGTATGGCCGCGCTGGGCGGGCTGCTGCTCTCGTTCATGATCCGCCGCAGGCGGGTCTTCGTCCGCGCCCGGTCCGGACCGGAGGGCGTCGGCACCGGCACCGGCACCACCGTGGTGCAGGTCGGCGGCCTGGCCCGGACCGACGCCAGCGGCGGCTTCGAAGCCGAGTTCGCCACCCTGGCGGCCGAGCTCAGATCGGCGCACGAGCGGGCCGTCCCCGCCGCCCAGCCGGTACCACCCCAACCAGAGGGAGAGTGAGGGGCCATGCCCGTCAACGTAACCCTAGGCCACTTCAGCAACGCCTTCATGATCGCGGCGCTGGTCATCTACTCGCTCTCGGTGTTCGCGTTCGCCGGCGACTTCGCCTTCGGGCGGCCGCGCCGGGCGGCGGCGGCTCGCGGGCAGCAGGAGTCGCGCGAGCGCACCGCCGCCCTCGCCACCGTCGGCGCGGCGCCCGCGTCGGTGGCCGCG
>JBEKJP010000060.1:0-74799 GCA_050011155.1 Streptosporangiaceae bacterium
CGCTACCTCCCCAACCCGGCCCATCGCCGGGCCAAGCTGCTCACCCCCACCGACGAGGGCCGCGCCGCGATCGCGCGAATCGGCCCCGGCCACGCGGCCGCGGCCGCCCAGCTAGCCAAGGCCCTGGGCGAACCGCCCCTAGCCGACGCCGTCGCCGCCCTCCAGTCCCTGTCCGCCGCCCTCGACGAAGCCTTCTCCCGCCCGTGACACCGCCGAGCCGCGGCGACGAGTTTCCTTGCGTCCGGCGCCGAGCGACCAAGTACAGGTATGGACACCGAATCGACAGCTAGCGAGCCGTCCGACGAGGACTTGCTGCGCCGCCTGAGTTCCGATCCGGCCGCGTTCGAGGTCTTCTACCGCCGGCACGTGGACCAGGTCATCGGGTTCGCCGCCCGGCGGGTCACCGATCCGGCCGACGCGGCCGACCTGGTGGCCGCGACGTTCGTCACGGTCCTCACCGCGGCTCGCTCCTATGACCCGGGACGGGGCGAGCCGGGGGCGTGGCTGCTGGGGATCACCGCCCGGCTGATCGTGAACGCCCGGCGCCGCAAGGCCCGTGAGTCGGCCGCCCTGGCCCGGATCGCGGGCCGGCGGCTGCTCGGCCCGAGCGACATCGAGCGCCTGGAGGAGCGCATTGTCGTCGACCACATGAAGTCGGCACTGGACGCGAACACGGCGGTCGTCGACATCGTCGACCACGCGCCCGACTCGCAGACCGGCCGGCCGGTCATCGACGAAAGCTGGAGCACCAGCCTCAGTGACACCTACCGGATCGTGGACCTCACGCCGGCCGGCCGGCCGATTACGGGTTACCTGGTCACGGTCACGCCGCACCAGACGACGTCCATCGTCATCGGCTACGGGAAGCGGACCTGGAGCAAGACCATCTATCCGTTCGGCTCAGCTACTGACGGCCGCCGCTCCGGCCCGCAGCCGTCCACCCCCCTGCAGCTGGCCGCGCAGCTGCGCGCCCAGGTGAAGGCGGGCCAGGTCACCCTGGTCGGATGGGCCACGGTGGACGGGCAGCGGGCCATCCACCTGACCGAGCACCTGTCCGGCGGCGAGATCAACCTGTGGGTCAACCCCGGCACGTACCTGCCCATCCGGGAGATCGACACCGCGCCGGGCGTGTCCCAGACCAGCGACCAGGCCATCAGGGACGACTACCAGTGGCTGCCCGCCACCCCGGCCAACCTGCGCCTGCTCACCCCGGCCGGGGCCATCCCGGCCGGGTTCACCCAGGCCAGCGACTCCTAAGGAGCTGGCTGCCTCTGCAACCACATCCGACCCGTGCCGCCAGGCGTGCCGAGCGGCAGCTTCATGATCTTGGCCAGAAGCGGTTGATATTCGACCGGAACTGGCCGTGATCATGAAATAACCCCGGCGAGGAAGCCTCACTCGCCCCTGGGGTCCCATTGTTGACGTATCCGTGGCACGCATTGAGAAATGCGGTCAGCACGGCGCCGGCTAGGACTCCGCGTCGCCTTTGGCGCGGCCCTGGATGAAGTCGATCGCGTCGAGGGTGGCCTGGTGGACGAAGCGCTCGCGCTTGGGGGCGGCCAGGAACCTGGCCGCCGCCGCGAGCGGTGCCCGGCCACCCGCGCCACCCACGCCACCCGCGCCACCCGCGCCCCAGACGCCACCCGCGCCGCCCGTGCCAGCTACGCCAGCCGCGCCGGACTCGGCGATCGCGGCGCTGGTCGTCTTCACGGCGTGCGCCACCATGATCGACGCGGTCGAGTTGTCCTCCGCCGCCGCCTGGGTCAGCGCCGTCCGCAGCGGCGCGGCCGCGCCGTCGTAGCCCTTGACCAGCGCTACCGCCTGGTCCGGGTCGCGTTTCCTGATCGCCGCCAGGACCGCGTCCGCGTCCGACCCCGGGCGCGGCGCCACCGGGGTGGGGCCGCCGGCGGCGTCGAACTTCGCGGCCCACTGCACGAACCACGCGGCGTGCAGCACACCGCGCAGCACCACTGGGCCGGGTTCCGCCGACCACGCCCAGCGCAGGGCGTTGACGTAGGTGAGCGTGTGCGTGACGTCGAGCCAGCCGGCCTCCTTGGTGTCGTCGGTGTCCGAGTCGATGTCGAAGCGGCCGAGCCGCGCCGCCGCCACCGAGGCGATCACGTCGATGATCTTCGGCACCGGCACGCCGCCGCGCACCGCGCCCATGACGCCCGCCACGGCGTCCTCCGGCATCCCGTCCAGCAGCACCCGCCGTAGCCCCGGGTCCACCGGGGCGCCGGGAGAGGCGGGAGGCAAGGCAGGCCCGGCGAGCTGGGAGCCGGCCTGATCAAAATCGTGCCAGGCACGCAGGAAACGCCGCATGTAGGGGAGCCGGTCGTACCGGGTCGACCAGGTGATCGCGGGCACCAGCGGGGCGAGCACCGTGTCGGCCTCGGACCAGCCGATCCGCGTCAGCAGCTCGAACGCCTTCTGGCAGTAGATCATCGGGTGCCCGTACCCGAGGAAGTGGTTCGTGATCGCGGTCAGGAACGCGCGCCTGATCTCCCCGGGCGACGCTCCACCCAAGAGCAAGCCGCGCAATAGGGACTCGGCTTCGTCACCTCGTTCGTCCTCAATGAGGGTGGGGAAAACGGCGAGACCGTCGGCTGCCGACCTGTACTCCCGGACGACGTCGGCCGGCTCGGGCTGGGGCCGCGGTGGCCGGCGCACCTCGGCCCGGCTCATCGTGGCCAGGCCTTGGATGACCGGGAACGCACGCAGCGGGCCCTCGAACGCGGACGCCATCGTCAGGCAGTCGGCCAGCGTGGCCAGGGAGTGATTCCACCCGTACTCGGCCCGGGTGGCGCCGTAGGTCACCCCGGTGCGGACCACCTCGGTCAGCGGCGTGCCGATCGCGTTCAGCCGCATCGTGTCCCGGGCCAGGCGCCCGGTATCCGCCTCGCCCATGGCCTCGAGCAGACTCGCGAACAACTCCGGCGCGATCTCTTCCGGCGCGGGGTCGGTGACGTCCACGTACACCCAGCCGTCACGGACCGACACCGGGTACGTCCGGATGTTCTCGCCGCCGAACAGGCACTTGCCGTCGGCCAGCCGGAACTTCCAGTTGTGCCACGCGCAGGTCAGCACGTCCTCGCGGATGTCGCCGTCCTTCAGCGCGTAGCCCTGGTGCGGGCACCGGTTGTCGGCCGCGTACACCCCCGCGGGAGTCCGGAACAACGCGATCCGCTTGTCGCCATGGCGCCACAGCCGGCCCTGGCCCTCGCCGATGTCCGCGGTGGCGACGGCGCGCACGAAATCTGCCATGCGCCGACGGTAACGCCAGGCGGCCCGCGCGCGCATCGGCCGTTCGTCCTAGGACCAGTGCTGAAGCCCGGTTTCAGCGCCGTTTCAGCGTTACCAGGCACTGTGTCACCATGGCCACCGAAACCAGGCTCACGCCGCGCGAGCTCGACGTCATGTGGCTGGTCGCGAACGGCCGCACCAGCTGCGTCACCCGGGCCGGGGCGGTCTGGCAGCTGGCCTGCCTGGGCCTGTTCCCCAGGTCCGTCGGTACCGGGAGCTCGGATGGCCCAGGATTTGGTCAGCGAGTGGATCGCCGCCTCAGCGTCCCGCGAGCCGGCTGCTCACCTCGGCCAGGATCTCCGGCAGGACGTAACCCGGGCTGACGTAGATGGCTCGTTCGTCCTCTTCGGGCGGCTCGAGCAGGGAGGTGTCCAGCCGTAGCTTGCCGTCGGGGACGCTGGTCCGCGCGCGCGTCCGCGAGTTCGCCTCCCGGCGCTCCTCGATCACCGGCAGCGGGGTGTCGAGGTAGACGAGCACGAAGCCGGCCCAGTGCGCCTCCGCGACGGCGGCGAGCTTGCGGCGGTCCTCGCGCCCCAGCAGCAGGTCGTCGTAGATCAGGGACTCCCCGCCGGCCAAGATGGCGGCTATCTCCCGGCGGGCGATGCCCTGGACGAAGTCGTACCGGGCGGCCACCGACGCCCCGGCCGGCGCGCCCCGGCTGTGCACCGGGTAGAGCTCGGCGTCGTAGGAGAGCAGCCTGATCCGCAGCTCCCGGCTCAGCGCTTGGGCCAGCACGGACTTGCCCGAGAACGACAGTCCGCACATCGCGATCAACCCCGGCACGACCGCAGCCTACTTGTGGCCGGACAGGCCCGTGTCCGGCGTACGGGAGCCAGCGGGGAGGCGCATCCGCCGGGTTGAACGGTATTCAGAGGCTTTCTGCGATGGCGAGGACCGCGGCGGCCGTCGCCTGCCGCATCGAGTCGCTTGTCGCTTCGGGCCAGCTCGACAGCTTGACGACGACCGTCTGGCTGGGGACATGCACGAAGATGTGCTGGCCGTGGATGCCGGCGGCACTGAACATCGGGAGCCCGGGGTCGGTGACCCACCAGCAGTTGCGGTAATGCGCCCTCAGGTGGTAAGCACCGGTCGCGCCGTCGCCCGCCTGGAAGGCAGCCGGGCCGTCCGGGGCGCCTACGACGGTGTCATCGAGCCAGGCCCCCGGAATGACCTGCGCGTCGCGCGCGTGGCCGCGGCGCAGCGCGAGCAGCCCCACCCGGCCCGCGTCGCGCAGTGTCGCGTTGATTCCGCCGTCCGCCAGGGCATTGCCGTGGGCATCGACGGTGATCTCGGCGTCATGCTCGGCCCCCATAGGCTGCCACAGTTCCCGGCTGACCAGGTCGGCGAAGCGTGCACCGCCCGCCTTCTCGAGTACCCAGGCGAGCACGTCGATGAGTATCGAGCGGTACCGGAAAGGGCCGCCATGGGGGCCGTCGTTGGCGAGAGTAGCGAAATACTCCAGGCCGCATGCGGGCCTGGGTTTTCCCTCGTCAGGCCGCCACAGGTAGACCTGGTCGCTGACGGCGATTTCCGCGTCCGGGTCGTCGTAGTCCTCCACGAACCGGGTTCCGGTCCGCATGTCGAGCAGGTGCTGGACCCGGGCCCCCGCGAAGGAGGTGTCCGCGAGTTCGGGCACGACCGACTCGACCAGCGCGGTGACGTCGAGTGCGCCCTTTCCCGCGAGGGCGCCCGCGACGAGGCCAGTGACCGACTTGGACACCGACATCAGCAGGTGCGTCGTGCCGGGGCGCAGGCCGTTGAAGTACTGCTCGGCGACGATGGCCCCCTGGTGAATGACGAGGAACCCGTCGGTATACGTGCGCCGCAGAAACTCGCCGACGGTGAACTCACCTGACTGCGTGGCGAAAGGAATCGTGCCGAGATTCCGCTCGGCCGTTGGCAGTTCCCAGTCGGCGACGTCGCCGCGCGGGATGCGGGCGGTAGGGATGAGCTCCCTGACATGCTGGAAAGCCCACCGATTATATGGTGCTCGCTGCCAGTTCTCCAGGGTGACGAGTCCGTCTGCACCGAATGGCGGCGACCCGGTCATCATCCTCAGGTCGCCCCGTTCTGGTTCAGCTCCCACGCCCATCGACTCAAACTAGCAGTTGATAGGCGTCAATTCGAGTGTCTCCTGGTGATATGGCGACACGGTGGACATGGGGCCGGAAATGACGTCGAGCCAGGATGTATTGTGGTGTAGCCTCAGCTCGTGAGTGGCCTGCAGTTTGCTGCTGCGATCGTGAACTCCCTGGCCTGGCCGGCCGTTGTCGCGGTGGCCGTGGTTCTGCTGCGGCGGGAGTTGGCGGATGCCTTTCACCGGGTGCAGAGCTTCGAATTCGCGGGCATGAGGGGCAAGCTGACGTTTGCCCCTCTGGCGGGCTACGAGAAGATGGTCGAGGCCGCGGTCAAGGGGACCGGGACGGCGCCGGACGCGGAAATCGCCCAGCGCGAGGAAGCCGAGTTCAGCGTGCTTCAGGCGCTGGCCGCGGCGGCGCCCAAGCAGGCGGTCATCGACGCTTGGACGTTGCTCGAATATCAGCTCAACGTCGCCTCCGACCGGATTGCCCCGGGCGGCCCGCACGGCTGGCCGCAGGTAGCGCGTAACCTAGAATCGTGGCCGATGTGGAGGCGTATTCTTCAGCCGGCCGTGGAAGAATTGCGGCGGCTGCGTGACTATACGGTCCAGTCAGGCAGGCAGCCCTCGAGCGCGGACGCGACTCGTTACGTCACGGTCGTGCAAGAACTGGTGACAACCATCCGGAACTCGGACCTGACCGAGCCCGGCGACGGCTCTGGCGGTGGAGAATGAGCGATAGTCGTGCAGCTCACCTAATCGGTAATCCAGTTTATGCGGAACTCCGCGAGCGTCAGCTGGAGCTGATGCACCAGACCGACGAGCTCATCCTCGATTACACGCATAAACTCGCGGAAACGCTCACTTTCATCGTCACGCAGACCCGGCAGATACTCAATGCCGATTACGTTGACATCCTGTTCCAGTACGCCGACGGGCTGCGGGTGGAGATTTCCTCGGACGCGGCCGAGACCGGCAGCCTGGTTCCGTTCGACCGGTCGATCTCCGGGCTCGTGCTTGACACCGGCGATCCGGTCCGGGTGAACGACCTGCAAAGCGATCCCGGGCTACGGGACAGGTACTACCCGCGGGTGAAAATGGACGCCAGGGAGCGCCCGCCGCGGCTCAGCGTTCTCGCCGCCAGGCTCACCCTTGACCAGCAGACGATCGGCGTCATCAACGTCGAGGCGACGGATACCAGGTACGAGGAGGCACACCTGGAGTTCGTCACCGGGATCGCGGGGCACATCTCGATGGCGATCACCCACGCGACCCTGTTCGACGAGGACGCCTTCCGGACCGATACCGACCGGCTGCTCTTCGCGTCCCCGCCGGGTGGCGGCGACACGATCATGCACCAGGTGCTCGAGCGCATCGTGGATGCCCTGGACTCGCTGGCCTTCGTGCATACGGATGCCGCAGAAATCCTTTTCCCAGAAGCTCAGGAAGGTAACTCCCTGACCGTCGCCTACAGCACGAACAACGCGGACATCGGGGTCCGGGTGGATATGGATTCGAGCATTTGCGGCGAGGCATTCCGCCGGGGCGAGACCGTCGTCCTGCAGCGGGCGGCTGAGCGCAGTGATATGTACCGGCCCGTTTTTCCCGACATGCGCTGTGAGATGGCCATCCCGATCTTTTTCGGTGGCAACGACAGGTTCCCGCTGGGCGTGCTCAACCTGGAGAGCATCAGGGAGAACGCCTTCAGCACGGTCGGGCAGGCACTGGCCGAGCGGTTCACCCAGCGGGTGGTCAACCACGTCGCGATAACGAAGCTTCGGGCCGATATCGACACCGAACTGCAGGACCAGTTCCGGATGCTGGCCGCGGACCAGTGGCACAACTCGGTGCACCGGATCAACAACTACGTCGGATCGGTCCGGGCGATCATGATCGAGCTGATCGAGCAGCTGGGCGAACCGGGCCTGCCCGACAAGGATGAGCTGATCACCCGGCTGACCGAGGTGCTGGGCGACGCGGAGAAGGCCCTGGAGATTCCGCAGGACATGCGCAGGCGCATCGACGCCCCGCAGGAGAGCCTCGATGTGAACGAACAGGTGCGAAACGGCATCACGGCCGTCGTGCCCATGCCCAGGCACATCGAGCTGGTGACAGACCTGACCCTCGACCTGCCTAACGTTCCCTGCACGGCCCTCGAGCTCGTGGTGGAGAACCTGCTGACCAATGCGGTCAAGGCCATCCGCGAGCCGGGCCAGCTGCACGTGCGGACCTGGATAGACGACCGCCTGCCCCGAGAGCCGTTCGTGGTGCTCACCGTGCGGGATACCGGGGTCGGGATGGACCCCGACGAGCTGGCCCGGCTGTTCGAGCCGCGGCGGACCGGCCACCGGGGCGGCGGCCTGGGGTTTGGCATGATGTGGGTGCGCAACTGGGTCCGGCGGGCCCAGGGTCTTATCGATGTCGAATCCGTGCCCAGCGAGGGCACCACCGTCAACATCCGTTTCCAGGTCGATCCGCAGCTGGTCGACCACGGCGCCGAAGGAGGCGAGCCAGCGTGAGAGCACCCACGAGAGCCCTGATCGTCGAGGACGTTCAGTCATGGGTCGGCATTCTGAGCCGGGCCGCGCGCCGGGCCGGCGTCTCCGAGGTCATCACGTGTGAAGACCTGGAAGCGGCCAGGAACGCACTGCGCGGCGCCCGGTTCGACGTCGCGATCCTCGATATCGGGCTCGACCCCGCCGACGACCTCAACGCCGACGGCGTCAAGGTGCTCGAGGCGATTCGCAAGATCGACGGCGGCGGCACGCGGTGCGTGCTAGTTACCGGGTGGAAAGGCGGCGACCGGCTGGCCCTTCAGTCAGAAGCGCAGGAGAAGCACGGCGTCGACTGGGCCTTCATGAAGGAACGGTATGATGCGCACGCCCTGATCGGCAAGCTCACCGAGCTGCTCGGGCAGGCCGCGGCATCCCGGCTCGACCAGACGCCGATGGAGAACCTCGGCGCGGAAATGGAGCCGTTCCTCTTCGAGGACCAACTGATCCGGGCACTTTCACCGCACGGCGGCGTGCAGACGGTCTACACGCTGGTGTCACGGCTGCTCGGCGCCGCGATCCCCATCGTGGCCATGAATCCGCGCCACCCGATGGAGACGGGAGCCGACGACATGACCGTCGGCCTGTACTGGAGCCGGGCGCTGTGCACCGCGATAGCGGTCGGCCTGGCTCCCGCGGCCGCCTGGCCCGACGATCCGAGCGTGGTGCCCGAGAGCGTGCGCCG
This sequence comes from Streptosporangiaceae bacterium, assembly GCA_050011155.1. Classification (GTDB taxonomy): domain Bacteria; phylum Actinomycetota; class Actinomycetes; order Streptosporangiales; family Streptosporangiaceae; genus Palsa-504. The sequence goes on from JBEKJP010000060.1 coordinate 8,618, forward strand.
GCTGATGCCGGAAGGCATGGAGCCTGAGCTCATCGACAGCACGCGGGAACGCAACATCCAGGGTCGGCTGTGGGAACTACCGGGTATTGACAGAAATGAATTTCCGATGTAAGCCTAGCCCTTGCCAGCTGGCTCTCGATGGCGCATGCTAGTTTTTGGCGAGGATTGTACTCGTCGGCTCGATGTCCATGAAGGGATCCGTGATGGCGACCGCCATCGGCTGTCCGGAGGTATGCGCGGTTACGGCGCAGGCTAGCCGCCGTTTCTATGTGCACGTCGGCAGCCTAGGGTTCCTGGTTGCGGCGCAGCCCTCGTTCTTCGGCGAGGTGGCACACGCCCTCGCCCTGTCCGGCGCGAGCCGGGCGCTCGACCAGATCGCCCAGGACTGGGCCATGTTCTCGTCGTCCGAAGCCGAGCCGGCGCTGCGCAAGGCCGCCGATCTCGTGCACGACCGGGCGGCCGAAGCGCTCAGGGACGCCTTCCAGTGCATTGTCCAGCTCATCCCGTCGCGCTTCGGGGAGACGGAACTGCTGCTCGGGACGACGGAAGAGATCAATGCCTGGTGTTACGAAGACGGCTACCTGACGTACGCCACCGACGAGAACGCCGCCGCGATCATGTACGCCGAGACGGGCAGCCTGCGGCGCCTGCGCAGCCAGATCAGGCGTTCACCGGACTTCGATCCCAGCCTCCAGATGATCAGCGGTCACAGCCTTTTCCTGTTCGACCAGAAGATGGAGACAGGCCGGGAAACGGCGGCGACCTACAAGAAGAATTCGGCCCGGTTGCTGCGCGGCTACCGCCGGGCTAATCTCCCGGCCGAGCCTGATGAATCCGGCCTCATTGAGGCCATCGAAGCGTACGTTTCCACGTCGGAGCAGACGTTCGAGGGCGACTCGGTCCTGAAGACGTGCGTAAGCCGCGGCAACCTGATGGTCAGCACGCTGCTGCACAGCCTTCCGGCCGATAGGCCTTAACCGAAGAAGCCGCCGCAGATGAGCGCCTGCGCGCTGTCGTAGTCCGACTCGGGGATGCACATCCAGCTCCAGCCCGAAGAAGAAGGTCGGCGGCCCGCGTTCCACCGTCACCGCCCGGAAATCTGCCGGATGATGGCCGGGTCGGTGATCTTGGTGTCGTCGGCCAGCAGGAAGGCCTTGCTCAAGATGACGCTCAAGATCGGGTCGTCGTCGAACGGGAGGAACAGCTTGCCCGCGCGCCCGTCCCGGGCGGCGACGATGCACAGGTACTGGTCGTCGGGGGACATCAAGATGTTGCCGCTGCCCAGGTGGATGCGGTAAGTACGCAGGTCGCCGCGGACCTCGAGGAACCGGTGGTGGAGTTCGCAGCGGCCGGCGATCGCCAGCATCGGCACCAGGTCGGCCAGGACCTCGCGGCGGACCTCGGCGCCGGCACCGAGATCGCCGAAGGCGTACCGGTTCCAGTAGTCGCCGAACCGCCTGCCCTCGCCCCGGTCCAGCCATTCGGGGTCCGCCCCGACCGACGTGACGCCGATGAACAGGTCCACGTCGCGCATCGCCTCGGAGAAGACGAGCGGGTCGACCTCGGCCAGCGGGATCGCGCGGCTGGTGCGCGCGTCGGAAAACCGGATCTGGTCGCTCGCGCAGTAGCGGTACATCCCGCTGTCGCCGATGTCGTCGTAGTCGGCCGGGTCGAAGAAGAACTCCGCGCGCAGCTCGCGGCCGTCCGCCCCCGGATAGGTGCGGCGGGCGATCCCGTGGTCGATCCCGTCGTCCCACGCCGCCATCGGGACCGGCGTCCAGGAACGGCCCTTCATCAGGGCCCGGGCCTGCTCTTGACGGAAGACGTGGCCGGCGAAGCGGTTGGAGTAGTCGCCGGTCTCCTCCTCGGCCGGGGTCAGCACGTAGACCTCGCGGAACGCCTGCTTCACCGGCTGGACGAGCAGCCGGCCGAGGAGCAGTTGCCGCCACGCGCGGACCTCGTCGGCGGTCGCGTGGACCGGGTGCCACAGCCGGACCTCGGTCGCGTCGCCGCCCGGCATCGAGACCTCGGTGCCGTCGCTGGTCAGGAGGGTTTCCCCGCTGACAGGAAGACCGGTGGCGACGACCGTTCCTGGTGGAGTGCTGAAGGTCCAGATCAGGGCGCGGGTGAGCCGGCCGGTCACGGGGTGATCGAGGTACAGGCCGCGCCATCGGGACACGGGCCAGCTCCGCCCGGCCGGCAGGCAGGCATCGAGCCGGGCCCGCTCGTTGCCGATGGTGGTGCGGATGGCCTTGACGTCCTTGTTCACGGCGGCCAGGAGGCCGGCGCTGGCTTGCTTGACCGCCGCGGGCAGCGACTTGCGGGGCTGGCTGCCGGGGTTCTCGTAGCCCAGGCGGGCGGTACGCGCGTCGGCCCGGACGACCGCCAGCCAGCCTTCGGCCAGGACGCTACGGCGGGTGCCTTCCGGGCCGAGGCCGTGCGCTTCTACCGCCATCTCCAGCAGCTCGTCCCGGGTGAGGCCCTGCGCGGCGGCGAGCGCGTCCAGGGACGTGCGGACCTGGCGCAGCAGCGAGCCGTGGCGGGTGCCGCGCTCGGTCTTGAGGAGCTCGGTGACCGAAGACGGCAGGGCCGCAGCGGCGATGGCGGCGACACAGTGGTTGGCCAGCCGGATGCTGCGCGGGCGGCCGAACGCGCCGCCGAGGCCCGTGATCGCCTTGAGCGCCAGGCGGCGCAGCCGGGGGAGCAGGTCGGCCGAGCCGGCCGCGACCTCGCCAGCCAGGACAGCTAGTCCGCAGAGGAACGCCTCGTCGCTCGCGGTGACGTACTGGGGATGCCGGTACTCCGGGTGCTGCTGGTACGCCCGCTCGTAGTCCTGGGCATCCAGCGCCGCGTCGAGGAGCGCGGCGACCGTCTCAGCCGGCCGGTCCAGCGCGTCCGGGACGAGCCCGGCCTCCTTACGCCACGTGCTTCCGGGCCGGCCGCCGGCGGGATAGCCGGCCAGCAGCCGGATCAGCCTGGCCTTGGCCGCGTCGGGTTCCCCGGCGTCCGCGAGTGCCGCGCGTAGGGCCCGGCCGACCTCGCTGGTCTCCTCGATGAGGGCGTAGGGCACCTCGTCGCTGCCCGCGGTGACGGTGAGCTTGCGCAGCCGGTCGGCGACCGGGTAGTCGGCGTACTCGGTGGCGGTCCGCTCGAGCCGGGGGAGCAGGCGCATCCGGCCGGCTTCGTCCAGGGCCTTCCAGGTCGCCTCGATCTGGCCGGCCAGGAGCGCCAGCTTCTGGGCTCCGCGCCAGAACTCGCCCGGGTACCGCTGGCTCACGGGCGGTGCCAGGATCTCCTCGATGTCGCCGAGCGTCAGCCCGGCGCGCTTGCGCGCGATGTAACCGAGCAGCTGGAATTTGGTCCACCGCTCCCCGCGGGCGGCGATGACAATGCACTGCCGGCGGACGTCGCCGGGCGCGTCGATGATTGCCCGTATCGCGGGGACGGCGCGGATCTCGTCATCACGGCGGCCGGCGCATTCATCGAGGGCCTGCATGGCCGCGTCGACCAGGGCGGCAGGGTCGGCCACCGGTCAGCCTCCGACGAGCTGGACGAGGCGGATGAAGCGGATGTCGGTGTCGGCGGTCAGTTCCAGCGCCTCGTCGAGCTCGGTGACCTGCCGGTCGGCGACCAGGACGAAGAAACCGTTCCGGCGGAAGGACTCCAGGGCCTGGCCGGCCTGCTGCTCCCAGTCCACCCGGCGGGGCTTGGGCATCCGGAAGCCCCCGGGCACCGGCTCCGCCCCGTCCGGCATCACGAGGCCCCGGAAGACGTCGGTACGCGCCGACGCCGCGTTGTACCGGGCGACCTCCTCGCGGACCCGGGTCCGGATGAGGTCTCGTAGCGTGATGCGGCTGTCGATGCCGTCCAGCGTGATGGCGGCGGCGACCCGCCCGGCCCCCGGCTGATCCATGATCGTCACCGAAATCGGCGATGCCTGCGTAGTCATGCCGGTAACGGTGCCACGGGGATACGACATTCACGGCAAGCCGCATCCCCTTCTCCTGGGATGTGAGCGCGCACATAATGGGATGATTGGTTCTGCGCGATTCCGGGTGGTCATGATGAGAATCTGGCGAGCGGCAATTGTCCTGACCCTGGTGGCGGGCTCCATGACCGGCGCCGCCGCCGCGGCAGGCACCGCCGCGGCAGGCGCCGCCGCGGCAGGCGCCGCCGCGACGGCCGCCGCGGCCACTCGTGCCACGGCGGCCGGCATCGTCGCCGGCACCGATTCGGGGACGACGCACGCCTGCGTGGACACGCCGCTGACGATCACGTTCCCGTCGGCGCCGGTCCTGGGCACGACCGGCTCGATCACGGTGCACAACGCGGACGGCTCCGTCGCCGATACGATCGACCTGGCCGACCCGGCCTCGTTCACCGAGACCGTCGGCGACGCGACCGATGAAGCCGGCCACCTGCACGACTTCACCTACTACCCGGTGATCATCACCGGCGACACCGCGACCATTTACCTGCATCACGAACTGGCGTACGGCCGCACCTACTACGTGACCGCCGATCCCGCGACCTTCGCCGCGGCCGGCTTCACCGGCGTCAGCGATCCGCGCACCTGGCGGTTCACCACCACCCGCCACCGTCCGGGGCCGGACGCGAGGGTCATCACGGTGGACTCCCGCGGACGCGGTGACTTCTGCACCGTGCAGGGCGCGATCAATGCCGTCCCGGCCGGCAACACGGTGCCGAGGCTGATCACGGTGGCCGACGGCACCTACACCGAGCTCGACTGGGTGGCTCCCGACCAGCCGCACATCACCGTCCGGGGCCAGTCGCGGTCAGGCACCGTCATCCAGTACGCCAACAACAACACGCTCAACTCCGCGAACACCACCGACGTGTGCGCCCGGCAGGCCATCCCGGTGCACGACGACTACAACTGCTGGCGATCTGACTTCAGCGTCGAGGCCGACGATTTCACGCTGGAGAACCTGACCCTGCGCAACACCACGCCCTACGGCGGCAGCCAGGCCGAGGCGTTCCGCGGCAACGCCGACCGGATCACGCTGGACCGGGTCAGCCTGCTGTCCTACCAGGACACGATCCGCATCCAGGGCCTCGGGTACGTGGCGGACAGCTACATCCAGGGCGACGTGGATTTCACCTGGGGGACCGGCACGGTCTTCTGGACCCGCGACGAGCTGAAGTCCATGCACGCCGGGTACGTCGCGCAGGTCCGCAACAGCCAGGGTCAGAAGGGCTACGTCTTCTACCGCGACACCCTCACCCACGCGCCCGGCGTCGCCGACGGCTCGGTCTACCTGGCCCGGATCGATCCGACGGTCTACCCGTACAGCCAGGTCGTCTTCATCGACACCAGGATGGACTCGCACATCAGCCCGGCCGGCTGGCTGCTCAACAACGCCGGCTGCGCGGATGCCACCAATGTGCAGTTCTGGGAGTACGGGTCGGTGAACCTCCAGGGCCAGCCGGTCGATACCAGCCAGCGGCTGGCTTGCTCCCGTCAGCTCACCGCGGCGCAGGCGGCCCAGTGGTCAGATCCCGCCTTCGTGCTGGGCGGCTGGGTGCCGTCCGTGCTCAGCGCGGCCTCCGCCCGCTGACCGGGGTTCCCGCCCCCCGTCAGCTTCTGGAACTGTACGCCGGTAACGCGAGACCGGCGCGGATGGCACGACGCGGCCTGCACGCGGGCTGGCCTGGCCGCGGGCTGGCCTGGCCGCGGCCGGGCTGAGGTCGTGGCGCGAACGGGGCAGCACGCTGACGGCCACCAGCCAGAGCAGGCCGCCGAACCGGCCGACCGGCAGGGTGACGTCGAGCGCTGAGGTCGGCCAGGGCCCGGGCCAGGCCGGCTTCCACGATGCCCGAGACCGGGGAGAGGGCCCAGCTGACCAGGCCCGACAGGGCCAGCGAGGCGGCGGCCAGCAGGCCTCCGGCCAGTCCGATGACGGCGCCGGGCGCGTTGACGCCCAGGGTGCGCAGCCGCCGGCAGCGACGCCGGGGACGCGGCCGGCTGCGGGATGCGCGCGGACAGCGCCACGCTCGCGATCGTCAGGACGGCGTAGGCCAATGCGGGCGCGAGCAGCGGCGGCCCGCCCTGGGGCCGCCCCGGCGGGCGGCGGGGCGTGCCGCAACCCCGGCGACCGCCGCCACTACGCGCTCTACCTGACCCCCGACGGCGGTCAGTTCATGAAGGAACTCGGACAGGTGGTCGTGGCCCACGAAGACGACATCTGCGCCGCGCTCGACCCGGCCGAACGCCAGGAACTGAACCGCCTGCTCCGGCGCGTTGCCGACCAGCAAGGACTCACCCCAGGCGCCCACCCCGGCTACCGCCCTCCGGCGTACCGCCCATAGCGACATCGATACGACATGGCTGCGGCTCTTGTGGCGGGAATCAGCTCCCCCTGGCCGGCCAGCGGAGCCCCGCGCCCCAGCGGAGCCCGCACCACCCGTCACAGGATCCGACATCGTGGGCCGAACCCCCCGCTTTCCCGCGGGTTTCGGTCCACGATGACGGCCGCGACGCGACCTGTGCGACCCGTGAGATACGGGTGGTTCCTGTGATAGCCGCCAGGCCTGGCTGAACACGATGAAACCGGGATTCCAGCTCGTTCAAACGCGGTGGAATCCCGGTTTCACGCACGTTTTCCCATTCGGAACCCGTTCCTACACGGGGGTAAAGGTCCGCAATAAGTTGATCATGGAAGAGAAACGGACAAAACGGGCTACCAGCAAACCCTGCGGGATAATGATCTGCCTGTCCTGGCCATCACGCGTCGCCACGGCCGGCCCCCAGGGACCCGAGACGCACCAGGCACAGCACGAGCACCGCGGGCATCGCACGTCCCGTGCGCCCGCGCGCCCACTGCCGAAGAGCCACATCCATGCCGTGACCCGGGGCCAGGACGAGTGACCGGCCGGATGCGGTAAGGGGATGCGAATGACCGTGCCCGGGTGTCCGCTACCGAGCTGAGCCGGGGGCTCCTCGCGGATTACGGCGGTTCCGCCGGGTGGCAGGTCGACCGCGCCGGCCAGCTGGCGGCCGGTTATCAGGTCCAGGCCGCGGGCCGGCAGTGTCACCGGATCGGAGCCGTAGTTGATCGCGAACCACCAGGACCGGTCCCGGCCGTCGCGACGGCGACCGACGGTCACGCCCGGCTCGGGGCCGGTCACGGTCAGGGTGGCCGACGTGCCCGGGGCGAGCGGATGGAACTCCTCGACCCGGACGCCGAGGACGTCCCGCAGCGCGCCGGGGTAGCCGCCGGTGCGGACCCGGTGCCACTGGTCGGCCACCCCGCTGCAGAACGTCACCACCAGGTGGCCGCCGCCCGCGACGTACCCGCCCAGGGACGCGGCCGCCTGGTCGGACAGCAGGTAGACGGCGGGGACGACGACGAGCCGATACCCCGCCAGGTCCGCGTCCGGCGGCACGACGTCGCAGCCGATCCCCGACCGCCCCAAAGCCGCGTGGGCCGCGCGGGCCGCGTTCAGGTGGCGGACATGCGGTGACGGCAGCGAACGGCTCTCCAGCGCCCAGCGGGACGCGGCGTCCACGAGCACGGCGGCGTCCGCGGTCACGGTGCTCCCGGCGACCTCGCCGATCCGCTCCAGCGTCTCGCCGAGCGCGACCGCCTCGCGGAAGATCCGGGTATCGGGACCGGCGTGCGGGACCAGGGCCGGGTGGTACAGCTCGGCGCCCGCCCGCGAGGCCGCCACTGGAAGAACAGCACGCTGTCGGCCCCCCGGGCCACGTAGCCGAGGCTGTCGGCCAGCATCGCGCCCGGCGCCCGGTGCACCAGCAGGCAGATCACAGGCGGAACCAGTCCAGTCGCACCGGGCCGTGCAGGACCAGGCAGACCTGATCGGCGTCGGCCGGGAGCGCGACCGTGGCGGAGATCTCCGTCCACGCGTACCGGTCACCCGTGTCCGGCACGCGCACGCTGGCCAGCGGGTCTTCCCCGTTGCCGTGAGGCGTGAGCCTGACCTCGATCCGCCCGCCGCGCGGTTCGGCGCAGGCGGTCACGAAGGCGGCGACGCCAGCCCGTTCGTTATGAAGGTTCGTGAACGTCAGCCACCCGGGGCGGGCTGGGTCAGCCGGGGTGACCGCGGTGCCCGCTTCGCGGGTGGTGTCGACCAGAGCAATGTTCGCGTAGTCGTCGAAGTCGGCCGCCGCGATCCGCGCGGGCCGCCGGCCAGACGGCGCGGCGGGCACGGGCACCGGGGCCGTCTGGCGGATGTCGGCGCTGGACGCGCCCGCGCCGATCTCGACCGGGCCCGGCGGCAGCGCCATCCGGCCCGCCGCGACGTCCCACAGCCGCAGCCGGTCGAGCGGCACGCCTATCCGCGCGGTCGCCGACTGGCCGGGGGCCAGGGTGACCCGGGTGAAGCCGCACAGCCGGCGCCGCGGCTGGCCGGGCCCGGCGTAGCTGGCGTAGAGCTGGACGACCTCGGTGCCGGCCCGGTCGCCGGTGTTCGTGATGTCCAGGGTCGCGCGGAGCTGGTCCGGATCCGCGGCCTCGACAACAAGCCGGCCATAGCCGAACGTCGTATACGTCAGCCCGTGGCCGAACGGGAACCGCGGTCGCGTGGTGAGGTACTGGTAGGTCCAGCCGGCCTTGATGATGTCGTAGTCGAGCGGGTCCGGCAGGTCCGCGTCGGCCGCGTACCACGTCTGCGCGAGCCGGCCTTCCGGGGCGTGCCGGCCGAGGATGAGATCGGCCAGGGCGTGACCGGTCTCCTGGCCGGCGTGGCTGGTCCAGATGATCGCCGGGGCATCGGGGGTGACGTACGGGTAGCTGGACATGATCACCAGCACCGTCCGCGGGCAGGCCGCGGTGACCGCGCGGACCAGGCGGTCCGCCGCCGGGGCGAGGGCCAGCGTGGTCCGGTCGCGGGCCTCCCGGCCGCCGATCATCGGGTCGTTACCGACCACCACCACCGCGACCGCGGCGTCCCTGGCGGCGGCGACGGCTTCGGCCACCCCGTCGGATAGCGGGTCCCAGCGCAGCCGGAACGCCTGGCCGGTCGCGGTCGACTTCAGCCGCGCGGCCCCGCCGGGCACCAGGGTGCGGCGGAACGTCTCGCGGACGGTCCAGCCGTCCGGCTTCGCGGCGGTGACAGCCAGCGTGCCGTCGCGGGTGACCGTGAGGTACCGGCCGCTTCCGGCGCCGCGCAGCGTGACGACGTCGTCACCCCAGTCGAAGACGTCGAACTCACCGAGGTCGGTGCGGACCCGGTCGGCGCCCTCGTGCACGGTCACGGCCGCCCCGGCCGCGGCCAGGCCGTCGGCGATCGTCACCTGGTAGGGCAGCGCCGGGCTGTACCAGTCCTCGTAGAGGGTGGCGGCCAGGGGCCCGACGACGGCGACGCGCTGTCCGGGCGCCAGGGCCAGGGGGAGCAAGCCGTCGTTGGCGAGCAGGACGGCACCGCGCCGCGCCGCCGTCCGGGCCAGTTCGCGGTGGGCGGGCGTGCCCAGGGCGGCAGCGCTGGCGAACGGGCCGCCGCCGGGGTCGAACTCGCCCAGCCGGAGCCGGATCAGCAGCTTGCGGCGGACCGCCCGGTCCACGTCGCCGGAGGTGATCAGGCCGCGCTTGAGCGCCTCGGTGACCTGCGCGACGGTGAACCCGTCGTCCCCGTCGGAGTCGGTGAAACTGTCCAGGCCGGCCCGCAGCGCGGCCGCGTGCGCTTCCGGATGGTCGGCGAAGTAATGCTCAGACCGCACCAGGTTCGAAGGCGCCCAGGCGTCGCTGCAGGTCAGCAGCTCGTCCCGGGTCCACGTGCGGATCTCGCCGAGCAGCGGGCTGACGTGCGCGGGACGGCCGTTGACGAGGTTGTACGACGGCATGACGCCGGTCGCCGCGCCCGCCTCGAGCGGCGCGCGGAACGGCGGCAGGTCGTACTCGTGCAGCACCCGCGGGCGCAGCCCGGTCGAGGTCAGGTCGCGGTCGTCCTCGTTGTTGTAGCCGAGGAAGTGCTTCAGGGTCGGCGCCGTCAGCAGGTAGCCGCCGGGATCACCCCCGCCCGACAGGCCCGCACCGGACAGGCCAGCGCCGTAGGCGGTGCCCATGAGCGCGGTGAGCAGCGGGTCCTCGGAGTAGCCCTCCTCGTTCCGGCCCCAGCGCGGGTCGCGGAGCAGGTTCACCACCGGCGCCCAGACGTTGAGGCTGATCAGCGGGCGCTCGTCGTGCAGGGCGCGGATCTCCCGCCCGGTGGCGCGGCCGATGGCACCGGCCAGCCCCGGGTCCCAGCTGGCGGCGATCCCCGGCGGCTGCGGGAACACGGTGGCCGGCCGCACCTTCCCGCTGCCCTGGTGGTCCCGCCAGGACGCACCGTGTACCCCCTCCGTCCCGGTCCAGAACTCGGCCATTCCCAGCCGCGGGATCGCGGGCGAGCGCTGGTGCAGCATCGCGATCTTCTCCTCGGCGGTGAGCCGCCCCAGGAGGTCGTCGGCGCGCTCACCGAACGCCAGAGCCGGATCACGGTAGCGAATCGCTTCGATTGAGATCCTCCTCGTTCGATGGTCTATGACCTCGACATGATTACAGCCGGATAGCGGGGTGCGAGCCAGGTCGCTAACAGACCAAGTGTTTCCGGTCTATTGCGCTCAGGTCAATGAGGGATCTAATCTCCCCCTAAGTTGGTGAAGCGCTTCGACATCTCAAGCCTCCGATGACGAAGGTGGTAGCGGACATGAGTTCACGCATGAGCAGACGCGGGTTCCTCACCGCCGCGGCGGGTGCCGCCGGCGCGGTCGCCGCGGCGCCGCTGCTCGCGGCCTGCGGCAGCGGGGGCGCCCCGGCCAGGACCGGCGCGGCGTCTGGCACCCTGCTGGAGCGGATCCTCCCCCGTTACCAGCCGAGCAGCCTGGTCAAGCCGGATTACCCCAGCGTCGCCGGGTCGTCCCCGGCCTACCTGAGCTACCCCGCGAAGCTGGTGCGCACGGTCGCGGAGACGCCCGGCCACGGCGGGAGCTACACGGCGATCACGCCGCTGTGGGGCCCTATCCCGTCGGCCGGCAACCCCTTCGACCAGGCCGTCAACAAGGCACTGGGCGCCACCGTGTCGGTGAGCCCGGCCAACGGCAACAACTACAGCACGATCCTGCCCCAGCTGTTCTCCGGCAACAAGCTGCCGGACTGGATCCAGGTCCCGACGTTCTGGGCGCCCCCGCTCAACTTCGGCCAGGCCGCCGCCGACCGGCTGGCCGACCTCACCCCCCACCTGGCCGGGAACAAGATCAGCCAGTACCCGAACCTGGCGGCGATCTTCTCCAGCGGCTGGCAGGCCGGAATCTGGGACGACAAGCTCTACGGGTTCCCGTCCTACCCCGCCACGTTCAACGTCGGCTACCAGCTCTACTACCGCAAGGACATCCTCGACTCACTCGGCCTCGGGACCCCCTCGGTCACCTCCATGGACGACCTGTTCGCCCTGGCCAAGCAGATCAACGACCCCAAGGCCAAGCGGTGGGCGCTGGGCGACATCTTCGGCTACCTGTTCCAGCCCTACAACTACGCGCCCTGGATGCGTGACGACAAGGGCAACCTGATCACCCAGTACGAGTCCGACGGCATCATCGAGGCGATGAACTGGATGGCCAAGGTGATCAAGGCCGGCCTCGTCCATCCCGACCAGGTGGCGGGCAACTACGGCAACGGCGTCACCGAGTTCTACGCGGGCCAGATGGTCATCGTGTCCGACGGGATGGGCGCCTGGAACGCGGCCGACGCCCAGAAGGGCCAGGCGGCGAACAAGGCCTATACCCGGGCGTCGTTCGACTTCTTCGCCGCCACCGGCACCGGGACGCCGAAGATCCCGCTCGAGGCCGCCACCGCGTGGACCAGCTACCTCAGCAAGAAGCTGTCGGCCAGCCAGGTCGACGAGATCCTGCGGGTCGCGAACTACCTCGCGGCGCCGTTCGGCTCGGTCGAGTACAACCTGCTCAACTACGGGACCGAGGGCGTGGACTACACCATGACCAGCACCGGCCCGCAGCTGAACGCGACCGGGACCAAGTACGCCGGATCCGCCGTGTCCACCTACAACTTCCTGGTCAGCCCGAACAACACCGTCTACAACGCGGGCTACCCCGAGGTGACCAAGGCGTCGGCCAGCTGGGCCCGGCGCAACGCCGGGCACGGCTACCAGCCGCTGTTCTACGAGCTCAACGTCACGGTGCCGAACAGCCTGTCGAGCGCCAACGCGTTCACCCCGTTCACCCAGACCGACAACGTCATGCTCGAGGTGGCCCGCGGCCGCGCCACGATCGCGGACTACCGGTCCACGCTCGCCTCCTGGAAACGCAACGGCGGCGACAAGCTGAAGGACTTCTACGAAGGGGTGCTGGCCCAGCAGAAGAAGCTGGGACCCGCGTGACGGACACCATCCCGGCGGCCGTCACCGCGACCGGCCCGCCCGGCCCGCCCGGCCCGCCGCCAGCGCCGCCGCGCCCGCCGCGGCGCTGGCGGGTCAGGCTCCGGCGCGACCGGACGCTGCTCGTCATGGTGCTGCCGGCCCTGGCCCTGCTGGCCGTGTTCGGCTACGCGCCCATGCTGGGCCTGGTCATGGCGTTCCAGGACTACGACCTGTACGACGGGCTGCTGCACAGCCCGTGGGTCGGCCTGGCGAACTTCCAGCAGCTGTTGGCCGACCCGGGCTTCTGGCACGCGTTCTGGAACACGCTGATGCTCTTCTCGGTCCAGCTCGTGCTGTTCTTCCCGGTCCCGGTCGCGCTGGCCATCCTGCTCGACAGCCTGCTGTCCCGCCGCCTGCGCGGCGTCATCCAGGCCGTGGCGACGCTGCCGCACTTCTTCTCCTTCGTGCTGGTCGTCACGATCTTCAACGAGGTGTTCGGCGGGGCCGGGGTGCTCGACACGTTCCTGCGGTCGCACGGGGTCGCCAGCCCGTTCGACTTCATGACCAATCCCGGCACGTTCAAGTTCCTGGTCACCTCCCAGCTCATCTGGAAGGAAGCCGGCTGGTCGATGATCGTCTACCTGGCGGCCCTGGCGGCCATCAGCCCGGCGCTGTACGAGGCGGCCGCGGTGGACGGCGCGGGCTACGCCCGGCGGCTGCGGCACATCACGCTGCCGGGGCTCAAGGGCATCACGGTGCTGCTGCTCATCCTCAACCTCGGGTACGCCCTGACGTTCGGCTTCGAGCAGATGCTCATCCAGCTGCCCGCCGCCGGGACGGGCGCCGCCCAGGTCATCACCACGTTCTCCTACCGCAACGGCATCGTGGCCGGAAACTACAGCTACGGCGCGGCGGCCGGGCTGTTCCTCGGCCTCACCTCGGTGATCCTCATCCTCGGCGCGAACAAGGCCGCGCACCTGTTCGGGGAGGACGGGCTGTACCGGAAATGATCACAACCCAGACGGCCGAACGGGCCCGGCGCGTGCCACCCTTCACCCGCGTCCTGGCCCCGGCGCAAAGACCGCCCTGGCAGGAGCGGCCGCGAGCCGCCACCCAGGGCGCCAAGTCCGGCACGATCGCCGCCATCGCGCTGGTGATCCTGTTCCCGCTGTACACGATCGTGGTGACCAGTTTCTCCACCCAGGCCTCGATCAACGCCGCGGGCGGCATGGTCATCTGGCCGCACGGCCTGAGCCTGACCGCCTACGCCGACGTCGTGTCCGGCGGCGTGGTGGGCCGGGCGCTGCTGATCAGCCTGGCGATCACCGCCGCGGGAACGTTCTTCTCCATGGTCGTCACGATCATGGCCGCCTACGGGCTGTCGCGGGCCGGTTCGTTCGGTCATCGCACCATCTTGTGGATCATGCTGATCACGATGTTCTTCAACGGCGGGATCATCCCGCTGTTCCTCGTGGTCTCCGCGCTCGGCGGCTACGACCAGTACTGGGCGCTGATCGCGCCGAGCGCGGTCAGCGTGTTCAACATCATCGTGATGCGGTCGTTCTTCGCCAGCACCGGGCAGGACCTCATCGAGTCCGCCCGCATCGACGGCGCGGGCGACTGGCGGATCCTGTGGCGGATCGTGCTGCCGACGTCCAAGGCGGTCACCGCGGTCATCGCGCTGTTCTACGCGGTCGGCTACTGGAACTCCTGGTTCAACATCATGCTGTTCATGCCGTCGGACAGCTCCAAGTGGCCGCTCCAGATGGTGCTGTACAACTACCTGACCCAGAACAGCCAGATGGTCAGCGCCGCGGCCGGCTTCCAGAATTCGGCGCCCACCCTGGCGCTCCAGATGGCCGTGGTCACGATCACCATCGTCCCGGTCCTGATCGTCTACCCGTTCGTGCAGAAGCACTTCACCAAGGGGGTGCTGCTCGGTGCTGTCAAGGGCTAGCGTGACCATCCTCGCCGCCGTCGCGTCGCTGCTGTGTTCCGCGGTTCCGGCCGCGACGGCCGTCGCGGCCCCGGCCGCGACCCCCCTGGCGCCTTACTCCTGGCAGAACGTACGGATCGGGGCCGGCGGGTTCGTCGATGGCCTGGTGTTCAGCCCCGCGCAGCGCGGGCTCGCCTACGCGCGCACCGACGTCGGGGGCGCCTACCGCTGGGACGCCACGGCCGGGCGCTGGGTCCCGCTGCTCGACTTCACCGGGTTCGGCGACTGGAACGAGCTCGGCGTGGAGTCCGTCGCCGCCGACCCCCGCGACGCGGGCAAGGTCTGGCTGGCGACCGGGGAGTACACCCAGTCCTGGGCGCAACCGCCGGACGGGGAGATCCTCCGCTCGGCCGACCAGGGCCGCACCTGGCAGGTCAGCGACCTGCCGATCCAGCTCGCGGCCAACCAGGACGGCCGCGACATGGGGGAGCGGCTCGCCGTCGACCCCGGTGACGACCGGGTCCTGTACCTGGCCTCGCCGGCCAATGGCCTGTGGCGGTCCGGCGACGGCGGCGCGACCTGGGCGCAGGTGGCCAGCTTCCCGGTGACGAGCACCCCCGATGACATCGGCCTGTCCTTCGTGACCTTCGGCGCCCCCGCCCGCGGGGGTGCGCCGACGCGCACCGTCTTCGTCGGTGACGCCGCCGGCGGTTACGTGTACGAGTCCACCGACGCGGGCGCGACCTGGCGGACGATCCCCGGCGGGCCGGCCGGGATGGAACCGCAGCACGGGGTGCTGGCCGCCGACGGCGTGCTCTACGTCGACTACGCCAACCAGCCGGGGCCGAACGGGATGACCGACGGCAGCGTCTGGAAGTACGACCCGCGGACCGGTGCCTGGACGGACATCACCCCGGAAAAGCCCGGCGCGGACGGAAACCCGCCCTTCGGCTACTCGGGCCTCGCGGTGGACCCGTCACATCCCGGCACGGTCATGGTGGCCACCAACGACCGCTGGTCCCCGGTCGACACCATTTACCGCTCGACCGACGGCGGGACCACCTGGGCGGACATCGGCGCCCGGGCCACCCTGGACATCTCGGCCTCCCCGTACCTGGCCTGGGGCGGCACGCCCAAGTTCGGCTGGTGGATCGCTTCGATCGCGATCGACCCGTTCGACCCCGGTCACGCGATCTACGGCACCGGCGCCACCGTGTTCGGCACGCAGGACCTGACCGCGGCCGACCACGGCCAGCCCACCGCATGGTCGTCGGCGGCGGCGGCCGGCATCGAGGAGACCGCTGTCCAGGACCTGCTCGCCCCGGCGGCCGGCCCGTGCCAGCTGGTCAGCGCGGTGGGCGACCTGGGTGGCTTCTGCCACCGGTCGCTGGCCTCCTCGCCGGCCGGCGGCATGATCACGCCCATCCTCAGCAGCGGCTCGTCGGTCGCGGAGGCGGGCACCGCCCCCCGCGACCTCGCCCTGGTGGGCTGGGACGGCGGCGACTACTCCGCCGACGGCGGCGCCACCTGGTCGGCGATGAGCCTGCCGCCCGGCGTCCAGTACGGCGCCGGGGCAGTCGCGCTGTCCGCCGACGGCTCGTCGCTGGTGTGGACGCCGGAGAACCAGTCGTACGCGCCCGAGCCGGACACGCCCTTCTACAGCACCGACCACGGCCGGACCTGGACCGCGGCCAGTGGCCTGCCCGCGGGCGTGATGGCGGTCGCCGACCCGGTGGACCGGGACGTGTTCTACGCCTTCGACCCGGCCGCAGGCACCTTGTACACGTCCGCGGACGGCGGCGCCAGCTTCACCGCCGCCAGGACCGGCCTGCCCGCCGGGACGGGCGCGGAGCAGACCAGCAGCCTGCCGCAGCTGCACACGGTGCCGGGACGTGCCGGTGACCTGTGGCTGACCGGCGGCGACGGCAAGCTGTACCACAGCACCGACGGCGGGAAGACGTTCGTGCCCGTCACCAGCGTGGGCACGGTGGCGACGCTCGGCTTCGGCCGGGCGGCGCCGGGCGCGAGCTATCCGGCGATCTACCTCACCGGGATAGTCGGCCGGGTGCAGGCCATCTTCCGGTCCGACGACGGCGGCGCGAGCTGGGCCCGGATCAACACCGGCGCGCAGCAGTGGGGCTGGACCGGGCAGGCCATCGCCGGCGACCCGCGGGTGTTCGGCCGCGTCTACCTCGCCACCAACGGCCGGGGCATCATGTACGGCGACCCGGCCGGCCGATGACGAGAGGAACTCTCCTGGTCGATACCGCCCCGGCCGACCGCTGGGAAGACGCGTTCCCGGTCGGGAACGGCAGGCACGGCGCGCTGGCGCACGGACGGCCGGGGGCGGAGAGCACCGTCGTCACCCACCACCAGCTGACGTGGCCGGACGCCCCCCGGGGGCTGGCCGCGGCCGGGCCGCCCGACCTGGCCAGCCGCCTGCCGCGGGTGCGCGACCTGCTGCTGGCGGGCGAGTCGCGGCGCGCGCTCGAGCTGTTCACTCATGACTGGCCGCGCTACCATCCGCGCCCGTTCCATCCCGCGTTCGCGATCCTGCTCCGGCAGGACGCGGCTTCCCCGGAGCGTTACCGGCGCACGCTGAACTACCGGGCCGGGATCGCCGTCACCCGCTGGTCCGGCCGCCGGTGTGCCTGTTTCGTTTCCCGTGCCCGTGACCTGGTGGTCCAGCAGCTGAGCGGAGCACTCCGGTGGGACGCCGTGGTCGCGGTGGACGCGCGGCTGCCGGGCGCCCCGGCCGGGCTGCGGGTTAGCGGGCAGTTCCGCGAGCACGCGCCCGGCGACGCGGTCCTCATGACCACGGTCGAGTACCCCGCGGCTGGAAGCGGCGGATACGTGGGAGCCACCCGGCTGACAGCCGCCCCGGGCGGGAGCGTGACCGCCGGCCCGGCCAGCATCGCCGGCCCGGCCAGCATCGTCCGGATAGCCCGCTGCCGGGAGCTGACGCTGCTCACCCGGGTCGAGACTTTCCCCGACGCCACCGGAATCGGTGCCGCCCGCGCCCGCGCCCTGGCCGCGGTCGTCGACGCACCCGCCGCCGGGCCCCGGCGGCTGCTCGCCGAGCACGCCCGGGCCCACGCCCGCGCTTTCGGCGAGGTCGCCCTGGACCTGGGCGCGAGCGCCGCTGACCGCGGGCTCCCCGTCGGCGAGCTCCTGGCCCGGCAGGCGGCGCGCCCCGGCCAGCCGCTGCCCGCCCTGCTGGAGAAGCTGTTCGCGTCCGGGCGCTACCTCCTGCTGTCCGCGAGCGGGCTGCTGCCGTCCCGGCTGACCGGACTGTGGCAAGGCGACTGGAACCCGGCCTGGTCCGGTGCGATCACCACCGACGCGAACCTCGGGCTGCAGCTCGCGGGGGCCGTCACCACCGACGTCCCGGCCGCCGTGGACGCGGTGGCGACCCTGGTCCGGCGTCAGCTGCCCGACTGGCGGGTCAACGCACGGCGCCTGTTCGGCGCCCGGGGGATCGTCGCCCCGGCCCACACCGACGGGCACGACGGCCTGACCGTCCACTTCGAGCCGCGCTGGCCGCTGCACATGTGGACCGCGGCCGCGGACTGGCTGCTGGTCCCGGTGCTCGACGAGGCGCTGGCCCGCGCCGACCCGGCGTACGCGGCCGCGCAGGCCGGCCAGGCGCTGCGCGAGCTGGCCACGTTCTACCAGGACTTCCTCACCAGGACGGACGACGGCGGCCGGGTGGTCTTCGCGCCGTCCTACTCCCCGGAGAACGAGCCCGAAGGCTGGACCCCGGCCGCCGTCAACGCCACCATGGACATCGCCGCCGCCCGCCACGCCCTCCTCGCCGCGGCCGCGGCCGACCCCGGCTCCGACGCCGCGCGCGGGTGGCGCGAGCTGGCGGAACGGCTGCCGCCCTACCGTCTCACCCCAGACGGCGCGCTGGCCGAGTGGGCCTGGCCGCCGGAGCAGACCGGCCAGCCGCCGCTGCCCGGCCACGACGACCACCGGCACGTCAGCCACCTGTACCCGGTCTGGCCGCTGCACGAGATCACGGTCGCGGGCACCCCGGAGCTGGCGGCGGCCGCCCTGCGGGCGCTGCGGCGGCGCGGCGCCCAGGACGACTCCGCCCACGGCTACCTGCACAGGGCCCTCGCGGCCGCCCGGCTCCGCGACGCGGACCTGGCCGGACGGCTGCTGGCCGCGCTGACCGGGGCGGGCTTCTTCTTCAAGTCCCTGATGAGCAGCCACTATCCGGAACGCTCGGTCTGCAACGCGGACGCCGCCTGCGCGCTCCCCGGCCTCCTGACCGAGCTGCTGGTGGACTCCGTCCCGGCCGGCCAGACCGGTCCCGGGCGGATCGAGCTGCTCCCGGCGCGGCCCGGCTTCCTGCCCTCCGGCCGCCTGCACGGGGTCCGCACCCTGACCGGGGTACGGGTGGCCGATCTGCGCTGGGACGCCGCCACCGGCCGGGCCGAGGCGGTGCTGCTTTCCGCCGTCGCCCGCCAGGTCGAGGTCAGCTGCCGGCCGCCGTCCCCAGCCCGCGGCGCGAGCCCGCCGTCCCCGGCCCGCCGCGTGAGCCTGCCCGCCGGGCTACCCGTCCGCCTGACCTGGGGCCCCGGTGCCGACTGAAGCAGGCACATCGAATCGGAGGGCACGCTCGCACAGGTCCAGGTTGAAGCGCTTCGACCATGGATCGCCCATACTCGCGGCAGTCCGCTAATGATAGCGTTGACACGCCCGGATATCGCTGGTGCTTGTGCTTTGAAGCGCTTCGACAGCGAGCTGAGCCAGCGGGCAGCCGACCGGGGAGGTGGGGGGATGGCGACACTCGCTGACGTGGCCCGGCAGGCAGGCGTCGCCGCGAGCACGGTCTCGTACGTGCTCAGCGGCAAGCGCTCGGTATCCGAGGAGACGAAGGAACGGGTCCACCGGGCCGTCAAGGCGCTCGGCTATCACCCGCACGTCGGCGCGCGCGCCCTCGCGAGCAGCCGGTCGAACGTTCTCGCGCTCATCGTGCCGCTCCGCAGCGACCTGTACGTACCGGTCATGATGGAGATCGCGATCGGCGTGGTGACCAAGGCCCGCGGCTACGGCTATGACGTGCTCCTGCTGACGAACGACGAAGGCTCCGCGGGAATCCGCCGGGTCGCCTCGAGTGCCCGGGCCGACGCCGTGATCCTCACCGACATCGGCCTGGAAGACGACCGCATCGCGACCATCGTCGATACCGGGGTCGACGCCGTGCTGATCGGAGTCCCGGCCGACCCGGCCGGGCTCGGCTGCGTCGACCTCGACTTCGCGGCGGCCGGGCGGCTGTGCGTCGAGCACCTGGCCCGGCTCGGCCACCGCACGGTGGCGTTCATCGGCGAGGCCGAGGGCGTCTACCGACGGCGGATCGGCTTCGCCGAGCGCACCCTGCGCGGTATCAGGGACGGTGCCGCGGCCCTGGGCGTCGACCTGGTCCACCGGCCGTGCGACGGGAGCTACGAGGCGGCGGCCGGCACGCTCACCCGGATCCTCGAGGAACGGCCGCGCACGACCGGGCTCATCGTGCAGAACGAAGGCATCATCTCGCCGCTGATGTCCCTGCTGCGTACGACCGGGCGCGCCATTCCCGAGGATGTGTCGATCGTCGCGCTGTGCCCGGACCAGATCGCGGAGCAGGCCGCGCCCCGGCTGACCTCGGTGACCCTCCCCGCCGCGGAGCTCGGCACCCGGGCCGTCGACCTGCTCATGCGCCGGATGGGCGACGGCGCGGCGGCCGGTGCCGGGGCCAACCCGGCCGGGGAGGTGCAGCTCATCCCGCCGTCCCTCACGGCCCGCGGCAGCACGGGACCACCCCCCGCTAGGAGGACACCGAGTGAGTAGCGTCAGTGACATCGGCCCCGATACGCACGGCTTCGGGTGGTCGTCCGGCCAGGAGACCCTCCGCGTCGAGCCGTGGGGCCCTGACAGTATCCGGGTCCGCGGCCGCGTCGGCCCGATCCTCGACGGCCTCCCCGGCGCCCTCGACCACGAGCCGGAACCGTGCCAGGCCAAGACGGAGATAACCGCCACGTCGGGCCGGCTGATCAACGGGCGCGTCACGGCCGAGCTCACCACCGATGTCGAAGAGCACGGGCAGGGCATGCTCCGGTTCACCAGCACCACGACCGGCGACGAGCTCCTGGCGGAGCAGCCCATCCACTGGTGGTGGCCCGGCCCGCGGCTGTTCACCCCCACCGGCAACGGCTACCACCGTCTCGAGCAGTCGTTCCGCGCCTACGACGGGGAACGGCTTTACGGGCTCGGCCAGCACGGCCACGGGCGGCTCGACCAGAAGGGAACCGTCCTCGACCTGGTGCAGCGCAACGGCGAGGTCACCATCCCGTTCGTGCTGTCCAGCCGGGGTTACGGGCTGCTGTGGAACAGCCCGGCGATCGGCCGCGCCGAGCTGGCCGCCAACGGCACCCGCTGGGTGGCCGACAGCGCCCGCCAGATCGACTACTGGATCACCGCCGGGACGCCCATCCAGATCCTCGGCCGGTACGCCGACGCCACCGGACACGTGCCCCTGCTGCCCGAATGGGCCAGCGGCTTCTGGCAGTCCCGGCTCCGCTACCGCACGCAGGACGAACTCCTCGAGGTCGCTCGCGAGTACGCCAGTCGCGGGCTGCCGCTGTCGGTCATCGTGGTCGACTACTTCCACTGGACCCACCTGGGCGACTGGAAGTTCGACCCCGGCGAGTGGCCGGACCCGGCCGCGCTGACCGCCGAACTGCGCGACATGGGCGTCAAGCTGATGGTGTCGGTCTGGCCCTCGGTCTCCCCGGTCAGCGAGAACTTCGGGCGGATGCGGGACGAGGGGCTGCTGATCGGGACCGAGCTCGGGCCGCTGGCCCAGGCGACGTGGCCCGACAAGGGCGTCGCCACCCCGGTGGACGTCGCCTTCTACGACGCCACCAACCCGCGGGCCAGGGATTTCGTATGGGAAAAGGTCAGCGACAACTACCTGCGCCCCTACGGGATCGACGTGTGGTGGCTGGACGCCTGCGAGCCCGAGCTGCGCCCCGGGTTCCAGCAGAACCTGCGCTACCACGCCGGTCCCGGACTCGAGGTGGGGAACATGTACCCGCGGGAGAACACGAGGGCGTTCGCCGAGGGGATGGCACGAGCAGGGGAGCCGGGCACGGTCAGCCTGACCCGTTCGGCCTGGGCGGGCAGCCAGCGGTACGGAGCGGCACTGTGGTCGGGAGACATCCCGGCCACCTTCGCCAGCTTGCGGGCGCAGATCCGGTCGGGTCTTAACGTCGCGATCAGCGGCATCCCGTGGTGGACGACCGACATCGGGGGATTCCACGGCGGTGACCCCGACGACCCCGAATACCGCGAGCTGATCGTCCGGTGGTTCCAGTACGGCGTGTTCTGCCCGCTGTTCCGGTTGCACGGGAACCGGGAGCCGTTGATGCCGTTCGGCCTCGAGCAGACCGGCGGCCCGAACGAGCCATGGTCCTTCGGCCCGGAGGCCTACGAGCACATCACGGCGGCGATCTTCCTGCGCGAGCGGCTGCGGCCGTACATCATGACGCTGATGCGCGCCGCCCACGCCGACGGCCTCCCGCCCATGCGGCCACTGTTCACCGACTTCCCGGCCGACCCCGGGGCTTGGGCGGCCGAGGACGCCTACCTGTTCGGGTCTGACCTGCTGGTGGCCCCGGTGGCCGAGTACGGCGCTCGGGAGCGGCCGGTCTACCTGCCGGGCGGCGCCCGGTGGGCGGACGCCTGGACCGGGGCGGAGCACGACGGAGGGAACGTGGTGCGCGCCGACGCGCCGCTGGGCCGGATCCCGCTGTTCCTGCGCGACGGCGCGCACCTTCCTGTCGTCGGCTAGGAGCTGCTCACCGAGTAGCTGTTGATGGTGAAGTTCTCCTGCACGTTGCCAGTGCCGCTGATCTCCCAGCCGTACTGGACGGTGGACAGCGTCGGGTTGGAGAAGTAGGCCTTGGTGTTCTCGAGGTACTTCAGCATGTCGAGCACGTTGACCGTGCCCGCGCTCTCGTTGCCGGAGCGGACGAACGAGTACGTCGGGTTGGAGCCGTTGTTCCCGGCGTAGAGGGTCCACGTGCTGCCGTCGAGGCTGACGGTGCCCACCGACGAACCGAGCGGACCGACGTTGCCCTTCACGTACGTCCAGATCATGACCTCGATACCGCTGCCGTTCAGCCAGATGTCATAGGCCGACTCCCAGTTGCCGCTGCCCGGGTTGCTCTCGCTGAACGAGCTTGTGACCGCGTGCAGCGAGTTGAGGGCGGTGCCGATCGACTTGCTGTCGTTCGGGTAGGACTTCACGCCGGACGTGCTCGGCTGGGTCGAGTAGACGCCCCAGTTGCTGGCGGAGTTGACCCACAGGGTCTGGGTGCCGTGGCCGCTGCCCCATTCGTCGTTGTAGAGGGTGTAGCCGCCGGTGGAGTACGACGCGTACTGGGCGGAGGACTCGTACACGAAGGCGAGGGCGCTGGTCGCGGTGAGCGTGAGGGCCGCCGCCGCTGCCGCTATCGGCAGGGCCGCGCGAACGAGCTTGCGCATGGATTCTCCCGTGGCTTCCTTGCGGACGGTTGTCGAAGCGCTTCAACTCTTCCTTTGAGTAGACAACGGGCGGCAATATCCGTCAACATCCAACATGCAAACGCGTGCATCACGATGCCTGCTCCGGAACGGCGACCGATAAGGGGCACCGGTGATCGTTATCCCGCGAAGCGCTTCGAAGATTGTTACTGCCGCGCCCGGCGCGACGCGGATCCGCTGCTTCCCGCGGGTCCGGTCGACCTCGCCCGTCTTCGCGGCGCTGAGACGTCCGGCGAAATCACCTAGAGATCTTCAACAGCGGAGGTTAACCGGTCGGCGGGTCAGGCGGTAGCCGGTGCGGGGATGGGGCCAGGGGTTCCGTGGGCCTCATGCGGTCCGGGCTCGGTCCGGGCTCGGGCTTGGCCCGGCCTGGGGCTTGGTCCGGGCTCGGTGCGGGCGGTGCGGGCGGTGCGGGCGGTGCGGGCGGTGCGGGCGGTGCGGGCGGTGCGGGCGGTGCGGGCGGTGCGGGCGGTGCGGGCGGTGCGCCTGATCGCTGTTCGGCTTGCAGAGGGCGGGTTATTAACCACGACGATGGAACATCGTGGTGGTCAGAACCACGACGATGGAGCATTGCCGTAGTTACGCCCGGCCCGGGACCGCGCGGGAGCTGGTACCGGCGGTGCTGGTGATGTGGGAGCGGGCCGCTGAGGCGGGCGGCGCGGCTGGCTTGCGTGCCAGGCCGGGCCAGAACGGCCGGGAGGGCGCTGGGGCTACGCAGGCGAGATCGCTGGTGAACGTCCACAAGAAGAGATCGCTAGCCGGCTCGCGTCCACCGCTCGCATCTGGTCGACGAGCACGCGGGTCCATCTCGGTCTCCGGCCGGAAGATCGCGGGCAGCTCACCGCGGCGTCGGCGGCCCGGTGGGTCCCGCCCCGGTCGACGGGGCGCCGCAGGCCTTGACGATTGCGTGCCGGGTGATCGGCTATGGCTGCCGGGGGATCGGAATCGCCTGTCAGGTCTAGCCTCAACCTTAATTCCTAGTTTATCTATTGTGTTAGTAGGAATTAATCATCCGGGCCACGCCGGGCGGGAACCTAACCGAGAGGAGGTCGGCCGCAGGTGCTCGTTTGCCGCCGCTACGTCGACCACCGTCGTACCGCCAGCTGTCTGTGTCGCTGATCTGACCGGGGACACCGCGGTCCCTTCCGCATCGCCGCCTTCGAGTTCCCCGCCTCCCGAATCCGCCGCGTTCCGTACGCCGCCAGGCCGCCGCCTGCGCCCGACACCCCGGAGATCCTCCATGTCCGCCGTGACATCCGCACGACCACGACCGCTGCACTTCGCGGCGTTCGTGATGAACACGACCAGCCACATCATCCAGGGCACCTGGCGCCGTCCGGCCGCGCGGCAGACCGACTTCAACGACCTCGAGCACTGGGTCGGCCTGGCCAGGACGCTGGAGCGGGCCAGGTTCGACGCTGTCTTCTTCGCGGACGTGGTCGGGCTGTACGCGCCCTACCGCGGCGACGAGCGCAAGTACTTCGAGGCCGGCCTGCAGGTGCCAAGCAACGACCCGTCGGTGCTGGCCAGCGCGCTCGCCTATGTCACAGAACACCTGGGCATCGCGTTCACCGCCTCGATCCTGCAGGAGCATCCGTTCAACTTCGCCCGGCGCGTCTCCACTCTCGACCACGCGAGCAAGGGCCGGATCGCCTGGAACATTGTCACCAACTACCTGCCGAACGCTTCCCGCAACTTCGGCCTGGACGGGCTGACCAAGCACGACGAGCGCTACGCCTGGGCGGACGAGTACGTCGACGTGACCTACAAGCTCTGGGAGGGCTCCTGGGAGGAGGACGCCCTCCGCCAGGACCGCACGACCGGGATCCACGCCGACTACGACAAGGTCCACCCGATCGATCACGAGGGCCCGCGGTACAAGGTCGAAGGCCCGCACCTGGTGAGCCCGTCGCCGCAGCGCACGCCGCTGCTATTCCAGGCGGGCGCGTCGGAGGCCGGCCGGACGTTCGCGGCGAAGAACGCCGAGGCGGCCTTCATCGTGTCGCCGAACCTGGCCGCGGCCGCCCGCGACACCGCGGACATCCGCGCCCGCGCGGTCAGGTACGGCCGGCGGCCGGACGACATCAAGTTCTTCCAGGGCCTGTACATCGTCCCGGGCTCGACCGAGGCGGAGGCCAGGCGCAAGGCGGCTGAGCTCGACGAGTGGATCGACTACGACGCCCAGCTCTCGCACTTCGCGGGATCGCTCGGCGTCGACTTCGGCCATGAGGATCTCGATACCCCGGTCGGCGAGCTCACCACCGAGGGCGTGCAGAGCATCGTCGGCTGGATCAAGGACCTGGTCCCGGACCGGCCCGCCACCTTGCGCGACGTGGCGCACTACACCGCCAGCAACAGCCGGATCACCGGTACCCCCGAGCAGATCGCCGGTGAGCTGGCGCGGTGGCAGGCGGCGGGTGTCGACGGCATCAACCTGGTCAATGCCGAGATCCCGGGGTCGTACGAGGAGTTCGCGGACCATGTCGCACCGGTGCTCCAGGAGCGGGGCCTGATGCAGCGGGACTACGCCGAGGGAACGCTCCGGCACAAGCTCTTCGGCCGCGGCGACCGGCTGCCCGGCCGGCACCCGGCCGCCCGCTACCGCCGCGCGTCGTCCCCGGCGCCGCAGCGCGCCTGAAGGACCGACATGAAGCGACTCATCCTCAACCTGTTCGAGATGAACTGCGTCAGCCACATCACGCACGGGCTGTGGCGCCTGCCCGGGAACAACCGGGAGCGGCACAACGACATCGAGTACTGGACCGAGCTCGCCCGGCTGCTGGAGGAGGGCGGCTTCGACGCGGTCTTCCTCGCCGACGTGATCGGCACCTACGACGTCTTCCGCGGGTCCGCCGACACGTCGATCAGGGAAGGGCTGCAGATCCCGAACAACGACCCGTCGCTGGTCGTGCCGGCCATGGCCGCGGTCACCCGGCACCTCGGCTTCGGCATCACGTTCTCCACCACGTACGAGCCGCCGTTCGCCTGGGCCCGGCGGCTGAGCACCCTGGACCACCTGACCAAGGGCCGGGTCGGCTGGAACATCGTCACCTCGTACCTGCCGAACGCGGCCCGCAACTTCGGCCGGGACGGCGAGGTGGAGCACGATACCCGGTTCGAGATCGCGGACGAGTACCTCGACGTTCTCTACAAGCTCTGGGAAGGGTCGTGGGACGACGACGCGATCGTCGCGGACCGGGAGCACAACGTCTTCGCGGACCCGGCCAAGATCCGCCCGATCGACCATGACGGGAAGTACTTCAAGGTCGAGGGCCCGCACCTGCCGTCACCGAGCCGGCAGCGGACCCCGGTGCTTTTCACCGCCACCGCGTCGGGGGCCGGCACCAGGTTCGCCGGCCAGCACGCCGAAGTGGTGTTCACGGGCGGCCCCAGCACCTCGTTCATCAAGGGGACGATCGGCAACATCCGCGAGGCCGCGGTCGAGGCCGGGCGCCGGGCGGACGACGTCAAGTTCATCACCATCGCGGGCGTCATCGTGGGGCGGACCGAGGCGGAGGCCGCCGCCAAGCTGACCGAGTTCGAGCGGCTGAGCAGCCCGGAAGGCTACCTGGCCCACGCCAGCCTGCCGTTCGACCCGACCGCATTCCCGCCGGAGGCCAAGCTCAAGGAGGTCGCGAGCGGCGATGGCGGCATCGGGCGGCGGCGTGGTCCGTTCGACCCGGAGCAGACCGTCGGGGAGTTCCTCGCCGGCTTCGGTGACCTGTCCCGGCAACCGCTGTTCACCGCCGGGACACCCGAGGTGGTCGCCGACGCCATCGAAGGATGGCTCGACGACGTGGGCATCGACGGCATCAACCTGCTGCAGTACCACTCTTACGACACCGCGCGGGACTTCATCGAGCTGGTTGTGCCCGTCCTGCGCCGCCGCGGCCGGCTCCGCACCAGCTACGACGCGGACGAATCCTTGCGCGATCGCATCTTCGGGGCCGGCGACCGCCTGCCCGGCCGCCACCCGGGCGCCCGCTACCGCGGCGGCGCTCACCTGCCCGTGACCGAGCTCAGCGCCTGACCCGCAGAAAAGAGAAGAACTCACGATGACGAGACCCAGTTTCGTACGGCTCAGCGCGAGCGCGGGCGCCGCCGCCCTCCTCCTGAGCGGCCTCCTGGCCGGCTGCGGCGGGAGCGGCGCGACCGCCTCCTCGGCCGCCGACGGCGGCACCATCGTCAAGGGCGGCACGATCGTCTACGGCCACGAGCAGGAACCGCCGTGCCTGTACGGCGGCTGGCTGCAGGAGGCCTACATCGACCGCAACGTCCTCGACTCGCTGGTGACCGAGGCGGACGACGGATCGATCAAGCCCTGGCTGGCGACCAGCTGGAAGGTCTCCAGCGATGGGCTGACCTATACCTTCACCCTCAAGCCGGGCGTCAAGTTCACCGACGGCACCCCGCTGAACGCCCAGGCCGTCGCCGACAACTTCGCCTTCTGGGAAAAGGGCGGCAACAGCACCGCCCAGGTCTCGATCGACCCGTACTTCAAGTCGGCGCAGGCCCTCGACGCGACTCACCTGCTGGTCACGCTGAACAAGCCCTACCTCCCGCTGCTGACCATGCTCACCCAGGCGTACTTCGGCATCTTGTCCCCGGCGAACATCAAGCAGGGCAACACGGCCGTCTGCAACGACCCGATCGGCTCCGGCGCCTTCACGATCAAGCAGTGGAAGCACGGCCAGGAGGTGATCCTGGTCAGGAACGCGGGCTACACCTCCTGGCCGGCCACCGCCAAGCATCAGGGGCCGGCCCTGGTCAACGAGGTGGACTGGAAGTTCCTGCCCGACCCGATCGAGCGCTACGCGTCGCTGACCACCGGCGAGACGAACGTCATCTACGACGTCCCGACCGTCGACTGGGCCAACGCCGAGGCGAACTACCAGGTGACGCGGTACATCACGCCCGGCAAGCCGGTCTCCATCTACCTGAACACGATCAAGGGCGTCTTCACCGACAAGCTGGTCCGCCAGGCGTTCGCGTACGGCGCCGACCGCAAGGCCGCCGTGCAGACCGCGTTCCACGGCGTGATCCCGTACGAGGGCAACCCGTCGGTCAGCCAGGCCACCCCGGGCTACGACCCGTCGGTGGCGCAGGCGTACCCGTACGACCCGGCCAAGGCGAACCAGCTGCTGGACCAGGCCGGCTGGACGGCGAAGAACGCGGCCGGCTACCGGACCAAGGACGGCCAGGAGCTCACCGTGACGTTCGCCTACCCGGCGGGCTCTGTCATCACAGCCGAGGGCGCCACGCTGCTGCAGATCCTGCAGCAGCAGTGGAAGCAGGTCGGCTTCAACGTGAACCTGATCCCGGAAACCCAGGCGGAGACGTTCTCCGGCAAGTTCTCCACGCCGGATTCCTACGATGCGCAGCCGTGGTACTGGACCAGCCCGAGTCCCGCGATCTTGTGGATCGTGTGGCGCCCGAACACCAAGGCCGACCCGAACTACAGCAACTCCTCTTTCTACAACAACAACCAGCTGTCCGCACAGATCCAGGACGGCAACAGCGCGCCCACCGCCGCCGCGGCGGACCCGCACTACTGGGAGGCCCAGCAGATCATCCAGGACAACGCCGCCGCGGTCGGCCTCTACACGCAGTTCATGTCGATCGCGGTCGCGAAGAACCTGCACGACGTCTGGCTCGAGAAGAGCCAGGGCGAGCCGGTCTTCGAGGACGCCTACTTCACGAAGTGAGGTCCTCCAGTGCGAACCGCCCGCCGGGTCCTCGTCAAGGTCATCACGGCGATCGCCGTCCTGATCGCGGCCGCCTCGGTCACTTTCTTCGCCCAGCTCCTGGTGCCGGGTGACCGCGCGACCGCGATCCTCAACCAGCAGAACGGGCGCGCCCAGCAGTGGACGCCGGCCCAGCTCGCGCCGGTCGACCATAAGTTCGGCTTCGACCATCCGCTGATCATCCAGTACCTCGACTACGTCGGCGGGCTGTTCCGCGGGAACCTCGGCACCTCCTACACCCAGTACAAGCCGGTCACGCAGGTCATCGGCGCGGAACTGCTGCCGAGCCTGGTCCTGACCGTCGTCGCGCTGGTCGCGGCCTGGGTACTCGCCCTCGCGGTGATCTTGCTGACGGCCCGGCGCGGCCGGGTCGTCAGCGCCCTCGGCTCGACCTGGGAGGCGCTCACCGCCAGCCTGCCGGCGTACTGGGTGGGGGTCGTGCTCCTGGTCGTGTTCGCGGTCGAACTGCGGATCTTCCCGGTCATCGGCGGAACCAGCCCGATGGGGACGGTGCTGCCCGTGCTCACGCTGGCCATCCCGCTGGCCGGCTTCCTCGGCCAGGTCACCCGCGATGAGTTCGAGAAGGTGCTCGACCAGCCGTTCATCACGACCGCGCGCACCCGGGGCATGGGCGAGACGCTGGTGCGGCTCAAGCACGCGCTGCGGCACTCGGTCGTGCCGGCCATCACCTTGTCGGGCTGGGCGCTGGGCGCGCTCGTCTCCGGCGCGGTGATCGCCGAGAACGTCTTCGGCCGCCCGGGTATCGGCCAGGTGCTGGTCACCGCGGTCAACACCAGGGACGTCCCCACGGTATCGGGGATCGTGCTGGTGGTGGCGGCCGTGTACGTCGTCGCCAACCTGCTGGTCGACCTGGCCTACGGCCTCATCGACCCGAGGCTGCGTGCGTCGTGAGCGCCATCGCGATTCCCCGCGCGCGGGTGCGCGCCGTCCGTATCCGGGCCGGCACGGTCGTGCCGCTGCTCGTCGTCCTGCTCGTCGCGGTGGCGGCGGTCGCGCCCGGGCTGCTCACCGGGCGCAGCCCCAACGCGATCGACCTCCAGCACACCCTGCTGGCCCCGTCGTTTCACCACCTGTTCGGCACCGACGACGCCGGGCGCGACCAGTTCACCCGGGTCGTGTACGGGGCGCGGGAGTCACTGGGCATCGGCCTGGGCGCGACCGGGCTGGCCATGGCGATCGCGATCGGCCTGGGCTTCGCGGCCGGGCTGGCGGGCGGCCTGATCGACACCGTGATCAGCCGGATCCTCGAGGTCGCGTTCGCGTTCCCTGTGCTGTTGCTGGCGCTGCTGCTGATTGCCATCCGCGGTCCCTCGGTCGGCACCGAGATCGTGGCCGTCGGCATCGGTTCCGCGCCCGGTTACGCCCGGATGGTCCGCGGCCAGGTCCTGAACGTGCGGCAGGCCGGCTATATCGAGGCCGCGGGCGCGCTCGGCCACAGCCGCTGGGCGGTGATCCGCCGTCACCTGTTTCCCAACGCCATGCGGCCGCTCGTCGCCATGATCACGCTCGGCGTCGGCCAGTCGATCGTGTGGGCCTCGGGCCTGGCCTTCCTCGGCCTCGGGGTCGCGCCGCCCAGCCCCGAGTGGGGCGCGCTGCTCGATGCTGGCCGCCTCTACATCACCACCTCGTGGTGGCTGGAGATCATGCCCGGCCTGGTCATCGTCCTGGTGGCGCTGTCTGTCACGTCGCTGGGCCGTACCTGGCAACACCGGCTGGAAGGAGCCGCCCGATGACCGAAGCCGAAGCCGAAGCCGAAGCCGAAGCCGCCGAGCAAACGGGAAGCGGCGCGGCGGCGGGCGCCCCGCTGCTGACCGTCGAGAACCTGCGGGTAGCGTTCGGCCACGCCGAGGTGGTCAAGGGCATCTCGTTCACCGCCCGGCCCGGCCGGTGCCTGGCCATCGTGGGGGAGTCGGGCTCGGGCAAGAGCGTCACCGCGCGCTCGCTCGTCGGCCTGGCCGGAACCGGGGCGACGGTTCAGGCCAGCCGGATCGACCTGGCCGGGGTCGACCTGACCCGCCAGTCCGAACGGTCCTGGCGGGCGATCCGCGGCCGTCAGATCGGGTTCATCCTGCAGGACGCGCTGGTCTCGCTCGACCAGCTGCGCCGGGTCGGAGACGAGGTCGCCGAGCCGCTGAAGGTCCACGGCTGGGGTACCAAGGCGGCGCGGGCGGCCAAGACCGTCGACCTGCTCGCCTCGGTCGGCGTGCCCGAGCCGGAGATGCGAGCGCGGCAGCGGCCGTACGAGCTGTCCGGCGGGCTGCGGCAGCGGGCGCTGATCGCCTCCGCGATCGCGCTCGACCCGAGGCTCGTCGTCGCCGACGAGCCGACGACCGCGCTCGACGTCACGATCCAGGCCCAGGTACTCGACCTGCTGGCCGAGTCCAAGGACCGGGGCACGTCGATCATCTTGATCAGCCACGACCTGTCGGTGGTGGCCCGGCTGGCCGACGAGGTGCTCGTCATGCGCGGTGGCGAGGTGGTCGAGCACGGCCCGGCGTACCAGGTGCTCCACCAGCCCGAGCATGAGTACACCCAGGCGCTGCTCGACGCCATCCCGTCCGAGCACACTCGTGGCACCCGGCTGGTCCGGCCCGCCGCCGGCGACGACTCAGCCGTCGCGCACCGCTCCCGCCCGCCGATCGACTACGCCCGGCCGGTGCTCGAAGCGGTGCGCATCAGCCAGGTCTTCCGCGGGCCGGACAAGGTGGACCGGACCGTGGTCGACGACGTGTCGTTCGAGCTGTTCGCGGGCGAGACCCTCGGCATCGTGGGCGAGTCGGGCTCGGGCAAGACCACGAGCGCGCGGATCGCGCTGGCCCTGCTGTCGCCGACCTCCGGCGAGGTCCGGCTCGGCGGGCAGCCGTGGTCGACGCTGCCGCCGTCGCAGCGCAGGCCGCTGCGCCAGCGGATCGGCGTCATCTACCAGGACCCGCTGAGCTCCTTCGACCCGCGCTGGCCGGTCGGCCGGATTCTCACCGACGCGCTGAGCACCGGCCCCCGGCCGCCGTCGTCGAAGACGGATGCCCGCTCGCGCGCCATCCGCCTGCTCGAACAGGTCGGGCTGACCGAGCAGCAGCTGGCCGCCGCGCCCCTGCGCCTGTCCGGCGGGCAGCGGCAGCGGGTGGCCATCGCCCGGGCGCTGGCGCCCGAGCCGGAGGTGATCATCTGCGACGAGCCGGTGTCGGCGCTCGACGTGTCGATCCAGGCGCAGGTGCTCGACCTGCTCACCGGCCTGCAGGACGAGCTCGGGATGAGCTACCTGTTCATCTCCCACGATCTCGGTGTCATCCATCACATGAGCGATCGCATCCTGGTCATGAAGGACGGCCGGGTGGTCGAGTCCGGTGCTGCGGACGAGGTGTTCGAGCGCCCGCGCGACCCGTACACGCAGCGGCTGCTCACCGCGCTGCCCCGGCTGGCTCAGGCGTGAGGGCGTGCGGCCCGCGCCCGGGTGACGAGCATCTGGTGCAGGTCTCGCGGGCCCGGCGGGGTAGACGGGGACCGGCGGCGCTGCACCACGAGCAGGACCTCCGCCCCGGCCGCCCGCAGCGGCCGGTAGGTGATCGCGCCGCTGCGCTCGAGCGGGTCATTGATCACGCTGAAGTCGGGCAGCACGGTGATGCCCAGGCCCTCGGCCACCATCAGCTTGCCCATCTCGGCGCCGTCGGCCGAGTACGAGGACGCTGGCGTGCGCTCTCCGAGCAGCCGGTGCACGAAACGGTGCATCACGTAGCCGGCCCGCATCATCACCAGCGGCGCGGTCAGCAGGTCGTCGGCGCCTACCTCGCTCAGGTCCGCCAGCGCGCTGTCCGCGCGGACGCAGACCACGGGCCGGCCGCGGAGCAGTTCGGTGGATTCGAAGTCCGGCGGGTAGTCGTCGCCACGCAGGTAGCTGACGAGCCCGAGGTCCATGCTGCCCTCGCGCAGCGAGCGGTGAATGTCGTCCTGCTGGGCGGATACCACCTCGACGGCCGTCTCCGGGTGCACGTCGCGGAACTGCAGGACGGCCGGCATCAGCAGCGGCACCGTCGCGGCGTGGACGGTCCCGACCCGGATCGCCGGGCCTGCGCGGTGGTAGCAGCCCGCGGCGGAACGCAGCCGGTCCACCGCCTCCAGCACGGTTTCGATGTACGGCAGGAGCTCACGCCCGGCCGGGCTGATCTTCGCCCCGGACTGCCGCCGTTCCAGCAGCTCGACACCGAGTTCACGCTCCAGGTTACGGACCGTCTCGCTCAGCGCCGGCTGGGAGAGGTGCAGCGCCTCGGCGGCTCGGCGCAGCGAGCCCAGCCTGGTCACCACCCGGATGTACTCGAGCTGCTCGACCCGCATAACTGAGCTGCTCGGCCCGCGTGACTGCTTGGCACTCCTATTTCCTATCTTTTCGATCTATATTACAGGAAAACGGCTGGTGCGACACCCGCAGCTGCAGGCGAATCCGGGACGTGTGATTGCGCCTAGCCGGCACCGATCCGGCTGGAGTCACTCAACCAGGCCGGGATGGCAGCAGTCCGCGCCGGCGCAGCTCGGCGGCGGCGCCCTCGCCGCGACCTGGCGCTTCCCCGGCCGCCTCAAGGGCATCACCGCCGATCCGCTCAGCTACTTCCGCTCCGGCTCCGACCAGCCGGCCCGCTGATGCAGTACAACTGCGGGTACGGGGAGTTCGTGCGGGTGCCCGAGCGGGCGGTGATCCCGCCCATTGTCACTCCCAGACGGGAACTCGCCCTTCCGGGAATCGCGCGCCGAAGCCGATCTCCGCGGCCTCGAGCCCCTGCCGCCCCAGCCGGCGCTTCCTCAGTGCTGTTACTTCACCGCCAAGGAAGAGACCGTCCTGGTCGACGCCGTCGCCCACGGCCGCCTGGTCGCGGGTGCCCGGGCCGGCCAGGGCACCCGCGACGGCGACCCCAGGTCCGCCGTCCCGATCCTGCGGGCCGGCCGCAGCCTGGGCGAGATCCTCGACCGTGCCTTCCGCGCCGTGGGCTACCGGCCCTCAGCGACACGACCGGCACGGAAGTCACCCGTAACCGGGGCGCGCGCCCGGCCCCGTTCGAAATTCAAAATCTTTAATACCGAACGGGCTGGGCGCTTGCCATGGCTATTAGGCCCCAGTGGCGCCCCAGGACCCTTCGGGCGAGTCCCCTGTGCACAT
The DNA here is from genome assembly GCA_050011155.1 of Streptosporangiaceae bacterium. Lineage (GTDB taxonomy): Bacteria > Actinomycetota > Actinomycetes > Streptosporangiales > Streptosporangiaceae > Palsa-504. The sequence goes on from JBEKJP010000060.1 coordinate 42,369, forward strand.
CTCCGGCGTGTCGCGGTTCCCGGATGTGATCTCATGTCACTCGCGTTACGCGGCCGGGGATCTTCCGTCAGTTTTGGTCGCTGTAGGGGCTGTTGCATATTCGGGGTTCCTGGATTTCTGGTGTTGCCGCTGGCAGAATTGTTTTATGGCACACCAGTTCAAGCCGGTTGACCGTGAGTCCGAGATGCTTTTGCCCCATAACATGCTCGACTGGGTACCTGAGGGCCACGCTGTCCGGGTCGTTATCGGCACGGTCGAGCGGCTCGCGACGCGGGACCTGGCTGCCCGGCTGGTGCCGCCGACGCCGAAGGGGTCGGCGGCCGGCCCGGCCCGGTATGACCCGGTGATGCTGCTGACGGTGTGGATGTATGCCTACCTGCGCGGGGTGCTGTCCACCCGGGCGGTGGAGGACCGGTGCCGCTACGACGCGACGTTCCGGGTCACGTGCGGCCGGGAGATCCCGGACCATACGACGTTCTCCCGGTTCCGCCGGTACCTGTTCGCGCAGGACGGGCTGGCGGAGGACCTGTTTTACCAGGTTCTCCGCGTGTGCGCGGGCGCGGGGCTGGGGCGGCTCTGCGTGGTGGCCGGCGACGGGGTCAAGATCGCCGCGAACGCCTCGAAGGAGGCCAGCCGGACCGAGGCCGGGCTGCGCAAGCTCGCCGGGCAGGTGATGGCGGGCGCCCGGGAGGCCGCCGCGGACGAGGACGCGGACAAGGGCGTGCTGCCCGGCACGGACCTGCTGCTGGGCGCGGGCACGGCGCCGGGGCCCGGTCCGCGGGCCGGGCGGGTGCTGGCCTGCCTGCAGGACCTGCAGGCAGAACGGGAGGCGGCCGAGGCGCAGGCCCGCGAGCAGGGGCGGGCCTACCTGGAGGCGGTGGCGGCCGGCACCGTGACGAGAGGCCGGCCCCCGGCCGCGGTCGCCCTTGCCGCCGCGCGAGTGCGGCTGGGGGAGGCCATCGCGGCGGAGGAGGCCGCGGCCGCGGACTGGCAGGCGCGCCGCGCCGCCGGGCAGCGGGCGGGCCGCCCGCCGGCCCTGCCCGGCACCGGCAAGAAGGCCCGCAAGGCCCGCGCCCGGCTGGCGGAACTGCAGGCCGCCGCGGACGCCGCAGCGCAGGCGCAGGCCGGGGACGGCAAGGACAAGCAGCCGCAGCCGCAGCGCAACGTCACCGACCCGGACTCCCGGCTGCTGCCGGTCCGCGGCGGCGGGTTCACCCAGGGGTACAACTGCCAGGACGCCGCAGCCGATGACCGGCTCATGCTCGGCGGCTACGCCTGCCAGGACACCGGCGACGCCCTGCAGGCACAGCAACTCGCCCGGGTGGCGGAGAAAGGCGCCGCCATCGTCGCGGCCGCCCACGCCGCCCACGCCGCCGACCCCGCCATGCTCGCGAAATGCCACGACCGGATGTGCACCCTGCCGGAAAAGGACAGGCACCGCCCCGGCCACGACGCCGCCGCCTGCCACCACGCCATGACCAGCGGCATCGGCGTCCTGGTCGCCGACGCCGGCTACCACAGCGAGGCGAACCTGACCGCCCCCGGCCCGGGCCGGCTCATCGCCGACGCCAAGACCCGCGACCTCACCCGCCGCGAGCCCGCCAGCGGACCCCCGCCCGAGGATGCCACCGCCACCGAGGCGAACGCGCACCGGCTGCGCACCCCCGAAGGCCGCGCCGCTTACAAGCGCCGCGCTCCCGACGTCGAGGGCCTCCACGCCAGCCTCAAGGACAACGGCGGCCTGCGCCGCCTCAGCCTCCGCGGCCTGCACAACGCCACCAGCGAGTTCCTCTTCGCCGGCCTCGCCCGCAACCTCCGCCTCCTGGCCGCCATCAGCTAAGACGGCACCCGCCAGCCCAGCCGCGCACCACGCCGCCAGGCCACCGCATACCCGGAAACACCAGCAAAACCCCGCAACAGCGCCAGAACAGGCACCAGACCCCGACCGCGTAGCACGCGCCCGGCCCGAATCCGGCCACCGGTACTGACGGCACCATCCGCGCCAGCCCACAGCAAGAAACTGCAACAGCCCCTGTAGCGACCAAAACTGACGGAAAAGACGGGTATAGACCTCGCATCGTGCCCGAACCGCCGCGGCCGGCCGGCCCTGTAATGCCAGCCGGGGTCAGGGGCCGGCCGGCCCGAGCAGCTGCTCGGCCTCGCACCACCAGCTGGTCCGCCCGTCGACCGGGGCGGTGCGCATGGGCGCGTGATCGCGCGGGCAGGCGGCGCCCGGATGCCGGTACGGGATGATCGTCAGGCTGTGCACGCCGCCGCCGCGCAGGGCCGCCCTGATCGTGTCGCGGCTGGCCCGGAGCAGCCGGCTCTCCTCCGCCGCGGTCAGGCTGCCGACCGCCCGGGCCGGGTGTACCCGGGCCCGCCACAAGATCTCGTCGGCCAGCAGGTTGCCGATGCCGGCGATCCGGTGCTGGTCCATGAGCCGCGCCTTGACCGGCGCGGTGCTGCCCGCCGCGAGCGCGGCCCGGAACTGGGCCGGCGTGATCAGCTGGGCGTCCGGACCCAGTTCCCCGACCGGCGGGTTGAGCCGGACGCGGCCGAGGCGCCGCGGGTCGACCAGGATGAGGCGGCCGCCGTCGTCGAAGGTCACGGTAAAGCGGGCCCAGCGGTAATCGCCCGGCTGGCGGCCGCGTTCCCAGTAGTCGCCGCCGTCGACCTCGGTCCCGTCGGGGTCGGCGATCACGATCTTGCCCGACATCCCGAGGTGGATGCCGAGCGTGACCGCATCGGTGGCCGGCCCGGTCTGGCACCACATGCTCTTTCCCCGCCGCATCGCGGCGACGAACTCACCGCCGAGCAGCGCGTGGCGGATCTCCCCCCGCGCATGCGGGCGGCATACGAAGGCATCGGAGTCGTCGACGTCGGCGATCCGCCGCCGCAGCCCGCGCCGCTCGATCACGGCCCGGGCCGACTCCACCTCAGGAAGCTCAGGCATGTACCCTCCCCCGTTCGTCCCAAAATCTTTTTATAACGAACGGGATGGCGTCCCCGCACCGGTTACCGGCTCACGCGGCGGCCGGCCGGGCAGGCGCAGCGCCGCGCCCGCGCCGCCCCAGCAGGCCAGGGCGGCCACCACGCAGGCGGCGTGCAAGCCCGCCATGAACGACGCGGTCACAGCCCGGGTCAGGGCGGCCGGGTCCGGCTGGTGGCGGGCGATGTCCAGGGCGGCGGCGACCGAGCCGCGGGCCGCGGCGTAGGCGGACGCGGGCAGCGCGTGCACGGGCGTGGCCGCCAGCCGGTGCGGATACACGCTGCCGAAGACGCTGCCGATGACGGCGACGCCCAGGGTGCCGCCGGCCTCGCGGGTGGCGTCGTTGACGGCCGAGCCGGTGCCGGCCCGGGCCGGGGGCAGCACGGACAGGATGGACTCGGTGGCCGGGGTGCTGATCAGCCCGAGCGCGGCGCCGATGATCACCATCTGGGCGACGACCCGCGGGTAGGGCTCGGCCGCGGGCGAGACGGCGATCCACGCGAACGCCGCGCCGAACGAGATCAGGCCGCCGGTGACGACGAGCCGGGGGCCGGCCCGGACGGCCAGGCTCGCGCCGGCCTCGGAGCCGGCCGCGATGCTGATCGCGACGGGCAGGATCCGCACCCCCGTCGCCAGCGGGCTGTAGCCGCGGATGAACTGGAAGTACTGCGTGACGAGGAAGATGAAGCCCAACAGCGCGAAGAAGGCGATGGTGACCGAGCCGCTGGCGGCGGTGAAGGCCGGCACCTTGAACAAGGTGACGTCGAGCATCGGCGCGGCGGTGCGCCGCTCCACGACCACGAACGCCGTCCCGAGCAGGGCCGTGCCGGCGAATCCGGCGATGCTGGCCGCGGCCCCCCAGCCGCGGCCGGGCGCCTCGATGACCGTGTAGACGAGCAAGCCGATCGCCGCCGAGGAGACCAGCAGGCCGAGCCGGTCGATCCGGGCGGCCCCGGGCTGGCGTGACTCCGGCACGACCAGCACCGTGGCGATCACCGCGACCAGGGCAACGGGGACCAGGGCCCAGAACACGGACCCGTACCAGAAGTGAGCCAGCAGCAGCCCGCCGGTGACCGGTCCGACCGCCACCCCCAGGCCGGCCACGGCGCCCCAGATCCCGATGGCCCGGGTCCGTTCGGCCCGGCCGGGATAGGCGCTGGTGATGATAGACAACGTGGTCGGGTAGACCAGCGCGTCGAAGGCGCCCATCACGAACCGGAGCAGCACCAGCGTCCCGGCCTGGTGCACCTCTCCGGCCAGGGCGGACGCCGCCGCGAAGCCGAGCAGGCCGGTGACCAGGACCGGACGGCGGCCGTAGCGGTCGCCGAGCGACCCGCCGGTCAGCACCAGCGCGGCGAAGGCCAGGCTGTACCCGTCGACCACCCACTGGAGGGTGCTCGTCCCGGCCCCCAGCTGCCTGCTCAGCGTGGGCAGGGCGACGTTCACGATGGTGGTGTCCAGGTCGATAGCGAACACGGCCAGGCAGACCGTGGCCAGCACGGCCAGGCGGTGGCGGGCGGTGAGCACGGTCAGAATGTGCTGATGGTCTCGGTCAGGGCCGTGGCGAATTCGTCCGGCCGGTCTTCGTAAGCGTGGTGATGGCCGGGGAAGGTGACCAGGTCGCAGGCGAGTTCGGCGGCCATCGCACGGGAGATGCGGACCTGGCGGTAATCGCCCGCCAGGCTCCCGTCGCCCACGGCCACCGCCGTGGGCGTGCCCGCTTGCCTGATCGCGGCGAGGTCCGGCCGGAAGTCGACCATCGGCATCACGTGATGGCGGAAGACGTAATCCCCGTCTCTCTTCGCGCGGGCCATCGACCGGGGCCCGAACGTCGGCTGGGAATCGACCCCGATTGCGCGCGTCCAGGCCCGGTAGGCCGTCACAATGCCCCGGCGCTCGTTAAGGTCGCACAGGCCCTGGAAGAATGCCCGTTGCTCGACCGCGTCGGGCAGGATTGCGATGGTGAGCGGTTCGTGGATGATATAGGCGCGGACGCGGCCGGGATAACGGGAGCTGAAATCAAAGCCGGCTGACGCTCCGCCGCAGGTAGCGAACAGGATCGTCGGGCCGACATCGAGCGCGTCGAGCAAGGTGGCGATATCGCGGCTCTCCTGGCCGAAATCCAGCGGGCGGTCGGCCCGGCCGGTGCTCTGCAAAGTGCCCCGGCGGTCATAGCTGATGACCTGGAATTCCCTGGCCAGCCGCCGGGCCAGCCGCCGGAATTCGAGCACGCCGGCCCCGGCTCCGCCGATGGCGAGCACCGCGGGCCCGCGCCCGGTGCTCTGGTAGTGGAGTTCCGCGCCGTCAACGGCGATGGTGTCAGCTCGAAGTGCCACTATGTATCATAACGCGCGAAGAGAGCCGCTCGCACAATTCTCACCACGCGATAATGGGCTGGTAAAAGGGAGGCCGGAATGGCGGATGTCCTCCGAGAGAAGGAATTGATAGAGCTGGTGAAGAACGTCGCCGAGGAAGCCCTGGATATCGACCTCGGCGACGCGACGCCGCAGACGCCGCTGCGCTCCCTGGGACTGGATTCACTCGATCAGCTCGAGCTGGTCAGCGCCCTGGAAGAACGCCTCGAGACCTGCATACCGGACAGTTATCTCAACCAGGTCGAGACCGTCGGCGACCTGATCGCCGCCCTGGCGGACCTGCAGGTGAGCCGGCCCGATGTCAGCGGATGACGTCGTCGTTACCGGGGTGGGCATCGTCTCGCCGGTGGGCGGTGACGCCCCGTCCACCATGAAGGCGCTGCTCGGCGGCGAATCCGGGGTGACCCTGCTGCCAGAAGACCAGCGCGAGCGGACGCCGGTGCACCTGTACGCCCCGGTCGGTGACGATGCCCTGAGCCGGGTCAGCCGCCGGGAGAAGCTGCGCCACGACCGGTCCGTGCACCTGGCCCTGGCGGCCGGCCGGGAAGCCTGGCAGGACGCCGGCGCCCCGGCGGCCGATCCGGCCCGGGTCGCCTCGGTGGTCGCGACCGGCATGGGCGGGCTGACCACCCTGCTCGAACTGCACGAGCGTTACCTGGTCAAGGGCCCGGTCGGCCTGCCCGCCCACACCATTACCGGCATCATGGCCAACGCCAGCTCGGCGCTGCTGGCCAGCGAGATCGGCGCCCGGGCGGCGGCCGTATCGCTCGCGAGCGCCTGCGCCTCGGGATCCGACGCCATCGCCCACGCCCTGCGCCTGTTCCGCGACGACGAGATCGACCTGGCCGTGGCCGGGGGCACCGAGGCCATCGCCCACCCGGTCACGCTAGCGGCGTTCGGCGCGCTGCGGGCCTTGTCAAAACGGCACGACGACCCGGCGCACGCGTCGCGGCCGTTCGACCGCGACCGGGACGGGTTCGTGCTCGGGGAGGGGGCGGCCATCATGGTGCTTGAACGCCGCCGGCACGCCGCGGGCCGGGGCGCGCGGATCCTGGCCCGGATCGCGGGGGCGGGCTCCACCTGCGACGGTTCCCACCTGGTGGCGCCCGACCCCACCGGCCGCTGGAACGCCGCCGCCATCGGCAAGGCGCTGCGCGCGGCCGGGATGGGCCCGCCGGACATCTCCTGCGTCAGCGCCCACGCGACCGCCACCGTGCAGGGCGACCTGGCCGAGAACGAGGCGCTTAAGCAGGCGTTCGGCGGTGCCCTGGCTGACATCTGCGTGACCGCGCTGAAGTCGTCGTTCGGCCACACCATCGGCGCGTCCGGCGCGGTGGCGGCCGCGGTCGCCGCCCTGTCCGTCCGCGACCGGGCCGTTCCCCCCACCCGCAACCTCGATAACCTGGACCCCGCCATCGACCTGGACGTGGTCCGCGAGACGCCCCGCCCGCTGCCGCCCGGCGCGGCGGTCCTGGTCAACGCGGCCGGGTTCGGCGGCCACAACACCGCCCTCGTCATCGCGGGCGAGTAGCGGGCGTTTGCGAAACTCGCAACAGGCATGGCGTGGAGAAAGAGGTCCCCGTGCGGCCACTGAGCAGCGGCGCGCCGGGGTGTCACCCGCGCGGCATCGACAGCGCTCACCCGCCCAGCCAGCCTGCATCGTGAACTGGCAGGGGACCAGCTCGTGCTCGGGGGGCGGACCGGGGAACATGCGGCTGACAGCGGGCATCGGACGACCTCTCGGGCTGGTTCGGGCGGTCAGGCGGGGCGTGACGGCATCCGCGCAGCTTAGCCGGGGGGATGCGACATTAATGGGACATTTGCGGTCTGGTCATACCTGGACGAAAGCGCTTTGATGCAGGGAGCCTCAGGCCGGCGCCGATCCGGAGGGGAATCGGCGTCGTGCCCGGCCGTCTGAGTTCGCGAGCATGGCCCGGACCTTGTCGGCGGCGTCGTGGTTGCGCAGGTCCTCGAAGATGACCAGGGCCTGCTCCCAGGCCTCCCGGGCCTGGGCGAGATTGCCGGCCGCCTGGCGGGTCTCGCCGAGGTGGGTGAGGGCGTCCGCTTCGGTGAAGCGGTCGCCGGCTTCCCGGTGCAGGCTGAGCGCGCGCTGGTAGCAGGCGGCGGCTTCGCCGAGGTTGCCCAGATGGTGCTCGGCGTACCCCAGGCTGTCCGCCGGCGCGCTCGGTGATCAGATGAGCGCGGGCCAGCTCGCCGAGGTCCCGGCGGGCCCGCCCCAGGTCGGCAGCGGCCAGGTCGGTACTGGCCAGGCTGGCCGCGGCCGGGCCGCTGATGTCGGGGCCGGGGTGGATGCCCAGCAGCCGGAACATCCGCGCCGCCGAGGGGCTGAGCTGACGGACCGACCAGGAGAACACCGCGCGGACATCGGCCGCGGGATCGCCGGCGTCCAGGGCGTCCAGCCGGCCAGCGGCGTTGAGCAGCTCGTCAGCCAGCGCCGCCAGCGGAAGGCGGGGCCTGGTCGCGGCCCGGGCCGCCGCGATCGCGACGGCCAGCGGCAAGCAGCCGCTCAAGCTGGCGATCGCGCTGACCGCGCCGGGCTCGGCGGCGGCCCGGGCCAGGCCGATCCGGGTGGCCAGCAGCTCGGTGGCCTCACTATGGGCCAGCACGTCCAGGGACAGCAGCCGGGCGCCGTCGGTCGCGGCCAGGCCGGTCAGCTGGCTGCGGCTGGTGACCAGGACCAGGGTCCCGGCCGAGGCCGGCCGCAGCAGCCGGACCTGCTGCTCGTCGCGGGCGTTGTCCAGGACGATCAGCATCCGCCGGTCCGCCAGCAGGCTGCGGTAGAGGGCCGCCTGGGCCTCCGGGCTGGCCGGGACGCGCTCCGGGGCCACCCCCAGGGCGTCCAGGAATCCGCGGATGGCCTCGGGCGCGGTGACCGGGCTGCCGGACGGGTCGAAGCCGCGCAGGTTCACGTACAGCTGCCCGCCCGGGAACCGGCCCGCCACCTGGTGCGCCCAGTACAGGGCCAGCGCGGTCTTGCCCACGCCGGCCATCCCGCTGACCGCGCTGATCACCGCCGTCCCCGGGTGGCTGGCTTCGGCCGCGTCCAGGACCTGGGTGAGCCGCTGCAGCTCAGCCGCGCGCCCGGTGAAATCGGCCACCGCGCCCGGCAGCTGCCGGGGCGCCACGCCGTCACCCCGCTGGTCACCGGTGGCCAGCAGGCCCTCGAGCAGGTCGGCCGAGACGTTCAGCGCCCGGGCCAGCCGGGGCCGGATCGACGGCAGCGGCTCGCTCTCGCCGCGTTCCCACCGCACCACCGTGGAACGCCCGACGGCCAGCAGCTCGGCCAGCGCTTCCTGCGTCAGCCCCAGCGCCTTACGCCGCTGGACCAGGCGCTGCCGTCGGGCCACGTGACGGCCTCCTGTCGGCCAAGGTGGATCTGGATCCCGGACTGAGATGCCCGTTGACACCAGACGTTAGCGCGGCCGGTCCCTTTTACCGCCTCCAATTCGCAGCCGGGAATCCTTATTATCACCAGCTGATTCAGGGTGCCTGCGGCAGCGATTTCAGCCAGTCCACGAGGAACTCGTTGACCTCAACGGCCCGTTCCTGCTGGACCCAGTGGCCGCACCCGGGCAGGATATGGCTGCCCCGCAGGTCGGGCAGGGTCTCGGGAAAGCGGGCGATGGCCCGGGCCCCCCACCTGGTCGGGCCGTCCTTTTCCCCGCCGATGAACAGGGCGGGAACCCGGATAGGCGCGCCTCGCCACGGCTGGAGGTCCTGCCAGTCCCGGTCCACGTTGCGGTAGCGGTTGAGGGCACCACGGAAACCGGTCCGCTCGAACTCCGCGGCATAGAACCCGAGGTCGTCCTCGGTGAGCCAGCCGGGCAGCGGGCCGGGGGCGGGGAAGCGGTCCCGCAGCATCGTGCCCCGCGCCACGGTGGCGATGCTCGCCCCGCCGGACGCCGACTCCGCCCCGTCGGCTGACGCCGCGACGTAGAAGCCGAGCAGCCACGAGCGCACGTCGATCTCGGCTTCCCGCTCGGCCCGTCCCGGCTCCTGGAAGTAGCTGATGTAAAACTCCTCGTCGGGGCCGGCCAGCCGGGCCATCTCGGCGAAGGCCTCGGTGGGCCGCCGGGTGCCCGGCGGGCTGTAGGGCACGCTGAGCATCGCGACCGCGGTGAAGATGTCCGGCCGCAGCAGGGCCGAGTGGGCGGCGATCGGCGCCCCCCAGTCGTGCCCGATGACGATCGCCGGTTCCCCTCGTCCGGCCAGTGCCTCCACCACGCCGAGGTTGTCGGTGACGTGCTGGAGCATCCCGTAGGCCTCGACCTCCAGCGGAGCGGACGACCGGCCGTACCCCCGGACGTCGATCGCCACCGCCCGGAACCCGGCCGCGGCGATCACCGGCAGCTGGTGCCGCCACGAGTACCATGACTCGGGGAACCCGTGGACGAGCAGGACCAGCGGGCCCGACCCTTCCTCCACGCAGTGGATCCTCGTCCCCCGGGCGTCGATCACCTGGTGCCTCATGAGCCGAAGGCTACGTGAACGACCGGCGCCGAGTTAAGCGGACGTCCGGGGAATGAATCGAGTACCGGATAAGCTCTACCTTGCGGTCCTGGTTGTCTTGCGTTTCGTTGCGTGTTTCCTTCAGGGCCTAGATGAGCAGCGCCGGGAACCAGCCCGCACGCTGATGGCCCGTTGCGACGGTAGTGCGCTGCGACGGAGGCCGCGCTCGGTGTCAGCGCCCTGGGGCGGCGCTCCACCGCGTGGCCATGGACGTAACCAGTGCGGGAGTGTACAGGTGCTTGACGAGCAAGGCGGTCGTTCATTGGCCGGGGACGATGACGCGGATGCCAGCGGCTTCGCCGAACTGGGGCTGGCCCCCGGATTGTGCCGGGTGCTGTCTGGCCTCGGCTACGAGGAGCCGACGCCCATCCAGCACGCGGCCGTGCCGCCGCTGGTCGCGGGCCGTGACCTGGTCGGGCAGGCCGCGACGGGGACGGGCAAGACGGCCGCCTTCGCGCTTCCCGTGCTCCAGCGGCTCTTCGCCCGGAGCGAGCGGGCGGGGGTGCTCGCCCTGGTCCTCGTGCCCACGCGCGAGCTCGCGATACAGGTCTCCGAGGCGATGCACACCTACGGGCGCGACGTCAAAGTACGGGTGCTGGCGGTCTACGGCGGGCAGCCGATCAGCCGGCAGTTGCGGGCGCTGGAACGCGGCGTCGACGTCGTGGTGGCGACGCCCGGGCGTGCGCTCGACCACATCGCCCGGGGCACGCTGGACCTGAGCGGCCTCGAGATCGTCGTGCTCGACGAGGCCGACGAGATGTTCGACATGGGCTTCGCCGAGGACATCGAGACGATCCTGGGCAAAACCCCGAAGAGCCGGCAGACGGCGCTGTTCTCGGCGACCATGCCGCCGCGGATCGACGGTATGGTGCGCCGCCACCTGAACGACCCGGTGCGGGTCGAACTCGGCGGCAAGGCGTCGGCGTCGTCCGACGTGCTGCTGGTGCGGCAGACCGCCTACATGACGCTACGCGGGTACAAGCCGGCCGCCCTCGTGCGCGTGCTCGACCTGGAGATGCCGGCCGCCGCGGTCGTCTTCTGCCGGACCAGGGAGGAAGTAGACCAGCTGACCGAGACCCTGAACGGCAAGGGCCATCGGGCCGAGGCGCTGCACGGCGGAATGGACCAGCAGCAGCGCGACCGGGTCATGGGCCGGCTGCGCGGAGGCGGCCTCGGTCTCCTCGTGGCCACCGATGTCGCCGCCCGCGGGCTCGACGTCGAGCGGCTCACGCACGTGGTGAACTACGACGTGCCGAGTGCGCCGGAGTCCTACGTGCACCGCATCGGACGGGTCGGCCGGGCGGGCCGCGAAGGCACCGCCATCACGCTGGCCACGCCGCGCGAGCACAACATGCTCAAGGCTATCGAGCGGGCGACGGGACGGCCGATCGCGATCGAGAAGCTGCCGACCGTGGCCGGCCTGCGCGCCAGGCGCCTGGAGGTGACGCGCGAAACCCTCCGGCAGATCGTGCTCGAAGACGACCTGGACGCCTTCCGGTCCGTGGTGGGGCCGCTCGGCGAAGAGTTCGGCATCTATGAGGTGGCCCTGGCCGCGGTCAAGCTGGCCGCCGATGCGAGCGGGACTTCTCGCGACGAAGAAGAACTGCCCGATGTCGACCTGCCCGCACCGGACGACCGCGGCGGGCGGGGCAAGGCCGCGGGCCGCGACCAGCGGCGCGGACGTGCGGCCGCGCAGGGCACGACGCGGCTGTTCGTGGGGACGGGCCGTTCTTCCGGAGTCCGGCCGCAGGATCTCGTCGGCGTCATCGCGCGCAAGTCGCACCTATCCGGCCGGGAGATCGGCGCGATCGAGATCGCCGACCGCTTCTCGCTCGTCGAGGTCCCCGAGACCGCGGCCGACGACGTGGTCGCGGCGCTCCGGCAGGTCCTCATCAAGGGCCGCAAGACGACGGTCCGCCGCGAGCGCTACTCCGCCGCCCGCTAGCGGGGCGCGCGCCCACCCCGTACGGGGTAGCGCTCCCTGACGGTTCCGCGTTTCTGCAGCCGGGGATCTCTGCTCGGGCAGGTGCCCGGTGACGTGGTCGCATCGGCGTTCGCGGTGTTCAATCCGTCGGCCGTCCGGAACGGCGCGCTTACCGGCCTCCGGGCCGCACGAGATGGCGGGCCGGTCCTAGATGCCACGGCTCACCAGCCTCCTAGCCCAGAACACCTGAACGCGGGCGCGTCAGGCGGCGCCCAGGGCGACGAGGGAGGTGGCGGTGGCGTGCTGGACCGGGTCGTCTCTGAGCGCGTGGCGCACGCGGTAGAGCGACTCGGCCAGGGTCTGGCCCGCGCGCAGGTGGCGGTGCAGATCCACCATCAGCGGGACCAGGGCCTGGTCGTTCAGCGGCACCAGGCCCGCGATGATCCCCGCCGTCCCCAGCGGCAGCAAGCTGCTGGCCAGGCCGAGCAGCTCGTTGGCCCCGGCGGGCGCCAGCACGGCACCCTCACAACTGGACAGGACCAGCCGGTACGGCGCGCGGTTCAGGCGCTCGAAGTCGTAGCCGGTCAGCGGCCCGTCGTGCATCCGCAGCGAGGAGAACAGCGGGCTGTCGGCCCGGAAGATCCCGTGCGCGGCGATGTGCGCCAGCCAGGCCCCGTCCAGCGCCGACAGCACCTTGTCGGCCGTGGCCGCGGCGTCGTCCAGCACCGTAACGTCGTCGTACAACTTGGCTAGTTCGGCCACCTCGCCCCCGTCCGAGGCCAGGCCGGGACCGCGGGCCAGGACGACGCCCCGGTGCGGGGGCTCGGTCGCGCGGTGAGCGCGCATCCAGGCTGCCGCGGACGGCGCGACGCTTATGACCTGGTCCTTCAGCGCGGGCAGGATGGCCCACGGGATGGGGTGCAGCTTGCCGGTCGGGACGATGATGACCGGCCCGTCGCCCAGCTGCCTGGCGGCCGGTCCGAGCAGCGCGCGCTGGAGGGCCGGTCCGGCCTGGTCAAGCACGGCCAGCGGGCCAGCCGGGTCGGCCCCGGGCCGGCTGCGGGCCAGGCGGCGCAGGGCGAAGCGAGCGAAATCGGCAGCCTTCATGGCGTCGCTGGCCTGGCCCGCCGCGAACTGCCTGATGCGGCCAGCGCCGCAGATCAGGACGTGCAGGCGGCCGTCGATGTCGACGAACTCGATCAGCTGGGCCTGGCCGAGCTCGTCGAGCAGGTCGGCCGGGCTGAACGGGGCCCGGGTCCACCGCCCGTTACCCTGGGCTCGCAGCGCGCTGGCGCGCACCTCGGTTTCCAGCCGCTGTTGTTCTTTCTGCAGCGACGCGCTCGGCCTGCCTTGGTCCTGGCCCCTGGTCATCGCGCGGAGCGCGGCCAGGCTGGCGTTCAGCTCCGCGTCGGCTGACGGCCGCACCGGGGGAACCGCCCAGGCGGTGGCGCGCCAGCGCTCGCTCCAGGTCAGCAGGAGCCGCGGCCGGCGGGCCCGCGCGGCATGCCGCTGGGCGAGGGCGGCCAGTTCGGCGCCGTGCACGGTGGCCTGGGCCCGGAGTTCCGAGGCGCCCAGGGCCAGCCGGTGCTCGTCGAGGACGTCGAGCCCTCGCCGGCAGGCGGCCAGCATCCGGCTCGGCTGGTCAGCCGCCTCGGCCCGCAGGGCTTCGCCGAGCCACCCGCTGACCCGCGACAGCGCCGGGCCGCGCCGCCGGGTCGGGGCCAGCGCGGCCAGATGGTGCTCGGCGTCGTCGCGGCGGCCGAGTTCGAGCGCCACCCGTCCGGCCAGCAGATGAGCCTGGGCCGCATCGCTCGAGCCGAGCTCATCCAGCCGGGCGGCCGCCCGGTTCGCCTCGCGCAGCAAGGGGGCCGACAACGGGCCGACTTTGTAGCGCGCTTCGATGACCACGCGGGCCGAATGGGCCTGCTGCCAGGAGCGGCGCTGCCTCCGGTACAGGCGGTAGGCGGCCCGCGCCCGGTCCAGGGCGGCCTCGGGCTGGGCCGCGGCCAAGGCGCAGTTGGCCGCCATCAGGAGAAGATCCGCCTTCTCCGTCAGGTGGCCGTGGATCTCCTCTATTTCCCCCAGCGCGGCCTCGGCTTCGGCCAGGGCGTCGCCCGCCAGCCCGGCCGCCAGCAGCACGGCGCACCGTTTGACCCGCAGCGTTATGGTCGGCACCTTCAACCGCTGGTAGCTGGGGGTCGCCGCATCGAGGTAGGCCAGCGCGGCGGGGAGGTCCCCCGACGCGTAGGCGGTCAGCGCGCGATTGAGCATCGGATCGAGCGCTTCCAGTTCCTGCCCGATTGTCGAGTACAGCCGGATGGCGGAAACGTAATCGGCGTCGGCCCGGCTGGTCGACCCCAGCCGCAGGTAGGCGCTCGCGCGGAGATTGAGCGCACGGGCCGTCCAGAGGGTGTCACCCGCGCGCCGCAGGACGGCGACCGCGTGCCGCGCGTCTTCCAGGGCGGCCGGAAACCAGCCGAGTCTGACGAACAGGATCCCGCGCCGGTACAGGACCTGCGCCGCCAGGACACCAGAGGACCGGCGCAGGGCGGCCTCGAAGGCGGCTAGCCCGGCGGCCGTCCGGCCCGCGTAGAAGAGCGCCACGCCCAGGCCGGCCAGGACATCGGCCTCGCGCTCGGCCGAGCCCGTGCGGCGGGCCTGGCGCAGCGCCTGGCGCAGCTCACGGACCCCGGCCTCAACGTCGCCGCAGTCGCGCAGCACGATCCCCGCGGCCTGATGGGCCACCGAGGCCTCATAAGGGCCCGGCCGTCCGGCGAGCACAGCCCGCGCTCTGGTCAGCGCGACCCAGGGCTGGGACGAGGCCAGCGTGACCAGATCGTCCACCTCACGCGGACCTGCCGCGGGCGCGCTCTCTCCCACAGCCACCACCCGATTTTAGGTCTCCAGATTGACGTGGTCCACCTGTATTAAAACGTCACAGCGGCTCCTCCGTAGATCGCACCCCAGACCGCGAATTTTAGAGGACTTGCGAAACCGGCCACCGGTGCCGCTGTTAGATCAGGTAAATGATCGATTTCGGGAGGCCAGAGTGACGGAAGAGAATTTCTGGTATAGCCACCTTGAAGACACGGCCAGCCGAGAGGCCGCCATTATCATCGACGCGTTCGGCGAGCGCGGGATCGACATCGGCGGCGAACACGACCCGGCCGAGCATGATCGCGACCTGCATCCCGGCGGCATCGCCTTCATGCACGACCGGGATCACATTCTCACCCGCGAACAGCATCTCGGCGGGGTAGGCGGCGTACGGGGACACCAGCCTCTGACGGACGCCAGCAAGCGGCGAGGAGTTCTTGACCTGCTCCAGGACGGCGATCGGGTCCAGGAAATAGAGACGGTACGAGTGGCCGGGGACGTCGTGCTCCTCTGCCTGAAGCCGCGCCGTCATAAGCACACCCGTGACCACGACTACGGTGACGAAGCGGGTGGTGAGCACGCCGAGGTGCTGGACCTTCTCAACATCATCGATGACGAGCTAGGCGAGGGAATCGCGGCGCCCGATCACGTGCTGACCGCCGCGCAAACGTTGCGTCCCTGTTCCGCTACGGAGCCGCAGCAGGTTTACCCGACGGCGACCCCCTCTCCCGCGGCCTGCCGGGACGGCGGCGCCCGGGTGCGGATCTTCCAGGCCGACACCGGGCTGGTGGACGGGGCGGCGGAGACCTTCCCGTGGCTGGCCGGCGTCCACGGCGACCCCGACCCGCGGCATTCGGGCGGCACGATCTTGCCCTACGGGGGACACGGGACGTTCGTCGCGGGGGTCATGCGCTGCATGGCCCCGCAAGCGCAGGTCCACGTCGCGAACATCTTCGACACCGGGGGCAGCGCGCGGGAAACGGACGTCGCGATGAGCCTCAAGGCGGCGTTCGGCTTCGGCTGCGAGATCGTCCACATCACGGCCTCGTGCCTGACCAGGAAGAACTTCCCGCCGCTGGCCCTGGAAGCCTGGCTGGAGCAGCTCCGGCTGTACAAGGGTGCCATCTGCGTCGCCGAGGCGGGCAACAATTACACCCGGCGGCCGGCCTGGCCCGGCGCGTTCCCCGACGTCCTCGCCGTCGGAGCGCTCGCGACCGACTGGCGCCACCGGGCGGACTTCAGCAATTACGGGGGCTGGGTCGACGTGTACGCGCCGGGCGAGAACCTCATCAATGCCATGGGCAGCGGTACCTACACCTGCCAGCTCGCGCCTGATGCGGGGCAGAAAAGGACGTTCTCGGGGCTGGCCCAATGGAGCGGGACTTCTTTCTCCGCCCCCATCGTGACCGGGCTGATCGCGGACCGGATGGCTCGCAGCGGAGAGAGCGCCCAGGCCGCGGCCGCGGCCCTGCTGGCCAAGGCCCGGGCCCAGGCGATTCCGGGCGTTGGTCCCGTCCTGCTTCCCCGCCGCGACGACGACGACGAGAATTGAAACACGTTCTAGTACGGCCGTATGCTGATCCCGCCCCGGCTGGGAAAGGCAGGCGTCATGATCCTGGATCGATTCCGCGTCACCGGCCAGGCGGCGGTGGTGACCGGCGCCGGGCGCGGGATCGGCGCGGCCACCGCGATCGCGCTGGCGCAGGCGGGCGCGGACGTGCTGATCTCAGCCCGCACCGAGGACCAGCTGGCCAAGGTCGCGCGGGAAATCGAGTCAGCCGGCCGGCGGGCGCTGGTCGTTCCCGCTGACCTGAGTGACCTCGACGCGGCGGCCGGCCTGGCCGGGGCCGCCGCCGAGGCCTTCGGGCGGCTGGACATCGTGGTGAACAACGTCGGCGGCGCGCTGCCGCGGCCGTTCCTGGCGACCAAGCCGCATCACCTGGCGGGCGCGTTCCAGTTCAACGTCGGGATCGCGCACCGGCTGACCCAGGCGGCGGTTCCGTACCTGCTGGCGGGCCGGGGGCGGGGCGTGGTCATCAATATCTCCTCGGTGATGGGCCGGGTCGCGGGCCGCGGGTACCTCGCCTACGGCACGGCCAAGGCGGCCCTGGCCCATTACACCCGGCTCGCCGCGGCCGACCTGGCCCCGCGGATCAGGGTTAACGCCATCGCGGTGGGCTCGGTGGCGACCTCGGCGCTGGACATCGTGCTCACCGACGACGAACTGCGCGAGCGGATGGAACGAACCACCCCGCTCGGCCGGATCGGCGACCCCGAGGACATCGCCGCCGCGGTACTTTTCCTGGCCTCGCCGGCCGGCGGCTACATCACCGGCAAGATCATCGAGGTCGACGGCGGCCTCGGCCAGCCCAACCTCGATCTCGGGCTGCCGGACCTGTGACCAGTTCTGTGCGAAGATCCTGACCGGCTGGATGCTGGCCGCCGCACGACCCGGCGCGCCGTAGCGGCCGCGGAGACCGTAGCCCGTTCGGTCCGAAGATCTTTTTACCGAACGGGACTATGCTTCGCGCTCTATCCTCCGCGGCCCGCCCGGTCGCCGAACCCGCACATCGTTCACCACCGCTCGGCGGAAAGCTCCTCTCGCAGCCGCTCTCATACGGGGGTGATGGGAATCGACGTGCGCGGCCGGAAGATGAAGGACGAGCCGGTGCTGATCCGGGTGATCGCTACCTCGTCGCACTCAGTCGCGGCGTCGGCGCTCGTCACCACCCGGGCGATCCAGCTGTTACGGGGCAGGCGTGATGACCCGTTCGGAATATCGGCGTACGTGATCTCAAGGTGCGGGTCAACGGCGCGGACAGCAGCCGCCATCGGCCGGGACTCGGCGGGCCCGCACAGCGAGATCCAGGCGCCGTCGTCGTGGGCCGGCGACGGTCGGCCGCCTATCCGGAGCTCGCCGCCGCCGACCGTGGCGGGGATGTACGCCGCGGGGTTGAGCAGCGGGTGCAGTTCGAGCACGCGCAGCGCCCCGGTGGCGTTCGCGGGCAGTGCCAGGGCCCTCGCGATCCGCTCGGCGGCGATTCCGGCGATTCCGGTGGCCTGCCTGACGCAGATCTCGCGTGCCTGCGACGCGTCCGTGCGGGCACCCACGGCGCGTACGAAGCCAAGGTTGAGAAGGTGCATCTGCAGGCAGACCTCGTCAGCGATGCGGACGAGCGCCGACTTGGAAAAATCGGCGAACTCAAGGTCGCTCACCAGCGGCCCGCCGTAGTCTCCCCTGCCGTCGTCGGCCGGGTCGATCGGAGACAACTCGACGTCGGCCGCGCGGGACTTCATCAGGTCCTCGCAGCCCGGCGACATCTCGACCGGCGGATGGGAGTCGTCGATGGCGACGGTCCACCGGCAGTGCGGGCGCCGGCCGGCGGGAACGCGCGGCGGCCGGTGGACCGGGCGCACCCGCGCCCGGGGGTTGGTCGCCACGGCGGTCGCGTCGAATGTCGGGTCCTCGATGTCATGGCACATCGACGTGACGTACTTATCCCCGAGGGGCTCGACGTCCATCAGCGCGCCGCAGTGGTCGAGGTGGAACTCCCCGTGCCAGGCGTCGTGGACGGTGTAGCGAAAGTCCATGAACTGCGGCGGAGCCCCGATGTCCAGTTGCAGTCCCTTGAAGATCGTAACCACATCGGTGCCCTCGTAGGCCAGCGCGCGCTGCATGCGCCGGGTGTAGATGGGGCTGGCCGCCATCCACTCGTCGATCGCGATCCTGGTCATTTCCTCCCGGCCGAACGCGGAGATGCACCAGGCCATAGCCGACCGGTCGATCAGGTGCCCGATCAGCAGCAGTTCCGGCACCAGGACGGCGAGTTGTCCGCGTTCTAGGGTTTCGTAGCGGCTTCGCACGCTCACCCCTGGCTACACCTCCTCATGCGTCCTCGGCGGCCTTCTTTTCCGCACGTTCCTTCTTGGCGAGGACCGCGTCGACGCGCATGGCCAGGTTGGCGCCAAGCGGCCAGCCGACGTAGTGCGTGAGGAACAGCGCCGCCTCCCGCAGCTGGTCGGCGTCGAGCTCGCCGTTGCCGAGCGCGGCCTTGACTTGGATTTCCGCGAGATCCACCTGGCCCTGCGCAGCCAGGACGCCGAGCACGAGCAGGCGGCGGTCCCGGATGGTCAGGCCGGGACGCGTCCAGATGTCGCCGAACAGGTGGTCTACGGTGACGGCGAAGAAGTCGCCGGGACCGTCCTGGACATCCCAGCCGTAGACCGCGCTCATCGTGTCGAGGCCGCGCTTACGCCGCTCGTCCGGCCCGGCTTCGCCCGGCCTCACCTGGTCGGTCATGGGTTCTCCGCGGTGTCGCCTGGCGGGGGTTCCTGGCGGCCGGGGACGCCGAGGGCGGCGGCCAGGTGCGTCCGGGCAAGGCGCCCGAACGGCAGCTCGACGCCAACCTTGGCGGCGAGCTCGGCGGCCAGCGCCAGATCCTTGTTTCCCAGGTCCCGCGCGTGCGCGAAGATCCCGTACAGGCCGTCGTCGGCCGGCAGCGGCGCGGCCGTGTCTCGCAGCATGATCGCGCCGGCGCCGCCGGTGATGGCGTCGGTGTACCGGACCACATTGCCCAGTTCCTTCAGGTCGATGCCGGCTGCCTCCGCCAGTCGCAGCGCCTCGCCCGCCGCGGCGAACGAGATGAAGTGCAGCAGGTTGCGGGCGAGCTTGGCCCGGGTGCCGGCGCCCGGCGGCCCCGCGTGCATGATCAGCCCCGCCCACGGCCCGAACGCTTCCGCGCAGCGCGGGTACGCCGCGTCGGACGCGCCGACCATAACGGCAAGGCTGCCCTGATGCGCGCCCATGAACCCGCCGCTCACCGGGGCGTCGGCGATGTGCACCCCGCGTGCCTGCGCGAACCTGGCCAGCCGCGGGGTCGTCTGGTCGCTGATCGTGGAGTGGACCGCGATGATCGTTCCCGGCACCGCCGCCGCCAGGAGGCCGTCGGTACCGCACACCACGTCTTCGACCTGCGCATCGTCGCGCACCATCACGGAGATCACCCCGGACGTCGCCGCTACGTCGCGCGGCGATGCCGCGACCCGTGCGCCCTTCTGCGCGAACCACTCGGTGGCGTCGGCGAGTACGTCGTAGACGGTCAGCCCGC
The DNA here is from genome assembly GCA_050011155.1 of Streptosporangiaceae bacterium. GTDB lineage: Bacteria > Actinomycetota > Actinomycetes > Streptosporangiales > Streptosporangiaceae > Palsa-504. The sequence continues at coordinate 62,172 of JBEKJP010000060.1, forward strand.
CCGGCCACTCGCGCAGGTGCTTCGCCATCGGGGCGCCCATCTGGCCGAGTCCTATGAAGCCGACGCCCGCCGGTACGGCGGCCGGGTCCGGTACGGTGCCCGGGTCCGGTACGGCACCCGGAAGATCAGCCCGCCCGGTCACGACCGGAACACCTGCCCGCCGTCGACGTTGAAGATCTGGCCGGTGATCCAGCTCGCCTCGGACGACAGCAGGAACAGGCACAGGCCGACCAGGTCCTCTGGTTGGCCCATCCGCTTGAGCGCCATGCCGTTCACGATGTCCTTGACCATGTTCTCCGGGGTCACGGTCCTGGTCGCCTCGGTGTCGATGGGGCCGGGGGCGATCGCGTTGACCCTGATGCCCATACCGCCAAGCTCGTGCGCGAGCTGCTGGGTGAGACCGTTCACGCCGACCTTGGCTAGCCCGTAGAAGCCTGAGTACACCCAGGCCGCGGTGGAGGACTGGTTGACGATCGCGCCGCCGCCGCGCTTCTGCAGGTGCGGCACGCACGCCCTGGTGCAGGCCAGCGCGCCGTCCATGTTCACGCTCATGAACTTCTTGTAGTAGTCCCAGTCGACGGTGAACAGGAAGTCGAGCTTCATGCCGCCGTAGATGGCGGCGTTGTTGATCAGGCAGTCGATGCCGCCGAAGCGTTCTGCCGCGAATTCCGCCATCGCTTCGGCCGACGCGGGGTCCGCGACGTCGACCTGAGTGAAAGCCGCAGTCCCGCCGGCTGCCGCGATGTCCTTCGCGACCGCCTCGCCCGCGTCGGCGTCCAGATCGGCGATCACGAGGCTGGCACCGTCCGCAGCCAGGGACCGGGCATAGGCTTCTCCGATGCCACGGGCGGCACCGGTCACGATGGCCACCTTGCCATCGAAGCGTCCCATCAGCAAGGACTCCCTTCGTGTGCGAGCCCGCCCGGCGGTCAGGCCGGCTCGGCGACGAGCTTGGTCTCCAGGTATTCCTCGAAGCCGGCCACGCCCATCTCGCGGCCGATACCCGACTGCTTGTAGCCGCCGAACGGGGCGTCTGCCGCGTACCAGACCGCGCCGTTCACCGACAGCGTCCCGGTCCGGATGCGCGCGGCCACGCCGCGGGCGCGGTCGAGGTCGGTGCCGTGCACCGCGCCGGACAGGCCGTACGGCGAGTCGTTCGCGATCCGCACCGCGTCGTCGTCTCCGTCGTGCGGCAGGATCACGAGCACCGGGCCGAAGATCTCCTCCTGGGCGACCCGGGCCGTGTTCTCCACCCCGGTGATGAGCGTGGGCTCGATCCAGAAACCCCGGTCCCTGTCCGCGGGCTGGCCGCCTCCGCAGGCGAACTTGCCGCCTTCCTCGACCGCTAGCCGCAAGTAGCCCTCGACCCGGTCCCGCTGCCGTGCGGAGATGACCGGGCCGCACACAGTGCCCGGATCGGCCGGGTCGCCGACGCCGATCGCGCGCATCGCGCCGGCTGCCGCGTCGACCGCCTCGTCGTAGCGTGTGCGCGGCACTAGCAGCCGCGTCGTCAGCGCGCAGCCCTGTCCCGCGTGAGTGCAGACGATGAACGCGGCCATGCCGCAGGCGCCTGCCAGGTCGGCGTCGTCGAGAACGACGTAGGCCGACTTGCCGCCGAGCTCGAGCAAGACCCGCTTCACCGTCTCCGCGCCCGCGGCCATGACCCGGCGCCCGGTGGCTGTCGATCCGGTGAATGAGACGACATCGACCCTCGGGTCCTCCGACAGCTGCGCGCCGAGGGCATGGTCGCTACCGGTGACGATATTGACCACCCCGGCCGGGATGTCGGTCTCGGCGGCGATGAGCTCGCCTACGGCCGCCGCGCACCACGGCGTGTCCGGCGCGGGCTTGAGCACGACCGTGTTGCCGGCCGCGAGCGCGGGGCCGAGCTTGGCCAGGTTGATCTGGTGCGGGAAGTTCCACGGCGTGATCGCACCCACCACGCCGGCCGGCTCCCGGTACACGATACGGCGGCTCGGCACGCCCATCGGCTTGGCGGTGCCGAGGTCGCGCCTCCACTCGAAATCACCCGCCAGATCCGCGAACCACGCGAGACTGGCCACCGGGTCGTCCAACTGCGCGCCGTAGGTAAGGAACCGGGGGGCACCGACCTCCGCGATCGTGAGCTCCCGCAGCTCGTCGGCGTGACCGGCCAGCGCATCGTGCAGCTGCGTGAGGCAGGCCCGGCGCAGCGCCACGTTCCGGGACCAGTCCAGCTCGTCAAAGGCCCGCCGCGCGGCCGCGACGGCTCGCTCCATGTCCTCGGGCGCCGCCTCGGCGGCGCTGCCGAGAACCTCTCCGGTCGCCGGGTTCAGCGTCTCGAACGTCTCGCCGCCCGTTCCGGGCTCGAGCCGTCCCGCGATGAGGTGGTGGGAGTACCGGTCGGACCACACGCTCATTGACACTCTCCTAGACACCTGTACAGACTATTGTCCATGCATATCCTTCTGCAAGAACACGTTCTACATTTACGGAAAAGGCGAATGCTCAGCCCGCGATCAGCTCGGCGCACCGCTCGCCGATCATCAGCGACGGGGCGTCGGTATTACCTCTGGTGACCGACGGCATGATCGAGGCGGCATGATCGAGGCGGCATCGACGCGGAGGGACTGATATGCCCGGCGACCATCCCATCAACCCGGATATCGACCTAGTCAGCGGCGACTTCTGGGGCCGCAACCCGCACCCCGAGCTGGCCTGGATGCGCGAGAACGCCCCGGTCTATTTCGACGGGCGGGTCTGGGGTATCGCGGCGCACGCCGACGTCAGGGAGGTGTCCCTGCACCCCGAGCTGTTCTGCAGCGGGCAGGGCATCCGCCCGGACAACGACCCGATCTTCATGTTCATCGAGACCGACGGGAAGGAGCACGCCCGCCGTCTCAAGCTCATCAACCGGGGCTTCACACCTCGCCGCCTCGCCGATTCGAGAGGCCGGATCACGGAGATCTGCGAGCAGCTCATCGATCAGGTGGCCAGCAAGGGTGAATGCGATGCCGTCAAGGATCTCGCCTCCTGGCTGCCGATGCACGTCATCGGCGACATGCTCGACTTCCCCCGAGCCGAGCGCGGGACCCTGCTGCGATGGTCCGACGACATGCTCCGCGGGCTGGTCGGGTCGGCCGACGATGAGCGGCTCGTGGCGGCCGGGACGGCGTACGAGGGCTTCCGCGCATTTGCGGCCAAAGCCATCGAGGAACGGCGGGTGAATCCCGGCAGCGACCTGGTCAGCCTGCTTATCGGCGGTGCCGAGGGCGACAACGAGAATGACCTGTCCGTCGCCGACATCGAGAACGTCGTTCACGACTCACTGCTCATCCTCATCGGCGGTGACGAGACCACCCGGCACGTCATCAGCGGCGGCCTGTACCAGCTGCTGACCCACCCTGGGCAGCGGCAACTGCTGATCGACGACCCGTCGCTGATCCCCACGGCGGTCGAGGAGATGCTGCGCTGGGTCAGCCCGATCAAGAACATGGCCCGCACGGTGGTGAAGGATACCGAGCTGCACGGCCAGAAGCTGAAGGCCGGAGACAAGCTGCTCCTGCTATACCCGTCCGCCAACCGCGACGAGAAGGTCTTCGACGAACCGTTCACCTTCGACGTCACCCGGATCCCGAACGACCACCTCGCCTTCGGCATCGGCTCCCATTTCTGCCTCGGGAACAACCTCGCCCGGCTGGAACTGCGCTGTTTCTTCGAGACCCTGCTGCGCCGCCTGCCCGACATCGAGCTGGCCTCCGACGCGGAGCCCGCCTGCCGGCCCGCGAACTTCGTATCCGGCTACGAACGCATGCCGGTCAGGTTCCGGGCGCGGCTGAGCGCATGAAGGTACTGGTCACCGGGGGAACCGGGTTCATCGGGTCACACGTCACGCGAGCCGCGCTTGGCGCCGGTCATCAGGTGCGGCTGTTCGCCCGCGACCCAGCGAAAGCCAGGACCATCTTTCCCCCGAGCGGACGTTCGGTGACTGACGTCGTGCCCGGTGACATGCGCGACGCGGCGGCCGTGGCCGTAGCCGTCTCCGGATGCGACGCCGTGGTGCACTGCGCGGCCGAGGTCGGCGTGGCAGGCGGGAGCGGTCCCGCCGACGGCAGGGCGAACGCGAAAGGCGCCCGGAACGTCTTCCACGCGGCGCGGGAGGCCGGGTGCGACCCGATCATCTACGCGTCGACCGTTGCCGCGTTCCTGCCGTCTACCGATCTGGTCCTCACTCCCCGCAGCCTCTTGGCCGAGCCGCTCTCCGCCTACGGGGCATCGAAGCGCGATGCCGAGGTGCTCGCCGCCAGACTCCGCGCGGAAGGCGCCCCCGTCACGAGCCTCGTGCTTGGCGGCGTGTACGGCCCAGGTTCGCCGCATATCGACGGCGCTTCGGCCTCCATCATCGGCGCGATGGAGGCCATGATGCTCGTCCCGCCGGGCGGCGTCGGCGTCATCGACGTCCGGGACGTCGCGGATCTCGTCACCCGGCTGCTCGTCCCCGGCCTGGCACCCCGGCGGGTCATGGCGGGCGGCCGCTTCGTCACATGGGACGAGTGGACCGCGGTCCTCAGCGAGGCATGCGGCAGGAAAGTGCCATCCCGGCCGGTCAGCGCCGAGGACATGGTCAGCCTCGGTCAGGAAATGGACCGGCTGCGCGCCGCCGGCCAGGACACCCCGCCGCTGTCGCAGGAGGCGGCCGTCATCATGTCCGCTGGCCGACCGACAGACGACGGCGAGGCACTGTGCCTCCTGGGGCGCGAATACCGCCCGACGGTCGATACCTTCCGCGACACCGTGCAGTTCCTGCGCCGCACCGGAAGGCTGGCGTCATGACCGTTGCCGTGGTGGCCCGCGTTTGCCGCGCTCCAGGAATTGTACTAGCGTCTGGACACGTGTCTGAAAATTCTGCCGCGGACCTCGCGACCGAGCCGACCCGCCGACGGCTGACCCGCCGGCAGGCCGAGACCGTCCAGAAGCTGACCAGCGCAGCGATGGACGAGGTCCGCGTCTCCGGCTATGCCGGGCTGACGGTACGCAACGTCGCCGCCCGAGCGGGCGTCGCCGCGGCCACCGCGTACATCTATTTCTCCTCTAAAGAGCACCTGCTGGCCGAGGTGTTCTGGCGCAAGCTCCGGAGCCTGCCCGCCGTGCCCTCCGACGGGCGTGAGCCCGCGAACCGCGTAGTCGAGGTGCTGCGCGAGATCGCCCTGATGGCCGCGGCGGACCCGGACCTCGCAGCGGCCGCGACAGTGTCGCTCCTCGACAGCAACCCCGACGTTCACGACTTGCGGGCACGCATCGGGCTGACCATTCGCGCGCGGCTGGTCGCCGCGCTCGGGCCGGGACACACCCCAGAAGTCCTCACCGCCCTGGAATTCGCCTACTCCGGTGCCATGCTGCACGCGGGAATGGGATTCACCACCTACGAAGAGGTGGCGGACCGGCTCGCCGACTCCGCCCGACTGATCATCAAGGGGTCCTGATGGCCGCGGCCGGCTCTGCCTCCGTGAAACACGGGGCTCCCCTGGAGTTCAGCCCTTACGACTACCGGATCCACGAGGACCCGTACCCAACCTACGCGCGGCTGCGAGACCAGGCTCCGCTCTACCGGAACGACCAGCTCGATTTCTGGACCCTGTCCCGCTACGAGGACGTGGCCGCGGCGTTCCGGGACAGCAAGCGCCTGTCCAGCGCCAACGGCGTGTCGCTGGACCCGTCCGCGTGGGGACCGAACGCGCACAAGATCATGTCCTTCCTCGCGCTGGACGACCCCCGGCACGCCCGGCTGCGCTCCCTGGTCTCGCGCGGCTTCACCCCTCGGCGCGTCAACCAACTGCGGCCCCGCATCCTCCAGCTCGCCCAGCAGCACCTGTTCCGCGCCATCGACCAGGGCGAATTCGACTTCGTGGCCGGTTTCGCCGGCAAGTTCCCCATGGACGTCATCTCCGAGCTCATGGGCGTTCCCGAATCTGACCGCGACCACCTCCGCGCCCTCGCGGACACCGTCATACACCGGGACGACGACGTCTTCGACGTACCGCAGGCGGCCATGGAGGCGTCCCTTCATCTCGTCGGCTACTACGCCGACATGCTTTCCGAGCGGCGCCGGAAGCCGACCGACGATCTCACCACCGCGCTCATGAACGCCGAGCTCGACGGCGACCGTCTCACCGAGGACGAGATTATCGCCTTCTTGTTCCTCATGGTCGTCGCGGGCAATGAGACCACCACCAAGCTCCTCGCCAACGCCGTCTACTGGGGCTGGCGACATCCCGAGCAGCTCGCCAAGCCGTTCGCGGACCCAGGTCGCGTGCCGGACTGGGTCGAGGAAACCCTGCGCTACGACACCTCCAGCCAGATGATCGCCCGGACTACGACGGCGGAGTTCACCGCGCACGGCACCACCGTCCCCGCCGGCGCCCGGATGCTCCTCCTGCTCGGCGCCGCCAACCGCGACCCCCGTGCCTTCCCCGACGCCGACGGTTATGACCTGGATCGCAAGCGCGACGTCGCGCCGCAGATCGCCAGCTTCGGATTCGGCCCGCACTTCTGCCTGGGCGCGCATCTGGCCCGCCTGGAGGCCCGCGTCGCTCTCACCGAGTTCGTCACCCACATCGCGAGCTACGAGATCGACGAGGGATGCGCCCGGCGCGTCCATTCGAGCAACGTCCGCGGGTTCGCCGCCCTGCCCGTCCACGTCACCCCGGCCAGACCCCGGCCCAGGTAGCTGACGATGCCAAGATTCGAACCGCACCCGGCCCGGCGTCCCGCTCTGGTGGCGGGCGCGTCGGCCGGCATAGGCGCGGCGACTGCCGTCACCCTGGCCCGGCTCGGGCATCCCGTGGCGCTGGGCGCCCGCCGGGTGGCGGCGTGCGCGGAAATCGCGGCGAAGATCCGGGCCGACGGCGGCGAGGCGGTCGCGCTGCGCCTGGACGTGACCGACGACGGGTCTGTCGCGGAGTTCGCCGCCGACGCGGCCGATGCGCTCGGTGCCGCCGAGATCTTGGTCTCCGGCGCGGGTGACCTCGCTGCCGCCCAGATCCACGAGATGGACACGGCTAGCTTCCTCGCCCAGGTCAACGTCCACCTCGCAGGCGCCCACCGTCTCGTGTCGCACGTCGTACCGGGGATGGCCGCGCGCAAGCGGGGCGACGTCGTCCTCATCAGCTCCGACGTGGTCCCCGCGCCGCGCCCCCGGATGGGCGCCTACGTGCCGTCGAAAGCCGCGGTCGAGGCGATGGCACAGGTCATGCGGATGGAACTGGAGGGCACCGGCGTGCGGGTCTGCGTGGTGCGTCCTGGCCAGACCGCCACCGCCATGGGCTCCCAGTGGGACGAGGCCACCACCACCGCCGTGCTCGACGACTGGGTGCGCCGAGGTTTCGCCCGCCACCCGTATTTCCTGCGCGCGTCGGACGTCGCCGACGTGGTGGCGACCGTCGTCTGCGTGCCGCGCGGCGTCCACCTCACCCTCGTCGAAGTCGAGCCCGAAGCCCCGCTGCAGGAGGATCCCCGATGACACTGCCCACTCCACACCGGGTCTCCGGCGGCCGCTCCGAGCACGGGCACCTGGAAGAATTGCGCACGGACCCGATCGGCCTGATGCGCCGCGTCCGCGCCGAGTGCGGCGACGTCGGCGTCTTCGACCTGGCAGGCAAGCATGTCGTGCTGCTGTCCGGAGCCGAGGCCAACGAGTTCTTCTTCCGCTCGTCGGACGACGAACTGGATCAGGGTGCCGCTTACCCGTTCATGACGCCGATCTTCGGCGAAGGCGTGGTGTTCGACGCCTCCCCGGAGCGACGCAAGGAGATGCTCCATAACCAGGCCCTGCGCGGCGAGCATATGAAGGGGCACGCGCAGACCATCTCGCGCGAGATCCACCGCATGGTCTCCTCGTGGGGCGAGGCGGGTGAGGTCGACCTGCTCGACTTCTTCGCCGAGCTGACCATCTACACGTCGTCCGCCTGCCTGATCGGCCCGAAGTTCCGCGACCAGTTGGACCGCCGGTTCACCGAGCTGTACCACGATCTAGAACAGGGTACCGACGCGATCGCCTACGTCGATGCCTACGCGGACGTCGAGAGCTTCCGGCGGCGCGACCGGGCCCGGGAGGGCCTCGTCGCGCTGGTCCAGGACATCATGACCGGCCGCGCGGCCGCGGGGAAGCCGTCGCGCGAGGACCGGGACATGCTCGACGTGCTGATGATGGTGAAGGACGAGGAGGGTAATCCCCGGTTCACCGCGGACGAGATCACCGGGATGTTCATCTCGATGATGTTCGCCGGACATCACACCAGCTCCGGCACTGCCGCGTGGACGCTCATCGAGCTGCTCAAGCACCCGGACGTTCTGGCCGGGGTCGTCGAGGAGCTGGACAAGCTCTACGCCGACGGCTCCGACGTCAGCTTCGGCGCCCTGCGGGAGATTCCCCTGCTGGAGGGGGCGGTCAAGGAAGCACTGCGGCTGCACCCGCCGCTGATCCTGCTGCTGCGGGTCGCGCGGGGCGACTTCGAGGTATGCGGCTACCGCATCGCCAAGGGCGATTTCGTGGGCGCGACTCCTGCCGTGTCCAACCGGATCCCCGAGGACTTCCCCGAGCCCGACGAGTTCCGCCCGCAACGCTACGCCGAGCCGAGGCAGGAGGATCTTGTCAACCGGTGGACCTGGATTCCCTTCGGCGCGGGACGGCATCGCTGCGTGGGCTCAGCGTTCGCGATGATGCAGATCAAGGCCATCTTCTCAGTCCTGCTGCGGGACTACGAGTTCGAGCTCGCCCAGAGTCCGGAGTCCTACCGCAACGACCATTCCAAGATGGTGGTCCAGCTCGCGCAGCCATGCGTCGTCCGCTACCGCAGGAGGGAGGCGCGGTGAGGATTGAGGCGGACCTGGACCTGTGCCAGGGGCACGCCATGTGCGAGCTCGAGGCGCCCGACGTCTTCCGGGTGCCAAAGCGGGGCAAGGTGGAGATCCTCAATCTCACCCCGCCTGACAGCCTGCGCGCCGACGTCCTGAGCGCCATAAGGGAGTGTCCCACGCAAGCCATCAGCATCATCGACGATGACAAGTGACGAAGGAGCCGCCGCCGTGCCCGCATTCCCCCGCGAGGAACTAGCAGAGATGGTGAGCCGGTGGCTGGAGGTCAACCGGCGCTGCGAGGCAGCCGGCGACTGGCGGCCACTGGCGGACTTCTATACCGAGGAGGCCACCTACGGGTGGAACACCGGCGCCAGCGAGGACTTCATGGCAGTCGGCCGGGAAGAGATCCGTGACATCGCCGTCGGCATCGAGATGCAGGGCCTGGAGGGGTGGACCTACCCCTACCAGCGGGTGCTCATCGACGACCAGCAGGGTGAGGTAATTGGCCTGTGGAAACAGGTGTCGGACCGCACCCGGACCGACGGCACTCCGTACGAGGTCGCGGGAATCGGCGGCAGCTGGTTCCGCTACGGGGGCGGCATGCAGTGGTCCTGGCAGCGGGACTTCTTCGACCTGGGCAACGTCGCGTCCCTGTTCATGGACATGATGAAGGACGGCGCCCTGTCGGCCGGCATGAAGAAGCGGATCGATACCGCGCTGTCCGGACAGTCCCAGCCGGGACATTACCGGCGCGGTACGGCCCCCGTTCCCTTGTGGTAGCGCGTGCGGTCAACACAGCCGTGGCCACCGGCCAGCAGCAGGACACCTCGTGGCGGTCAGGGACGCCGGCGGGACCCGCTGGCTAGGACGGGCAGGCCGCGGCTGATCGACGCGTTCATGCCGAAGGTCGAGGAACTGGTCGACCGGTCGAAGGGAAGATCCGGGCCGACGTGGCGCACCGCAAGCTCGTGCCGATGGGTTACCGGGGCTCGGAGCGGTCGACCCGGCGGGCGATCGCGGACGTGAAGGAAGCCTGGCAGGCCGGCCGGCGCCGTTCCATCCTTACGAGAAGCGGATGAGCTCGATCGAGATGAGGCAGATCCAGACGATGACGGAGAGCGTGAAGAATCTCTCGATGAGTCCGAAGATGGGCTTCAGCCGGGGACCGACGAGCCCCAGCGCACAGGCGACTGCGCCGGCGAGCACCACCCAGCCCAACGTCACCAGGAGGCTCTTTGCGCTCTGCCATGCGGGGTAGTGGCTGAACAGGCCGCCCAGACCTGTTGCTGCTGCCGCCACCGCCCCGAACGCGACAATCGCGAGAAGCATGTGGATCGTGCCCTTGACCGTCTGGAAACGGCTGCCTGACTGATCGGTGGGGAACGCGGGCATCAGCAAGCGCGCCGCCGCGTTCGCCAGCAGCAGCATGACGACGAGGGCCGGCACATACGGATGCAATCCGGTCAGTGCCACGGCGATGCAGCTGCAGGCCACCGCTCCGGCAACGAGCTGCGCCCAGAAATAGCGGCGGTAGTCCCCTACGCCGTAATCGCTGATGGCGTCGCGAACCGGGTCATACTTGGTCGGGAGCACGTGCAGCGCGACCAGGATGCCCAGTTGGGCCGACGCAGCGATCAGCGCGATCACACTAAAGGCGCTAACCACGGTCAGCGCCGCCATCGGAGGGTGCTGTGCCGGTGGGACATGAGGCTCACCGAGGGGTGGCGCTGGGAGGCACCGGTTTGGGGTCTTCCGTTGCAGGCCGCGACGCTGCCGCCTTGACTGCTTTGGCAGCTCGCCGCCGCTTAATCCACATCCAGATGAACATGGTATCCTCCGGCTCCGGTAGAAGCACTTGCTTCGTAGCCGGGGTCCGGGGCGACGCCCCGAGAGGGTGCCTACATCGCCAGCACCGTCCAGCACGGGCCGGGGACGACTCATCCGTGCCTGTTTCTGACAGTACACCCATTTGGGCGGTACGCTCGCCATCGCTACCCGTTCGTCAGCGCGACACTTTTCAGCTTGAAATAGCTGGTACCGAGTAATGCCGATCGCCATTTTCGTGATAAATTGATTTGGTCGCTCCGGACCTCGGTGGCTTATGGCGCTTGCTGACTGCAAGGCCCGCCGAGATGGCCGGAGATTTTAATAGTGGGACTCGGGCGAGGGAATCACCCGCGGGACGACGAGCAAGGTGGCGAGCGGCGACGCGGCCCGGCCCTGGATCCCGGTCGCCGGGGGAGCGATCTCGTGCCGCACGGCACTGCTGCCTACGTGTGCTCCCCGATGGACGCATCATTCATCGTCTCCGGGCTGCTGACTATTGCCGGGGGCATCGCACTGCGGCGATTTTGGCCGCAGCGCCTGCACCTCCTGGGCGCACTGAACATCCCCGCCGGGTATATCGCTATTCTTCTGCTCAGCCTGTCCACCGCCGGGCAATCCGCTGGTTCATCCCTCTACCTCGGCACCCCTCGCGCGTCGGTCCGCCAGCCGGAATGAGGAAAACAGACATGGCCAAGTACGGCAGCACGCGAACCGGCGTCCGGCTCGGCGCCGCTGCCATCGCGCTCGGTGCCCTGGTAGGAGGCGCCCTCATGGCTACCGCGAGTGCGGCTCCGGCGGCACCGCGCAGCCCGGGCAAGGGGCTGGTCGTCGCCACCGCCGGGGGGGCACTGCGCGGTACGACGGCCGGCCGGACGGATGAGTTCCTCGGCATCCCCTACGCCGCTCCGCCGGTAGGCCCGCTGCGCTGGCGCCCTCCGCACCCCGCGGCCCGGTGGACTGGCATTCGTGACGCCACGACGTTCGCGCCGCACTGCCCTCAGCCGCCCTCGGGGTTCGGCGTGGCCAGCACGTCCGAGAACTGCCTGTACCTGAACGTCTTCACCCCGGTGGGTGCCCGGGCCGGCGGGCGCGACCTTCCGGTCATGGTGTGGATCCACGGCGGTGCCTTCATCGCCGGCGAGAGCGATGACTACAACCCCGCCGGGCTGGTGCGGCACGGCGTGATCGTCGTCACCATCAACTACCGTCTCGGCGCGCTCGGCTTCCTGGCCCACCCGGCCCTCGCCAGCCACCCGGGCGGGTCGTCCGGCGACTACGGGCTTATGGACCAGCAGGCGGCGCTGCGCTGGGTGCAGGCCAATATCCGCCAGTTCGGCGGCAACCCGCGCGACGTGACCCTGTCCGGTGAATCCTCCGGCGGGCTCAGCGTCCTGTCGCAGCTCGTCTCGCCCGGTGCCCGCGGGCTGTTCTCCCGGGCCATCGTGGAAAGCGGCACCTACGACCTGACCCAGGCCACGCTGGCCACCGCCGAAACCGCGGGCGAAGCCTTCGCCGCCAAGGCCGGCTGCACCAGCCAGAGCGCGGCCTGCCTGCGCGCCCTGCCGGTCTCGACCATCGTGGATAACGAGAACTTCGGCGGCTACAAGCCCGACATCGACGGCACGGTGCTCACCCAGTCGATCGGACCCGCGCTGGCCAGCGGCCAGTTCAACCGCGTGCCGGTGATCAACGGGACCAACCGCGACGAGTGGCGGCTATTCGTCGCCCAGGAGCAGCTGGACGGCGCCCCGCCGGTGACCGCGGCGAACTACCAGGCCAGCATCGCGTCCCTGCTCGGCGTCTCCGCCACGACCGCAACAACCATCGCGGGCGAGTACCCGCTCAGCGCCTACTCCAGCCCGCCGGTCGCGCTCGGCGCGGTCGGCACCGACGAGATCTTCGCCTGCCCGGCGCTGACCGTCGATGAATCGCTGTCGAAGTACGTACCCACCTATGCGTATGAGTT
>JBEKJP010000061.1:0-41908 GCA_050011155.1 Streptosporangiaceae bacterium
CGCTAAACCACTTCTTCTCAATTCCCTTGAGAATCTTATCTGTGCGCTCTCTGGCGATTCCCGATCGCCGGAGAAATTCTTTGATATGGCCCGCAACCTCTTCGGGAGATGGCCGCAGCGCCTTGATGTCATCACATTTTTCGAGTATTCGATCAAGCTCAAGCGAGCCGACGTATGCGTCCGTGAATCCGCGATCTGGGATGTCATCGCCTATCAGTGCACTTATGACATCGTCAACTTGCCTGCTCTCGTGGACTCCTGTCTTGCAGAGCGTGGCGACATGCTCGCAGTTATTGAAGACAAGGTTGTACTGCTCCCCCTGGCCCTTCTCGTAGCGCTGGCATATTTCATTAGCAAGTTGGCAGGTTTCCTTTGCCGCCAGAGTCCCGTCCTTATACCGCCGGACTTGAATAGTGGTGCCTCCACTAAGGAATTTAGTAAAGGGCTCACGCCGGACTGCCGCGTTCCATTTCGGTTTTGGTCCAGTGAAATGGATGACGTTTCCCTTGCCGGTGTAAATTCCATGATGAGAATACAGGCCTCGATCGGTGACTAGATGAGCGCCATGATTGATTCTTATGGCCATTTCCAAACTCACGGTTCCGCTCGAAGAGCCTTGCAGTTGCAGGACTGCTCAACCATAAGGCTACGGAGAGGCTTCGGTTGCTGTCAAGATTCCTTGTATTACCAGTAGCCTCTGTACGCATCGCCCATAGTCCCACATTCACTCCTGCAGCATGCGCCTAATAGATTGTTGAGTCATGTTTCCCAACCCTCGCCCGGATCGGCATTTCGTATACATGTGATGGTTTACATGCTCGCTCATCGCGGTCCTTTGAGTATCCGGTAGATCTTGATCGAACTATGGCTCGTGGGCGAACATACGCCTCACCACATCTGCCGTAGGGGCGGCCCGAGGACCAGACCTTTGCATCGATAGCACAGGATTGTGACCCGAATCACGATACAAAAGTGAAGCTACCACTGTCTTACGCGGACCGGTTATGTTCGCTATCCGCTCCCGGTCAGCCAGGCCCGGGACGTAAAGGCGCCCCGGTGGACAGGATCGCGCTGACGGCCACTCCCCGGTCAATGCCTATGGTCTGTCAATTACCGGCTGCGGGAACCGGCGCAGAGATAGGGGCGAAGGCAACATGCCAGCGCCCGGCCCGGTCACGGGTCACCCGGCAGGATTTCACGCCTGCGAGACGGCATGGGACCAGCGAAACCGCAGCCAGCCCCTTCGGTAACCAGACCTCACCGGTGTTCCGGCTGAGTCACCGCACCTTCACCGGCCGGAGGGCGGCGATCTGGAATCCCGGCCTGCCTTGCGCCATGACGGCCGCACGGCCGGGTTCGCCCGATCCAAGAACGTGGCCACCGCCCGGGCGAAGTCCCACAGCGCCTACCTACTGCTGCACAATCTGAGATCCAGCGGTCAGCCACGGATACTCCGCCCGTACCACCGTGAGCTGCGACACTGGCTCCAGGTAACCTGACACCCCCTTCCGGCCCGGATGCCAGTGCGCATGTTGCTCGACGGCGAGATTCCACACGCACCGGGCGTGCGCGCAGTGCTCCAGCAACACCGCTTCCTGGACGGACAAGGGATCAGACGGTACCGGGCCATAATGGCCAAGGTCAGCCCGCGGCGGCGATGACCGCCGCGGCGAATCGCGCGGGCGCCTCCAGCGGCGAGAAGTGGCCGGCGCCGTCGAGCCAGGTCAGCTCGGCGGCGGCGAAGAACTCGCCGATACGGTCGGACCATGCGCGGGGGAACAGCGGATCGTGTTCGGGCCACAGGACCGTCGTGGGTGTCGTGATCCGCTTGTCCGGCGCAGGGGCACGCTCCGCCAGCGAGGTGGCGACCGAACCCGCCCCCGCCCGGTACCAGTTGATCGAGGCGGCGAACGCGCCCGGTGGCCCGTAAACCGACACCAGGTGGTCCAGATGATCGGCGGACGGCTCGTAGCCGGGTCCCGACCAGTGCGACCAGAAGTGCCGCAGGTAGGCCCGGACCGCCTCCGGCTGCCCGTCAACCAGCTGGGTGGATAGCTCCAGCTGGTGGAAGGCCTGGTACCAGAACTCCCGCTGGGCATCGGGGGTGAGGATCCGGTCCCCGATCCCAGGCAGCGGCGGCGCGATGACCAGGGCACGGACCAGGTCGGGCCGGTCCCTGGCGATGGCCTGGGCGATCCGGCTGCCGATGTCGTAGCCGGCCAGGACGACCGGCCCCAACGCCAGCTCGCCGATCAGCCCGACCAGGCTGCGAGCCTGGGCCGCCGCGCCGTACTGGGCTGCCGGATCGGCCGGGCGCTTACCGGACTCGCCGAAGCCGCGCAGGTCGGGCACGATCACGTCGGCGGCGGGCGCCGCGAGCGGCACGACCTCGCGGTAGTCGGTCCGGTCGCCCGGCCAGCCGTGCAACAGGAGCACGGCGGGACCCGCCCCGGTCCGGTCGTAGGCCAGCCGGAATCCGTCGATCGCTGTTTCGGAGCGCATAGCGGCCATTATCTACAGGCTCTGCCTACCGGCTGGCGAGGGCCATGGCGTAGATGACGGCCTCCCGGCCCCCGTGGACCAGGGCTCGCTTCTCCGGGCACAGGCCGACTTTCTCCGCGACGCGCTGCGACGCCCGGTTATCCGGGTGGATGATCGCGATCAGCCGTTCGGCCCGGAGCACCGTGCGGGCGTAGTCGCGGCAGGCCGCGGCGGCCTCGGTGGCGTACCCCCGGCCTTGCGCCGCGGGCCGCACGTGGTAGCCGACCTCGAGCTCGGTGACGCCGTCCACGTCCTGCGGGGTGAGGCCGCAGTCCCCCGCGAAGCCGTCGTCGTCGCTGATCACCCACAGGCCGTAGCCGCGCGTGCGGTACAGGCGGCGGTTCCAGTCGATCCACTGGGCGGCTTCCTGGCGCGTCTTCGGCCGCGGGTAGTAGGTCATGACGTCCGGGTCGCCGAGCAGCGCGGCCATGTCGTCGAGGTCGACGGGCGACATCTCGCGAAAGGCCAGCCGGCCGGTGTCCGGGGGGACGGTGTCAGGGGGCATATGCCGACGGTAGCCCGGACAAAAAACGAACCGGGTCCGGACACAGCACTGTGTCCGGACCCGGTTCTAGTGCCGCGAAGGCTACAGCAGGACGCCCCCGAGAGTTAGCTTAACGTATTCAAATGATTACGTAAAGCTATCTCTTTCGGACGGGTGATTACGCACCGTCACATGAGGGCTGGCGGTGGCTCACCGTGGCCAGGCGGCGGGCAGCAACGGGATCGCGTTGGCCTTGACGACGTTCGCGTAGAAAGCGGCGCTGGCCTTGGGAATCCGGCGCTGGGTGCCGAAGTCGACGAAGACGATCCCGAACCGCTTCTGGTAACCCCAGCCCCACTCGAAGTTGTCCAGCAGCGACCACACGAAATACCCGGCCAGGTTGGCGCCGTCCTTGATCGCCCGGGCGGCCGCCTCGAGGTGCGTGTGGAGGTACTTGACCCGCTCGAGGTCGTTCACCTCGCCGTCCGGGTTCACGTAGTCCTCGGCGGCGCAGCCGTTCTCGGTGACGTAGAGCGGCAGTCCCGGGGCCTGCCTGGACACGTCCACCAGGAGCTGGTGCAGCCCGGTCGGGTCGACCAGCCAGCCCATCGGCGTCCGCTCGAGCTCCCCGGGCCGGTACTCGACCACCCCCGGTACCTCGCATCGCGCGGGCACCTCGTTGAGCCGCAGGTCATCGGGATCCCCAGCGCGCAGGAAGATCGGCGAGTAGTAGTTCAGCCCGAGGAAGTCGGACGGCGCGCTGATCGTCTCCAGGTCGCCGTCGGCGATCAGGTGGGCCGGCGGGCGGAGCGCCTCCGGGGCGTGCTCCGGGTAGCGGCCGTGCAGCACCGGGCCGAGGTACAGGCCGTTCGCCATCGCGTCGGTCACCAGCCGGGCCCGCTCGAGTTCGCCCGAACCGGCCTCGCCGAGCACCCGGACCGGGTTCAGGTCCAGGGTGATGCCCACGTCGGCCGCACCCGCGGCGCGCAGCGCCCGGAGGGCCAGCCCGTGGCCGAGGAGCAGGTGGTGGTTGGCGGCCGCGGCCGCGGCGCCGTCCCGCAGGCCCGGGGCGTGCTCGCCGTTCCGGTACCCGTTGTTCGCGACTACCTGCGGTTCGTTGACGGTAATCCAGCGGGTGACCCGGTCGCCGAGCGCCTCCGCGGTAAGCGCGGTGTACTCGGCGAACCGTTCCGCCGTGGCCCGGACCGCCCAGCCGCCCTGGTCCTGCAGTTCCTGCGGCAGGTCCCAGTGGTACAGGGTGGCGGTGGCCTCGATGCCCTGCTCGCCGAGCGCGTCGAGTAGCGCCCGGTAGTAATCAAGGCCCCGCTGGTTGACCGCGCCCTGGCCGCCGGGCTGTACCCGCGGCCAGGAGATGGAGAAGCGGTAGGAGCGCAGGCCGAGGGAGGCCATGAGCGCGATGTCCTCGCGGTAGCGGTGGTAGGAATCGCAGGCCGTGTCGCCGGTATCGCCGCCGCGGACCTTGCCGGGCGTGTGGCTGAAGGTGTCCCACACCGAGGGCCCCTTGCCGTCCGCGGTCGCGGCGCCCTCGATCTGGTAGGCAGCCGTCGACGCCCCCCACGTGAAGCCGTCGGGAAAGCCGAGGGCGCCGTCCTCGCCCGCCGCCAGTTCCGTCATCAACATCTCCTTTGTTACGAGGTGGACACGAACCTTGACCGACCCTGTGCTGAGGGTTAGTGTAAGCGCTTAGATTTCCGGTGTAAACGTTTACATGTCGTTTATGTGACGCCAGGATGTCGCGCCCGCACGCCAGCTAGCGGAGGACGGAATCATGCCGCTGATCGGGACAACGTGGTAACTCTTTTCGATGTCGCCCGCCTGGCCGGCGTGTCCACCGCGACGGTCTCGCGCGTGGTGCACGGCCAGGACCGGGTGCGCGAGGCCACCAGGATCCGGGTCCAGCAGGCCATCGAAGAGCTCGGCTACGTACCCGACGGAGCGGCGCAGAGCCTGTCCCGGCGGCGCAAGGACGTGATCGGCTTGGTGTGCGTCGAGCGGCACGCCCAGCAGTACGACATCGAGAATATGAACCTGCTGTTCTACGACGAGGTGCTGCGCGGTGTGGAATCCCGCATCAGGGACGAGGAATGGTCGCTGCTCATCACCTTCCTGCAGGGCGCGAACGATCCCGGCTACGCCCGGATCGAGTCGTTTACCGGCAAGGTCGACGGCATCTTGATCGGCGAGGGGATCGTGCCCACCCCCTTCATCGAGCGGCTGGCCGCGCGCGTTCCCGTGGTGATCTTCGCGGGCACCCCGCACGAGAAGGCCGTGGACGTGGTGACGGCGGACAACCTGTCCGGCACGGTGGCCATCGTCACCCACCTGATCCGCGACCACGGCAGGCGGCGGCTGTTCTGGGTGCACGGGCCCGCCGACTCGCCGGACTCGCGTGAGCGCCGGCTCGGCCTGGACCACGTGCTGCGCGCCTACCCGCACTGCGAGCTGGCCGGCTTCTACCAGGGCTACTACAGCGTGCAGAGCGGCGAGGAGGCGGGCCAGGCGCTGCTCGCCATGCCCCGGCAGGACCTGCCGGACGCGGTGGTCTCGGCCAACGACCAGATGGCCATCGGCGTGGTCAAGGCGCTGGCCCGGGAGGGTATCCGGGTGCCGGAGGACATCGCCGTGGTCGGCTTCGACGACATCTTCCCCGGCAGCTTGTGCGACCCGCCGCTGACCACCATCCACCAGCCGATGCGGCTGCTCGGCGAGCGCGCCTGCGCCCGGCTGCTCGACCGCATCGCCGATCCGTCGCTGCGCCCGGCGACCGAGCTGCTGCCGACCGAGCTCGTGCTGCGGTCCAGCTGCGGCTGCCCGCCCGGCACCGTCATCCGCCAGCCAGTACCCACACTCAAGATCCCGCGTTCGGAACTCACCGGCGCGACTCCTTCTCCACCCTCCTCGAGCCCCCGACCCGGTCGCCGACCAGCCCGCCAGGCTGCGAAGGCCTAGGAGCCGCCATGTCGTTCATCATCCGCCGCCTGCTGTTCTACGTGGTCGCCGCGTGGGTCGCGCTGACCGTCAACTTCTTCATCCCGCGGGCGATGCCGGGCAACGCCGTGCAGAGCGTGATGGCGAAGTTCCCCAACCTGCAGCCGTCGGCCTACAAGGCGCTCGAGGCACTGCTGGGGGTGGGACATCCGGGCTCGATCTGGAGCCAGTACGTGTCGTACCTGAACGACATCTTCCACTTCAACTTCGGCACCGACGTGTCCCAGTACCCGGCGCAGGTCTCCACGCTGCTGGCCCAGACGCTCCCGTGGACCATCATCTTGGTCGGTACCGCGACCGTCATCGCCTTCGTGGTGGGGACCGCGCTCGGCATCCTGGCCGGCTGGCGGCACGGCGGCGCGCTCGACCGCGTGCTGCCGGCCCTGATGTTCCTGCAGGCCATCCCGTACTTCTTCTTCGCCCTGATCCTGGTCGACCTGCTCGCCATCAAGACGCATGTGTTCCCGAGCGGCCAGGGCTACAGCAACGGGCTGATCCCGGGCTGGCACGGGGACTTCATCAGCAGCGCCATCTACCACTCGCTGCTCCCGGCGCTCACCATCGTGCTCACCTCGATCGCCGGGTGGATGCTGCAGATGCGCAACGTCATGATCACCACGATCGGCGAGGACTACGTGATCGCGGCCCAGGCCAAGGGGCTGCCCAGCCGGCGCGTCATCTTCACCTACGCGGCTCGCAACGCCCTGCTGCCCCAGCTGCAGGGATTCGGCCTGGCAGTCGGCTTCGTGATCTCGGGCGCCCTGGTCATGGAGATCGTCTTCTCCTACCCGGGCATCGGGCTCTTGCTGCTCAACGCGGTCACCTCGAACGACTACCCGCTCATGCAGGCCATCTTCCTGGTGATCACGTTCGCCGTGCTGATCGCCAACCTGATCGTCGACATGATCATCGTGTTCGCCGATCCGCGCGCCCGGACCAGGGCGGCGACGGCATGACCGCCGTCCTGCCGATCAGCGCCGAACCCACCGCGCTGGCCACCGAGGAAGCCAGGCCCGGCCGCTGGCGCCGGATGCCGACCAAGGCCAAGGTCGGCGCGATCCTGCTCGGCCTGTTCGTGCTGGCCGGTGTCATCGGCCCGTTGGTGGCACCGTACGACCCCTCGTTCCAGAACCCCGCGCCCGCCCTGTCGCTGCACGCGCCGTACGGCGCGCACCTGCTCGGCACCACGCAGAGCGGCCAGGACGTCCTGTCCCAGCTCCTGTCCGGGATCCGGCTCACCCTCGAGCTCGCGTTCTTCGTCGGCCTGGTGGCCACGGCCCTCTCGGTGCTCGTCGGGGTCACCTCCGCCTTCCTCGGCGGCGTGTGGGACGAGATCCTGTCGCTGCTCACCAACGTATTCCTGGTCATCCCGGCGCTGCCGCTGCTCATCGTGCTGCTCGGCTACCTGCAGGACAAAGGGCAGACGGCCACCATCTTGGTGCTGAGCTTCCTGTCCTGGCCCTGGGGGGCGCGGGTGGTCCGCGCGCAGACCCTGGCCATCCGCAACCGCGACTTCATCGCGGCCGCCCGCGAGACCGGGGAGAAAACCTGGCGGATCATCACCTGGGAGATCGTGCCGAACGAGGTGAGCCTGATCGCGGCGAGTTTCGTGAACACGGTGCTCTACGCGATCGGGGCGTCGGTGGCGCTGGCCTTCATCGGCGTCACCGACCTGAACAGCTGGAGCCTGGGCACCATGCTCTACTGGGCGCAGAGCCAGCAGGCGCTGCAGCTCGGCGCGTGGTGGTGGTTCGTCCCGCCCGGGCTGGCGGTGGCGCTCATCGGCACCGGCCTGGTCCTGCTGAACACCGGGATCGACGAGCTCGGCAACCCGCGGCTGCGGGACGCCTCCAGCGCCAGCCGGATCGCCGGGCACTGGCTCCGGCCGGCCGATCCCACCCCGGTGCTGGCCGAGATCTCGCAGCATCGCGGACGGCTGACCGGCTTCCTGCACTCGTTCTCCCGCAGCTCACTGCTTGACGACGGAGGGCAGAGCCGATGACCGCCAACCCAGGCCAGGCTCCGGTCCCGGTGGCCACGTCGCCCGCGCCGGGCCAGGACCCCGTGCTGGAGATCCGGGATCTGTCGGTCGTGTACCGCACCCCCGGCGGTGATGTCCGGGCCGTGGACCACGTCAACCTGAGCCTGGCCCCCGGCGAGGTCGTCGGCCTGGCCGGGGAGAGCGGATCGGGCAAGTCCACGCTGGTCTACGGGGCCTCCCGGCTGCTGCGGGCGCCCGCCCTGATCACCAGCGGCAGCGTCATTTACGCCGGCCGCCGGGTGACCGAGCCCGTCGACCTGCTGCGGTTGCGGTCGGACCAGCTGCGACAGCTGCGCTGGCGGGAGATCGCCATCGTGTTCCAGAGCGCGATGAACGCGCTGAACCCGGTGCTCAACGTCCGCGACCAGCTGCTCGACGTCATGCACGCGCACCTGCGGCTCCCGCGCGACGAGGCCAGGGAGCGCACCGCGTCGCTGCTGGACCTGGTGGGTATCCCGCGTACCCGGCTGCGCAGCTATCCGCACGAGCTGTCGGGCGGCATGCGGCAGCGGGTGATGATCGCGATGGCGCTGGCCACCGAC
The DNA here is from genome assembly GCA_050011155.1 of Streptosporangiaceae bacterium. Classification (GTDB taxonomy): domain Bacteria; phylum Actinomycetota; class Actinomycetes; order Streptosporangiales; family Streptosporangiaceae; genus Palsa-504. The sequence goes on from JBEKJP010000061.1 coordinate 8,618, forward strand.
CCCGAGGTCGTCATCATGGACGAGCCGACCACCGCGCTCGACGTGGTGGTGCAGCGCGACATCCTGGCTCAGATCGTGGAGCTCAAGGAGCAGCTCGGCTTCTCCATCGTGTTCATCACGCACGACCTGTCGCTGCTGCTCGAGCTGGCCGACCGGATCGCGGTGATGTACGCCGGCCAGCTGCTCGAGATCGGGACGTCGGCGGAGATCCACCGCGAGCCGTCCCACCCCTACACCAAGGGCCTGCTCAACTCGTTCCCCTCGCTCCGCGGGCCGCGCCGCGACCTGGCCGGCATCCCCGGCTCCCCGCCCGACCTGCGCGACCCGCCGCCCGGCTGCCCGTTCCTGCCGCGGTGCGTGTACGGCACGTCGGCGTGCGAGGAAGTCGACATGCACCTGCTGCAGGTGGCCACCTCCAAGGATCCCGAGCACGTGACGGCGTGCCCGTTCGTGCTGCCGGGGACGCCGGTGCCCGGAGTCAAGCAGCCGACGACCGCCGAGGAGCCCGGAGCATGAGCGAGCACAGTGCTAGCAACGGAGGGGCCACCCACGGGCAGGCCGCCCACGGACGGACGGACACGCTGACGTCCGCCGCCGCGGCGCGCGGGGAGCTCGCCATGGAGGCGCTCTCGGTCAGCAAGGACTTCAAGATCGGCCGCGGCCAGACGCTGCACGCGGTCCGTGACGTCTCCTTCAACCTGTACCGCGGCGCGGTGGTCGCGCTGGTAGGCGAGAGCGGCTCCGGCAAGTCCACGGCGGCCCGGATGCTGGCTGGCCAGGAACGGCTGACCTCCGGTTCGATCAAGCTGGAGGGCAAGACGGTCGCGGTGACGAACCGCGGCGACTTCCGGCACTACAAGAGCCAGGTCCAGTACGTCTTCCAGGACCCGTTCGCCTCGCTGAACCCGGTGCACACCGTGCGCTACCACCTGGAGCGCCCGATCAAGCTGCACCAGGGCCGGGGCCTCGATATGAACACCGAGGTCACGGCGCTCATGGAGCAGGTGCGGCTCACCCCGGCCAGGCAGTTCCTGGCCAAGTACCCGCACGAGCTGTCCGGCGGCCAGCGCCAGCGGGTGTCCTTCGCCCGGGCGCTCGCGGCCAAGCCGAGCGTGCTGCTGGCCGACGAGCCGGTGTCCATGCTGGACGTCTCGATCCGGCTCGAGATGCTGGGCCTGCTCGACGACCTGCGCAAGCGCTTCAGCCTGGCCATGCTGTACATCACCCACGACATCGCCTCGGCCCGGTACTTCGCCGACGAGGTGCTGGTGATGTACGCCGGGGAGATCGTGGAGCGCGGGCCCGCCGAGGAGGTCACTCAGCAGCCCGCCCACCCCTATACGCAGCTGCTGGTGGCCTCGGCCCCGGACCCGGACAACCTCGGCAGCACCTTGCGCCGCACGGCCGTCCGGGCGGCCAACGGCGCCGGGCCGGTCAAGCCGCACCAGGTCGCGCAGGTGGCCACGGCCGGATGCCCGTTCAGTCCGCGGTGCCCGCTGGCCGAGGACCGCTGCCGGGTCGAGGACCCGGCCCTGATACCCATCACTGACACCCGCGGCGCGGCCTGCTGGCGCCTGGACGTGGCTGCCCCGGAACTGGTCGCGGGGCGGTCCGGAGGTGACATAACCCCATAACCCATCCACCGCCGAATCCTAGAGAGAAAAGAGAAAGACGAGTCTGATGAGGAGAATGCACAGCCATAGACGGCTCTTCGCCATAGGTGCCGCCGGCTTGCTCGCAGCGGGGCTCGCCGCATGCTCGTCGAGCACCTCGAGCTCAGGAAGCACGGGCTCTAGCACGGGCGCCGCCGCCACCACGGGCAAGACCCTGGTCATGGAGAGCTCCCCCGAGTCCACGATCACGCAGTCCTTCAATCCGTTCGTTCCGACCGGCGCGCCCTGGGGCATGGGCGCGACGGGGCTCATTTACGAGCCGCTGATCCAGTTCAACCTGGCCGCTCCGCCCAAGTACTACCCGTGGCTGGCCACGTCTTACGCCTGGTCCAATGGCGGGAGGACGATCACCTTCGCGATCCGCCAGGGCGTGAAGTGGAGTGACGGCCAGGCGTTCACCCCGGCCGACGTCGCCTTCACCTTCAACATGCTCAAGGCCAACGCGGCGGTCAACCTCAACGGCATCAAGATCTCCAGCGTGTCCACGTCGGGCAGCAACGTCGTCATCAACTTCCCGACCCCGCAGTTCACCAACCTCCAGTCCATCGCGGGCACCGCGATCGTGCCCAAGCACATCTGGGGCTCGGTCAGCAACCCGGCGACGTTCGCCGACGCCAACCCGGTCGGCACCGGCCCGTTCAAGCTCGGCAGCTTCACGCCGCAGGGCTTCACGCTGGTGAAGAACGCTGGCTACTGGCAGGCCGCCCAGCTGAAGGTCCCGAAGGTCTTCTTCCCGGTCTACACCTCGAACACCAGCGCGCTGAGCGCGCTGTTCTCCGGGCAGATCGACTGGACCGGTAACTTCATCCCCGGCCTGCAGAAGAGCTTCGTCCAGCCCAACCCGAACGACCACCACTTCTGGGAGGCACCAGGCGGGACCAACAGCCTGGAGCCGAACCTGAACAAGTGGCCGACCAACCAGCTGCCGGTGCGGCAGGCGATCAGCGCGGCCATCAACCGCCAGGTACTCGCCTCCGAGGGCGAGGCCGGCCTGGAGAACCCGGTCCTGTCCGCCACCGGCCTGACCTCGCCGCTGTTCGACGCCTGGGGCGCCCCGGTCGCCAGCCTGACCAACTCCGCCACGGGCAGCGCGACCGCGGCGGCGCAGATCCTGCAGAAGGCCGGCTACACCAAGGGATCGAACGGCTTCTTCGCCAAGGGCGGCAAGACCGTCTCGATCACGATTACCGACCCGTCCGCTTACACGGACTACGCGGAAGTCGACTCTCTCGTCGCGCAGCAGCTGAAGGCGGCCGGCATCGACGCCACCTTCCAGGGCCAGTCCGTGGACGCCTGGAACAGCGACGTCGCCTCCGGTAACTTCCAGCTGACCTCGCACTGGTCCAACGGCGGGATCACCCCCTACAACATGTACGACGGCTGGCTGGACAGCTCGCTGGCCACCGGCTCGACCGCGACCGGCGACTACGAGCGGCTGAAGGACCCGGCCGTCAACTCCATGCTGGCCACGCTGGCCGGGGCCGAGACGACCGCGCAGCAGACCGCGGCGCTCGAGCCGATCGCCAAGTACGTCGCGGCGAACCTGCCCATCATCCCCACCACCACCTCGTCGCAGTGGTTCGAGTACAACTCGCAGAACTACAGCGGCTGGCCGACCCAGGACAACCCCTACGAGACCGGTCAGCCCTCCGGGACCAACAACGGCCCCGGCTCCGGCACCGATGAGGTCATCATCCTCCACCTCGTCCCGCGGTAACTGATCCTCGCCGCGGACACAAGCGGGCCCGCCCCCGGTACCCCCCCACCGGGGGCGGGCCTCATCCCACCTAGAAGATAAACCCAGCTAGTAAGCGCCAGACGCGCCCGTGGAGGACCATGCCACCGCGCATCGCCTTCAGTACACTCGCGTTCCCTGACGCCACCCTGGCGGCGGCCGTCTCACTCGGCCGCCGCTGGGGCTATGCGGGCATCGAGCTCCGGCTCATCGACGGCGAGCTCATCGACCCGTCGATGCCCGCCGCGCGCCGCGCGCGGGTCCGCCGGACTCTGGCCGGACTGCCCGTGGCCGCGGTCGACAGCTCCATCCGCGTCACCGGCGACGATCCCGGCCCGGAACTGCGCCGGTTCCTCGAGCTCGCCAGCGACTGGGAAGCCCCGCTGGTCCGCGTGTTCGGCGGCGACCTGGGCCCGCCTGCGCTGCGTCGGCGGCAGTTGCGGGCCGCGGCGCGGGTCCTCGAGGACGCCGTGCCGCTGGCCGCCCGGCTCGGCGTCGCCATCGGCGTGGAAACACACGACGCCTTCTCCGCCTCCTCGGCCGTGGCCGAGCTGCTGGCCCTGGTCCCCGCGGACGAGGTGGGGGCGGTGTGGGACAGCCATCACCCGCACCGGATGGGCGAGACACCCGCCGAGGTCCACGCCAACCTGGGCTCCCGGATCCTGCTCGCCCAGGTCAAGGACGCCCGCCGTACCGCCGACGGGGACTGGCAGCTGGTGCCGCTGGGCGCGGGCGAGGTCCCGGTCGCCGAGATGCTCGGCCTGCTGCAGGCCGCGGGCTACCCGCACTGGATCTCGGTGGAGTGGGAGAAACGCTGGCACCCCGAGATCGAGGCACCGGAGGTGGCGCTCCCCCAGCACCTGGACCTGCTGACCAGGTGGCTAGGATCGGCGCCATGACCGGCTTCGGGATCGTCGGCACCGGGGTGATCGCGGCCCTGCACGCCGCCGCCATCAGGACCCTGCCCGACGCCCGGCTGGCCGCCGTCACCGATGTCGTACCCGGCGCGGCCGGGGCGTTCGCTGCCGCCCGGGGCGGCGCGGCCGAACCGGACCTGGACGCGCTGCTGGCCCGGCCGGACGTCGACGTCGTGTGCGTCTGCGTGCCGAGCGGCCTGCACGCCGAGATCGGTGTCCGGGCCGCCCAGGCCGGCAAGCACCTGGCGGTGGAGAAGCCAGTCGACGTCACCCTGGCCGCGGCCGACCGGCTGATCGAGGCGGCCCGCGCGGCCGGCGTGGCGCTGACCGTGATCTCCCAGCATCGCTTCGATCCCGGCCTGATCGAACTGAAGCGCCTGATCGACGAGGGCGCCCTGGGGCGGCTCGTGCTCGGCCAGGCCAGCACCAAGTGGTATCGCACGCAAGGCTATTACGACAGCGCCGCCTGGCGCGGCACGCCGGCGATGGACGGCGGCTCGCTGATGAACCAGGGTGTCCACTACGTCGACCTGCTGCGCTGGTGCATGGGCCCGGCGGCGGAGGTCACCGCGGTCTGCGCCACGCAAACCCATCAGGTCGAGGTGGAGGACACCGCGCTGGCGGTCGTCAGGTTCAGCTCCGGCGCCGTCGGCACCATCTTGTCCACCACCGCCGCTTATCCCGGCTTCCCGCAGCGGCTCGAGATCACCGGGACCGGCGGCACGGTGATCGTCGAGGACGGCCGGATCACCCGCCGCGCGCTCACCGGCCAGCCCGCGGACGGCACGGCTGAGGACAGCACGGCTGAGGACGACCCGGGCGCGGCCAGGCCCGGTGCGGCCGCCGACCCGGCCGGGATCGAGGTGGCCAGCCACGCGGCGCAACTCGCCGACCTGCTGGCCGCGGTGGCGGAGGGCCGTGAGCCCGCCGTCGGCGGTCAGGCCGGCCGCGACGCGCTCGAGATCATCTGCGCCGTGTACGAGTCGGCCCGCACCGGCCAGACCGTCCGCCTGCCGGTTTCCTAGCGTGCGGGTCACGCTCAGCGGGTTCGCTGACGAGATCTCGCCCGACCCGCGCGCCCAGCTCGCCACGCTGGCGGCCGAGTCGATCCGGCACCTGGAGCTGCGCAGCGCCTGGTCGGTGAACGTGGCCGACTTCACGGCCGCGCAGGTAGCCGCCTTCCGGGCCCTGCTCGACGACGCCGGAGTACGGGTCTCCGCGATCGGATCGCCGATCGGGAAGATCCCGGTCGGCGCGCCGCTCGGCCCCGAGCTGGACCGGATGCGCCGCGTGGCCGCTACCGCGCACGAGCTCGGCACGCCGATCGTGCGGGTGTTCTCGTTCTTCATCCCGGCCGGGGAGCCGCCCGGGCAGTACCGGGCCGAGGTCATCGACCGGATGGCGGCGCTGGCCGCGATCGCCGCCGACGAGAGCCTGGTGCTCGCCCACGAGAACGAGAAGGAGATCTTCGGGGATACCCCGGGCCGCTGCGCCGACTTGATCGCCTCGGTGGACTCCCCCGCCTTGCGGGCGACGTTCGACGCGGCGAACTTCGTTCAGTGCGGGGTCAGGCCGTTCACCGAGGGTTACGGCCCGCTCCGGCCGCACCTGGTCTATCTCCAGGTCAAGGACGCCCTCGCGGCCACCGGCGAGGTGGTACCCGCGGGCGAAGGCGACGGGCAGGTCCGCGAGACGCTGGCCGCGCTGCGGGACTCGGGCTTCGCGGGCTTCATGTCGCTGGAACCACACCTGGCCGGCGCCGGGCGCTTCGGCGGCTTCAGCGGCCCCGAGGCCTTCACCCGGGCCGCCCGGGCGCTCAAATCCCTGCTGAACGACCTGGGTATTCCCTGGGCCTGACCAGGGTCATGCCCGGGGGCGACGGCCGTTCCCCGTGTGTTTAAGTGGACTCACCAGGGTACGAGATGCCCTTGCGCTCGTACCGTGCCAGCCACCGGGAGGTGCCCCGTGCCCACGCCATCCACCGACATCGACCTCGCGCTCGCCGCCGAGCTCGGCCAGCAGCTGCGAGTGGACTCCGTCCGGTCGAGCACCTCGGCCGGGTCCGGGCACCCGACATCCAGCATGTCCGCCGCCGACGTACTGGCCGTACTGGTGGGACGGCACCTGCGCTACGACTGGGAGGCCCCGGACAATCCCGCTAACGACCACCTCATCTTCTCCAAGGGCCACGCGTCGCCCCTGCTGTACTCGATCTACAAGGCGGTCGGGGTGGTCACCGACGAGGAGCTGATGACCGGCTACCGTCGCTTCGGGGCGCGCCTGGAAGGCCACCCCACCCCGGTGCTGCCCTGGGTCGACGTGGCGACGGGATCGCTCGGGCAGGGCCTGCCCGACGGCGTCGGCGTCGCGCTGGCCGGGAAGTACCTCGACGAGCTGCCGTACCGGGTCTGGGTCCTGTGCGGCGACAGTGAGATGGCCGAGGGCTCGATCTGGGAGGCCCTCGACAAGGCCGCCTACTACAAGCTGTCCAACCTGGTCGCGATCGTCGACATCAACCGGCTCGGCCAGCGTGGCCCCACCGAGCACGGATGGGACACCGACACCTACCGTCGCCGGGTGACCGCGTTCGGGGCCCGGGCCTTCGTCATCGACGGGCACGACGTCGCCGCGATCGACCGGACCCTGGCCGAGGCCGGGGACCTCAGCGGGGATCAGCCGACGGTCATCCTGGCCCGCACGATTAAGGGCCGCGGCTTCTCCGAGGTGGAAGACAAGGAGAACTGGCACGGCAAGCCGTTCCCGGCCGAGATGGCCGAACGCGCCATCATCGAACTCGGCGGCGAACGTAACCTGCTCGTGCGGGGCCCGCGGCCGGACCCGGGGACCCCGCGCCACCCAGCCCGCGCCGACGGCGTGGCCGAAATCAAGCTGCCGTCCTACGACCTGGGCCAGAAGGTGGCCACCCGCAAGGCCTACGGCGACGCGCTGGCGGCGCTCGGCGTCCGCCCCGACGTGGTCGCCATGGACGGTGAGGTCAGCAACTCGACCTTCGCCGACGAGTTCGCCGCCAAGTACCCCGAGCGCTACTTCGAGATGTTCATCGCGGAGCAGCAGCTGGTCGCGGCGGCGGTGGGCTTGGGCGTACGCGGCTACCGCTCGTTCGCGTCGACCTTCGCCGCTTTCTTCACCCGGGCCTACGACTTTATCCGGATGGCGGCCATCTCGCAGGCCAGCATCCGCCTGGTCGGCTCGCACGCCGGGGTCGAGATCGGCGCCGACGGCCCGTCCCAGATGGCGCTGGAGGACCTGGCCATGCTGCGTGCCGTGCACGGCTCAACGGTCCTGTACCCGTGCGACGCGGTCAGCGCGGCCGCGCTGACGGCAGCCATGGCCGATCTTGACGGCATCTCCTACATGCGGACCACCCGCGGCGCTTACCCGGTGCTGTACGGGGCCGGGGAGACCTTCCCGGTCGGCGGGTCCAAAATTCTCCGCGAGTCCGGCGAGGACCAGGTGACGCTGATCGGCGCCGGGGTGACCCTGCACGAGTGCCTGGCGGCAGCCGACGCGCTGGCTGGCGAAGGCGTCCACGCCCGGGTAATCGACCTGTACTCGGTCAAGCCGGCCGACGCCGCCACCCTGACCGAGGCGGCCGCCGCCACCGCCGGGCGGCTGGTGATCGCCGAGGACCACCACCCAGAGGGCGGCCTCGGCGCCGCGGTCCTGGACGCGCTGACCACGGCGGGGCCCACCGAGCTGGCCGTCGCTCACCTCGCGGTGCGCGTGATGCCAGGCTCAGGCACCACCGCGGAACTGCTCGCCCAGTCCGGCCTTGACGCCGACGGCATCGCCGCCGCCGCCCGGCGCCTGCTGGCCTAGCTACTGCCGGTCAGGCCCCAGCGGCGGCGGATGCCCCGGTCGGCCAGGCCGAACAACTGGTCCACGATGACGCCGAGGATCAGGATCACGATGATGATCGCGGTGGCGCTTTCCAGGTCGGACTGGTCCTGGTCGGTGGACAGCAGCACCCCGAGCGACGGCTGGTTGGCGATGATGACCAAGAGCTCGCCGGCCATCAGGCTGCGCCAGGCGAACGCCCAGCCCTGCTTCAGCCCGGCCACGAAGGCCGGCAGCGAGGCCGGCAAGATCAGGTGCCGGTACAGCGAGATCCGCCGCAGGCCCATCATCGCGCCCGCCTTGAGCAGCAGCGGTGGGGTGTAGTCAACCCCGGCGATCAGGCCGTTCGCCACCGAAGGAGCGGCGCCGAGGATGATGACGAACAAGATGGCCTGGGTGGAGACCCCGAACAAGATGATGGCGAATGGGAACCAGGCGATCGACGGCAGCGTCTGCATTCCGGTGATCAGCGATCCGACCGCCGACCGCAACGGCTTGATCCGGGATACCACGGCGCCGACGACCGCCCCGATCAGCACGGCCAGGGCGAACCCGATGACCGCGCGCTCGGCCGTGGTGGCGATGGCGTGCCAGAGCAGGCCGGTCCGCAGCTGGTCCCAGAGGTTCGCCAGGGTCGGGCCCGGAGCGGGGAAGATGGCCTTCTTCCACCCGCTGAGGGCGACCAGCTGCCAGAGCACCAGCACGATGGCGATGGCCAGCGCAACCGGCCACGCGCCGCCCCAGAGGCGGGTGGCCAGACGGCGCCCGCGCTGGTCCGCCGACGGTGCCTCCAGGGACTCCAGGTAGGTCAGCCGCTCGACGTAACCAGGGACGTCCTTGTTCGCGGCCCGCGGGAGATCACCGAGTGACACTGCTGCTCATCTCCTCGCGCAGCCGGTCGGTGACCTCGGCCGCCAGCTCGGCCACCGGGGCGGAGTCGATGCGGCGAGGCCGGTCGATCGGCACGTCGAACTCGGCCACGACCCGGCCCGGGCGACTGCTCAGCACCACCACGCGGTCGCCGAGCCTGACCGCCTCCTGGACGTTGTGGGTCACGAACAATACGGTCAGCGGCCGGGCCGCGCAGATCCGGTCCAGCTCGTCGTGCAGCACGTCCCTGGTCATCGCGTCGAGCGCGCCGAACGGCTCGTCCATCAGCAGCACGTCCGCGTCCTGGGCCAGCGCCCGGGCCAGCGCGACCCGCTGCCGCATGCCGCCGGACAGCTGGTGCGGCCGCTTGCCGCCGAACCCGTCCAGGTGCACCGTGTCGAGCAGTTCCTCGGTCCGCTGACGGCGCTCGGCCTTGCCAACGCCGCGGGCGCGCAGCGCCAGCTCCACGTTGCCCGCCGCGGTCAGCCACGGGAACAGCGCGGGTTCCTGGAACATGAACGCGACCCGCGCCCCGCCGGCCGACACCTCACCCGACGTCGGCTGTTCCAGCCCGGCGACCAGGGAAAGCAGCGTGGACTTGCCGCAGCCCGACGCGCCGATAAGGCAGGTGAACTCCCCCGGTGACACCTCGAGCGATATGTGATCGAGCGCGCGCACGGCCGAGCTGCCCTGCCCGAAGACCTTGGACACGTCGGCCAGCTTGACCGGTCCCCCCACCGGGGGCGCCGCGCGGCGGTCGGTGACCGTCACGGAATTCACCTGCCTCACCATTTGACTACGAACTCACCTGGGACTCGCCGGCCGCGGCCAGCACCTTGTTGAGCGGGTCGAGATCGAAGATCCCGTCTAGGTTGACCGCCTTGAGCAAGCCGAGCGACACGGCCTGGGAGGCATCGGTCTTCAGCGAGGACGCGTCCGGGTCGTTGGTGAAGGTGATCTCCTTGAACGACGCCGCGATCAGACTCGCCTTGAGCGGCTTGCCGGTATAGGAGGCCAGCTCCGCGTTGGCGTCGGACTGCGCCTGGGTCGGGTTGGACTTGATGAAGTCGTTCGCCTGGACCTGTGCCTTGAGCAGGTCGGACACCACCGCCGGGTGAGCCGAAAGGAAGCTCTTCGTCACCATGATCAAGGTGGTGACGCCGGGCTCGCTGAGCAGCACGGTGCCGCCGTCGGCGACCATCTGGATGTCGTAGGGGGCCGGCTCGGAGCCGCCGGCGATCTGCCCCGACTTGAACTGGAGCACCGCGGCCGAGTTGGGCTTGGTCGGCTTGATGAACGCGTCACCGCCGCCGGTGATGGTGGTCGTCACGCCGTTCTGCTTGAGCCAGTAGCGCAAGGCCACGTCCTGCGTGTTGCCGAGCGACGGGGTGGCCAGCGACTTGCCCTTGAGCTGGGCGGCGGAGGTGATGCCCTTCTTGACCACGATCGACGCGCCGCCGGTGGCCGCGCCCGAGATGATCGCGATGTTGCCGGCCTTCTGCCAGGCGGTGATGGCCGGGTTCGGCCCGACGTAGGCAACGTCGAGCTGGCCGGCCAGGATGGCCGTGGTCTCCTCGGTCCCGCTGCTGAACGCGGTGGCCTTCAGCGTGCCCGCGGAGCCCAGGTCCTTGGTGAAGAAACCTTCCTTGAGGGCAACCAAGGCGGACGCATGCGTGATGTTGCTGAGGAATCCGAGCCTGACCGTGACCGGCGCGCTGGCCGCGGCGCCGGAGGTAGAGGTACTGGTCGATCCCGAGGAAGTAGATGAAGAAGAGGAAGAAGAGCAGCCCGCTATCAACAGGGCCGCGCCGATCACCGCGGCGCTCGTAACACGTCGCATCTAGTACCTATTTTCTATCGTTTATATAGGAAACAACTCGATTCACTATACATGAAGTAGGCAAGGTAGGGAATCGGCCCTGACCAGGCAGAACGCAAGCAGACGGTCCTGTTACGTGTGTAACGTCGCTGGTCTCAGCCGCCCTCGTCGCTGGCGTCCTGCAGGGTGACGCCGGCCACCCCGGGGAACTTGCCCAGGCACGTCTCCAGCCGGGCCACATCCGCGTCGGAGGCGTGGTCGATCCGGAAGATCAGCTCCTGCAGCGCGTACGGGGAGCTGAGGTCGGACGGCAGCGGCGGCGCGGTCACGGCGGGGATCTTGGCGCAGGTGGAGCGAACGTTCAGCCGCTGCGAGACCGGCGTGCCCGCGCGGAACGCGACGACGGCCTCCCGCTGCCCGAGTGCCTTGTCGAACTGGGCGCAGCCCGTCAGCGCGGCCACGGCGGCCAGGATCAGGCCCATTCCGGACAGCCGGCGCCAGCTCGCACTCACTACACCGGGTAGTACCCGCATGATGCCAGCCTACGGGCTGACCGTAACTAGTACGGTAGCGGCAGGGCCTTCCCCGATCAGGCTGGATACAACATGCACCCGGAGTTCCCGCAGATGAGCACCGGAGCGTGCCAGGCTAGGAGAATACGGTCGGCCCGGCTATGAACCCCAGACTGCTAGGCGAAGATGCCCACGGCTCGTCACATACTCATCGTTAACTCGCGCAGCGTGCACCAGCCCATCTTCGTGGTCGGCGCGCCGCACTCAGGCGCGGACCTGATCGGCCGCGCCCTGAAGGCGTCAACGGGCTTTCACGTCACCATCGGCCAGCCCAGCGTGCTCCGCACGGTGTACGCCTTCGCCCGCCGCCCGTCCATGTACCAGGGCCGCACGCAGGCCGCCGCGTCTGTCATCAGGGACGCCTTCGCGCAGGGCTGGCAGGTCACCGCGAGCAGTTGCCTGGAGTGCACCCGGGAATGCCGGACAGCCGCCGGCCTGGCCGCGGATGCCGTCGGGCCGTGCGCCGAGCTGCGGGGTCTGGAGACGTTCGGCGACGCGAGCCCGGACCTCATCTACTGCGCGGAGGCCCTCACCTACGCGTTTCCCGACGCGAGGATCATCCAGGTGATCAGGGACGGCCGGGATGTCGTGGCGTCGATGCTCGCCGATCCGATGGTGATGTCCTGGTTCCGGCCGAGCTTCGTGAACGTGGACACCGAGTTCCCCAACCCGTTCTTCGGCATTGAGGACCCCGAGGATCGCGACCTATGGCCCCGGTTGTCGCCGGCCGCCCGCTGCGTGCTGCGCTGGCGCTGGTCGGTACGCCTGGCCGCCAGGCTGCACCATAGCCTGCCGACTGGCCAGCTGAAGACCATCCGCTACGAGCACCTGCTCAGCAAGCCGGACGAGGTGCTGGCTGACCTGTCCCGGTTCGCCGGCACCAATGTGCAGGCGGCCGAGATCCGCAACGAGGCCCGCTCCGCCCGCGCCCGCGGCCGCGGCCGCCGCTCCCCCGCCTCCGAGTCGTCCCTCACCACCGAGGACCTCGCCCAGATCGAGAAGATCGCCGGCGAGGAACTCCGCCGCCTCGGTTACACCCCGTAGCGCAATTGCCCCGGCATAGAGCACGCCGGTAGCGGCGCTGGGCGCCGCGCGCCGCTGCCCGCCGCGGCGCGCCGACACCGCGGGACGGGGCTCAGGCGGCTTGGCCGGCGAACTGGGTGCGGTAGAGGTCGGCGTACAGGCCGCCCGCTTCGAGGAGTTCGGCGTGCGTGCCGCGCTCGGTGATCCGGCCGGCGTCGACGACCAGGATCTGGTCGGCTTCCCTGATGGTGGAGAGCCGGTGCGCGATGACCAGTGAGGTCCGGCCGGCCAGCGCCGTCTTCAGCGCGCGCTGCACCGCGACTTCGGACTCGGAGTCCAGGTGCGCGGTGGCCTCGTCGAGGACGACTACCGACGGGGCCTTGAGCAGCAGCCGGGCCACGGCCACGCGCTGCTTCTCGCCGCCGGACAGCCGGTAGCCCCGGTCCCCGACCACGGTGTCGAGGCCGTCGGGCAGGCTCGAGATCAGGTCCCAGATCTGGGCGGCCTCGCACGCGCCGATCAGCTCGAGTTCGGTGGCCTCGGGCCGCGCGTACGTCAGGTTGGCCCGGATCGTGTCGTGGAACAGGTGCGCGTCCTGGGTGACGACGCCGACCACGTTGTGCAGCGACTCCTGGGTGACGTCCCTGAGGTCGTGGCCGCCGATCCGCACCGTCCCCTCGTTCGGGTCGTACAGCCGGGCGGCCAGGGCGGTGATGGTGGTCTTGCCCGCTCCCGACGGACCGACGAGGGCGGTCAGCTGGCCCGGAGGTGCCAGGAAGCTCACCTCGTGCAAGACCCCGGCGGCCGCGTTCCTGCGTTCGGGTGCGGGCAGCGCGATCGACTCCAGCGAGGCGAGCGACACCTCGCTCGCCGACGGGTAGCGGAAGGACACGTGGTCGAACTCGATCTCCGGGGCGGAAGCGTCCCTGGCCGGGCCGGGCAGGGCGGCCGCGCCTGGCTTGTCGGCGATCAGCGGCTTGAGGTCGAGCACCTCGAAGACCCGGTCGAAGCTGACCAGGGCGGTCATGACGTTGATCTGGACGTTAGACAGCGACGTGATCGGCCCGTAGACCCGGCCGAGCAGAGTGGTCAGGGCGACCAGCGTGCCGATCTGGAAGGTGCCGTTGATGACCAGCGTGCCGCCGAGCCCGTAGACGACCGCGGTGACCAGCGAGGCCAGCAGGGTCAGGGCGACGAAGAACACCTGGCCGTACATGGCCGTGACCACGCCGATGTCCCGGACCCGGCCCGCGCGGAGGGAGAACGCGCCCGATTCCTCGCGCGGCCGCCCGAACAGCTTCACCAGCATCGCGCCGGCCACGTTGAACCGCTCGGTCATCGTCGAGCCCATCTCGGCGTTGAGCTGCATGCTCTCCCTGGTCAGCCGCTGCATCCGGCGGCCGACCAGGCGGGCGGGCAGGATGAACAACGGGATCATGGCCAAGGCGATGACGCTCACCAGCCAGGACAGGTAGAACAGCGTGATCAGGATGACGACCAGGCTGAGCAGGTTGGAGACCACGCCGGACAACGTGGAGGTGATGGCCTGCTGGGCTCCGACCACGTCCCCGTCGAGGCGGCTGACCAGTGATCCCGTCTGCGCGCGGGTGAAGAAGGCGATCGGCTGCCGCTGGACGTGATCGAACACCTGGGTACGCAGGTCGTAAATGAGGCCCTCACCGATCCGGGCGGAAAACCAGCGGATCACGAAGCCGAGGAACGCGTCGAAGATCGCGACGGCCGCCACCGCGACGGCGATCACGATCACCACCCGGTCGTTGCGGGCCAGGATGCCGTGGTCGATGATCTGCCGCAGCAGCAGCGGGTTGACGACGGTGATCACGGCGTCCACGCAGGTAGCCACGAGGAAGACCGCCAGGTGAACCCGGTAGGGACGCGCGTAGCCGGCGATCCGGCGGACCGTGCCCGGCTTGAGCTTCTGCTTGGTGATCGAGGGATCCATCCGGAACCCTCGCATCGCGATCATGCTCGGCGGCGGCCTGTACATGCACAGGAGAACCCGCGGGGAAGGCGATTAGTTCCGGTACGCCATCCGCTGGCAGCGAACTCCCCAGGGGGCGATCCGGGCGGGGTCCCGGCGGCGGCGTCGCCGGGCCGGTGCCATCTGGGGTGCGGGCCGAATGCGGCTAGCGCGTCACTTCGTACGCGCCGCCGCGGGTCGCGCCTTGCTGTTGTTGTTCGTGCCACTGCGGGTCGCGCCACCGCGCCCGCGCAACGTCACTCCCGTCTCGGTCAGGATCCGGTGGACGAAGCCGTAGGACCTTCCGGTCGAGGCCGCCAGTGAACGGATGCTCTCGCCCGAGTCATACCGTTTGCCGAGGGTCGTCGCCAGCTTGCTGCGATCCACCCCGGTCACCCGCGTGCCTTTCTTGAGGGTCTCGGCCACATGTACCTCCCGTTAGATGCGATCACCTTTGAGTTACGCGTTCCCCACTCGCAATGATCAGGCATGATCGCGGGATTGGCCACCCACATCGAGGTAAATGATCACTATATTTTAACGGGCTATGGCGGATTCGCTGATCTCGTGGTTGCCCCGCGTCAACTGGCAACAGTCTTACGCAAGTGCGACGAGATCGGCGAAATCCTCACTCCAGGCGTCTTCCACGCCGTCCGGCAGGACGATAACGCGTTCAGGTGATAGCGCCTCAACCGCACCTTCATCATGCGTCACAAGCACTATCGCGCCGCGATAGCTTCGCAGCGCCTCGAGAACTTCCTCCCGGCTAGCCGGATCGAGGTTGTTGGTCGGCTCATCGAGCAACAGGACGTTCGCGCCTGATACAACAAGAAGAGCGAGGGCTAGCCTCGTCTTTTCTCCGCCAGAAAGCACTCCGGCGGGCTTTTCGACATCATCGCCGGAGAACAGGAATGACCCGAGAACCTTACGCTGCTCCGATTCGGTAAGGTTCGGAGCGGCGGAACGCATGTGCGATAGCACCGTTCGATCAGTTTCCAGCGTTTCATGCTCCTGGGCATAATATCCGAGGCTAAGGCCGTGGCCGGGCGCGACTTTTCCGGTATCGGGGTCCTCCAGGCCGGCCAGCAACCTGAGCAGCGTGGTCTTTCCCGCGCCGTTGAGCCCGAGGATCACCACTCGGCTACCCCGGTCGACGGCGACGTCCACCCCGGTGAACACCTCGGCCGAGCCGTACGACTTGGACAGGCCTTCCGCGGTCAGCGGGGTACGGCCGCACGGGGCGGGAACGGGGAAGCGGAGCCTGGCGACCCGGTCGGTGGTGCGCTCCGCCTCGACGCCGGCCAGCATCCGCTCGGCCCGGCGCTGCATGTTCTGCGCCGCGCGGGCCTTGGTCGCCTTGGCCCGCATCTTGTCGGCCTGGGCCATCAGCGCACCGGCCTGCCGGCCCGCGTTCACCCGCTCGCGCCGGCGACGCCGCTCGTCGGTCTCACGCTGCTGCAGGTAGGCGTGCCAGCCGAGGTTGTAGGTATCCAGGCAGGACCGCTGGGCGTCGAGGTAGAACACCTTGTTCACCACGTCGGCCAGCAAGGCCACATCGTGGCTGATCACCGCCAGGGCCCCGCGGTAGCTCTTGAGGTGGTCGCGCAGCCAGGCCACCGAGTCGGCGTCCAGGTGGTTGGTCGGCTCGTCGAGCAGCATGGTCTCCGAATCGGAGAACAAGATCCTGGCCAGCTCGACCCGGCGGCGCTGGCCGCCCGACAGGGTGTGCAGCGGCTGCTGCAGGACCCGGTCGGGCAGGCCCAGGCTGGCGGTGATCGATGCCGCCTGCGACTCGGCCGCGTACCCGCCGAGCACGGCGAGCCGCTCTTCGAGCCGGCCGTATTTACGGATGGCCGCGTCGGCGGCCGCGGCGTCGGAGACGGCCATCGCCGCCTCGGCCGCGCGCAGCTCGGCCCGCAGCTGGTCGAGCCCGCGGGCCGACAGCACCCGGTCGATGGCCAGCATGTCCAGGTTCCCTGTCCGCGGGTCCTGCGGCAGGTACCCGACCGCGCCGGACCTGCGGACCGAACCCGCGGCCGGCTGAGCCTCCCCGGCCAGCACCTTGGCCAGCGTGGTCTTCCCGGCCCCGTTCCGGCCGACCAGGCCGATCCGGTCCCCGGCGGATACCTGGAACGACGCGCTCTCCAGCAGCAGGCGCGCGCCAGCCCGCAATTCGATTTCGCTTGCCACGATCATGACTTAACTGCTCCTAGGACTGACGATGGACAGACCTCTCCCCTGAAGGTGTGTCCTAGTCCGAGGTGGGGAGCATGGCATCCAGTCTACTTGGTCAGCCGGGAACCGGGCCAACCGATTCCGGCTCGGTCAGCCGGATGCGGATGGCCAGGAAGGCCCGGGGGATGTCGCGGAGCACGGCGAGCCGGGGATCAGGCACCGTGAGGAAACGGCCGACGGCCAGGGCCAGGTACGGCGTCAGCCGGGCGTCGCCGCGCAGGCCCGCGGCGGACCGTTTGTCCCCGCCCAGCACCACGGCGTCGAGGCCGCCAGGCCCGTACGGTCCGAACACCGCCACCGCGGCGTCAGCCGCGGCGCTCAGTGCCGTCGCGGCCTGGTTCTCCCGGCGCCGGGCGAAGCGCCGCTGCGACCAGCCGCCCGCCGCGCTGCGGCCGTGCACCGGCCGGCTGCCCGTCTTGGAGCTCACCAGGCGGGGCGGTGCACCGGAGAACACGCCGACCGCGTAGCCGCCCAGGCGCACCAGCAGGACGCCGACCGTACGCTCGGCGGCGGCGTCCGCCGCCAGTGCCTCGGCGACGGCCCGCTCCCCGTCCCCGCCGGGCGCCCATTGCTCCGGGAGCGGAGCGTCCGGCGACGGCGGCAGGGCCGAGCGCGAGGCGACGGACGGGAACGGAGGGTGGCACTCGGCCGCCGCCCCGTCGGCGGCCGAGAAGGTGACGGTCACCCCGGCCGCCGTTCCCGGCCAGGACACCGCTGCCCCGTCGGCTCCGCCGTGACGCTCGGCGAACGCGACAATCCAGGAAACGAAGCGCTCGGGCGGAACTTCCACCCAGCGACCGCCACCTGCGGCAGGATTCTTCACTACGCACTGTCTCATCTTGCTTACTATCCGTACTATTGTTGCGTCACCCGGCGGCGGCCACCGGCTCGCGACGGGCTTCCCTATTGATGCCGACGACAAGGAACATGTCTATGAACCCGGTGACTCCGATGACCGCCATGTCACACGGCGGCACTTTCATGCGCCCCGGGGCCATGGCCTGGGGCCAGGGTGACCCGCGGGTCCAGAAACCGGCGTCCCCGGCGGCCGTCGAGGACGCCCTGGCCGCCGCGGTCAAGGACCCCGACCGGGTGACGGCATTGTTTGACGAGCTTAGCCGAGGGCGGCTTTGGCTTCCGCTGCCGGACGCCCGGCCGGTGACCGACGGGTCGGCGGTGATGCTGCCCACGGTCACCTATCTCGGCGCCGAGTTCGTCCCCGCGTTCACCTCGGCCGAGCGGCTGGCCGGCTGGCCCGGCCGGATGGCGGTACCCCCGCCGTCGTCGGGTGAGGGGGAACGAGTGCCGTCGGGGGACGGCCCGTTCGCGGACATGCCGCACATCGTGGTCCCGGCGGCCGAACTGGCCCGGCGGATGCCGTCCGGCGTCGGCATCGCGCTGAACCCAGGCGCGGAGGCCAGCGTGCCCATCTATCCCGAAGGGGTCGGCCACCTAGCCGCGGCCCTGGTGGACGCGGAGGGTACCCAGGTCAGGGTGGGCCGGCCGCCCGCCGACCCGGTCCCGCTCCTCAGCGAGGTCGGGACGGCGCTGGGCGGGGTTCCCGCGGTCCGGGAGGCGTCCCGGGCCTGGCTGTCGGTCCCCGGCCAGGGCGAAGGGCTGGTCATCTCCGTCATCCTCGACGATCCGGGCAGCGAAACCGCGCGCCTGCACGTCCTCGGCACCATCGAGCGAGCGGTCGAGCGCGCCGTCGAGCACGGACGGGGGCAGGAGTTCCCCATCGACGTCACGTTCCCGGGCGAGGGCGAGCCGGACCAGGTGGACGCGTGGATCTCGGCGCACGTCGAGCCCTTCTACATCCGCGCCTAGCGGAACGAGCCGCCTAGATGTTGAAGCCAAGGGCGCGAAGCTGCTCGCGCCCGTCCTCGGTGATGCTCTCCGGGCCCCACGGCGGCATCCACACCCAGTTGATCCGGAAGTCGGCGACCACGCCCTCCAGCGCTTCCCGGGCCTGGTCTTCGATCACGTCCGTCAGCGGGCACGCGGCACTGGTCAGCGTCATGTCGACCGTGGCGATCCGCTCCGCGTCCACGTCGACGCCGTAGACCAGGCCGAGGTCCACGACGTTGATCCCGAGCTCGGGGTCCACCACGTCGCGCAGGGCCTCGAGCACGTCCTCCTGGTCCTTGGTCAGCTCGGCCGGGGCGAGCTCGGCGCCGGCCTCCGGGGCTGCTGTCTCGTCCTTGGTCACGTTCTCTGTCATTGCGCCACCTCCATGGCCCGAGCGGTCGCGTCCTTCCAGGCCATCCAGCCGAGCAGGGCGCATTTTATCCTGGCCGGGTATTTCGATACGCCGGCGAACGCCACCGCGTCCTCGAGCACGTCTTCGTCCGGCTCCCCCCGAACCCAAGACCCCTTGGACTGCATCAGCTCAAGAAAAGCCTGGCTGATGGTCATGGCCTCGTCCACCGGCCTGCCGATGACCAAGTCGCTCATGACCGAGGCGCTGGCCTGGCTGATCGAGCAGCCGAGCGAGTCATAGGACACGTCCTCGACGACCGGCTCGCCGTTGACATCTTTGAGGGTGACCCGCAGCGTCACCTCGTCACCGCAGACCGGGTTCACGTGGTGCACCTCGGCATCGAACGGATCCCGCAGGCCCTTGTGGTGGGGATTGCGGTAGTGATCCAGGATGATGTCCTGGTACATCGACTCGAGCTGCATCACGTCACCTCCTAACAGCACACGCTGGCTGGTTCATCCCGCGTCGAAGAAGCGCTGGGCGTGGCGGATCCCGTCGGCCAGCGCGTCTACCTCGTCGTGGGAGTTGTACACGTAGAACGACGCCCGGTTGGAAGCCTGGCAGCCGAGCTTGCGGTGCAGCGGCCAGGCGCAGTGGTGACCGGTCCTGATGGCGATGCCGAGCTCGTCGAGGACCTGGCCGACGTCGTGCGCGTGCACGCCGTCCACCTCGAACGCGACCGTACCGCCGCGGTCCTGCGTGGTCAGCGGGCCGAGGATCCGCACGCGGGGGTTCTCACCCAGCACCTCGAGCGCGTGCGCCGTCAGCGACTCCTCGTGCGCGGCCACGTTGTCCATGCCGAGCGCGGTCAGGTAGTCCACCGCCGCGCCGAGGCCGGCCGCCTGCGCGACCGGCGGGACACCAGGCTCGAACTTCGCCGGCGGCGGGAGGAAGGTCGTCTCTTCCATCCGGACCACCTCGATCATCGATCCGCCGGTGAGGAAGGGCGGCAGCGCGTCGAGCGCCGCGTACCGGCCGTAGAGCACGCCGAGGCCGAGCGGGCCGAGCATCTTGTGCCCGGAGAAGGCGAGGAAGTCCGCCCCGAGGTCCGCCACGTTCACCGGGTGGTGCGGTACTAGCTGGGCGCCGTCCACGAGGAACAGCGCGCCGACGGCGCGGGCCAGCTCGCCGATCTCCCGCAGCGGCGGGATCACGCCGGTCACGTTCGACTGGCCGGTCACCGCGACGATCTTGGTGTGCTCGGTGACCAGCGACGGATCGACGTCGATGCGCCCGTCGGGCAGTTCGGAGAACCACTTCAGCGTCGCCCCGGTGCGCAGCGCGAGCTGCTGCCACGGCACGAGGTTCGCGTGGTGCTCGATCTCGGAGATGAGGATCTCGTCGCCGGGCCGCAGCGACCAGGCGAGCCCGAAGGCGACCAGGTTGATGGCCTCGGTCGCCGACTTGGTGAAGACGACCTCGTCCGGGGACGCCGCGCCGAGGAAGGACGCCACCTTCGCGCGGGCGCCCTCGTAGATCTCGGTGGCCTCTTCGCCGAGCAGGTGCGTGCCGCGGTGGGCGGCGGCGTTATGCCGCTCGTAGTAGTCCCGCTCGGCGTCGAGCACGGCGACCGGGTGCTGGGACGTGGCCCCCGAGTCCAGGTAGACGAGGGGCTTGTCGTTCCGGACGGTCCGGGAAAGGATCGGGAAATCCTTCCGGATCGCCTCGACGTCCAGGGGCGTGCCGTGGCTCATTACGCCGCCGCCGTCCCGGTGAACCTCTCGTACCCTTCGTTCTCCAGCAGCTCGGCCAGCTCGGGGCCGCCTTCCTCGACGACGCGGCCGGCCACGAACACGTGCACGAAGTCCGGCTTCACGTACCGCAGGATCCGGGTGTAGTGCGTGATCAGCAGCACCCCGTGACCGGGCTTCTCGCGGAACCGGTTGATGCCCTCGGAGACCACCTTGAGCGCGTCGACGTCCAGGCCCGAGTCGGTCTCGTCCAGCACCGCGATCGTCGGGTCGAGCAGCTCGAGCTGCAGGATCTCGTGCCGCTTCTTCTCCCCGCCGGAGAAGCCCTCGTTGAGGTTGCGGTTGGCCAGGGCCGGGTCGATGGAGAGCGCGGACATGGCCGAACGCAGTTCCTTGACGAAATCGCGCAGCTTGGGCGCCTCGCCGCGGACCGCGGTGACCGCGGTGCGCAGGAAGTTGGACACCGAAACGCCGGGCACCTCGACCGGGTACTGCATGGCCAGGAACAGCCCGGCCCGGGCCCGCGCGTCCACGCCCATGGCCAGCACGTCCTCGCCGTCGAGGGTGACGCTGCCCTTGGTGACCAGGTACTTGGGATGACCGGCGATCGCGTAGGCCAGGGTGGACTTGCCGGAGCCGTTCGGGCCCATGATCGCGTGGGTCTCGCCCGCGCGGATGGTCAGGTCCACGCCGCGCAGGATCTCCCGGTGAACGCCTACGCTCTCTTCCACGCTGACGTGCAGGTCGCGGATCTCGAGGGTGGACACGTTATGACTCCTTGGTTATGGGCAGCGCGACGTAGACGTCGTCGCCTTCGATCTTGACGGGGTATACCGGCACCGGCTCGGTGGCCGGCAGCCCGGTGGGCTGCCCGGTGCGCAGGTCGAAGCAGGACCCGTGCAGCCAGCACTCCACCGTGTGGTCGTAAATCTCGCCCTCGGACAGCGGGACCTCGGCGTGCGAGCACACGTCCCGCAGGGCGAAGACCTCGCCGCCGGTGCGCGCCACGGCCACGGGGTCGCCCGCCACCTCGACGCCGAGGACACCCTCTTCTGGCAGTTCGGAGAGCGAGCAGGCCCGGGTGTAAAGGGGAGTCTCGGTCATAGCGAACTCTCCAGCTCCGCTTCGATGGCCTCCGTGATCCGCTCGCGCAGCTCGGGTACCTCGATGGTCTCGATGAGCTGGCCGAAGAACCCGCGGATGACCAGCCTGCGGGCCTCCGCGAACGGGATGCCCCGGGCCATCAGGTAGAACAGGTGGTGATCTTCCAGCCTGCCGCTGGCGCTGGCGTGCCCGGCCCCGGTGATCTCCCCGGTGAGGATCTCCAGGTTCGGCACGGAGTCCACCCGGGTGCCGTCGGTCAGCACCAGGTTCCTGTTGTACTCGTACGTATCGGTGCCCATCGCCTCGGGCCTGATCAGCACGTCGCCGATCCAGACCGCGTGCGCGTCCTTGCCCTGCAGCGCGCCCTTGTAGGTGACGCGGCTGCGGCAGCGCGGCACGCCATGGTCGACGAACAGCCGGTGCTCCAGGTGCTGGCCCGCGTCGGCGAAGTAGAGCCCGGTGAGCTCGGCGTCGCCGCCCGGGGCACCGTAGCGGACCGACGGGGCCAGCCGGACCACGGATCCGCCCAGCGTGACGGCCGCGTGCCGCAGCCGGGCGTCCCGTCCGAGCGTGGCGTAGTGCTGCGACAGGTGCACCGCGTCGCCGGCCCAGTCCTGCAGGCTGATCACGGACAGCGAGGCGCCGTCCCCGACCACCAGCTCGACGTTGTCGGCGTAGGTCGCGCTGCCCCGGTGGTCGAGCACGATCACCGACCGGGAGAACGGCTCGGCCTGCACGAGCAGGTGCCCGTAGCCCGTCCCCCCGGCACCGGTCACGGTGACGACCGTGGGCCTGGACGTATCGGTTTCGGCCGGCACCGTGATCACGGTGGCTTCACCGAAGCTCGCATAGGCCTGCGCGCTCACCCGGTCAGCCGGGATGAAGCTGGGGGCGGGCAAGGACCCACCCCGTTCGGCCGT
Source organism: Streptosporangiaceae bacterium (assembly GCA_050011155.1). Taxonomy (GTDB): domain Bacteria; phylum Actinomycetota; class Actinomycetes; order Streptosporangiales; family Streptosporangiaceae; genus Palsa-504. The sequence goes on from JBEKJP010000061.1 coordinate 31,276, forward strand.
AGAGATCTTGACCTCGGGGGCGGGGTCGACTTCCACGGTCACCGTCGCGGACGGAGCCGGCGGCGCGTCCGTATGCAGTCCGCGCAGCCGGCCCAGCGGGGTGAACCGCCACTCTTCCTCACGGCCGCCCGGCACGGCGAAGTCCGCCGGGTCGTACGAGCGGTGCTCGTGCAGCCTTGTCACGGGAGCGGTCTCGATCGCTCCCTGAAGTCCAGCCGACATCAGCCGACCGCCCCCTCCATCTGCAGCTCGATCAGCCGGTTCAGCTCGAGCGCGTACTCCATCGGCAGCTCGCGGGCGATCGGCTCGACGAACCCGCGGACGATCGTGGCCATCGCCTCGTCCTCGGTCATGCCCCGGCTCATCAGGTAGAACAGCTGATCCTCGGAGATCTTGGACACGGTGGCCTCGTGGGCCATCTCCACGTCGTCCTCGCGCACGTCCACGTACGGGTAGGTGTCACTGCGGCTGATCGTGTCCACGAGCAGCGCGTCGCACTTGACGTTGGACTTGGAGTGCTCGGCACCCTCCTGCACGTTGACCAGGCCGCGGTAGGAGGTCCGGCCGCCGCCCCGCGCCACCGACTTGGAGACGATGCTGGAGGAGGTGTGCGGCGCGCAGTGCACCATCTTGGCGCCGGCGTCCTGGTGCTGGCCCTCGCCTGCGAACGCGACCGAGAGCGTCTCGCCCTTGGCGTGCTCGCCCATCAGGTAGATCGCCGGGTACTTCATCGTCACCTTGGAGCCGATGTTGCCGTCGACCCACTCCATCGTGGCGCCCTGCTGGGCCACCGCGCGCTTGGTCACCAGGTTGTACACGTTATTCGACCAGTTCTGGATCGTGGTGTACCGGCAGCGCGCGTCCTTCTTGACGATGATCTCGACCACCGCGGAGTGCAGCGAGTCGGACTTGTAGATGGGCGCGGTGCAGCCTTCCACGTAGTGGACGTAGGCACCCTCGTCCACGATGATCAGGGTCCGCTCGAACTGGCCCATGTTCTCGGTGTTGATCCGGAAGTAGGCCTGCAGCGGGATATCCACCTTGACGTTCTTCGGCACGTAGATGAACGAGCCGCCGGACCACACCGCCGTGTTCAGCGCGGCGAACTTGTTGTCGCCGGGCGGGATCACGGTGCCGAAGTACTCCTTGAACAGCTCTGGCTGCTCCCTGAGCGCGGTGTCCGTGTCGAGGAAGATGACGCCCTTCTCCTCGAGGTCTTCCCTGATCTTGTGGTACACGACCTCGGACTCGTACTGGGCGGCCACGCCCGCGATCAGGCGCTGCTTCTCCGCCTCGGGGATGCCGAGCCTGTCGTAGGTGTTCTTGATGTCGGCGGGCAGCTCGTCCCAGCTCGCCGCCTGCTTTTCTGTGGAGCGGACGAAGTACTTGATGTTGTCGAAGTCGATGCCGGTCAGGTCCGCGCCCCAGTTGGGCATGGGCTTGCGGCCGAAGTTCCGCAGACCCTGAAGCCGCAGCTTGAGCATCCACTCCGGCTCGTTCTTCCGCGCCGAGATGTCGCGGACCACCTCTTCGGACAGGCCGCGGCGCGCGGATGCACCCGCCACGTCCGAGTCGGCCCAGCCGAATTTATACGTGCCCAGCCCTTCGAGCTGGTCTTGCGTGGTGGTCGTCATGTCAAGAGCCCTCCGGACCCTGGATGATTTCTGTGGTTACAGGTACTGCAACAGTCTCGGCCTGAGCCGCGTTCCCGACGTGCGTGACGTGCGTGACGTGCGTGGTGCAGATACCGTCGCCGTGCGCGATCGTAGCGAGCCGGCGCACCGGCGTCCCCAGCAGCCTCCCGAAGGCTTCGGTTTCGGCCTCGCAGAGCTGCGGGAACTCGGCCGCCACGTGCGCGACCGGGCAGTGGTGCTGGCAGAGCTGCTGGCCTATCGCGGGCGCCGGGCCCGCGGACGCGGCGTACCCGTCGGCGGACAGCGCCTCGGCCAGCGCCTGTACCCGGCTGGCCAGCTCACCCCGGGCCACCGCCGGGCCGTACCGGCGCTCCAGGTCCGATACCTGCCTGCGGGCGAACTCGGCGATCGCCTCCGGGCCCGCCGCCTCGCCCAGGAACCGCAAGGCGCTGCTGGCCAGGTCGTCGTAGGCGTGCTCGAAGGCACTGCGGCCCGCGTCGGTGATGACGAAGACCTTGGCCGGACGGCCCCGGCCCCGGTTCCCGTAGGTCCTGGCCGTCCTGGTCTCGATGAGGCCCTCGGCCAGGAGGTTGTCCAGGTGGCGGCGGATGGCGGCGGGCGTGAGCCCGAGCCGGCCGCCGAGCGTGGCCGCGGTGGACGGCCCGAGTTCGAGGATCAGCCGCGCGACCTGCCCTCGGGTGGGGGCACTGCTCGCAGGGATGCTGGTAGCGGAGCCGCTGCTCACCGCAGTACCCGCCGGAGCAGCGCTGATGGCGCCCCGGGCGGGGGCGTCAGCTACTCCGGTTTTTTTCACAACACCATTGTGCCGTAAATAGCGAGGTGCACGCAAATTTTTCGCAACACCGACGTGACGTAAATCACGGCTCCCGGGCCGACGTGCCCGTCAGGCGCAGCACCTGCTCGGCGTTGCCGCCGGCGATCTTCGCCTTGTCGGCCGGGGCCAGCGGGAGCGCGTCGAGCATGGCCCGTCCCGCCGCGTTGCCGCCGAACGGGTAGTCGACGCTGAACAGCACCCGGTCCACCCCGAGCACCTCGATGGTGCACAGCACCGGCGGCAGGCTGAACAGGCCGCTCGTGGTCACCCAGATGTTCCGCAGGAAGTACTCGGACGGCTTCAGCGCGAGGCCGGGCGGGGTGAGCATGGCGTCGATCCGGTCGAGCATGAACGGCACCATCTCGCCGCAGTGCCCGATGATCATCCGCAGCCCCGGGTACCGGTCGAACACGCCGGTGGCGATCATGCGCAGCACGTGCAGCCCGGCCTCGGCGTGCCAGCCCCAGGCCCCGGTGGCCAGGCGGCCCGCGACGGCGGGCGGCAGCCCGTGGTACAGCGCCTCGTGCAGCGCGGCCGAGGGCGGCGCGGGGTGCAGGTAGAGCGGCGCGTCCAGCCGTTCGAACCGCTCGAGCAGCGGGGCGAACCGGGGCTCGTCGAGGAAGGCGCCGTTGGACCCCAGCGTGCTGTTGATCATGGCGCCGGCCAGGCCGAGCTCGGTGACGGCGCGTTCCAGCTCGTCAGCCGCGGCGGCCGGGTCGGCGGTCGGCAGCGTGGCGAAGCCGCCGAACCGGTCCGGGTGCGCCGCCACTGCCTCGGCTAGGTGGTCGTTGGCCTCCCGGGCGCGGGTAACGCCGTCGGGGCCGGCCAGCCCCTGGGCGGCCGGCGCCACGTGCGAGATGACCTGCAGGTCGATGCCGCTGGCGTCCATGGCGGCCAGCCGGTCCGGGCCGAGGTCGCGCAGCTGGTCGCCGATCTCCGGGCCCCACATGGCCAGCGGGCCGGTGCCGGGCGGCGGGGTGAGGCCGGGCGCCAGGAAGTGCTCTTCGAGGGCAATCGTCCGCATCCTGGTCATTGTGCCAGCCCGGCGGACGACGGCAGACTGGCGGTCGTCTTCGTGGTACCGCAGCCAGCGCGCTCCGCGACCATTGACCTAGGCCGGCGCGCGGGCCGGGGTGCCGGGCCTAGACGGCGCCTAGGAGCCTGCTGAATTAGGCCCAAATTCGGCTCTTCCGTCCACCAAAACCGCAGGTCAGAAAGCTGGCCCTTGATCCCAAAACGGGTTTGTCAGCAGACTCCTAGACCGCGATGCCGACCGTGATCCCGGCGACGCCGCTGGGGTGAGCGGCGGTGCCGCGGACCACGGTGTCGGCGCGGGCGGCGATCCGGAGCGGCTCGGCGATCTGGTCGAGCAGCGCCCCGGCCTGGGCGTCGTGCGCCTGCACGATCAGCTGGCTCAGCCGGGCCGAATTGCCCAGCCGCTGGGCGCTGCGCAGCACCCGGGTGGCGTCCAGGATCACCGCGAGCTGGTCCACCGCCTCCACCGCGGCGCGGTCGCCGTGCCACCGCTCGTCCGTGGCCGGCCAGCGGGTCAGGTGCAGCGAGGCCGCGTCCTCGTGCGCGCGGTAGAACTGCTGGTACATGAACTCGGTGACGAACGGGGCGAACGGGGCGAAGAGCCCGAGCAGGACCCGGAACGACTCCCACAGGGTCCACCGCGCGCTGTCCCCGTCCTGCCCCACCCGGTCCTTGATCATTTCCAGGTAGCGGTCGCAGTAGACCGACCAGAACACCCGCGCGGCGGCCTGGTGGGCCTGCATGTAGTCATGGCCCTCGAACGCCGCCGTGGCCTCGGCCACGGCGTCGGCCAGGTGCGCGAGCAGCCAGCGGTCCACGATGTCGCGCTCCCCCGGCGGCGGGGCAGCCGCCGAGACGTCGAGGTCGCCGAGGTTCAGGGACAGGAACCGTCCGACGTTCCAGAGCTTGACCGCGAACTTGCGGCCGGTCCTGATGTCCTTCTCGTTGTACCGCAGGTCGGTCCCGATGCGGCCCTTGGTGGCCCACAGCCGTATCGCGTCCGCGCCGTACTTGGCCATCACGTCGTCGGGCACGTAACGGTTGTAGCCGTCCGCTCCTGTCGATTTATCGAGATCGCGCTTGGACAGCTTCTTGCCCTGCTCACTCAGCCCCCAGCCGGAGATCAGCGCGGTCCGCCACGGCACCCGGCCGAACAGCAGCTCGGACTGCACCACCGAGTAGAACAGCCAGGTCCTGATGATCTCGAACGCCTGCACCCGCATGGACATCGGCGCCAGCGCGGGATCGGTACCGCCGACGGCCCAGCCGTCGTTGACCTGCGGCGACAGCGAGGACGTCATCCAGGTGTCCATCACGTCCGGGTCGCCCGCCAGCTCGCCGTGACCGCAGGCCGGGCACGAGGCGGCCGGCGGCGGGTCCGCCAGCGGGTCAACCGGCAGGTCCTCGAGCCGGGCCAGCACCGGCGCCGCGCAGGCGGCGCAGAACCAGACCGGGAACGGCACGCCGTAGCGCCGCTGCCGGGTGATGTTCCAGTCCCACTTGAGCCCGTCGATCCAGTCCTCCAGGCGGCGGCGCATGAACGGCGGGATCCACTCGAGTTCGGCCGCGCGGGCCCGGAACCGGTCGGCGTGCTCCCGGACCGCGATGAACCACTGCGGCCTGATCTGGAACTCCACTGGCGTCTGGCACCGCTCGTGTACCCCGACGACCTGCCGCACCGGCTCGCTGCTCACCAGCAGCCCGGCCTCGTCCAGGGCCTTCACGATGGCCGAACGGGCCTGGGTCAGCTGCAGCCCGGCGAATTCGCCGGCCAGCTCGCCGAGGCGGCCGTCCGGCTCCACCACCAGGCGCAGCGCCAACTGGTCGCGCCGCCACTTCAGCACGTCCTCGCTGTCGCCGAACGTGCAGACCATCATCAGCCCGGTCCCGTACTCCGGGTCCACCGACTCGTCGGTGCGCACCGGCACCTCGTAGCCGAACAGCGGCACGACCGCCCGCTCGAGCCCGGCGTACCGGGCGTCATCGGGGTGGTGGTACAGCGCCACGCAGGCCGGCAGCAGCTCGGGCCGGGTGGTGGCGATCAGCAGGTCCCGGCCTTCCGGCCCGCCGAACCTGATCGTGTGCAGCCTGCTGGTCCGCTCCAGGTCCTCGACGTCGGCCTGAGCCAGCGAGGTGCGGTCCTCGGGACACCACAAGATGGGGTCCTGGGCCCGCCGCAGGTAACCAGCCTCGTGCAGCTTGACGAAACTGGTCTGCGCGGTCCGCTGGCAGCGGGCGTCGATGGTGGAGTAGCGCAGCGACCAGTCGACGGACAAGCCGAGCCGCCGCCACAGGTCCTCGTACCGTTCGGCCACCCGCCGCGTCTCGCCCAGGCAGAGCGCGGTGAACTCGGCCCGCGGCATGTCCACCGCCCGGACCCCGTAGGCCTGCTCGACGTAGCGCTCGGTGGGCAGCCCGTTGTCGTCGAACCCGATCGGGTAGAACACCCGGTCGCCGCGCATCCGCCGGTAGCGGACGATGAAGTCCGGCTGCGAGTAGCTCATCGCGTGGCCGACGTGCAGGTGCGCGGCCGATACGTAGGGCGGCGGCGTGTCCACGCTGAATACGGGCGCCTGGCCGTCCCGGTCGTACCGGTAGACGTCGTGGGCTTCCCACAGCTCCCGGGACGCGGCCTCTACCGCCCCGTGGTCATACTCGCCGAGTTCCATACGAAGGGAAGGTATCCGCTTCCGGCCAGTCCCATTAAATTCTTTTCAACGAACGTCCTGGTACCCGCCCGGGCCTGCGTGTCAGCCGCGCTTGGCTGAGGCATCATAGCTACGTGCCGCGACCCGAGATCGCCGACCTGCTCGAGGTGGATATCCCGCCCGGCAGCCGGGTGATCACCGCTAGCGACCTGCACCTCCCGCCGACCCGCACCGACGTGTCCGGGCGCGCCGCCGAGACCCTGGCCCGCCAGCTCGAGGGCGAGGCCGGGCCCCTGACTGTGGTGCTGGCCGGAGACGTCGTGGAACTGCTCGCCTTCCCCGAGGCCACGGCCACCGACGTCCTGCGCGCGCACGAGGATCTGTGCGCGGCGCTGATCACGGTGACCGCGCGTGGCGGCCAGGTCATCTACGCGATCGGCAACCACGACGGCGACCTGGCCTGGGACGTCAAGGCGGCGGACGCGGTGCGGGAGATGACCGGGGCCCGGCTGTGCCTGTCCGCGGACCTGATCCTGCCCGACGGCCGGAAGATCCGGGTCGAGCACGGGCATCAGCTCGACCCGTACAACTGCTTCTGCGACCCGCGCAACTCGCTGGACACCCCGCTCGGCCACCACATCGTCCGCGAGGTCATCCCGCGGATCGAGCGGCTGGGCAAGGGCTGGGTGGACGGCGCCCACGAGATGGCCGACCCGACCGATTTTCCCTCGTTCATCGGATCCCGGCTCGTCTACCGCAAGTTCGGCCGGCGGCTGTGGTGGCTGATCGCGATCCCGCTGGTCATCTTGATCGCGGCCCGGATACCCGTGGTCACCTCGATCCGCTCGCGGTACCCCGATACCCAGGTGTGGTTGCACCGGGGCGAGATCCTCGGCTGGGGCGCGCTCGCCGACCTGATCATGCTGGCCGTCGTGGTCGGCATCCTGGCCCGCCGGGCCTGGGTCTCGGTCAGCGCGCTGGCCCTGGAGCGGCGCGGCTACGAGCAGAACCACGCCGCCGTCCAGCGCGCCATCGACCTGGTCGCGGACGGCTACTACGGCTTCGTCTCCGGCCACACGCACCATCCGGAGCTACGCGCGGTCGCGTCCGGCTTCTACGCGAACTCCGGGTCCTGCACGTCGGTCGTGGAGGGTATCGGCGGCCGGCTCGGCCTGCCCCCGGCGTACGTGCGGAACCAGCAGATCTGCTGGGTGGAGATCGACGGAGAGCAGGCGCGGCTGGTCACCGCCCGGGTCGAGCTGCCCGGGGCGACCAAGATGGAGCGGTTCGTCGCCCGGGGCCGCAATCCGCATTCGGACACCCCGGCCTGGGTCGCCTCCTGGCCAGCCGGCCCCGACTGGCCGCCGCCGGACAAGAAAGCCTCCGCGTACAAGCCCGCCCCGGAGCCGGTAAGCCCCGCTCAGCCGCCCGATCCGCCCGGTCCGCAGGCACCTGGCGCACCGCCAGTCACGTGAGCCCCGCGAGTGCCGGGGCCATTCGGGTTTTCCCATTCGAACCCTTGTCCGCTCGCGGACTGGGTCAGCCGCGCTCGGCGGCGCGGGCTTCCTCGATCGTGAGCTCGGCGGCGGGGTCGGCCTCCAGTCGCTCGTCGGGGATCGGCTCGCCGCTACTGACGGACCGGCCGTAGGTGCCGTCGTCCAGCCGGTGCAGGGCCCGCTCGATGGCGTCCAGCCGGTTGCGCAGGCTCTCCGCGATGGCGTCGTCCATGCCCTCGGCGGTCAGCGGCTGCGCGGCGTCGCCGGTGTCGCCCGCCTCGCTGTCCACTTCCGCCACCCGGTCCTGCTGGCCGGAAGCCTCGGCGTCCTTCAGCAGGCCCTGCACCTCGTCACGTTCGGCGATGAGCAGGCTGCGTGCGCGCTCAGAGTCCATCGAGGCTTCCTCCTATATCGGGCTATATCGGGGTCGGACGCGGACGTCCAGATGATCGTATTCGTGGCTGCCGGGCAAGCCGACCGTCATGGCAGCATAGCCACCCCGCCCCGGATCAGCTCGGCCCCATTCCCAGCCCGGTCCCCCAGGCCGCCGTAACTGGCCAGGGCCGTTCACCGCGGGCGGGCGGCACCCCGGGAGCGGCGCGGTGCGCACCAGCTGTGCTATCCCGGCCGCGGTATCCCGGCCGCGCCACAGCCAGACCGTTATATCCCCATATGTCTAAACTTCAGGTTAAAGAATCCCGGGCGCAGATCATGATCGCGGACAGTTCCGGTCGTATTTCGACCGTTTCCGTCCGCGATCATGGAACAGCTCGACGCGAGGGTGCCGCCTTTCCTGGCAGTAGGTTCCGACCAGCGAGTCCAGCCGGCAGCTGGCCACCACGGTGCGCGCCTCGAAGGAGTCGTACCTGGCCCGGGCGATCGACGCACTGACCAGCCCGGAAGAACGGGCCGAGATGCATCACGAGGACCCGTCGACGGCGATCGATGACGCGGTGGCGCCCGAGCCGGACGACATCGTGGTCCGCAAGACCCGGGTGGGCGCCATGTTTACCACCGACCTGGACCGGCAGCTGCGCGACCGCGGTATCGATACCCTGGTCCTGGCCGGGCTCAGCACCAGCGGCGTCGTGCTGTCCACGCTGAAGCGAGCCGAGGTCATCGACACCGGCACGCTCCGCGCTCTGCTGGGACCGTAGACTCGCGTCCGTGAGCACCGCCCCGCCGCCACCCGCCGTCGAGATCGGCGGTCTGGTCAAGCGTTACGGCCAGACCACGGCGGTGGACGGGCTGACGTTGAGCGCGGCGCGCGGCGAGGTCACCGGTATCCTCGGGCCGAACGGGGCGGGCAAGACCACGACCGTGGAAATCTGCGAGGGATACCGGCGTCCAGACCAGGGCACGGTGCGCGTGCTCGGCCTGGATCCGGTGCGCGACACCCGGGCGCTGCGGCCGCGGGTGGGCGTGATGCTCCAGTCGGGCGGCATCCCCCCGTCGGTGCCCGCGGCCGATTACCTCACCCTGCTGAGCCGGTTCCACCTCCACCCGATCGCGGTCCCGGCGCTGCTCGAGCTGGTCGGACTGACCCCGGTCGCGCGGACCCCGTACAAGCGCCTGTCCGGTGGCCAGCAGCAGCGCCTCTCGCTGGCCGCGGCCGTGATCGGCCGCCCGGAGCTGGTCTTCCTCGACGAGCCCACGGCCGGCCTGGACCCCCAGGCCAGGCACGCCACCTGGGACCTGATCCGGGAGCTGCGCACGGCCGGCGTGAGCATCATCTTGACCACCCACTTCATGGAGGAAGCCGAACGCCTCTGCGATCACGTGGCCATCATCGACCACGGTCAGCTGGTGGCCGCGGGCACGCCGGCCCAGCTCACCGGCACGATCGGCCAGCTCAGGTTCCGCGCCGAGGCCGGCCTGGACATCGACAGCCTGCTGGCGGCGCTGCCGCCCGCCAGCCTGGCCAAGGAGTCGCCCGCCGGGCATTACGTCATCGAGGTGCACGGCGCGGTGGACCCGCTGCTGCTGGCCGCGGTGACCGCGTGGTGCGCGGAGCGCGGCGTGCTGGCCAACAGCCTGCGGATCGAGAGCCGCACCCTGGAGGACGTGTTCCTCGAGCTCACCGGCAAGGAACTCCGTTCATGATGGTGTTCACGCCCGCGCCGGGCGCGGCGCCACTGCCGCGGATGATCGCGGCCCAGGCCCGGCTGGAGACCAGGACGCTGCTGCGCAACGGCGAGCAGCTGCTGCTCACGCTAGTCATCCCGCTGCTGCTGCTGGCCGCGTTCGGCCTCGAGCCGCTCATCAACCTCAACACGGGCATGAGCCGGATCGACTTCCTCACCCCGGGGATCATCGCGCTGGCGGTGATGTCGACCGCGTTCACCAGCCAGGCCATCGCGACCGGGTTCGAGCGGCGGTACGGGGTCCTCAAGCGGCTCGGGGCCACTCCCCTGTCCCGCGCCGGGCTGATCGCGGCCAAGACCGCCACCGTGATCGCGGTGGAACTGCTCCAGGGCGCGCTGATCCTGATCGTCGCGCTGGCCATCGGCTGGCGGCCGGACGCCAGCCCGGCCGCGATCGTGGTGGCGCCGTTGCTGATCCTGCTCGGTACCGCGGCGTTCAGCGGACTGGCCCTGCTGATGGCGGGCACGCTGCGGGCCGAGGCCACGCTGGCGGGCGCGAACCTGGTCTACATCGTGCTGCTCGGCGTCGGCGGCGTGGTCTTCCCGCTGACGAAATTCCCGGCGGGCGCCCGCCCCGTCCTGGAACTGCTGCCGACCGGCGCGCTGTCCACCGGCCTGCGCGACGTGCTCCAGCAAGGCGCCGCCTTCCCGGCGGGGAACGCCATCACGCTGGCGGTCTGGGCCGCCGTGGCGATTACCCTGGCGGCGCGGATGTTCAGGTGGGAGTAAGGGATACCTTCCAGAACGAGCCGCGGCAGGAGCAGGACCCGGTTAGCCGGGGCGGGATGGCCCTGCCCGCCGCGATGATCCTGACCGGGATCGTGTCCGTGCAGTTCGGGGC
>JBEKJP010000062.1:0-41757 GCA_050011155.1 Streptosporangiaceae bacterium
TTGGCCTTGAAGACGAAGTACTCGCCGTCATTCAGCGCTCGGAAGCTGCCGCCGCCAGGCTTCCAGAAGTTGACCACCGGAATCTCGGATCGAGTTGGATCCGACAGGAACCGGTACCACTCTGGATTGGTAACCGCAACGAACGCTCGCATACCTGTTATTGTGCACCGCGAGCCTGCGGGCAGCTGGGAAAATCGACGACCGACGAGTATGCCGCGTGATTCACTGCGCTGATCAAGGAAGACCCCGGTCCGGTCGCCGACTTTCCTGTACCGGGCCAAGGCTCGGTGTCCTGGCCGGACTGGACCGCCAGCAGCCATCCGAGGTAGAGCAGCCTAGGTCACCCGCGGTCAGGTCGGAGCGGGCCTGCACCATGGCGGCGGGCTGCCCGCCGGGTTCCGCCAAGTAGTCGTCAGGTTCGCCGGGGTCATGACCCCGCACTCGCGCTCTTATGATCCCTGTCTGTGAGCGATCATTCCAGGTCACGGACACAACTGCGAGTGCCGCGACTGCCCCAAATGCCGGCCCGACCACCGGCTCAAGCAGCAGCCCGGCTGGAACGTCGACCAGAATCCCGACGGGACGTTCCGGTGGACCACTCCCTCCGGACGGGACTACATCACCGAGCCCACCCGGTACCCGATCTGATCGGTGCGTTGCCGTGCTCGCCGGGTGACATCACGTGCCCCGCAGCCAACGCGCACGACTTCCAAGTCAGCTCATAGTTGGCCGTAGCCAGCTGTCGATTCGGGGCAAAAGCTCCCGTCCGGTGACGGGATAACGGCCCCCCCGGGCGCTGAGCGCGCGGCACGCTGCCATCCGCCCGGGGTGCTCCCTTCTACGGGAGCGGGTCGGCCATGGCCTCGTGGGCGGCCGGGTCGGCGATGCAGGCACCACCGACAATACGTCGCCCCAGAACCCGAACCCTAGCGAGCCGCGCCCAGGACGTCTCGCTGGAACGTAGCGGGAATCGGCAGGTCACCGAACTGTGAGAACGGCCAGATGACCAGGAAGGCCCGGCCGACCACCTCGCTCTCGGGGATGGTCCCCATCTCGGCGAAGCCGCCGTTCATGTGCCCGCGGGAGTCGTCGGAGATGGCCCGGTTGTCGCCCATGACCCACAGCCGGCCGGGCGGGACGGTGACGCTGAACCGCAGCTCCGAAGCAGCGGCCCCAGGGAACAGGTAGGATTTCTCGTCCAGCGGGACCCCGTTGACCGTCACCTGGCCGCGCGTGCAGCACGCCACGTGGTCGCCGGGCAGGCCGATGACCCGCTTGATGTAGTACGTCTGCGTGCTGTAGATCCCGGCGTCGGCGAGCACGTCGTCCACGACCCGCAGGAACGGGTTGCCGGGCGGCGCGGGATCCGGGGCGCCGGTGGTCGTCCCCCACGAGCCCTGCCCGCTGAACACCACGATGTCGCCCCGGCCGATGCCGCGGAAGTGATAGACGAGCTTGCTCACCAGCACCCGGTCGCCGGTCAGCAGGGTGTCCTCCATCGAGGCGGAAGGGATCCGGTACACCTGCACGACGAACGCCTTCACCAGCAGCATGAGGACGATCGCCGCCGCCACGATGACCATCAGCTGGCGCCAGGAACTCCTCCGCTTCCCGGCCGGCGGCTCCTCATCCGGGGGAACAGCGGGATCGCGCTGATCGTTGGTCATGATTCCCCCGGGGCCCAGGCGGCGGATTTCAGTGTGCCATATCTTGAAGTGAGAATTCCGCCGGTCGCCAGTTCGATCTCGCTCGTGGAGGACGATCCAGCGTGGGCCCGACCCTGCCCGCTCAGACCCTGCCCGCTCAGACCCTGCCCGCTCAGACCCTGCCCGCTCAGACCCTGGTATCCCTGGCCCGGCCGCGCGCGCTCAGGCCGGGGGACCGAGTCGCGGTGCTCGGCCCCAGCAGCCCGGTGGAGCCCAGCGCGCTGGCGGCCGGCCTGGACGCGCTGCGGTTCGCCGGCCTGGACCCGGTCACCTACCCGTCCGCCCACGACCCCGGCACGATGCGCCGCTATCTGGCCGGCGACGATGCGATGCGGGCCGGGGATCTGCGGTCCGCGCTCACCGACCCGGGCATCGCCGGGATCTTGTTCGCCCGCGGCGGCTCGGGCGCGCAGCGGACCCTGGAGGCGATGGACTGGGACGGCCTGGCCGGTCAGCCTCCTGAGATACTGCCGCCCAAGGTGCTGGCCGGCTTCTCCGACATCACCGCGCTGCTGGAGGCGGTGGCGGTCAGGCTCGGCTGGGCGTCCGTGTTCGGGCCGTGCGTCGCCATCAAGGAGGGCGCGTCGCACTACTCGTTCGGCTCGCTGCTGCGCACCCTGATGCGGCCGGAGCAGGCCACCGCGATCTCCTACCCGCAGGCCGTCACGGTGGTCCCCGGCACGGCCCGCGGCCTCACCACCGGCGGCACGCTGACCCTGCTGGTGTCCTCGCTGGGCACCAGCACGTCCCGGCCCGCGCGGGGCGGCATCTTGCTGCTCGAGGACGTGAACGAGGAGGACTACCGCATCGACCGGATGCTGACCCAGCTGCGGCGTTCGGGTTACCTCGACGGGGTGGCCGGGATCGTGGCCGGCACCTTCACCGGGTGCGGCGCGCCCGAGGCCATCCAGGACATCCTGGCCGAGCGGCTCGGCTCCCTCGGCGTGCCCATGCTCGCCTGGGCCAACGTGGGGCACGGCGGCCAGTTCCAGGCCTTCCCCCTCGGCATCGCGGCCGAACTCGACGCCGGGGCGGCCACCCTGCGCCTGCTGGATCCGCCGCTGCGCTAGAAGACCGCATCCGCTTGGCCAGCCCCGCGTGCATCCGCCGCGGCCACCACGGCCCGCCGTAGACGAACCCGGTGTACCCCTGCACCAGCGTGGCGCCGGCCCGGAGCCGCTCCCAGGCGTCGTCCGGGGTCTCGATCCCGCCGGCCGCGATGAGCACCAGCCGGTCCCCGGCCCGGTCCCGCAGGCGGCGGAGCACCGCGAGCGAACGGGCCCGCAGCGGGGGTCCGGACAGGCCGCCCGCCCCGGCCGCCGCCACCTCGGCCGCCGGGCTGGCCAGGCCGTCTCGGGCGATCGTGGTGTTGGTCGCGATGATCCCGTCCAGGCCGAGTTCGAGGGCCAGGTCCGCGACCGCGTCCACGTCCGCGTCGGCCAGCTCCGGCGCGATCTTGACCAGCAGCGGCACGCGCCGTTCGGGCGATGTCTCCTCCAGCGCCGCCCGCACCGCCGTCAGCACCGGCCGGAGCCGCTCCGTCGCCTGCAGGTCCCGCAGCCCGGGCGTGTTCGGCGAGCTGACGTTGACCACCACGTAGTCGGCCACCGCCGCCACCGCCCGCGCGCTGGCCGCGTAGTCCGCGGCCGCCTCGGCGTCCGGCACCGCCCGCGTCTTGCCGATGTTCACCCCCACCACCGGCCCCCCGCCCCGCACCCGCGAGCGCCGCAGCGAAGCCGCCGCGGCGGCCGCCCCGGCGTTGTTGAACCCCATCCGGTTGACCAGCGCCCGGTCCGCGGTCAGCCGGAACATCCGCGGCCGCGGGTTCCCCGGCTGGGCGCGGGCGGTCACCGTGCCGACCTCAACGAACCCGAACCCGAGCGCGGCCAGCCCGCGCGTCCCGCGCGCGTCCTTGTCGAACCCGGCCGCCAGCCCGAGCGGCCCGGGGAACTCGAGCCCCAGCGCCCGCACCCGCAGCACCGGGTCCCGCGGCCCCAGCCACCGCCGCAGCAGCCACGCCGCCCCCGGCACCCGGGCGACCAGGCGGATCAGCCCGAACGCCAGCAGGTGGGCCGTCTCCGCGGGCACCCGCCGTAGCACCATCCGGTAGAGCAGCCGGTACATCCCCTCACCCCGAAGGGCATTATGCCGAACGTCGCTGGTGCACGCCCCGGGCCCCCCGCACCACGGATATTTCCCGCGAACCAGACGGCGGGCGCGTGCCTGGCGTGACACGATGAACACGTGAACGGATGGATCGTCCTGACCGCGTTTCTCCTGTCGCCGCTGGCCTGCTGGGTCCTGCTCGCCCGGACGAAGGTGCTGGGCTGGACGTTCGCGGCCGTGTTCGCGGCGTACGCGGTAGCCGAGGGCAGCCAGCTGCAGGGAGCCTGGCCGTTCCGCGATGAGCCGCTCGGCATGCTGTTCGTGCTGCCGGTGATGACGGTCGTCGCGCTGATCCTCGGCACCCTCCTGGAGAACCGGGAGCTCGGTGCCACCGCCGCCGATACCGGCCGGGGCGTCCGGGGCCAGGTCGGCGTGCTGCTGGCCTCGTTCTACGGTATCGCGGTCATCGGCACCGTCATCGTGATCATCGTGATGGTCGCCTCGGTGCTCAGCGGTTCCAGCTGAGCAATCCAGCTGGCTACGCGACCAGCTCGGACTCGCCGGTGAAGGCGTCCCACAGCGCGGCGTAGGTCCCGTCGGCGGCGAGCAGCTCGGTGTGCGTGCCGGTCTCGGCGATGCGGCCCTGGTCCAGGACCACGATCCGGTCCGCGCGGGATGCCGTGGTCAGCCGGTGCGCGACCACGAGCGTGGTGCGCGCCGCGGTCAGCTCGTTGATCGCGTGGTTGACCGCGGCCTCGGCCGCCAGGTCGAGCGCCGCGGTGGCCTCGTCGAGCAGCAAGATGGCGGGGTCGGCGAGCTGGGCGCGGGCCAGCGCGATGAGCTGGCGCTGGCCGGCTGACAGGTTGCGGCCGCGTTCGGCGACCTCGTGCTCGTAGCCGCCCGGCAGCCCGGTGATCATGTCGTGCGCGCCGGTCGCCCGGGCCGCCGCCTCCACCTCGGCGTCGCTGGCGTCCGGCCGGGCGTACGCGATCGAGTCCCTGACCGTCCCGGCGAACAGGTACGACTCCTGCGGGACGATGCCGAGCTGATGCCGGTAGCTGGTCAGGTCGTAGTCGCGGACGTCGGTGCCGTCCACCAGGACCTGACCGCCGGTCGCGTCGTAGAACCGGGCGATGAGCTTGACCAGCGTGGACTTGCCCGCGCCGGTCTGCCCGACCAGGGCGACGGTCTCGCCCGGCTCCACCGTCAGGCTGATCCCGTTCAGCGCGTTGTCGTCCGTGCCTGCATAGCTGAAGTCCATATCCCGCAGCTCGATACGGCCGCGCAGGTGGCCGGGCTGGACCGGATGGGCAGCGGCCGGGGTGGAGGTGCCGAGCCGTAGCAAATCCGTGATCCGGCGCAGGCCCACCATGGCCTGCTGGTAGCCGTCGAAGACCTGGGAGAGCTGCTGGACCGGGGCGAACACCATGTCGATGTAGAGCAGGTAGGCGATCAGCGCGCCGGTGGTCAGCGCCCCGCTGTGCATCTGGTTGGTGGCCAGCACCAGCACCAGGGCCCCGGCCACCGTGGACAGGGTCTGCACGAACGGGAAGTAGAGGGCGATCAGCCACTGGGCGTGCAGCCGCGACACCCGGAACTTCTGGCTCAGGCCCGCGAACCGGTCCTGGTTGGCCTGCTCCCGGCGGAACGCCTGCGTCACCCGCAGTCCGGCCACGTTCTCGGCGAAGTCCGCGTTGACGACGGCGACCCGCTCCCGTGATTCTGCGTACGCCTTCGCCGACTTGGCCCGGAACACCAAGGTGGCCACCACCAGCACCGGGAAGATGCCCAGCACGGCCAGGCCCAGCTGCAGGTTGATGATGAGCAGCGCGGCGAGCACGCCGAAGAAGGTGAGCACGGAGCTGACCATGGTGACCAGCCCGGTCTGCAGGAACGAGGACAGGGCGTCCACGTCCGTGGTCATCCGGGTCATGATCCGGCCGGACAACTCACGTTCGTAGAAGTCCAGGCCGAGCCGCTGCAGCTGGGCGAAGAGCTTGACCCGCAGGGTGTACAGCAGCCGTTCGCCGTTCCGCCCGACCACCATCGTCTCGACCGCGTTGACCACCCAGTCGGCGAGCACGATGGCCAGCCCGATGAGGGAGACCAGCACGATCACGTGGAAGACCTTGTGCTGGACCCCGTTGTCGATGCCGTTCCTGACCAGCGCGGGCAGCGCCAGCCCGGCCACCGCGTCCAGCGCGTCGAGGACCAGCCCGATGACCAGCGCGGCGGCCAGCGGCCGCAGCAGCCTGCGCAGCGAGAAGTGCCGGTCGCCGGCCCGCGCCTGGTCTAGGTCCACATCCGGCTGGTCGGTGGCCGGCCGCAGCGCCTCGACCTGGGCGATCAGCTCGGGGGAGGGCGGCAGGCTGGCGAACGCGGCGGTGACCGGGCCCATGGTCGCGTTCGCGGTGGCGGCCCGGTGCCCACGGCGACCCCCGCCGACAGCGGCCGCGGAAGCCATGGCCCGGTCGTCCAGCACGTCTTCCACGGTGCGGGTGCGCGGCCTGATCACCGGCGCGTCGGCCGAGCCCTCGTCCTCCGCGTCGACGATGAGCTTGCGGTACAGCGCGCAGCGCCCGGCCAGTTCCGCGTGGGTGCCGCTGTCGGCGATCCGGCCCGCGTCCATCACCACGATCCGGTCGGCCAGGTTCAGCGTGGACCGGCGGTGCGCGATGATCAGCGTGGTCCGGCCGCGCATCAACTCGCGCAGTGCGGTGTGGATCTCGCCTTCCAGGCGCGGGTCAATGGCTGAGGTCGCGTCATCGAGGACGAGGAGCCGGGGGTCGGTGACCAGCGCCCGGGCCAGCGCTACCCGCTGCCGCTGGCCGCCGGACAGGGTCAGGCCCTGCTCGCCGACCACGGTGTCGTAGCCCTGGGGGAGCCGGGCGATGAACTCGTGCGCCTGGGCGGCCTCGGCCGCCGCGATGACCTGCTCGTCGGTGGCGTTCGGGCGGCCGTAGGCGATGTTGGCCCGCACCGTGTCGGAGAACAGGAAGCTGTCCTCCATGACCAGCCCGATCGCGGCGCGCAGGGAGTCCCTGGTCACATCGGCCACGTCATGGCCGCCGACCCGGACCACGCCGGACTGCGGGTCGTAAAAGCGCGGCAGCAGCTGAGCCAGGGTGGACTTGCCCGAGCCCGAGGCGCCGACCACCGCGACGGTCTCGCCCGGTTCGACACGCAGGGACAGGCCGCGAAGTACCGGCTCGTTCGGTACATAGCAGAAACGGACGTCGTCGAAGGACAGGCCGGTAGCGTCGGGCGGCAGCTCGGCCGCGTCCGGCTTGTCGGTGATGACGGGCTGCGAGTCGATGATGTCGAACACCCGGATGACGCTGGCCCGCGCCTCCTGCCCGAGCGTCACCATGTAGGTGAGCATCCGCACCGGGCCCGCCATCTGAGCCAGGTAGGCGGAGAAGGCCAGGAACGTGCCGAGCGTGATCGAGCCGTGCAGGGCCAGCCAGCCGCCGAGCGCCAGCACGCCGACCATGCCGAGCGAGGGGATGGCGGTCAGCGCCGGGTTGTACTTGGCGGTGATCCTGATCATCCGCAGCCGGGACGCGAACAGGCGCTCGCTGGCCGTCTCGAGCCGCTGCTGCTCCTGCTCCTCCTGGCCGAACCCCTTGACCACCCGCACGCCGCCGATGGCCTCGTCGACCACGCCGGCTACCTCGCCGGACTGCTGCTGCGCGTCCCAGCTGGCCGGGAAGAGCCTGCGCCGCGACGCCAGCGCGATGACCCACAGCGCGGGCGCGACCAGCACGGTCACCAGCGTCAGCGTCGGCGAGAGGTCCACCATGATGCCCAGGGACAGCACGAACAGCAAAATGTTCCCGAGCGTGACCGGCACCATCGACATCAGGCCCTGGACCATGTTCAGGTCGGTGATGGCCCGGCCGACCAGCTGCCCGGTGCGGATCTCGTCCTGGCGCGCGCCGTCCAGCCGGGCCAGCGCGCCGAACAGCTCGGTGCGCATGTCGTACTGGACGTCGAGGGAGAGCTGCCCGCCCCGGTAACGCCTCAGGTAGATGCCGCCGAAGTTGATCGCGGCCGCGACCAGGAGCAGCCCAGCCAGCGGCCAGATGGAGTCCCGCCTGGTCACGATGACGTCGTCGATGATCTGCCGCTGCACCAGCGGGATCGCCGCGGTGGCGACGGTCGCCAGCAGCGAGCCGCCCAGTGCCACCAGCACCGTCCGGCGGTAACGCCAGCAGTAGCCCGCTAGCCGCCTCAGCCACCCGTTCTCAGAAGCTCGCGTCCCAGCCGTTTTACTGTCCTCCTCGACAGTGTTACCCCTCGTTTGCGCAGATCCGCGCCAGAAAGGTTAACAGCCGGGACGTCGTTTTATTTCCCAAACTAACGACCTAGGACTCATGGCCTGGGAGTAACCGTCTGGCCTAGGAGTAACCGTCCCCCGGGGTGCGCGTGGGCGGGTAGGTGGTCCGGCTGGACCGGCTCCGCACCACCAGGCGCCGCGAGGCACGCCGGGAGACCTCCGCGATCAGGGTCCCGATGGCGATGCCGAGCACCAGGTTGATGAACCCGGTGGCGATCTTCTGCGAGACGGGGGCGGTGGTGCTGAACGGGAACGCCACGGCGACAATGGTGGCCAGCCCGATGATCCAGCCGAAGAACACCCGCGGGTACGGGGTGGTGAGCAGCAGCAGGTGCATGAGCGCGGTCGCGACCAGGGCGCACCCGATGGACGCGAACACGTACCCCGCGGTGGAGGCGTCACCCCAGGCCCCCTCACGGCGCGGCGACAGGAACGAGATGTTGAACAGCCAGCGGGCCACTAGGATGCCGACCAGCGCGATCAGCGCCGCGACCACCGCGGTCGCGACGCCGCCCGACCACAGCGGCCTGGCGTCGACCTGACGCGAGGATCCCGGTCCAGGCTCAGGGCTCTCCATGGGAATTGTCATCTGCTCGCCTCACGTTGAACAACGCGTCTTATACAGACGTAACCGCAAACCGCGGTCCGAAACTCCCCGGAGGTAACGTCCGTGACCAAGCCCGTCCTTCAGGTCATCATCGGCAGCACCCGGCCCGGCCGGGTGGGCAAGCCCGTCGCCGACTGGATCATCGAGCGGGCCCGGGCGCGGGGCGACTTCGAGGTGGTGGTCAGCGACCTGGCCGAGATCAACCTGCCGATGTTCGACGAGCCCAACCACCCGCGGTTTCACCAGTACGTCCACCAGCACACCAAGGACTGGTCCGCGATCGTGGCCCGGTCGGACGCGTTCGTCTGGGTGATCCCTGAGTACAACTACGGGTTCAACGCGGCGACCAAGAACGCCCTGGACTACCTGAACGCCGAGTGGCGGGACAAGCCCGCGGGCATCGTCAGCTACGGCGCGGTGTCCGGCGGCACCCGGGCCACGCAGATGCTCAAGCAGGTCTTTTCCGGCGTGCGACTGGTGCCGGTCACCGACTCGGTGAACATCCCGTTCGTCCGCGAGAAGCTGGACGAGGACGGCAGGCTCAAGCCGAACGAGATCATGGAGCAGGCCGCCGCGGCCATGCTCGACGAGCTGGCCCGCTACGGCGAGGCGCTGAAGACGCTGCGGGCCGGGTCCGAGTGACCGCTAGTTCTGCTTGACCGGCACGTTGACCTGCGGGTAGCCGCTGGCCCCGTTGGGCTCAGGTGGCTCCAGGGTGGCGGTCTGGGTGTAGCCGGTCTTGTCGGTCGCCCGGGCCTGGAGCACGTGCCCGCCCGGCGTGGCGTTCCAGTCCCAGGCCCACTGCCGCCAGGTGTCGAGGCCGGGTACGGAGGCCAGCCGGGCCTCCTGCCAGGCCCCGTAGTCGACGCGCACCTCCACGGCCTCGATGCCCTTGTGCTGGGCCCAGGCCACCCCGGCCACCGTGATCTTGCCCGGCTTCATCTCGTCCATCCCGGTCGGCACGTCGATGCGGCACTCGGTCTTGATCGGCGCCTGCTGCGACCAGCCGCGCTGCGACCAGTAGGCGTAGTTGCCGTTGAACGTGGTCACGTTGATGTCCGTCACCCATTTGGTCGCGGACACGTACCCGTACAGGCCGGGCGTGACCATGCGGGCCGGGAAGCCGTGCGCGACCGGCAGCGCCTGCCCGTTCATCGCCACCGCGAGCAGCGCGTCCCGGCCGTCCAGCACGACCTGCACCGGGGTGCCCGAGGTGAAGCCGTCCACCGACGTGCACATCAGCTGGTCCGCCCCGGCCTTGATCCCCGCCTCGCGCAGCAGGCCGGCCAGGCTGGCACCCAGCCACTTGGCGTTGCCGATGTACGGTCCGCCGACCGGGTCGGACACGCAGCACAAGGTGATGTAGTCCTCGATCAGCGGTCGCTTGAGCAGCTCCTCGAAGCTCAGGGTGATCTCCCGTTCGACCATGCCGTGGATCCGCAGCTGCCAGCTCGCCGGATCGATCTGCGGCAGGACCAGCGCGGTGTCCACCCGGTAGAAGCTGGCGTTGGGTGTGATGAACGGCGTCAGCCCCCGGATGTCCAAGTCGGTCCCCGGCGGCAGGGCCTGGGTGGTGATCGCGGGCTTCGGGAGGCGCACCGACTTCTGGGCGCTGGCCACGCTCGCGTTCTCGGCCAGCAGGCGGCCCGCCAGCCCGCCCGCGGCCGCCACGCCCGCCGTCGCCGCGCTGGCCGCCAGGAAGCTGCGGCGCCTGGGCTCGACCCGGCCGGGCTCTGATTCTGCCGGTGTGGACGGATCCGTGACCGGATCGTAGGAAACTTTGCGGATGGCCCTTACCGCTGGCGGACCAGTCAACGGGACGAGCGCCAGGAGCACGGCGACCGCGGCCGCCGTGGCGGCCAGCGTCGGCAGCAGGCTGGTGACTGTCGCGTCCGGCCGGGTCGCCGCGGCGGTGAGCCCGATCACCGCGAACACGGCCAGGCCGGTCAGCCCGTAGCCCATCCGCCGGGTCGCCGCCACGCCGGTCACGGCCGCGAACGCCGCCAGCACCACCAGGATCCCGCTGACCAGGACGAGCTTGTCGTCCGGGCCGAAGGTGCTGATAGCGAAGTTCTTCAGCCACGGCGGGGTGAAGTCGATCTGCAGCTCGCCCACCGCCACCACCGGCGATCCGCTGGCCCCGGTCAGCCCGGCCACGAACTGCCCCACGCCCAGCGCGGTGCCCGCGGCCAGCACCCCGGCCACGGCGCCCAGCCCCGCGCGCCGCCCGTCCCCCTCGCTCATGCTCATGTAGGTCTATTCGGCGCGGTCGCGCCCAGGGTTTGCTCCCGCCGCCAATCCGTGACGTTTCCTGCTACGAATATCGGTTGTGCCCAGTGCTAGCCCGGGGGGACGGAACCCTGATCCCCCCGGAGCCCCCCGCGACTGGGGGGATGCCATCCCCCCAGACCCCCCTGGGGACCTGGCTGGCCTGCTGCGCCAGGTGGCCCGCGGCGACGGGGATGCCTTCGACGCTTTCTACGACCAGGTCGCGGCGACGGTGTTCGGCGTCGTCCGCCGGGTGATCCGCGACCTGGCCCAGTCCGAGGAGGTCACCCAGGACGTGATGCTCGAGGTGTGGCGGAACGCGGCCAAGTTCGACTCCGGGCGGGGCAGCGCCACCGCCTGGGTGACGACGCTGGCGCACCGCCGTGCGGTCGACCGGGTCCGCTCGGTGCAGAAGGAATCCGATCGCGAGCGGCGCATCGCGGTGGCTGTCATCCCCTACGACGAGGTGGCCGAGGCGGTAGAGACGAACCTGGAGCGCGAGCGGGTCCGGCGCTGCCTGGGCTCGCTCACCGAATTGCAGCGCGAGTCGGTCACGCTGGCCTACTACGGCGGCTACACCTATGCCCAGGTCGCCAGCCTGCTCGGGGTGCCGGACGGCACGATCAAGACCAGGATGCGGGACGCGCTGATCCGGCTGCGGGACTGCCTGGGGGTGGCCGAATGAGCCAGCGCGAGCGGGAAGCGCACACCCTGGCCGGGGCGTACGCGATGGACGCCATCTCCGAGCCGGACCGGGTCAGGTTCGAGCGCCACCTGACCGGGTGCGACGAGTGCGCGCGGGAGGTCGCCAGCCTGCGCGAGGCCACCGCCCGGCTGGCCGCCGCCACCGCGGTCTCCCCGCCGCCCGCACTGAAGGAACGGGTGATGGCGGTCGCGGCCGCGACCAGGCAGCAGCCGCCGGTCGTGGAATCCCCGCGGCCTGCCCGTTGGCGGGTCCGGGTCCGGGTGGTGCTCGCGGCGGCCGCCGTGGCCGTGGCCGGCGTCGCGGTGCTGCTCGGGGTGAGCAACGGAAGCATGCGGGGCCAGCTCAGCCAGGATCAGGCCAGCAGCCAGCAGGTCGCCGCGGTGCTGACCGCACGGGACGCCACCATGCGGACGGGGACGGTCCGGGGCGGCGGCACCGTCACGATCGTCATGTCCCATTCCATGCGGGAACTCGTGTTCACCGCGGCGGGCCTGCGCGCGCTGCCCGCCGCCTGGGGCTATGAACTCTGGCTGGCCGGCCCGGCCGGCGACCGGCCGGTGATCATGCTCCCGTCGGCCCGCCACGGCATGGCCGGCCCCGTCGTCGCGTCCGGGCTGCGCCCCGGCGACCACCTCGTGCTCACCGCCGAGCCCGCGGGCGGCGCCAGCCACCCCACCACCCCGATGATGCTCGACGTCGTTCTCTGAGGCGTTATCTATTTCCGCCGTCCATTTCCGGCCGCCGCGTTCGTCGTTGAGATGATGAACCAGGGAGGCCATCCGTGAAATACATGCACCCGACGGCCTGGTGGGGCACCGTCGAGGTCCGGCCGATCGCGGGGAATCACTGCGGCGACGCCGGCCTCGACGCCTGACGAATCTCGCTCCGCGCGAGCCTGGACCCGCTCCGGTTGATACCCATGTATCGTGCTATGTCGGAAGGGAAGCGGGTGAACAGGATTGGACAGCCTCAAAAGCGCGCTTTACGCCCGGATGGAAGAAATGAGCTTCCGCTCGGGCACCGCCGTGGCCGGCGGGGCTGTGGCCGTCGCGGGCGCGGCCATCGCGCTGGCCCTCGTGCTCGGCGGGCACACCGCCGCGGCGACCAGCGGGTCATCCCCCGACGTGGCCGCCCGCCTGGGCGGCCCCGCCTCCTCGGCGCCCGCTCCCGCGACCTCCGCCGCGACCTCTGGCACGCCCCGGACCCGCCAGTCGGCGGCTTCCCGTGCCGCGACCGGGAGCTTCTCGCAGGCCCCGTCCCCGCATCACGTGTCGGCTACCCCGCAAGCGCGGCCCACCACGTCGGCGGCGCCCTCCCCCCACACCACCACCTGGCAGCCCAGGCCGCCGAAATGGACGCCAGGTGACCCGCGCCGCTCCGCTCCGCCCGACTGGGGCTGGCCCGGCTAGCCCTACCTGGACCGGCTAGCCCTACCTGGACCGGCGCGCCCCGCCGTCGTCGAACCGCGCCGCGACCACATTGGCCCCCGCGATCACCATCGCCATCACGTACGCCATCAGCAGCACGATGCTGGCGCAGAATAGATCCTGGCTCCGCTCGTGCAACGCCGCCACCATCATCACCGGCAGCACCACCGTAACCAGGCCCAGCGCGCAACTGAACGCCCAGTGGTTGGCCGGGCGCTTGCGCTCCGGCGCCGTCAGCGCGGGCGGCGGCCAGTCGGCTCGGGACCGGGCGAGTGCTGGCTTCGCGAGGACCGGCCGCACCGGCATGACCCTGGCCGGCATATCGGCCGTGGCCGCGGCCAGGTCGGCGTAGGTCCGGCCCAGCAGGGCCCGGCCTGTTCGCAGGTCCAGTTCACCCCGGCTCAGCCGTCCCTGTGTGAACGCGACCTTGAGTGCCTCGATCGCCCGCTCACGGTCGGCGTCGGAT
Source organism: Streptosporangiaceae bacterium (assembly GCA_050011155.1). Lineage (GTDB taxonomy): Bacteria > Actinomycetota > Actinomycetes > Streptosporangiales > Streptosporangiaceae > Palsa-504. The sequence goes on from JBEKJP010000062.1 coordinate 13,626, forward strand.
GCCCGCAGACGGGCGCGGCTAGCCGCCACCGGGTCCACCGGCCCTATCGTCACCGGCGCCTCCCGGGGAGCACTAACGCAGACTCAGCGTAACCTGCCCGCTACCGCCTCGTCATCCCAACCGCCACCCCGCCGCCTTCAGCCTGGCACCCGCCTCCGCGCTCGGCAGCCTCGCGCGCAGCACCATCACCTGCGCGAAGAACCCCGGCAGCACCACCCGCCACGTGAGGCGCAAACTTGCCGGGCCAGCTAGAAGTTAACCGGGTGGATCCGGGTTACCGGTCCGATCCGGGACCCTGGGGGGTACCAGATCCACCCCGTAACCCCGATCCACCCCGTTCCGCGGGGCTGGGCCTACTCGGCTTCGGCTCGTAGTAGGTCTCGGCTCGTGATCGCGCCCATCAGGTCGTACGTACCAGTGGGTCATTAGCTGCCAGCGTGTCCGGTTAACGCCCGCTCCGTCTGGGTAGCGGGCGATCATGGCTGCGGATGAGTCAGACCGGCTGCTGGCCGGCCGGTACCGGGTCGGCGCTGTCATCGGCCGCGGCGGGATGGGCACCGTCTGGCGGGCGCGCGACGAAGTACTCAACCGGGACGTGGCCGTCAAGGAGATCGTCTGGCCGCCGCAACTGGACCCGGCCGAGCGGGAGGTCGCCCGCCAGCGCGCCGTGCGGGAAGCGCAGCTCGCCGCGCGGCTCCACCACCCGAACGTGGTCACCGTCTATGACATCGTCCAAGACGATGACCGGCCCTGCATCGTCATGGAGCTCGTCCCGTTCCGCTCGCTGCGCCAAGTGCTGGCCGAGGACGGGCCGGTGTTCCCGGAGCAGGCGGCCCGGATCGGCTTGTGCGTACTGGCCGCCCTGCGGGCGGTGCACGAGGCCGGGGTGGTGCACCGGGACGTGAAACCAGCCAACATCCTGCTCGGTCCCGAGGGCCGGGTGGTACTGGCCGACTTCGGGATCGCCAAGGCCGCCGACAGCCCGGCCCTGACGGCGTCCGGCGTGCTGGTCGGCTCGCCGTCCTACCTGGCGCCCGAACGCGCCCGCGGCGGGAAAGCCGGCCCCGCCGCCGACCTGTGGGCCCTGGGCGCATCGCTGTTCGCGGCGGTAGAGGGCAGGCCGCCGTTCGAGCGGGACGGCGTCCTCGCCAGCCTGACCGCCGTCGTGGCTGACGAACTCGACCCGGCCCCCCACGCGGGCCCGCTGCTACCGGTGATCGAACGGCTGCTTGATAAGGACCCGGCTACCCGTCTCGACATTGACCAGGCCGAGCAGCTGCTCCTCCCGATCGCGTCGGAAGGCGTCCCCTCGCCCGACGATCACATTGTGCCCGCTGATTTCATGCTGCCCGCGGACGACCCCCGGCTGACCGGCTCACGCACCCCCGGCTCCCGCACCCCCGGCTCTCAGGCCGTCCGCTCTCGGCGCTCCCGCACCACCTTGACCCGGCTCATCGCCGTCGCGGCGGTCGCGCTGTTCGCCACGGGCATCGCCGTGGCCCTGCTCCGCCCGACCGCGCATACGTCCGCTTCGCGGGCGGGCACCGTGTCCTCGCCGTCCACCTCGCCGCCGGCCAGCCCGTCCACGTCAGCGTCGTCCGCGTCCGCGTCGTCCAAGCCGCCCGCGTCCGCGCCGGCCAGCACTGGCGCCCTGCCCGCCGGGTACTACCGGTTCACCAACTCGACCGGCTTCTCGATCGGCGTCCCGCGCGGCTGGCAGATTTCGCACGACGGCCACTACGTGTACATCAGAGATCCCGCCAACAGCGGCATCTTCCTGCTGATCGACCAGTCGGACCAGCCTAGGCCCGACCCGCTGGCGGACTGGCAGCAGCAGGCGGCGAGCCGGCAGTCCAGCTACCCCGGCTACCACCTCATCCTGCTCCAGGCAGTCCGCTACCCGCAGGCGGAGAAGGCCGCGGACTGGGAGTTCACCTACGACAGGGACGGCGTCACGGTCCGGGTGCTGAACCGGAACGTGCTGGCCAACGCGCAGCACGCTTACGCGCTCTACTGGTCGACGCCGGCCAGCGACTGGGACGCCGACTATCACTTCTTCCAGGCCTTCGCGGATACGTTCACGCCCGCGCCGGCGGCCTAGGCCGCTACTCCGGTGGTCTCCCGTACGTCGTGCGTACACTAGCGACACAAGACGCAAACGGGTGCCGTGTGTCAGGTTTAGGGACGTGTCAACCGTGAGACGGGACAACGGATCCGACCAGGGCAGTCCGGTGGGCGACGAACGCCAGGTCGCGGGTACCCCGGTCGCCCCGGGTAGTGTGCGCTGGGAACGGCCGACCGCGCGGAGCTTCTGGAACACGCTGGCCGATCCCGAGCGGGTGGCGCTGGCGGCGGCCGGGGTGGAGGAGGTCTTCCGTCCCGGCGCGGTACTGTGCCGCGCGGGTGACGACACCTCCCAGGTGATGATCATCGACTCCGGCTGGGTCAAGGTCGGCGTCACCACCGGGAAGTCCGAGAAGATCGTGGCCGTGCGCGGCCAGGGGGACGTGGTCGGGGAGCGGGCCGCGCTGACCGCCGGGATCCGGTCGGCCACCGTGACCGCGCTGGATGAGGTCTCCGCGATGGTGATCCCGGCCGAGCGGTTCGCGGAGTTCCTGCGCAGCCATCCGCGCGCCGCCGAGGTGCTCCAGCGCCAGGTGACCGAGCGCCGGGACGAGGACCGGGCCCGGCTTTTCCCCGCCGGCGAAGGCGGAACCGAACGGGACGCCGCCGAGCGCCGGCTGGCCTGGCTGCTGTCCGACCTGGCCCAGCGGCGGGGAGGCCATCAGCACGCGGTGTTCAGGCTGCCGATGTCGCAGCAGGAACTGGCGGACTGGGCCGGGACGAGCGCGGACACGGTCAGCCGTTTCCTGCGGTCGTGGCGGGACCGGGGCATCGTCGCCCGCGGCGAGCGGTCCCGCCGGCTCACCGTCATCGACCTGGATGCCCTCGCCGCGCTCAGCGATACGGCGCACAGCAACATGGGGCTCGACCACCCGGAGCCCGGCCACACCGAGCCGTCCGGCACCCGCCCCAGCCACCCGCCGAACGGCTCCGCCCCAGCCGCCCCCGCCACCCCAGACTGGCAACGCACCTGGAACGAGCCGCTGAACTGCGCGATCGTATACACCGACGTGGCCGGTTTCTCCGACCCGCTCCGCAACGACAGCGACCGGGACGTGGTGCGCACCGCGCTGTACGAGATCCTGCGGGCCTCGTTCGACGCCTCGGGCGTGCCGTGGTCGGACTGCTACCGGGAGGACCGTGGCGACGGCGCCGTCATCGTGGTGCCGCCGGCGGTCTCCACGCTGCGCGTGGTCGACCCGCTGGCCGCCGAACTCGCCGACCGGCTGCGCCAGCACAACCGGCGGTCCAGCGAGGTGGTGCGGATCCAGTTGCGCGTCGCGCTGCACGTCGGGCCGGTCGGGAAGGACCGCGAAGGGCTCACCGGGCCGGCCGTGATCACGACCGCCCGGATCCTGGACGCACCGGTGATCAAGGCCAGGCTGGCCGCCGAGCAGGCCGACCTGATCTTCGCGGTGTCCGGCTACGTTTACGACAACGTGGTGAGGAACTGCGGCGGACGCATCGACCCAGCGGCCTTCGAGCACGTGGAGTGCCAGGTCAAGGAGTCGCACGTATCGGCCTGGGTGCGCGTGGCCGGACGGGTGGCCCGGACGGCTACGGGACTGGGCCTGGCGACCCCGCCCGCGCCGGAAAGCCTCCCGGGCCCGCCCCCGGTCGCGCCGCTGCCGGTCGCGCCGCCGCTGGGCACGCTGCCGCCCGAGGTGCGCGGTCGCGAGGCGCTGACCGCGGAGCTCCGCCGGGCGCTGCGGCCGTACCCGTGGCGGGCCAGCCGGTCGTTCGTCATCGCGGGTATGGGCGGCCTCGGCAAGTCGACCATCGCGCTGGCCGCGGCCCGGATGGCCAAGGATCGCGGCTACCGCGTCTGGTGGGTCCGGGCCGCGGACACGGCCCAGCTGACCAGCGGGATGCTCGAGGTGCTGCGGGAGCTGGGGGCGCCGGAGTCGGTGACCGTGCCGGTCCGGGAGGGCAGCCCGACCGCGCCCGAGCGGGCCTGGGCGTTCCTCAACGGGAACCACGGTACGGGCCGCCGCTGGCTGCTGGTGTTCGAGGGCGCGGACAACCCCGCGGTGCTCGCGGGGGCCGACGCCGGCACCCCGGCCGACGGGACCGGCTGGCTGCGCGCCGACCCGGCCGGGATGGTGATCGTGACCACCCGGATCCGGGATCCGCGCGTCTGGGGCACCCGGGTCACGCTCCGCGAGCTGCGGCCGCTGGACGACGAGGCGGGCGCCGAGGTGCTGCGGGACCGGGCTCCCGAGATCGCCGATCCCGGCGGGCAGGAGGCGCGCGAGCTGTCCCAGCGCCTCGGCGGGCTGCCGCTGGCGCTGCACCTGGCCGGCACCTACCTGGGCTCGCCGTTCGCCCGCTGGTCCAGCTTCGCCGAGTACCACCAGGCCCTGGACGGGGTGGAGCTGCCCGCGGCCCTGACCGACATCGAAGGGCGCGACGCGGACACCCACGCCACCGTCCAGCGCACCTGGGACCTGTCCCTGGACGCGCTCGCCGCCGAGGGCATGCCGCAGGCCGGCCCGCTGCTGATGGTACTGTCCTGCTTCGCGCCCGCCACGCCGATCCCGGGCTGGCTGCTGCGGCTGCCCCCGCTGGGCGAGCTGCTGGCCGGCCGCACCGGGCACAAAGACGATGATGCCGAACGTCGTGGCCTCCGCGATGGCCTCCAAGGTCTCGCCCGCACCGGGCTCATCGACATATCGGCTAGCGGCGGTCCAGCCGGACTGAACGCGGTCACGGTGCACCCGGTGGTCGCCGACGCTAACCGGATCCGCCTGGGAGCCAGCTCCGCGGCCGAGCGCGCGGCCGTGCAGGAGACCGTGGTCGCGCTGCTCGAGGCGGCGACGGCCGGGCTCGATCCGGCCCGCCCGGCCGACTGGCCGGCCTGGCGGCGGCTGCGGGCGCACATGAACGCCGTCATCGACCTGCTCGCCGACACCCTGGATCCCGTGGTGCTGGCCCGGCTGCTCACGGTCAGCGCCGTCGGGACCGAAGCGCTGCTCGGCGCCGGGCGGCTAGCCGCGGCCGGGAAGCTGGCGCAGGCCAGCGTGGCCGCCTCGGCTTTCCTGCCCGCCGAGGACCCGGCCGCGCTGACCGCCCGCGGCTACCTGGCCCGGTCCCTGGTCCGCCGTGGCCGCAGCGGCGAGGCCGAGGCGATCTACCGCGAGCTGCTCGCCGAGCGGATCCGGGTCCAGGGGGAGGGGCACCTCGGCACCCTGGCCACCCGGCACGACCTGGCCGCGGCGCTGGGCGTGCAGGGACGGTTCGGCGAGGCCGAGGAGCTGTACCGTCGGCTCATCGGCGACGACTACCGGCTGCGCGGCCCTGACCACAGGGAAACCCTGGCCGCCCGGTACAACCTGGCCCGGATGATCGGGTTGCGGGGGCGGTACGGCGAGGCCGCGGAGCTGGCCCGGCAGGTCCTTGACGACCAGTTGCGCGTGCTCGGGCCTGATCATCCGGACTGCCTGGCCAGCCGGCAGAACCTGGCCCGCCTGACCGGGAAGTCCGGCCGGTACGCCGAGGCCGAAGGGCTGTACCGCGACGTGCTGGCCGACCGCCGCCGGATCCTGGGCGACGACCATCCGGACACCCTGGCCACCCGGCACCGGCTGGCCCGCGTCATCGGCCAGCGCGGCCGCTACGGCGAGGCCGAGGAGCTGTGCCAGCGGATCCTGGCGGACCGGCGCCGGATGCTTGATGAGGATCATCCGGACAACCTGTCCACCCGGCACCGGCTGGCCCGGGTGCTCGGGCTGCAGGGCCGGTACGCCGACGCCGAGCCGATGTTCCGGCAGGTGCTCGCGGCTCGCCGTCGCACCCTGGGCGAGGACCACCCCGCTACCCTCACCACCCAGCACCGGCTCGGCTGGCTGGTCGGCCGGCAGGGCCGCTACGGTGAGGCCTTCGACCTGGTCAGCCAGGCTCTCGGCGGCCAGCGCGGGCTGCTCGGCGACGACCATCCCGACACGCTGGCCGCCCGCGAGACGCTGGCCTGGCTGACCGGGCTGCGCGGCAAGCCCGCCGAAGCCGCCGAGCTGGCCCGCCAGGTCCTGGCCGACCGGCGCCGCATACTCGGCCCGGACCATCCCGACACCCTCACCACCCGCGGCACGCTGGCCTGGACGGCCGAGCTGAGCGGCCGGTACGCCGACGCCGAGCAGCAGTACCGCGACCTGCTCGCCGACCGGGAGCGCATCTTGGGTCCCAGCCACCCCGACACGCTCACCGCCCGCCAGGAGGTGGCCCGCATGCTGGGCCTGCAGCGCCGCTACGCCGAAGCCGAGCAGCTCAGCCAGGAGATCCTGGCCGACAGGCACCGGCTCCTCGGCGACGACCACCCGGACACCCTCACCTCACGCGCCGCCCTGGCCCGGCTGGCCGCGCGCCAGGGCCGGCCCGCCGAAGCCGGGCAACTCTACCGCCAGGTCATCGCCGACCGCTCCCGCGTCCTGGGTCCCGCCCACCCCGACACCGCCGCCGTCCGGGCCGAACTCGCCCAGCTCGACGGCTGAGTTCGACCGCTGGCCGCAGGACCCGAGCCGAGCTCGACGACCTCCATGCTTCAGGCTAACTGGCGCGGCGGTAGGCGCGCACCGCCAGGGGCACGAACACGAGGAAGATCCCGGCCAGCCAGACCACGCTCTTCCACAGGCTCGCCTCGACCGGGCCGCCGATGGCCAGCGCGCGCATGGTGTCGATGACATAGGTCACCGGCTGGTTGTTCGCGAACGCCTGGAGCCAGCCCGGCATGGTCGAGATCGGCACGAACGCCGAGGACAGGAACGTGATCGGGAACAGCCAGATCAGCCCGAACGCCTGCACCGACTCCTCGTCCCCGATGGCCAGCCCGGTGAAGGCGGCGATGCAGCAGATGGCCACGCCGAACACGATCGCCAGCACCACCATCAAGATGGCCGGGACCACGCCGTTGGAGAACCGGAAACCGACCGCGTACCCGACGCCGAGGACGATCAGGATCGTGACCGTCATCCGCCCGGTGTCGGCCACCAGCCGCCCGGCCAGCACCGCCGAGCGCGCCATCGGCATCGACCGCAGCCGGTCGATCACGCCCTTCTTGAGCTCCTGGGCCAGCGCGATGGCCGTCCCGAACGAGCCGAACGCCGCGGTCTGGCCGATGATGCCCGGCATCAGGAAGCTGACGTAGCCGCCGGGAACCTTCACCGGGATCGCGCCGCCGAAGACATACCGGAACATCAGCACGAACATCACCGGCTGGATCACGGTGAACACCAGGTAGGCGGGCACCCGCATCCAGACGATCAGGTTTCGCCGGGTGATGGTGAGCGTGTCGCTCACCGCCCAGCGGAACCTGGTCGGCAGGCCAGGCGCCGACGGCACGCCTGGTACTCCGGCCCGCTCAGCGACCGCGGTCATGACCCCGTCCTCTCCGCGCCCTTGTCCTGTCTGCTCCCGGCCCGGCCGCCTCGGCGTCCCCGCCGTCGCCCGGCCGGTTCCTCTTCCTCGGCCGCGTGCCCGGTCAGGGCCAGGAAGACATCGTCCAGCGACGGCCGCCGCATGGCCAGGCCGCGGGTCTCCAAGCTCGCGGCGTCCAGTGCGCGCACCGTCTCGACCAGCGCGTCCGAGCCGCGGCTGCCCACCCGGATGCTGACCATGCCGGTTTCCGCATCGGCCAGCGGCTCGCTCTCGCCGATCTTGACCACCGCCGCGACCGCGTCGCCGATCCGGTTGCGATCCGGCACGGTGAACTCGACGACGTCGCCGCCGACCCGTCCTTTCAGGTCCTCGGCCGTGCCCGCCGCGATGACCTGGCCGTGGTCGATGACCACGATCTCGTCCGCCAGCTCGTCGGCCTCGTCGAGGTACTGGGTGGTCAGCAGCAGCGTGGTCCCGTCGGCGACCAGCGACCTGATGATGTCCCACATCCCCAGCCGCGAGCGGGGGTCAAGGCCGGTGGTCGGCTCGTCCAGGAACAGCACCTTCGGGTGGCCGACCAGGCTGGCGGCCAGGTCCAGGCGGCGCTGCATGCCGCCGGAGTAGTTCTTGGCCGCCCGGTCGGCCGCGTCGCTCAAGACGAACTGCTCGAGCAGCTCGACGGCCCGGCGGCGGGCCTGCGGCCAGCTCAGGTGGTAGAGCCGCCCGATGATCTCCAGGTTCTCCCGGCCGGTGAGCTCCTCCTGGATGGCGGCCGATTGCCCGGCCAGCCCGATCGACCGGCGGACCGCGGCCGCGTCGCGCACCACGTCCTGGCCCTCGACCAGCGCCCGCCCCCCGTCGGGAAGCAGCAGGGTGGTCAGGATCCGTACCGCGGTGGTCTTGCCGGCCCCGTTGGGGCCGAGCACGCCGAGTACCGTCCCGCGCGGCACCGACAGGTCGATGCCGCGCAGCGCGTGCACGTCACCGAACGATTTGGTCAAACCCTCCACGAGGATCGCGGGCTGCCCGCCGCCCCCGTTGACCTGTGACATCCATCCTCCCGTACCGGCCCCGTCACGTTGCTTCCCGCACGAACCTACAGCTAGCGGATTGTCCAGGCGAACCGAATATCTCCACGCCACGGCCACCCGGTAGGTTCGTAGAGCACGATTGGAGCCCGCTGTCCATGGAGAGGAGCTGAGGATGTCTGAGAACCGTCATGAGGCCGCTGACCTTGAGGATTACTCGACCCAGGAGCCCGCCGACTCCCTGACCGGGGAGCCGGGCGAGCCGGGGGACGACCCGCTCGACCGCGGGGTGGCCCCGCCGGAGCACTGGTCCTCCGTGATCAGGAACGCCGACGATCCGGAGTCCCTCGACCAGCTCCTGGCCGAGGAAGAACCCGACCCCGCCCTGGACTTCGACGAGGACGAGGACGAGGACGTGTCCGAGGACTCCGGGGACGACGACGAGGCCGACGAGTACATCGACGGGCTGCTGCTCGACGATGGCCCCGACCCGCGGGCGGGCCGGCTGGTCGCCGAGGACGAGGGCGCCCATCCGGACGACGAGGAAGACCTGGTCGCCCGGGACGTCGGCATCGACGGCGGGGCCGCCAGCGCGGAAGAGGCCGCCATCCACGTGGTGGACGACGACGACACCGACGTCCGCTCCGAGAGCTGAGCCGAGAGCCGCATGCTGCCGGTCGCCGAGCTGCACGTTCATATCGAGGGCACCCTCGAGCCCGAGCTGCTGGTCAGGCTGGCGGAGCGGAACGGCACCCCGATGCCGGTCCTGGACGTGGACGAGCTGCGCGCCGCCTACCGCTTCGACAGCCTGCAGTCGTTCCTCAACCTGTACTACGCCAACCTGCGCGTGCTCAAGCTCGAGCAGGACTTCTACGACCTGGCCCGGGCATACCTGGCCCGCGCCGCGGCGGCCGGGGTGCGCCGGGCCGAGATCTTCTTCGACCCGCAGACGCACCTCGCCCACGGGGTCAAGCTCGAGGAGGTGTTCGGCGGGCTGACCGCCGCCCTGGCCGACGGGGCCAGGGACTACGGCATCTCCGCCGACCTCATCCTGTGCTTCCTGCGGGACCTGGGCGCGGACGCGGCCGACGCGGTGCTGCGCGCCTGCCTGCCGTTCCGGCCGCACTTCATCGGCGTCGGGCTCGACTCCGCCGAGGTCGGCTACCCGCCGGGCCTGTTCCGGCCGGTCTACCAGCTGGCCGCGGCCGAGGGGCTGCGGCTGGTGGCGCACGCGGGGGAGGAGGGCGGCCCGGAGTACGTGCGTGAGGCGCTCGACCTGCTCGGCGTGGAACGGGTCGACCACGGGGTCAGGTCCATGGAGGACCAGGAACTGGTCGCCCGGCTGCGGGACGAACGGATCGCGCTGACCGTCTGCCCGCTGTCCAACGTGGCGCTGCGGGTGGTCCCCGCGCTCGGCCACCACGTGCTGCCCGGCATGCTGGACGCCGGCCTGCTCGCCACCGTGAACAGCGACGACCCGGCCTACTTCGGCGGGTACGTGGACGACAACCTGGACGCGGTGCGGGCCGCGTTCGGCTACGGCGACGGCGACCTGGCCGCGCTCGCGCGGAACTCCTTCGAGGCCTGCTTCGCGTCCGAGGCGGACAAGCGGGCCTGGCGGGCCGAGGTCGACACCTGGCTCGCCGCCCGTACCCCGGCGTAATGTCGGTGGCCTGGACTAGGGTCCGGGCCATGCGACTGCTGCACACCTCGGACTGGCACCTGGGCCGGTCGCTGCACCGTGCCGACCTGCGGGCGGCCCAGTCAGCGTTCCTCGATCACCTGGTGGAGGTGGCCCGGGCCGAGCGGGTGGACGCGGTCCTGATCGCGGGTGACGTCTACGACCGGGCGGTGCCCCCGGTGGACGCCGTCGAGTTGTGCGAGAACGCCCTGCTCAGGCTGCACGACACCGGCGCCAGCGTCGTGCTGATCAGCGGCAACCACGATTCGGCGCGCCGGCTCGGGTTCGGCGGCGCGCTGCTGGAGAAGACCGGCGTGCACCTGCGGACCCAGCTCGGCTCGCTGGACCGGCCGGTCGTGCTGGAAGACGCGCACGGCCCGGCCGCCGTATACGGGGTGCCGTACCTCGAACCCGACGCCGTCCGCGGGGAGCTGCCCCCGGACCTGCCGCGCGGCCACGCCGGGGTGCTCGGGCACGCGGTCGCCCGGATCCGGGCCGACGCGGACTCCCGCGGCATCAGGCGCCGCGTGGTCATGGCGCACGGCTGGGTCACCGGCGGGGCGCCCAGCGACTCCGAGCGGGACATCAGCGTCGGCGGCGTGGATCGCGTGTCCGCGGACCTGTTCGACGGGTTCGGCTACGTGGCCCTGGGCCACCTGCACGGCCAGCAGGCCGTCGCCCCGCACCTGCGCTACAGCGGTTCCCCGCTGCCGTACTCGTTTTCCGAGGCCACCCAGCGCAAGGGCAGCTGGCTGGTGGAGCTGGACGCCGCGGGCACGGCGCGCGCCGAGCTGGTGCCCGCCCCGGTCTACCGGCGGCTGAGCGTGCTCCGCGGGCGGCTGGAGGACGTTCTCGGCTCGGCCGCCTACGTGCCGTACGAGGCCGATTTCGTGTCCGTCACGCTCACCGACCCGAGCCGTCCCGACGGGGCGATGGACGCCCTGCGCGCCAGGTTCCCGCACATCCTGGTGCTCGCCCACGAGCCGGAGGGGATCGTGACCGACCAGCGCGGCTACCGGGCCCGGGTCGCGGGGCGCGACGACCTTTCCGTGGCGGCCGAGTTCGTGCGGCACGTCAGGAACGAGCCACCCTCACCGGGGGAGCGGCAGCTCCTCACCGAGGCCTTCCAGGCGGTACGGACCGGAACAGAAGAGGCCAGCTGATGCGCCCGCACCGGCTCCGCGTGACCGCGTTCGGCGCGTTCGGCGGCACCGTGGAGGTCAGCTTCGACGAGCTGGCCTCGGCCGGCCTGTTCCTGCTGCACGGCGAGACCGGCGCGGGCAAGACCACGCTGCTCGACGCGATCGGGTTCGCCCTCTACGGCCGGGTCCCCGGCGAGCGGGCCAAGACGCGCAGGCTCCGCTCGGATCACGCCGCGGCCGGCACGCCGACCGAGGTGCTGCTGGAGGCGACGCTCGGCGGCCGCCGGATGCGCATCACCCGCCAGCCGGAGCAGGAACGCCCCAAACGCCGCGGCGCCGGGACCACGACGGCGCAGGCGAAGATCCTGCTCGAGGAGCTCACCGGCGGATCCTGGCACGCCGTCTCCACCCGCGCCGGCGAAGCGGACGCCGAGATCCGCGACCTGATGGGCATGTCCGCCGAGCAGTTCTTCCAGGTCGTGCTGCTGCCGCAGGGCGAGTTCGCGAAGTTCCTGCACGCTAACGCCGAGCACCGGGGCGAGCTGCTGCAGCAGTTGTTCGGCACGGACCGGTTCCGCCACGCGGAAGCCTGGCTCGCGGAGCGCCGCCGGGCCACGGCCCGTGACATCGAGCAGGCCAGGCAAGGCATCGCCGAACTAGTCGCCCGCATCATCCAAGCCGCCAGCCTCCCCGGCGCCGACGACCCCGCCCCTCCCGGCTCGGCCGAGGGCGGCCTCCCGTCACCGGCCTGGGCCACCGGGCTGGCCGAGGCCGCGGCCGCCCGGGCCGAGACCTGCGCCGGCCAGGTCCGCACCCACCGCGCCGAGCTGGACCAGGCACAGGCCAGGCAGCGCGACGCGGACCGGCTGGCGGAACGCCAGCATCGCCGCGCCGACGCTCTCCGCGCCTCCGAGCAGCTCGCCGAGGCTGCTCCCGCCGTCGACGCGCTGCGCCGGGAACTCGACGCCGCCGCCCGGGCGGCCGAGGTGATCCCGGCCCTGACCGAAGCCAGACGCACCGCCGTCGCCCGCACTGAGGCGCACGAGACCGAGGATCAGGCCCGGATTCTGGCGGCCGAGGCCGCCGGGGCCAGCTCCACCGAGCCCGCCGCCGGGCTGCGCGCCCAGGCCGAGCAGCACACCACCCGGCTCGGCCGTCTCGAAGCGCTCCGTACCCTGTCCGCGCAGGCCGGCGAGGAAGACCACGCCGCCGAGGCGTCCCGGGCCGGCGCCGCCGCGCTGGCCGCCGAGCTGGCCGAGGTCCAAGCCGAGGCCGAGATGGCCAAAGCCCGGCGGCCGGGCCTCAGCCGCGAGCGCGACCAGGCCCGCGCGGCCGCCGAGCGGCTGCCCGAGGTCCAGGCCGAAGCCGACCGTCATAGCCGCGCGGCCTTGGACGCGGCGGCCCTGGCCGAAGCCCAGACTGACCAGGCCTATCAGGCTGAGGCGTACATGAAAGCCAAGCTCGAGCACGCCGAGCTGATCAACACGGCCGCCCAGGTCCGCATCGCCCGCATCGACGGCATGCGCGCCGAACTCGCCGCCGCCCTGGTGGACGGGACCCCGTGCCCGGTCTGCGGATCACTCGACCATCCGGAACTATGCGAGCTCCAAGGTGAGCGGGTGACCCATGACCAGGAAAAGGCGGCCGACGCCGCGGCCAAGGAAATGGGTGAGCGAGCCGAGATGATAGGCGCCAGGCTGGGCGCGGCCGACGAGCGGGTCAACGCCCTGCGCGCCGCCCTCCAGGAAGCCGGCTTCATCGTCCCGCTGGACGTCGTCTCCCTCCGGGCCGAGGCGGCCCGGCTCGGCTCCGTCGCGCGCGAGCGTCAAGACCAGGCCGCGAACCTGGCCGAGCTGCGCCGCACCGATCACCAGACCGCGCTGGACGACCTCGACCAGGCCGTCGCCGTCGCCCGCACGCGCCTGGCCGAGCTGGATAGCCGGCGCGAAGCCGAGCTGGCCCGGGCCGCCGGGGCCGACGAGCGGGCCGCCCGCCACCGGGAGTCGCTGCTGGGCCAGCTGGACGGCGCCCCCGACCTGGATTCGGCCCTGGCCGCGGCGCGGGCCGCCGCCGATGCGCTGACCGCCGCCGCGGCCGCCGCCGAGGCCACGGCCCGGGCGGACGCCGACGCCGCCCGGGCCGCCGGCCTGGCCGCCAGGTCGGCCGAAGGCGCGGGGTTCGCCGGCCCGGACGAAGCCAGCCAGGCCTACCGCGATCTTTCCTGGCGCCAGGAAAAGGGCCAGGTGATCGCCGATCACGAGCAGCGCGCCGCCGCCGTGGCCGAGCTGCTCGCTGCCCCGGACCTTGACGTCCCGCTTGACCCGCCGTCCGATGTGGACGGCGCGGCGGCCGCGGTCGAGGCGGCTAGCAAGGCCTACGACGATGCCATGAAAGCCGATGACCGGGCCCAGAACCAGGCCAGCCAGCTCGCCGCTCTCGCCCCTCAGCTGGCCGCAGGTCTCGCGGAGCTCGAGCCGCTCGCCGCCACGGCGGCCGAGGCCCGCGGGCTCGCCGACCTGGCCGCGGGGCTGGGGGCCAACGAGCTCAAGATGACGCTGTCCACGTTCGTCCTGGCCGCGCGGCTGGAGGAGGTCGCGGCCGCGGCCAGCGAGCGCCTGCTGAAGATGACCTCGGGCCGCTACTCGCTGGTGCACACCGACGCCCGGCGCGGCGGCGGCCGGTCCGGCCTGGGCCTGCTCGCCTGTGACGGCTGGACCGGCGTCGACCGCGATACCAGCACCCTCTCCGGTGGCGAGACGTTCCTGGCCAGCCTGGCCCTGGCCCTGGGCCTGGCCGACGTGGTCACCGCCGAGGCGGGCGGCACCCGGATCGAGGCCCTGTTCGTCGACGAGGGCTTCGGCAGCCTGGACGAGGACACCCTGGAAGAGGTAATGACGGTGCTCGACAGCCTGCGCGACGGCGGCCGCCTGGTCGGCATCGTCAGCCACGTCACCGAGCTCAGGCAGCGCGTCCCGGTCCAGATCCGGGTGCGCAAGGGCCGGTCAGGCAGCGACCTCGCCGTCCGCACCCAGGCCACTTAGCATGGGGAAATGCGGCAGGCCGCAGAGCAGCGCCAGCCCGGCGGCGACCAGCGCCCACCGGCGCACGATCTGGATCTTCACCGGGATCCTCGCAAGTCGGTTACCAGCGGAAAAACACGGTCAGACGGTCGGTTTCGCCCAGACATCCAATAACGGTACGATAACTTTCGGGTTCCCGAGGTTGGCTTATGTCACGCGTAAAAGCAAGTTCGCACCTCTCGTCAGGAGCCCTCTTCCGGTCTAGGATCGGAAACTGTCAGTAACGATCGAAAAAGCCCTGACGGCGACTGTGGCGGGACGGCCCGGTGGGTCAGAGGTGGCGAAACTGCGAAGGATTCGTTATGGCAATAGAAGCCGGTGTCCGGCGTATCGTCGTCGGCGTGGATGGCTCTGCGGAGTCCGTGGCCGCGCTCAGATGGGCGTGCCGGGAGGCGAGCCTGCGCGCCGCCGAGGTACTCGCCGTACTGGCCCTGGAGTCGGCCTGTCACCAAGTCGCGAGCTACGCCGTCCCGGCGCCCAGGCAGCCGGGAGGAAGCTGGGGCGCCGCCCGTGACGTGCTAAGACGCTCGGTCAGCGAAGCCCTGAGCCGGTTTCCCAGGGTCAGTGTGCGCACCGAGATCGCCGAAGGGCTGGCCGCGCGCGTCCTGCTCGACCTGGCCGCGGACGCCGACATGCTGGTGCTCGGACGCAACTCGAACGGCCCCGACCCGTACCGGGCCGCGGGCCCGGTCATCCGGGCCTGCCTGCGAGCCGCCCGCTGCCCGGTGGTCATCATCGGCGCGGTGGATGTGGCCCAGGCGGACCATGTGCCCGAGTCGTGGGAGTGGGCCCTGGAGGGTTCCGGGGCCACCCGCTAGTCGTCACTTAGCGTGACGAAAGCCGGGTCCCGGCCGGACGTTGTCTCACCGGTGAGACAATCGGTCGCGTGTCTTCCCTGGTAGAGGTGTCCCCGCCGGTCCGCTCCGCGCTGCGCGCCGGCGCGCCGGTCGTCGCGCTCGAGTCCACCATCATCTCGCACGGCCTGCCGCGCCCGGGCAACCTGGACGCCGCGCGGGAGTTCGAGGGCATCCTGGCCAGCCAGGGCGTGACCGCGGCGACGATCGCGCTCGTCGACGGCGTGCCGAAGATCGGCCTGACGCCGGATGAACTCGGCCGCATCGCCACCGACGAGTCGGTGGTCAAGGTCAGCAGCCGGGACATCGCCATCGCGATGGCCAGGAAGGTGACCGGCGGCACCACCGTCGCGGCCACGTCCGTGCTGGCCGCCCGGGCGGGTATCGCGGTGTTCGCGACCGGCGGCCTCGGCGGCGTGCACCGCGGCGCCAGCGAGACGTTCGACGAGTCGGCCGACCTGACCGTGCTGTCCAGGACGCCGGTGACGGTGGTCTCGGCCGGGGTGAAAGCCATCCTGGACATCCCGGCCACGCTGGAGCGGCTCGAGACGCTCGGCGTGGCCGTGGTCGGCTACCGCACTTCGCGGTTCCCCGCCTTCTGGCTCTCCGATTCCGGCTGCGACCTGGACTGGCGGGTCGAGACCCCAGCGGAGATCGCCGACATCATGTCGGCCCGGGATGCGTTCGGCGACCAGTCCGCGCTGCTCGTGGCCAACCCGCTACCGCCGGACAAGCAACTCGACCCGCGGGTGCTTGACGAAGCCCTGGCCGGCGCGCTGGCGGCGGCCGCCGCCCGGGGCATCAGGGGGAAGGCGGTCAGCCCGTTCCTGCTCGAGGAGATCCAGCAGGTCACGGGCGGGGCTAGCGTCGGCGTGAACCTCGACATCGCCCGCGGCAACGTCGACCTGGCCGCGAAGATCTCAAAATCGTGGTCCGAACGGGCCGCCGTGCGTGCCGTCCCCTAGCACCCTCACGCGCCGCCGGGTCGTGACCTGCGGTGACGTGATCAACGACGTGCTGGTCAAGCCGTACGACGGCGTCACCCCGGACAGCGACGCCCGGGCCGCGATCCGGGCTCGGCCGGGTGGCTCGGCCGCCAACCAGGCCGCCTGGATGGCTCACCTCGGCGCCGACGTGGTGTTCGCGGGGCGGGCGGGCGCCCGCGACGTCGCGTACCACCGGCGGGAGCTGGCGCACGCGGGCGTGCGCGCCCGGCTGGCCGCTGACCGCGAGGCCGAGACGGGCTCGATCGTGATCATGGTGGCGCCGGACGGCGGGCGGACCATGTTCACCGACCGCGGCGCCAACCTGCGGCTGCGCCGCTCCGACGTGCCGGCCCGGCTGCTCGACGAGGCCGCGGTGCTGCACCTGACCGGGTATACGTTCTGCGAGCCGCCGCTGCTCGAGGTGGCGCTCTGGCTGCTCGGCCAGGCCCGGGCCCGGGGGCTCGCGGTCACCATCGACCCGGGTTCGGCCGCCTTCCTGGCCCGGATGGGCCCGGCCGCGTTCCTGCGCTGGACCGAGGGCGCCGCCGTCTGCTTCCCCAACCGCGACGAGGCCGCCGTGCTCACCAGCGAGACCGATCCGCTCGTCATGGCGGCCCGCCTGACCCGGCATTACGGTGCCGTGGTGCTGAAGCTCGGCGACGCGGGCTGCGTGCTGGCCACGCCCGGCGAGGCCCCGGTGGCGGTGGCCGCGCACCCGGCCGAGGCCACCGACACCACCGGCGCCGGCGACGCCTTCTGCGGTGCCTTCATGAGCCGGTGGCTGGCCGATCCCGGTGACCTGGCCGACGCCGCGCGGTACGCCGTGCGGGTCGCCGCCACCGTGGTGACCCGCTTCGGCGCCCGCCCGCTACCCGACGAGCCGCTAGACCCGCCGATTCCATGGTTAGACGCCTGCCGGAAATGGCGTTTTTATGACAGCCAGTCGAGCAGCAGGTCGTTCAGCCGGTCGGGCGCGTCGACCGGCACCCAGTGGCTCGCGCCGGGAATCTCCTCGTACCGCCACGGCCCCTGGACGAATGCCGCCGAGTTCTTCACCCGCTCGCCGTCGAGGTAGTGATCCCCGGTGGACCAGATGGCCAGGGTCGGCGCGGCGACCGGCGGCAGCGCGGGCGCGGGCCCCGGCATCCGTGGCGCCAGATTGGCCCGATACCAGTTTAGCGAGGCGGTCAGCGCGCCCGGCCGGGACAAATTCTCGATGGCCGCGCTGAGGTCTCCGTCGCCTCGGGTCATCATGCGCAGCCAGGCCCAGTCGTCGTGCTGGATGGTCGCTTCGGCGACGCCGTAGAACTGGAAGAACAGCTGGAACCAAGCCATCTCGTGCTGCCGCAGGGTGAGCGGCGCGAGCGGGTGGGGCGAGGAGATCGCGGTCAGCGTCCGGACCCGGTCCGGCCGCATGATGGCGGTGAGCCAGGCCACCGCCGCCCCCCAGTCGTGCCCGACCACGTGGGCGGCGGGCACGCCGAGCCCGTCGAGCAGCCCGCTGATGTCGCTGACCACGTTGCGCAGGCTGTAGGAACGCACCTCGGCAGGCTGCTCGGAGCGCCCGAAGCCGCGCAGGTCAGGCGTAATGACCCGGTAGCCCCGCCCGGCCAGGACCGGCACCTGGTGCCGCCACAACCGGGCCGAGTCCGGCCAGCCGTGCAGCATCAGGACCGGGGTCCCCGCACCGTGCTCCTCGACGTACAGGGAAATGCCGTTCGCCTCGATGATCTGGCCCGGGCTCGTCATGCCCCGATCATGGCATCAGGCGTCACGGAAGCGCAGCAGCAGGCCGCCGGCCAGCAGCGCGCCCGCCGCCCAGGCGGCCAGCACCCCCAGGCCCTGCCAGGGGGTGAGCGGCAGCGCGCGCAGATCCGTGGTGGCCTGGATGTACAGCCCGGCCGTCATGGGGCTGACCTGGTTCAGGTGCCGCTGCCAGGCCGGGTTGCCGACGAAGCCGGCCACGATCGGGAACAGGTACAGCAGCCCGAGTACCGTGCCGATGGCCACCGCGGAGTCGCGGACTATGGCCGCGACTCCGAGCCCGAGCAGGGCGATCAATCCGAGGTATAGCGCCGAGCCGACGGTGGCCCGCAGCACCGCCCCCTGGCCCAGTGACAGCGCCTCGTAGCCGTGCGCCGGGGCGATGCCGTGCCGGGACAGCAGCGCGCCCCCGGCCAGCACCGACGCCAGCACCGCGACCGCCCCCGTGACCAGGGTCGCGGCGCCGACGACGGCCGCCTTGGCCGCCAGCACCCGCCACCGGCGGGGCGTGGCGGCCAGCGTGAGGCGGATCATCCCGGTGCTGTACTCGCCGCTGACCGCGGTCACGGCCACGATCGCGATGACCGCCTGGCTCAGGTAGATCCCGAACAGGCTGACCTTGGCCGGGTCGACCTGGCAGGCCTGGCCCGGGCAGCTGACCGCGTTGGCCGCGACCGCGCCGATCGCCGCGGTCAGCGCGGCCGCCGCCAGCAGCAGGGCGCCAGGACCGGCCACGGTACGCAGCTTGGTCCACTCCGCGTGCAGCGCGTGGGTCATACGTCCCTCCGTCGCACCAGCACCACGGCCAGGGTCATGGCCAGCGCGGCCCAGGCGCACAGCACCGCGAACCCGGCCCACGGCGGGAGCGGGAAGTACCCGTTGGCGGGGGTGTAGCTGGCGGTGACCTGGGCATACGGAGGGGCGCTCTGCTGGATCGCGAACCCGGCGGCCGGGGTGACGCGGTCCAGCCATTCCTCGGCGCCGACCGGCAGCACGCCGCCGAGCAGCGCGAGCAGGTAGGGCAAGATGATGCCCGCGATCACCGCGGTGACCGCCCCGGCGCTGCTCCGCAGCAGCGCTCCCACGGCCAGGGCGAGCACGGCGGCCACCGCCAGCAGCGCCGCGGTGCCCACGACGATCCGCGCCTCGGTGAGGACCGGCATCGGCTCGATCGGGTTGCCGTTCTCGTGCAGCAGGTGCTCACCCAGCGGGATCGCGATGACGGTGGCGACCAGCCCGGCCGCGAACGTGACCCCGGCCAGCACGACCGCCTTGGCGGCCAGCACCCGGCCGCGCCGCGGGCTGGCCGTGAACGTGGTGCGGATCAGCCCGCGCCGGTACTCCGCCGTGATGAACATGACGCCGATCACCACCAGGGCGATCAGGCCGACGAACGTGCCGGCCAGGACCTGCTGGATAGCGCGGAGACCCCCGCCCCCGGCGTCAGGCGCGATGTCGCCGGACCCGGACACCGTGAACCTGCTGCCCGTCTGGGTGAACCCCTGCGCCGACGCGGACAGGGCGTTGTCCGTCGCGCCCTGGATGTCCTGGCCGGTCCACCGCCCGGTCGTGGCCGCGGGCCAGCCGCCCTGCTGGGTCAGGTGATCGAACGCCCCCGTGGCCAGGGCCGGACCACCGGTCGAGGACGAACCGCCGAGCGACGTCGCCGTCTTCGTGTACCCGGGCGTGGCGGCGAACAGCCCGCCCTGCGTGGTGGCCGGCAGCCCGGCCAGCGCCGCGGTGCCGACCGGCGTCCAGTGCGTGCCGTCGGCGGAGTCGTAGCCCCGGATCGTATCCCCGGCCCTGGTCAGCCGCAGCCAGCGCGGCGCCGCCGCCGACACCTTCCCGGCCAGCCCGGCTGTATCGCCGGTGAAGTCCCACTGCATCCGCACGCCGTGCGTGCCGGTCACCATCATCGCCGCGTACGCCGACCCCTGGGCCGTGCTCGCCTTGATGATGATCCCGGCCTTGGACCACGGCTGCACTCCCGGCGTCATGCCCGCCGTGGGCGAGCCGCCCGCCGCCGCGAAGCCCGGGTGGGTGGCGTACAGGCCGGTCAGCGACGTCATCCGGACGGTCAGGCTGCCGTTTCCGGTCAGCGGCTGGTGCACGAAGTAGAAGCTGTCGCTGACCCATTCCCCGCCGGGTCCGGTCGGCGGGGCCGGGCAGGCCAGCGAGGGGCCGTTGGGGTTCGGCTGGTCGCTGCACACGCTGTTGGCGCCGGTCAGCACGGCGAGGCCGACGATGAGCAGCGCTCCGACGAGCGTGCCGATGACCCACCCGCGCACGGTGCGGAACTTGGTCCACTCGGCCCGCAGCAGCTGCGCGAACCCGTCGCGCCCGGTGGACCGCTCCGACCGGTAGGGCGCGATGGCCGTCATGACGCCGCCCCCGCCCGGAACTCGACCGCGTCCCTGGTCAGCTCCATGTAGGCCTCTTCCAAGGAGGCGCGGTGGGCGGACAGCTCAGCGAACGGCACGGAGTTCTGCGAGAGCAAGCCCACCACCCGTTCGGGAGAAAATCCGGTGACGGTGACCACGTCGGGCGCCGTCGCCGTGACCTCGGCCCCGGCGCGGGCCAGCACGGTCATGGCGTCGGCGCGGGCCGTGGTGCGGACGGTCACCCGGTCGGCCGACGCGGCCGCGATCAGCTCCGCGACGCTGGCGTCGGCGATGACCGCGCCCCGGCCGACCACGACCAGGTGGTCCGCGCCATCCCCAGTGAGCAGAGCTTCGAGCTCGCTCATCAGGTGGCTGGACACCAGGATGGCCCGGCCCTCACGCGACAGCGCCCGCAGGAAACCCCTCATCCACACGATCCCCTCGGGGTCCATCCCGTTGAACGGTTCGTCGAACAGCAGCACCGGCGGGTCCCCGAGCAGCGCCGCGGCGATGCCCAGCCGCTGCCGCATGCCGAGCGAGTACCCGCCGGCCTTGCGTCGCGAGGCCTTGCCCAGGCCGGCCTGCTCGATGACCTCGTCCACCCGCCCGGCCCCGAAGCCCTGCGAGTGGGCCAGCCACAACAGGTGGTTGCGAGCCGAACGGCTCGGCTGCAGCGCGGCCGCGTCGAGCAGCGAGCCGACGTGGCTGAGCGGGTGCCGCAGGCTGGCGTAGGGCTGCCCGCCGATCAGCGCGGTGCCCGCCTCGGCCGTGTCCAGGCCGAGGATGACCCGCATCGTGGTGGACTTGCCCGCGCCGTTCGGGCCGACGAAACCGGTCACCTGACCGGGGGTGACCGTGAACGTCATCCCGTTCAAGGCCGGCACGGACCCGTAGCGCTTGCGCAGGCCGGTGACTTCGATGGTGGCTTCCATGTCCCGAAGGCTAGGGAACCGGGCCGGGCGCGGTCGTCACGCCGCGGTGCCGTCTTCATCGCCGCCGGCATCCCTCGTACGGGGGAGGGCCATACCCCTGGCCTGGGCGATGCGGCCAGGCTGACCAGTGGCGACAATAGGGGGATGGACTCGGCTGAGCGGCGCCTGGCTCCCGTGGCACTGGCCGCGGTACTCGGGCTGCTCGCGCTGGCCGAGCTGGCCGGCCGGTTCCCCGTCGGCTCGACCGAGCGCGCGGGGGTGCCCAAGGGCCCGGTCACCCACCTCGGTCCTGACCCGTTTACCGCGCTCCTGATGGCGGTCTTCTGCCTGCTGGCCACGGTACCGGCCGGGCTGCGGCGGCCGGTGCCCGCGGCGGCCGCGGTGTGGGTGGCGGCCGTGCTGTCCCTGCTGCTGTTCGAGCTGGTGACGGTAGCCGGTGCGGTCGCGCTGGTGCTGGCCTCCTACCGGCTGGCCCGCGCCGGGTTCTATGTGCTGGCCGTCGCGCTGGCGGTGCCGTTCTTCGGGCTCGCGCTGGTGCTGGCCGCGGCCGCGGCTCGGCCGATGCTGCCCGCGGCGGGCGCGTCCGGCCTGGCCTGGGCCGGCGTCGAGACCCGGGTGCTCGCCGTGCTGCTGGCGGCGGCGATCCCGGTCGCGGTGGTGGCGGCCCTCGCGCGCGGGGCGCGCGAGGAGGGCCAGACCTACAGCGCCGCCCGCGAGCAGGCCGAGGGGATGCTGGCCGATCACCTGGCCCGCGGCGAGCGGGCCAGGATCGCCCGCGAGCTGCACGACGTGGTGGCTCACCACATCTCGGTGATCGCGGTGCAGGCTGAGACCGCCCGGCTGACCACGCCCGGGCTGCCCGACGCGGGGGCCCAGCGGTTCGCCGCGATCGGGGACACCGCCCGGGCCGGGCTGACCGAGATGCGCCGCCTGCTCGGCGTGCTGCGCGAGGACGCGAACCTGGCTGAGCCAGACCTACCCCAGATCCCGGCCGCGGACCGGCAGCCGCAGCCGGGGCTGGCGCAGCTCGGTGACCTGATCGACGAGGCGCGCCAGGCCTCGGGCAGCATGGTCAGGCTGATCGTGTCCGGGCCGGTGACCCGGCTGGACCCGGGGGTGGAACTGGCCGCCTACCGCATCGCGCAGGAGGCCCTGACCAACGCCAGGCGGCACGCCCCCGGCGCGGCCGTCGACGTCGAGCTGCGCTACGCCGGCGACGTGCTGCGGCTGCGGATCCGCGACAACGGGCCCGGCCTGGCCGACCGGCACACCGGGCACGGCCTGCTGGGCATGCGCGAGCGCGCCGCGGCGGCCGGCGGCTCGTTGCGCACCGGGCCCGCCCCCGGCGGCGGCTTCCGGGTCGAGGCCGAGCTCCCCGCCAAGGCCCTGGACACCATGGCCAGCGAGCCGGTCGGGGCCCGCGAGTGACGGTCAGCATTGTCGTCGCTGACGACCATGAGGTGGTGCGGGGCGGGTTCGCCGCGCTGCTCGATACCCAGCCGGACTTCACCGTGGTCGGCACCGCGTCCGACGGCGGCGAGGCGGTCCGCGTCTGCCGCGAGCTGCGGCCCGACGTGGTGCTGATGGACGTCCGGATGCCCGGCGTGGACGGGATCGAGGCGACCAGGCAGCTCGCCGGGACCGACGACCGGTGCCCCCGGATCCTGATCCTCACCACGTTCGACCTGGACGAGTACGTCTTCGACGCGCTGCGCGCGGGTGCGAGCGGCTTCCTGCTCAAGGACGTCACCGCGGAGCGGCTGTTCGACGCGGTGCGCGTGGTCGCGGCCGGCCAGGCGCTGCTCGCCCCGGGCGTGACCCGCCGCCTGATCAGCGAGTTCACCCGGCTCCGGCCGGTCCAGGAGACTCTGCCGTCGGACGCCCTGAGCACGCTCACGCCGCGGGAGACCGAGGTGCTGCGGCTCGTAGCCGAGGGACTGTCCAACCCGGAGGTGGCCCGGCGGCTCGTCGTGGCCGAGGAGACGGTGAAGACGCACGTCAGCCGGATGCTGGCCAAGCTCGGGCTGCGTGATCGCACCCAGGCCGTGGTCGCCGCCTACGAATCGGGCCTGATCGTCCCCGGGAGGGAGCGTGGCTGACCGGCGTCCGGTACTAGCTTTTCCTGTGCTCGCGGCGCCACAGGGTGATCAGGATCGCCACGATGAAGATGAAGATCACCGCCGAGAGCACGTAATCGGTCATGCCAGCCTCGCTTCCGCCCTGGCAGCGTACCCGTGAGCCCCGAGCTGGCCCGCGGCACGCCGCCCGGGCCCGTCAGGCGGCTGTTTCCGCTGCTCGCCACTATCATCATGGCCGGCGCCGGGCTGGCGGGCACGATCTGGGGCCCCCGGTTCTACGGCAAGACCGCCTGGGCGCTGCCCGACGACCTGTGGGGCACGCTGATCGCGGCCCAGCGGCTCGCCCACCTGAACCTGGCCGGCCTGTACACGCTGCCCACCCAGCTGGTCTCGCTGCCGGGGACGGCGCTGATCCTGGTCCCGGCGGCCGTGGTTATCGACCTGACCGGCCTGCACCTGTCAGTTCCCTCGGCCCACGGCCCCTATCCGGCCGTCTGGCTGTTCGCCGGGCCCTACCAGGTGGCCATCTCGGCCGTCGCGCTGTTCGCCGCCGACGCGATCGCCGAACGGCTGGGCGCCACCAGGCCCAAGCGCTTCTGGCTGGCCGCCGCGGGCGCCACCGCGCTGTGGAGCGTCACCGTGCGCTGGGGGCACCCGGAAGACGCCGTCGCCACCGGGCTGCTGATGTACGCCGTGCTGGACCTGGCCGACGCGAAGACCAGCCGCTCGGCCTGGCTGGCGGGGGCGGCGGTGGCCGTGCAGCCGCTCGTCCTGCTCGCGTTCCCGCTGCTCGCCGCCGTGGTCGAGCCACGCAGGCTGGCCGGCTACGTCGCCCGGGCCGCGACCCCGGCCACCGTGCTGCTGGCCGCGGCCGCGGCCGCCAACTGGCCGGCCACCATCCACGCGGTGACCAGCCAGCCCAACTCGCCGTCCATCGATCACCCCACCCCGTGGATCTACCTGGCGCCGCACCTGCCCCAGGGGCAGGTAGCGGCCGGCCCGGCTCGGATCGTGTCCATCGTGGCCGCCTGTGCCTGCGCGCTGGTGGTGGCGCGCCGCTGGCGGGCCGCGCGGGCCCAGGGACCTCCGGTTCCCTGGGACCACGACACGCTGGCCGGGCTGCTGTGGTGGGTCGCGGTGACGCTGGCGCTGCGGTCGGCGTTCGAGCCGGTGATGGTGGCGTACTACCTGTGGCCGCCGCTGGCGGTGGCCCTGGCCGCCGCGGCCGCGGACTGGCGGCGGCTCCTGCCGGTCGGCGTCGTCGCCGTGGCGCTCACGTTCTTCTCGCAGGTCCAGTGGCGCGATCCGTGGGCCTGGTGGACGCCGATGATCGCCGGGCTCGCCCTAGCCCTGTATTTCGCCCGGGTGCGCCCCGGCCCGGAGCCGCAGGTGCTGCCAGAGCCGGGGGAGCAGTTCGCCGCTGACGGCGCGCCATGACGCGATCTCACCCGCGGACAACGGCGTGACCGGGTTCGCTCCGGACGCGGCCAGGGCCTTCAGGTAGACGTCGCAGGCCGCGCCGAGCAGCCACATCCGGGCCACGGCCAGCCCGGGCGCCGCGCCCAGGGTAATGGCGCCGTTGCCGCGCAGCAGCAGCGCCTCGCCGTCACCGAGGCTGCGGGCCGCCCGTTCGGCCAGCCCGGACGACCGGAGCAGGGCGGCGTCGTCATGCACCGGGACCGACTCGCCCAGCCACGCGGCCTGACCGTACAGCGGGACCATCACGCTGACCGCCGCGGCCACGGCGAACGCGCTGCCCGGCTGGGCCCGGGCGATCGCGGCCGCGTCCGGCCGGGCCCGGTACAGGGCGAGGTGCGCCCACGCCTCGGCCGGCGCGCCCGGCGGCAGTGCACCGCTGGGCTGGGCCCCGCTGATCCCGAGCGGCACCTCGATGACCCGGTTACCCATGACGCCGGCCAGGTCGGCGGCGGGCGTGATCAGCATGGCTTCCCCGGCCCGGGCCGACACGTGCCCGAACGCGGTGACCAGCTCCAGCCGGGCCAGCACGCGTGCGGCCGCGGCGACCTCCTCGCGCAGCTCCGTTGCGGTTTTCAAGCCAGGAATCACCCCGCGCTTCCCCTTCACAGACGGCGGGCCTCATGTCTAAACTGTATGCAGTTTTTACTGTATGCACTTTGCCTTCGAAGGGGAAGGGCCATGATCTCAGGGCTGCACCACTACGCGCTGGAAGTCCCGGACCTGGCGGTGGCCGAAGGCTTCCTGCAGGATTTCGGCCTGGAGACCGGCGAGAAGGACGGGTCCCTGGTGGCCATGTGCCCCGGCCGGGACCAGGAGCAGGTGCGGCTGGTGGAGGCGCCGGTCAAGCGGCTGCACCACGTCAGCTTCACCGTCGCGCCGGGTTCCATGGACGCGGTCCGCGAGGCGCTGGAGCGGTCCGGCACCCCGGTCATCGAGCCGCCAGCCGGCGGCACCGAGGACGGCCTGTGGCTGCGCGACCCCGACGGCACCGCCGTGCAACTGCTCGACGAACCGCAGGCCCCGGCCCGGCCGGCCGCCGAGGTGCTGGTCAACATCGGGGGTACCCGGCAGCGGTTCGGCGTCGCCCAGTGGACGCGGGCCACCGAGGACGTGCTGCCCCAGCGGCTCGGGCACTCGCTGCTGTTCACCGCGCAGCCGGCCCGGATGACCGAGTTCTACACCCAGGTGCTCGGGCTCCGGCTCAGCGACACCATCCACCACGACCTGGTAACGTTCCTCAACGCGGGTCCTGGCGACCACCATGTTTTCGGCTTCATCTCCAGCACCCACCGCGGCTTCCACCACGCCAGCTTCGAGGTCCCGTCCATCGACGCGATCGCGATCGGCGCCGACCGGATGCGCGGCCAGGGCCGCCAGGCAGGCTGGGGGATAGGCCGCCATACCATCGGATCGAACTTCTTCCACTACAACCCCGACCCGTGGGGCTCGTGGATCGAGTGGTTCTCCGACATCGACCAGATCGACGACTGCTGGGTCGCGGGGGACTGGGACGTCCCGCCGCACCTGTGGGGTGCGCCACCGCCCGAGACCTTCCTCGCCAACTCAGAGCCCACCCCAACGAAGGAGTGAATCATGGCCCGTGACGTAGCCCCCATCTTCGCCGACATCGACGGCATGGACGCCGACAAGTTCGTCTCGCACCTCACGCCCGACGTGCGGTTCCGCTTCGCCAACATGGACCCGGCCATCGGGCACGCCGCCGTGAAGGAGGGCGTGGAGGGGTTCTGGACCACGATCGCCGGCCTGACCCACCACATCCTGAAGGTGCACGAGATCGGCGACACCGTCATCGCGCAGATCGACGTGGAGTACCGCCGCCTGGACGGCAAGTCGGTCACCGTGCCCAACTGCGACGTCCTGATCTTCGACGGCGACAAGGTGCGCGACTGGCAGATCTACATCGACCTCGCCCCCGTCTTCGCCTGAGCCGGAGCCGGAGCCGCGCATGATCACCCTCACCGATATCGCCTACGTCAGGTCCGGCGTCGCGGACCTGGACGCCGCGACCCGGTTCGCCACCGAGATCGTCGGCCTGGAACTGGTGACGCCCACCGAGGTGGGCGTCACCCACCTGCGCGCGGACGGCCGTCACCACTGCCTGGCCCTGGTCGAAGGTCCCTCCGGGGTCATCTCGTCCGGCTTCGCGGTGGCGAACGCGGACGCGCTCGACGCCGCCGAGACCGAGCTCGAGCGGTCCGGCATCAGCGTGCGCCGCGGCTCGCCTGACGAGGCCAGGTCGCGTCGGGTCCGTGAGTTCATCGCGTTCGACGACCCGTTCGGTAACCGGGTTGAACTGGTCAGCCAGCAGGAGACCGTGGCCCGGCCGGTGGTCTTCAGCCGGGGCGCGGGGATCACCGAGTTCGGGCACCTGTGCCTGGACGCGCCCGACGTGCACGAGGCCTACCGGTTCTGGGGCACGCGCTTCAACGCCCGCGTGTCCGACTGGCTCGGCGACGCGGCCTGCCTGATGCGGATCGACCCGGTGCACCACAAGCTGGCCGTCTTCAAGGGCGACGAGCCGGGCCTGTGCCACATGAATTTCCAGGTCGAAACCATCGACGACGTGTTCAGGAACTGGCACTTCCTGGTCGAGCACGACGTCGAGATCGAGATGGGCCCGGGGCGGCACCCGCAGTCGGGCGCGATCTTCCTGTACTTCCTCGGCCCGGAGGGATTCACTTACGAGTACTCCTTCGGCGTCCGCCGGATCGAGGACGACGCGACCTGGGTGCCCCGCACCTTCGACCCGGCCGAACCAGGCTCGATCGACATGTGGCTCGGCCCCACCACCCGCCCCATCACCCAGCCTCAGGTGAAGTCCGCCCAGCCCCAGCCGGCCGAGGCTCCTTCGTGACGGTCCACCGATTAAGCCAGGCGGGGCATTACCGGCCGCAGAGGTTCACCATTGCCTCTCGACCCCCTTAAATCTCAGGTAAAACAGCAATTTATCTTAGGAATTTCGAGTGTCGTGACCCTGAAATGTCGTAGCTGTCCGGTAGGGTCGAACTAAGAATCTAGAAGCTGCCGAGCGGCGAGAACCTCCAGCGCCAGGAAGAAGGCACCCGCAAGAGCCCATTCCCCCGTGCGCCCCCGGAAGGAGGTAACCCAGGTGGCTACCGCCCCGGCCTTCGCCAGCGTCAGCGAGGCGATGGACATGGTGCGCGCCGGGCTGGCGTTCGTCGCGACGGCGGACGCGACGGAGCTGACCGCGG
>JBEKJP010000063.1:0-43527 GCA_050011155.1 Streptosporangiaceae bacterium
CGTCCCGCTCGATGATGATCCGCATTCCTGCCGCCTCCGTACCGCGCTTGCCACCCTCCGCGGGGTCCTCACATGCATACTCGCACGAGGCACTGACATTTCCTGCGGCTGCGCCAGGGGACGGGTGCGCGACACATTCGTTGGGGTCCCACGTTCGGCCTGGTTATGATGGGAGTCTGGTTGTGATTCAGCAACCAGACGAGGAGCGCCCATGTCCGAGCTGTCGCTTGCGGAGCTGGAGGCCGAGCGGGACCGCCTGTATGCGCAGCTCAGCCAGGTCGGCGACTTCCGCCGGGGTCGGTGAGCGAGAACTGGCGCAGGTGCGGGAAGCCGAACTGCGCGTGCGCGGCCCCGGATCACCCGGGCCACGGGCCAAGGTTCCTGTGGACCCGGTCGGCCGGCCGCCGCGGGACGGTCGGGCGGCAGCTCGCAGCGGCAGAGGTGGATAAGGTGCGGGCCGAGGTGGCCAGGCATGCGGAGTTCACCGCGATCGCCGGGCGGATCGCGGAAGTGAACGAGAAGATCTGCGAGGCCCGGCCGGCGGCCGGAACGGATGCGCCCCCGGTGCCGGAGGCCGAAAAAAGGGGCTCTTCGAGGCCCTCGCGCGGGAGAAGTCCGCCGAGATAGGCCGCCTGGCAGCGAAGGCTGCCAGGTCACTGGGCTGCGACGGGACCGGGCTGGAGGCGGCCGAGGCGGTGATCCGCGCCGGGATGCTGAAGCTCGGCAGCGCCATCCTCGCCGGGCTGCTGGCCGCCGACCCCGGCCAGCGCGGCCCGCGGGTACCGTGCGGGCACGGCCATCAGGCAGAATTCACCGATTACCGGGACAAGACATTCGACACCGTCCTCGGACCGGTCACCCTCCGCCGCGCCTGGTACCGCTGCGCGGAATGCAAGCACGGGTTCGCGCCGCGCGACGCCGAGCTCGGCATCGCAGGCACGTCCCTGTCGCCGGGACTGACCGTGATGACCGACATGGCCGCGGCCGCCGGCCCGTTCGCCAAAGCAGCCGGGCTGCTGGAAAATCTGGCCGGCGTGCAGCTGACCGTCAAGCGGGTGGAGCGGGCGGCTGAGGCCAGCGGCGCCGCGCAGGCCGCCGCGGTCCGCGAGCGGTCAGGGCTGATCGCCGCCCGGAAGCTGGTGCCGCTGCCGCCGTTCCCGTGCCCGGACATGCTCTACGGCGCGGTCGACGGCACCGGCGTGACCATGACCGCGAAGGAAACCGCAGGCCGCGAGGGCAAGGGCGAGGACGGCCGGGCCCGCACCCGCGAGCTCAAGCTCGGCGTGTTCTTCACCCAGGACGAACTCGATGACGACGGCTACCCGGTCCGGGACCGGGAATCCTGCAGCTACATCGCCTCTTTCGAGCCCGCCGCCGTGTTCGGCGACCTGGTGAAGGCAGAAGGCATCCGCCGCGGCGCGGACCACGTCCGCCAGCTCACCATCCTCGGTGACGGCGCCGCCTGGATCTGGAACATCGCTACGGACAAGTTCCCCGAGGCCACCCAGATCGTAGACCTGTTCCACGCCCGCGAGCACCTGAGCTCCCTGACCCGCTCCCTGGAATTCATGCTGCTGGACCGCACGCAGGAATGGCTGGAGGCCCGCCTGGAAGACCTGGACTACGGCGACATCGACGGCATCGAGGCCGCCGTCCGCAAGTACCCCCTGGAAGGCGTCAAGAAGGACGAGGTCGAGAAGGAACTCGGCTACTTCCTGAACAACGCGCCCCGCATGCGCTACCGCTGGTTCCGCTCCCGCGGCCTGTTCACCGGCTCAGGCGTCGTGGAATCCGGCTGCAAGGCGGTCATCGGCCAGCGCCTCAAGCTCTCCGGCATGCGCTGGACCATCGCCGGCGCCGACGCCATCGCTACCCTCCGCTGCCAGCAGGCCAGCCGCCCCGAAGACCGGATCTGGTCCGCACGTCACAACCAGACGATCCCCGCCTGACCAGCTACGCCAGCTAAACGATCTTGCTCACCCACAAAATTGTCGTGCACCCTAGCCGGCCGGTTCTTCGGGCGGAATGTCGGAACCCCCAGGTAGCGTGAGCGCGTGCTCGAGTCGTTTCATCCCGCCGTGCGCCGCTGGTTCGAGGGCCGGTTCCCGGACGGGCCGACCGAGCGGGCTGGCTG
Organism: Streptosporangiaceae bacterium; assembly: GCA_050011155.1. Taxonomy (GTDB): domain Bacteria; phylum Actinomycetota; class Actinomycetes; order Streptosporangiales; family Streptosporangiaceae; genus Palsa-504. The sequence continues at coordinate 2,135 of JBEKJP010000063.1, forward strand.
GAGATCGCGGCGGGCCGGCCCACGCTGATCGCGGCGCCGACCGGCTCGGGCAAGACGCTGGCGGCCTTCCTGGTCTGCATCGACCGCTTCTACCGGGCCCAGGACAAGGCCTGCGTCCACGACCTGTTCTGCGGGCACGACCCGGAGGGAAAAGAGCCACCGACGCCGCCGCCCGGATCGGGACCGCAGGTGGTGTACGTGTCGCCGCTGAAGGCGCTGGCCACCGACATCCAGCAGAACCTGGAGGCGCCGCTGGCCGAGATCGCCGCGGTGGCGGCCAAGCTCGGGCTGACCGCGCCGGATATCCGGGTCGCGGTGCGGACCGGCGACACGGCGGCGGCGGAGCGGGCCGCCATGCTCAAGCGGCCGCCGGACATCTTGATCACCACCCCGGAGTCGCTGTTCCTGATGGTGACGGCCGAGCGGAGCCGGGCCATGCTGCGCAGCGCGCGCACGATCATCGTGGACGAGATCCACGCGGTCGCGACGAACAAGCGCGGCTCGCACCTGGCCCTGACCCTGGAACGCCTGGCCTACGTGGCGGAGCAGCCGGTGCAGCGGGTCGGGCTGTCCGCCACCCAGCGGCCGATCGAGACCGTGGCCCGGCTGCTGGTCGGGGCCGGTCCTGACCGCGACAACCCGGACGGGACGCCGCGCTGCGCGATCGTGGACTCCGGGCACCGCAGGCGGCTGGACCTGGCCCTGGAACTGCCCGACGACGAGCTCGGCGCGGTCCCGACCACGGAGCAGATGGCGCAGATCCTGGACCTGATCGCGGGTCACGTCACCGGCCACCGGACCACGCTGGTCTTCGTCAACACCCGGAGCATGGCCGAACGGGTCGCCCACCAGCTCGGCGAACGACTAGGCGACGAGCTCGGCGAGCACGTGGCCGCGCACCACGGGTCGCTGTCCCGGGAGCGCAGGCAGCGGGTCGAGGCCCGGCTGCGGGCCGGGGACCTGCGGGCGCTGGTGGCCACGGCCTCGCTCGAGCTCGGCATCGACGTCGGGCCGGTCGAGCTGGTCTGCCAGATCGGCTCGCCGCGCAGCTTTGCCACCTTCCTGCAGCGGGTCGGCCGGTCCAACCACACCAGGACCGGGACGCCGTCCGGACGGATCTACCCGACCACTCGCGACGAACTGGTGGAGTGCGCCGCGCTGCTCCGCGGCGTGCGAATCGGCCGCCTGGACGCCCTGGTCGTGCCGGAACATCCGCTGGACATCCTGGCCCAGCAGATGGTGGCCGAGTCGGCCGCCGAACCGTGGGCCGAGGACGACCTGCTCGGCCTGGCCCGGCAAGCGGCGCCGTTCCGCGACCTGTCCGCCGAGGACTTCGAGGACATCACCGACCTGCTGTCCGAGGGCATCCGCACTGGCCGCGGCCGCCGCGCCTACTACCTGCACCGCGACCAGGTGAACGGTACCGTCAAGGGCCGCCGCGGGGCCCGGCTGGCCGCGCTGACCTCGGGCGGGGCCATCCCCGAGCTGGGCGACTTCCGCGTCGTGGCCGAACCGGACGAGATCCAGATCGGCACCGTCCACGAGGAGTGGGCGGTGGAGAGCCGGCCGGGTGACGTCTTCCTGCTCGGCACCCACTCGTGGCGGATCAGCCGGGTGGAGCCGGGCAAGGTCCGGGTGACCGACGCGCACGGCGCGCCGCCGTCGGTGCCGCACTGGCAGGGCGAGGCGCCCGGGCGCACCCGGGAGCTGTCCGAGGAGGTCTCGGCGCTGCGCCAGGCCGTGGCCGACCGGGAACCCGCCGAAGCCAGGCAATGGCTCGAGCAGGAGTGCGGCATCGGGCGGCCCGCGGCCGAGATCATCGTGGCCTACCTGCGGGCCGGGCTGGCCGCGCTCGGGGCGCTGCCGACCATGGACGCGATCATCCTGGAGCGCTTCTTCGACGAGGCCGGCGGGATGCAGCTGATCGGGCACGCCCCCTTCGGCGTCCGGGTCAACCGCGCGTTCGGGCTGGCCCTGCGGAAGCGGTTCTGTGTCACGTTCGACTTCGAGCTGCAGGCGGCGGCCAGCGACAACGCCATCTTGCTCTCGCTCGGGCCACAGCACAGCTTCCCGCTCGAGCAGGTGCCGAAGTTCCTGGCGTCGGCGACCGTCGAGCAGGTGGTCCGGCAGGCGGTGCTGACCGCGCCGCTGTTCGCCGCGCGCTGGCGGTGGAACCTGAACACCTCGCTGACCATCCTGCGGATGCGCGGCGGCCGGAAGAACCCGCCGGCCATCCAGCGGATGGAGGCCGACGACCTGATGGCGGCGGTGTTCCCGGTACTGGCCGCGTGCCAGGAGAACGTGGCGCCGGGCCCGATGGAGATTCCCGACCACCCGCTGGTCCGGCAGACCCTGGAGGACTGCCTGCACGAGGCGATGGACATCGACGGGCTGCGGGAGCTGGTGGCGGGCATCGAGGCGGGCCGGATCGCCGTCATCACCAGGGACACGACCGAGCCGTCGGTGCTGGCCCACGAGATCCTGAACGGGGCGCCGTTCACGTACCTGGACGACGAGACCGAGGCCGGGAACCGGCGCAGCCGCCAGGTGCAGGTCCCCCGGGGGCTGCCGGTCGAGGCCCGCGACCTGGCCCGGCTCGACCCGGGCGCGATCGAGCGTGTCCGCGACGAGGTCCGGCCCCGGCCGCGGGACCCGGACGAGCTGCACGACCTGCTCATGACGCTGTACGTGACCCGGGCGCGGCCGGAATGGGACGGACCGTTCGCCGAGCTCGCGGCGGCCGGGCGGGTGCTGGCGATCCCGGCCGGGACGGGCGTCCTGTGGTGCGCGGCGGAGCGGGCACCCGTTCTGCGGGAATTGTTCCCAGATGTACCAATGGGACCAATGTTGCACGTGAAACCAATGGAGCCGGAGATCGTCACGGCGGAGATGATGCGCGGCCACCTGGACGTGTCGGGTCCGCGCACCGCGGCGAGCCTAGCCCAGGCTACCGGGCTGCGCGAGGCGGATGTGAACCTCGCCCTGATCCGGCTGGAGACCGAGGGCTTCGCGCTGCGCGGCCGGTTCACCGGGCAGGATGAAGAGTTCTGTGCCCGGCGGGTGCTGACCCGCATTCACGCCTACACCAGGCAGCGCAAGCGGAACGCGGTCGAGCCGGTCACCGCGCGGGACTTCGTCCGGTTCCTGCTCCGCTGGCAGCACGTCACCCCGGACACCCGCCGGGAGGGCAGCCGCGGTGTGCTCGCCGTGGCCGAGCAACTGCAGGGATTCGAGCTGGCCGCCGGGGCGTGGGAGAAGGAGATCCTCCCGGCCCGGGTGACCGGGTACCGCCGGGAGTGGCTGGACGAGGTGTGCCTGGACGGCGGGGTGGCCTGGGGGCGCCTGTCGGTCAGGGACGATGTGGCCAAGGACGACCCGGACGAGCCCCGGCGGAGCGGGTCGCCGTCCCGGGCCACGCCGATCACGCTCACCATCAGGGACGACCTGCCGTGGCTACTGCGCGCGGCCCGCGGCGACCGCTGTCCGGCCGAACCGGGACCCGGCGGCACCGCCGACGTGCTGGAGGCGCTGCGGCAGCGCGGCGCGCTGTTCCCGCACGACCTGACGAGCCTGACCGGCCGTCTGCCGTCCCAGGTCGAGGAGGCACTGTGGGACGGCGTCGCCCGTGGCCTGATCACGGCGGACGGCTTCCGCGCGGTCCGGTCGCTGTTCGCCCGCCGGGCCGCGCAGGCCAGCGGGACCACGTTCACGCGGCCCCGGCTCCGCCGCGCCAGCCAGCGTGTCAGTGAGGGCGGCGCCCAGCTCAGTGCACGGGCGGCCGGGCGCTGGTCGCTGCTGCCCGAGCCCGCCGCCGACTGCGACCCGGACGATCTGGCCGAGGCGGTGGCCGAGCAACTGGCCGCGCGCTGGGGCGTGGTGTTCCGCGACCTGCTGGCCCGGGAGAGCCTGGCCGTGCCCTGGCGCGAGGTGCTCTGGGCGCTGCGCCGGATGGAGGCCCGCGGCACGGTCAGCGGCGGCCGGTTCGTCGCCGGGTTCAGCGGCGAGCAGTTCGCCCACCCCGACGCGGTGCCGCTCCTGCGCGAGATAAGGAAGCGACCGCGGACCGGGGAGACGGTTACGCTGTCCGGGGCCGACCCGCTGAACCTGGCCGGCATCGTGCTCCCCGGCCCGCGTATCCCAGCGGTGCGGACCAACCGCGTGACGTACGTCGACGGCGCCGGTTCTTTAGCTAGCCTCAGCCCGGTGCGGGAGCTTCCACCCGGGGCGGACGAAGTGGCAGGTGTACCCGTTCGGGTAGTGCTGCAGGTAGTCCTGGTGCTCGGGCTCGGCCTCCCAGAACGGGCCGGCCGCGGTGACCTCGGTGACGACCTTGCCCGGCCACAGGCCGGACGCGTCGACGTCGGCGATGGTGTCCTCGGCGACCTTCTTCTGCTCGTCGCTGGTGTAGAAGATGGCCGACCGGTAGCTGTCGCCGATGTCGTTGCCCTGCCGGTTCTTGGTCGACGGGTCGTGGATCTGGAAGAAGAACTCCAGCAGGTCCCGGTAGGAGATCTTCTCCGGGTCGAAGATGATCTCGAGGGCCTCGGCGTGGCCGCGGTGGTTCCGGTAGGTGGCGTTGGGCACGTCGCCGCCGGTGTAGCCGGTCCGGGTCGAGATGACCCCGGGGAGCTTGCGGACGAGTTCCTGTACGCCCCAGAAGCAGCCGCCAGCCAGGATCGCCTTCTCCGTGCTCATGAGGTACTCCCGTTCTCGAACAGCTGGCGGAAGTCGCCGTAGCCTTCCTGCTCGAGGTCATCGAGCGGGACGAAGCGCAGCGCCGCCGAGTTGATGCAGTAACGCAGGCCGCCCTCGGCGGGCGGGCCGTCGGGGAACACGTGCCCGAGGTGGCTGTCGCCGTGGGCCGAGCGGACCTCGGTCCTGGTCATGCCCCAGCTCCGGTCGGAGTGCTCGACTACGTTGGCCTTGTCGATCGGCGCGGTGAAGCTCGGCCAGCCGGAGCCGCTGTCGTACTTGTTGATCGACGCGAACAGGGGCTCGCCGGACACGATGTCGACGTAGATGCCCGGGTCCTTGTTGTCGCAGAGTTCGCCGGTGAACGGGGCCTCGGTCGCGGCCTCCTGGGTGACCTTGTACTGCTCGGGGGTCAGCTTGGCGATCGCCTCGGGGTCCTTGTGGTAAGTCACGTCAGCTCCTTCGCGGATGATGCCGCCCGCTGGTTGCGGGCGCGCGGTGACGCCACGAGTAGAACCCCGCGGCAGGCTCTGATATTTCATCATCATGGACCTCCGCGCCGATGACAACCGCCGCCTGTGGACCGCCGCCACCGGACACGGGAAACCCCTGGTCATGTGCCACGGAGGCCCGGGATTGTGGGACATGTCAGGCTCGCTCGCTGCCCGGCTGGCCCCGCACCGGGAGCAACTAGAAGAGCTCCGGGCCCAAGGCAAGGACCGCGAGGCCACCATCTTGCAGTGGTCCGCGGAATTCGAAGACGGCCGGGCGCGGGAGCACGCCGAGGAGATGGCGACCCCCTGGTTCGGCATCAACCAGGACTGCTACACCCAGATCTGGACCGAGCTCCAGCGCACCTGGCCCGAGGAAGAGCTGATAGCGAAGTGCCAGCAGCTCGAGGTCCCGGTCCTGTTCCGGCGCGCTGAATCCCGGGTTTCATCCCGTTCACTTCCAGGAAACACCGCTGCCATATGGTGCACACATGCGGTTGACCGAACACGAGCGGGAGCGACTGCTCATCACGCTGGCCGCCGACGTAGCCGAGCGCCGCCGGGGGCGCGGCCTGAAGCTGAACCATCCGGAGGCGGTCGCCATCTTGACCTCGTTCGTGCTGGAGGGCGCCCGCGACGGCCGGACCGTGGCCGAGCTGATGGCCGCGGGACGCGAGGTGCTGCGCCGCGACGACGTGCTGGATGGTGTGCCCGAGATGATCGACTCGGTCCAGGTCGAGGCGACCTTCCCGGACGGGACGAAGCTCGTGACCTTGCACTGGCCGATCCGATGATCCCCGGCGAGGTCATCACGCAGGGCGGAAGCATAGAGCTAAACCCAGGACGGGCGCGGGTCACGCTGACCGTCGAGAACGCCGGGGACCGGCCCATCCAGGTCGGCTCGCACTACCACTTCGCCCAGGCCAACCCGGCGCTGTCCTTCGACAGGGACGCGGCCCGCGGCTACCGGCTCGACATCCCGGCCGGCACTTCGGTCCGGTTCGAGCCGGGCGTGTCCCGCGAGGTCACCCTCGTGGAACTGGCCGGCCGCCAGATCGTCCCCGGGCTGCGGAATGACTGAGATCGACCGGGCGAGGTACGCCGCGCTCTACGGCCCCACGACCGGGGACCGGATAAGGCTGGCCGACACGGATCTGCTGATCGAGGTGACCGAGGACCGCTGCGGCGGACCCGGGCCGCTGGCCGGCCAGGAGGCCATCTTCGGCGGCGGCAAGGTCATCCGCGAGTCGATGGGCCAGGGCGTGGCCACCCGGGCCGAGGGCACCCCCGACCTGGTCATCACCGGCGCGGTGATCCTCGACCACTGGGGCGTGATCAAGGCCGACGTCGGGATCAGGGACGGCCGGATCGTCGCGCTGGGCAAGGCCGGCAACCCGGACACCATGGACGGGGTCACGCCGGAACTGGTCATCGGCCCGTCGACCGAGATCCTGGCGGGCAACGGGCTGATCCTGACCGCGGGCGGCATCGACAGCCACGTGCACCTGATCGCGCCGCAGCAGATCCCGGTGGCGCTGGCGGCCGGGATGACCACGCTGATCGGCGGCGGCACCGGCCCGGCCGAGGGGACCAAGGCGACCACGGTCACCCCGGGCGCCTTCTGGCTGGACATGATGTTCAAGGCGACCACCGGCTGGCCGGTCAACATGGTGCTGCTCGGCAAGGGCAACACGGTCAGCGCCGAGGGCCTGTGGGAACAGCTGCGGGCCGGCGCGGCCGGCTTCAAGCTGCACGAGGACTGGGGCTCCACCCCGGCCGCCATCGACGCCTGCCTGACCGTGGCCCAGGCCGCCGGCGTGCAGGTGGCCATCCACACCGACACCCTCAACGAGGCCGGCTACCTGGAGTCCACGCTGGCCGCGATCGGCGGCCGGCCGATCCACACGTACCACACCGAGGGCGCCGGCGGCGGCCACGCCCCGGACATCATCAAGGTGGCCTCGCACCCGAACGTCCTGCCCTCCTCCACCAACCCGACCCGCCCCTACACTCGCAACACGCTCGACGAGCACCTCGACATGCTGATGGTCTGCCACCACCTGAACTCCTCGATCCCGGAAGACCTGGCCTTCGCCGAGTCGCGGATCAGGCCGTCGACCATGGCCGCCGAGGACGTCCTGCACGACCTGGGCGCGATCTCGATGATCGGCTCGGACTCCCAGGCCATGGGGCGGATCGGCGAGACCATCATCAGGACCTGGCAGACCGCGCACGTGATGAAGACCAGGCGCGGCCCGCTCCCGGGAGACGGCCCGGCCGATAACGCCCGGGCGCGCCGGTACGTGGCCAAGTACACGATCGGGCCGGCCGTGACGCACGGGCTCGACGCCGAGATCGGTTCGGTCCAGCCGGGCAAGCTGGCCGACCTGGTGCTGTGGGAGCCGGCCTTCTTCGGCGTCCGGCCGCACGCGGTGCTGAAGGCCGGCGTGATCGCCTGGGCGAACATGGGCGACGCGAACGCGTCCATCCCGACCCCGCAGCCGCGGCTGCCCCGCCCGATGTTCGGCGCGTTCGGCGCCATGCCGGCCCGGCTCGGCGTGCACTTCGTCTCGCCCGCTGCCCTGGAAGCCGGCCTCGGCGACCACTGGGAGAGCGAAAGAGCACTGATAGCCACCAAGGACGTGTCCGGCCTGTCCAAGGCCAGCCTGCCGGAGAACGACGCGCTGCCCCGGATCGACGTGGACAGCGAGACGTTCGCGGTCCGCGTCGACGGCGAGCTCATCGAGCCGCGGCCCGCCGCCGAGCTGCCGATGACCCAGCGCTACTTCCTGTTCTAGCGATGAACGCCCGCTTGCTTCTGCTGCTCGACTCGCGGGCGCCGGCCGGGGCGCACCATCACTCCGGCGGGATGGAGGCCGCGGTCATGACCGGGCTGGTCACCGACCTGGCCGGGGCGGAGGACTTCTGCCGGACCAGGCTCCTGACTTCGGCTCGGGTCGGCGCCGCGTTCGCCGCCGCGTCATGCCGCACCTTTATTAACGAACGATCCAGCGTCCCCGCCTTCCTACCCCTGCTTGACACCGAGTACGAGGCGCGGATCCCGGCCGAGGCGACTCGCCGGGCGTCGCGTGAACTCGGTCGCGGGTTGTGGAGGCTGCTCCGTTCGTTCCCATGGGAGGCGGATCTGGCTACGGCGTTCGCGCGGTGCGCGGGACCGGCACCCCATCATCCCCTCGTTCTCGGGGCCGGCGTGGCCCTGGCCGGCGGGGACGAGGAACTGGCGGCGCGGGCGGCGGCGCTCGCGGCGTGTACGGGGCCTGCCAGCGCGGCTGTGCGGCTGCTGGGGCTCGATCCCTTTGCCGTCCAGGCCATGCTGGCGCGGCTGGCGCCGGAGGTCGACGAGATCGCCGTGGCCGCGGCGGCGACCGTGCTGGCGGCGACCGTGCCGCCGGCCTCACTGCCCGCCGACGGCGCCCCGGCTCTCGACCTGCTAGCTGATTACCATCTAACCGCGGAGGTGCGTCTGTTTGCGTCCTGAACTCATACCCCGGATCGGCATCGGCGGCCCGGTCGGCAGCGGCAAGACGGCGCTGGTCGCCGCGCTGTGCCGGGCGCTGGCGGGCGAGCTCGAGATCGGCGTGGTGACGAACGACATTTACACCACCGAGGACGCCGACTTCCTGCGCCGGGCCGGGGTGCTGCCGGACGACCGGATCCTCGCGGTGCAGACCGGCGCCTGCCCGCACACCGCCATCCGCGACGACATCAGCGCGAACCTGGACGCGGTCGAGCAACTCGTAGGCGAGCACCCAGGTCTCGATCTGGTCCTGGTCGAGAGCGGCGGCGACAACCTGACCGCGACGTTCTCCTACGGCCTGGTGCACCGGCAGATCTTCGTCGTCGACGTGGCGGGCGGGGACAAGGTGCCGCGCAAGGGCGGCCCCGGCGTCACCCGGTCCGACCTGCTGGTGATCAACAAGACCGATCTGGCCCCGCTGGTCGGGGCCGACCTGGCGGTGATGGCGCGGGACGCGGCCGCGGTCCGCGCCGGGCGTCCGGTGCTGTTCACCTCCCTGGTTAACGACCCCCTGGCCACTGAGGTCGCGGCCTGGGTCCGGGCGGGGTGATCGCCAGGACCACGGCGGTCGTCGAGCCGGGCGGGGTGCTCGGCGCGGTGCGGTGCGCGCCGCCGCTGACGCTGCGGCAGGTGCGCGGTTCAGGCCCGGACGGTACCCACCGGTGCGAGCTGCGGCTGGTGGGGACCGCGGCGGGGCCGCTGGCCGGTGACGACCTGGCGCTGTCGCTGCGGCTGCGGCCCGGGGCCCGGGCCACGTTGCGGGCCGCCGGGGCCAGCGTGGCCCAGGGCGGCGGGGGCGCGCGGCGGCTGGCCATCCGGGCTGAACTGGGCGATGGAGCGGACCTGATCGCCGAGCCGGGGGCGCTGATCGCCTGCGCCGGGAGCCGGGTCGAGGTCCGGGTCGAGGTGGCGCTCGGCGCGGGGGCGGCGGTGGACTGGCGGGAGCTGATCGTGCTCGGCCGGACCGGCGAGCCGCCGGGGCGGGTCACGCTGCGGTGGGACGTGACCCGCGGCGGCCAGCCCGTCCTGCGCCAGCTCGCCGAGCTGGGCCTGGGCCCGCGCGGGCTGACCGCGGGGCGGCGGGTGCTCGCCTGCGCGCTGATCAGCGACCCGGCGCGGACGGCGCGGACGGTGGTCGGGTCGGCCCTGGCCGTGGCGCAGCGGGTGGACGAGCACACCCAGCTGGTGACCGTGCTCGAGGACGACGCGGCCCGCGCGATCCGCCTGCTCGACCAGTTGTGCGCGTGTGACGCGTGGGGCTGACTTTCCGTCTCGATTGGCTAACTTAGGGTCTATTTGATGCTGGCCAGGGGGCAAACCTCGCACTATGGTAGGAAGCCTCATCTGGACGCGTCCGCTGGCTGCCTGAACACTGCTGTCTTAAACAGGGAGAGCGATATGCGGGGTGCGGAAGTTCCCGGCGAGGGCTCGCCCATCTCGCCGGACCTGGTCGTGATCGGCCACGTGGGCGTCTCGATCGTGCACGCCGGCGCGGTCAGCTGGACGTCGGCGGGCGGGTCGGGTTACGCCGTCGGGGCCAGCGCGGCCGCGCTCATCGGCCGCCGGGTGGGCCTGGTCGCCGCGGTCGGCCCGGACACCGACCTCACCCCGCTCCGGCAGCTCGAGGTCGACCTGGCCGGCCTGGCCGAAATGCCCGGCTCGTCAGCCAAACTGCGAATCCGCGAGTTCGCCGACGGCGCCCCGTCGTTCAGCGCCGACCTAGGCGTGGCCGCCACCGTCCGGACCGAGACGTTCCCGGAGCAGTACCTGAAGGCGGGCCGGATCCACCTGGGCACCGCGCCGCCCGACCAGCAGCTGGCCTGGCTGGAGTACCTGCACTCCCGCGGCTGCCGGGCGCAGCTCTCGGCGGACATGTTCGAGCACTACGCGACCAGCTACCCGACCGCCTCACGGGAGGTCTGCGACGGCGTCGACCTGATCTTCATGAACCAGGCCGAGTACGACGCCCTGTACGGAGACGCCCAGCTGCCGGTGCCCAAGGCGCCGCTCGTGGTCAAGCGCGGCCCGGCCGCCGCCCGCCTCATCGTGGACGGCCACCCGCAGGAGGTGGAGGCGGCCGCCCCGCAGATGACCGACCCGACCGGCGGCGGCGAGGTGCTGGCCGGCGTCTTCCTCGCCCTGCTCACGAACGGGCTGCCGGAACGGGAGGCGCTGAAGTACGCGGTACGCGCCTCGGCCAGCTGCGTCGCTGACTACGGCGTCACCGGCGCGCACCTGACTGCCGAGCTCAAGGCCATCCGGGAAGAAGCCGGCTGGTAACCTTGTTCTCAAGGCGGCGATCTTCGTCGCCACTCCTGCGGGCGAGCGGCCCGCCGGTCGCCGTGTGAGCAGCCTGGCGGAAAGCGCCGGGCACCGTCACTCCTGACGCCTGTAGCGCATGCGACCCCGTATAAGCACTTGGAGTTTCACGCATGCCGCACAGTTCACGGCGCCCGCGCGCGTCATCCGGCCGCGGCCGGGCGAAACCGGCTATGAACAGCCGTCCTACGACCAGTCGCCCGCGGCCCGCCGATCCCTACGCCGCCCTCGACGCGGCCCTGACCGCCGCGGCCGCGGCGCCGCCGCCCGCGCCCGCCACGTTCGAGGCCCTCGGGCTGGACGCCCGGCTGGTCAGCGCGCTGGACGCGGCCGGCATCAGCGAGCCGTTCGCGATCCAGGCCCGGGCCCTGCCGGACGCCCTGGCCGGCCGGGACGTGCTCGGCCGCGCCCAGACCGGCTCGGGCAAGACGCTGGCCTTCGGCCTGCCGCTGCTGACCCGGCTCGCCGAGAGCAGCGACCAGCGGCGCGACCGCGCCCCGCGCGGCCTCGTCCTGGTCCCCACCAGGGAACTCGCCGAGCAGGTGGCGGGGGTGCTGGGACCGTTCGGCCAGCGGATCGGCGTCCGCACCACCACCGTCTACGGCGGCGTCTCGATCGCGCGCCAGATCGACCGGGTCCGCAACGCCGACCTCGTGGTCGCCACCCCCGGGCGGCTCATCGACCTGATGGAACGCAATGCCATCGGGCTCGGCAACATCGAGATCACCGTGCTTGACGAGGCGGACCACATGGCCGACCTCGGCTTCCTGCCCGCCGTGACCCGCATCCTCGACGCCACCCCGGCCGGCGGCCAGCGGATGCTGTTCTCGGCCACGCTTGACCGCGGCGTCGGCCAGCTGGTGACCGCGTACGTGCGCGACCCGGCGCTGCACGCGGTGACCCCGGCGGCGGACGCCACCGTCGCCTCGCACCTGCTGCTGCTCCTCTCCCACCCCGACAAGGTGCCGGTCGCGGCGGAACTCGCCAGCGGCCCGGGCCGGACCCTGTTCTTCGTCCGGACCAAGCACGGCGCCGACCGGCTGGCCAAGCAGCTGTCCCGGTCCGGCGTCCCGGCCGGCGCCATCCACGGCGACCGGAACCAGAACCAGCGGCAGCGGGCGCTCGACGGATTCACCGCCGGGCATCCCCGCGTCCTGGTCGCCACCGACGTGGCCGCCCGCGGCATCCACGTCGACGACGTGGACCTGGTGGTGCAGTTCGACCCGCCCAAGGACCACAAGGACTACCTGCACCGGGCCGGCCGGACCGCCCGGGCCGGCGCCACCGGCGTAGTCGTCACCCTGGCCGAGCAAGCCCAGCTGCACGAGCTGCACAAGCTGCACGCCCAGGCCGGCGTAACCGCCGGCCAGCACGAGGTCGCGCCAGGAAACGAGGTCGTCAGGGAGATCGCCGCGTCCGGCGTCCCGGTGCCCCCGGCCCCGATCGCCACCCCGGTAGCCGCCCCGGCCGCCGTCCGGGCCCCTGAGGGCAGCAGGCGGCGCAGGCAGGGCGAGCGCCCGGAAGGTTCCAGCCGGCGCGAGCGCAGCGGCGGCCAGGGATCCGCGCGACGGTCCGGCCGCCCCCGCCAAGGGCGGGCCGCCTAGAGGGACCCGGTGCCGGGACGGGAACAAGCGGGGGGATAATTTAGTTGTTGGCAAGCAACTAATTATCGCGGTGCCGGGCTGAGGGCAGCGTGGCTGTCGGGCCGGGGCCGCACCCCCTGGTTCCGCTACGGAGGAATGCTCGTGCCGTCCGTCTCACGTCCACCTCAAGCCGTCGCCCGCGAGGGGGCGGGTTCCCGCTACAAGTGGGTCGCGCTGTCCAACACGACGCTGGGCATGCTGATGGCCACGGTCAACTCCTCCATCATGCTGATCGCGCTGCCGGACATCTTCCGCGGCATCGGCGTCAACCCGCTGCAGCCGGGGAACACCACCCTGCTGCTCTGGCTGCTGATGGGCTACCTGGTGGTCACGGCCGTGCTGGTGGTCAGCTTCGGGCGGCTCGGCGACATGTTCGGCCGGGTGCGGATGTTCAACCTCGGGTTCGCGATCTTCGCCCTGTTCTCCATCTTGCTGTCGGTGACCTGGCTGCACGGCACGGCCGCGGCCTGGTGGCTGATCGGCATGCGGATCCTGCAGGCGGTCGGCGGCGCGATGCTGATGGCCAACTCCAGCGCGATCTTGACCGACGCGTTCCCGGCCGGCGAGCGCGGCCTCGCCCTCGGGCTCAACCAGGTGGCCGGCATCGCCGGGTCGTTCATCGGCCTGGTGCTCGGCGGCCTGCTCGGCCCGGTCGACTGGCGGCTGGTGTTCCTGGTCTCGGTGCCGTTCGGCGTGCTCGGCACGATCTGGTCCTACCTGAAGCTGCAGGAACGCGGCATCCGCAGGCCCGCCACCCTCGACTGGTGGGGCAACGTGACCTTCGGCGCCGGGCTGATCGCGGTCCTGGTCGGGATCACCTATGGCATCCAGCCCTACGGCGGGCACACGATGGGCTGGACCAGCCCGCTGGTGCTGGCCCTGATCTTCGGCGGCCTGGCCGTGCTGATCGCCTTCTGCGTGATCGAGACCCGGGTGGCCGATCCGATGTTCCGGCTCGCGCTGTTCAAGATCCGCCCGTTCACCGCGGGGAACCTGGCCTCGCTGCTGTCGGGGCTGGGCCGGGGCGGCCTGATGTTCATCCTGATCATCTGGCTGCAGGGCATCTACCTGCCTATTCACGGCTACAGCTTCGAGCGCACCCCGCTGTGGGCCGGGATCGCCATGCTCCCGCTGACCATCGGCTTCCTCATCGCCGGCCCGGCCTCCGGCTGGCTGTCCGACCGCTTCGGCGCCCGGCCCTTCGCGACCGGCGGGATGGTCGTCGCGGCGGCCTCGTTCGTCCTGCTCGAGCTGCTGCCGGTCAACTTCGAATACTGGCAGTTCGCGCTGATCCTGCTGATGAACGGCATCGGCATGGGCCTGTTCGCCTCGCCCAACCGGGCCGGGATCATGAACAGCCTGCCGCCGGAGCGGCGCGGCGTCGGCGCGGGCATGAGCGCGACGTTCCAGAACTCGGCCATGGTGCTGTCCATCGGCATCTTCTTCACGCTGATCATCCTGGGCCTGGCCTCGTCCCTGCCGGCCGCCCTCAACCACGGCCTGACCGCCCAGGGAGTGCCGGCCGCCGACGCGGCCCGGCTGGCCGCGCTGCCGCCGGTGTCGATCATGTTCGCCGCGCTGCTCGGCTACAACCCGATCCAGATGCTGCTCGGCTCGGCCCTGGACAAGCTGCCGGCCAGCCACGCCGCCTACCTGACCGGGCACACCTTCTTCCCGTCGCTGATCTCGGCGCCGTTCCAGCACGGCCTGGACATCGCGTTCGACTTCGCCATCGCGGCCTGCCTGGTCGCGGCGCTGGCGTCCCTGCTGCGGGGCCGCCGGTACGTGCACGAGGAGCACGGCTCAGCCGGCCACGACCTGGAAGGTAGCGAGGCTGGGGTCCTCCGCGTAGGCGATCCGGCCCCCATCCGCGGCGACCTCGCGCAGCGCCGCTAGCGCCTCGGCCGTGATGAGCTCGCCCGGCGCCAGCACCGGAACGCCGGGCGGGTACGGCGCGACCAGCTCCGCGCTGATCCGGCCGACGGCCGCGCTGGCCGGGACGGTCTCGTTCGGCGCGAAGAAGGCCTCGCGGGGGGCCAGCACCGTCTGCGGCCGCACCGTCCAGGCGGCGGTCGCGGCCGGGCGGCGCGGCTCGCCGCGGTGCCGTTCGATCATGGTGATCAGCTTCTCGGTGAACGCCGCGATCCGCTCCTCGTCGTCGGCTATCGTCACGATGGGCACCAGGGTGTCCCGGTCGCCCATCTCCACCGGCATGCCTACGTCGATCAGGTCGGCCTCCACCAGCCCGCCATGCGCCCCGGTCCCGGCCAGCAGCACGACCAGCTTGGCCGGGTCTACTCCGGGGCCGTCGAGCACGTCCACGCCCGGCACCTCGCGGAGCCGCTTGCGGGCCGCGGCCACGCCGCGCAGCAGCCGGCCGCAGAGCCGTTCGCCGTCCCTGGCGAGCCCCTCCCTGGCTAGCCCCTCCCTGGCGAGCAGGGCCCGGGCCGCGTCGATGCTGGCGTAGACCGACCCGGCCGGGCTGGTGGTGTGGGTGGCGTCGAAGGCCCGCTCCAGCCGGGCCCGGTCCAGCCGCTCGGTCCTGGCCAGCACCAGCGCGCCCTGGGTGTAGGCGGGCAGCGTCTTGTGCGCGCTGGTGACCAGGCCGTCGGCGCCCGCCGCCAGCGCGTGGGCCGGGAGATCCGGGTGGAAGCCGAGGTAGGCGCCCCAGGCCTGGTCGATGATCAGCGGCACCCCGGCCTCGTGCGCGGCCCGCGCGTAGCCGGCCAGGTCGCCGATGGTCCCGATATAGGACGGTTCGCCGAGGATCACGCCGCAGGCGTCCGGGTGCGCGGCCAGCGCGTCCCTGACCGTCTGCACCGCCACCGTGGCCGGCAGCCCCGTGCCCGGGTCGATCTCCGGCCGGACCCAGACCGGCTTCAGGCCCGCCATCACCATGCCGAGCAGCAGCGACCGGTGCAGCAGCCTGGTGATGATCACCTCCTGGCCCGGCTGGCCGAGGGCCAGGCAGAACGTCTGGTTGCCGTGGGTCGACCCGGCGACCGAGAACCGGCACCAGTCGGCACCCCACAGCGCGGCCGCGCGCGCCTCGGCGTCGACGCGCAACCGGTCGGCGTGCTTGATCGGGGCGAGCGCGCCGTAGAGCGGCGCGTCCCCCGCCACCACCGTGCCGACCAGGTCATAGCGTTGTTTGTGGCCCGGCGTGGTCATCGGCGCCACCCGGCCGGCCTCCACCAGGCGCATCCAGTCTAGCCACGCGGCCAGCAGCGGGGCGTCCGCGGCCAGGCCGAGCGGGTCGCGCGGATCGTACGTTTCAGCGGCGCTCGTGATCACCTCCCTAGTGTCAGGCCTTTCCGGTGCGGGTGAACCGCCGGCAATGCGGGTACGTTCCCCCATCAGCGCCGCATTCACCTGGCACCCGGCTGCGGGCGGCTTTCATGCCACCCCGGACCTGTACCATTGCGGATGAAGGCGTCATACTTGACACAACGTATGCCCCTACGTGGAGGTCGCACCTCTTGGCGAGCAAGGCCCACCGCGTCACGAAGGGCCTCGTCGGGGGTTGCGCGCTACTCCTCGGGGTCACGCTAGCCGGGTGCGCGGCACCGCAGTTCACCTACGTGGCCAACGCCAATTCCGGCGCGAACTCCAGTACGTACTTCAAGGTCCCTTACGGCTGGCACAAGATCGACGATTCCCAGCTCGACAACGAGCTGAAAAAGGCCACCGGCGGTTCCGCCGGCGGCTGGACGACCGCCTACGAAGCCGGCCATAAGCCCACGGCGGACGATTTCTTGTCCTTCGGCGCCGCCCAGCCGTTCGTGTTCGCCGAGGTCGGCCAGCTCAGCTCGACGGCGAGCAACGAGCTGTCCTACGACAGCCTGCGCGACTTCTTCCTCCCGGTCACGTCGACAGCGCGGCAGAACGACTCCGCCCAGGGGTTCCCGCTCACCGACTTCAAGCAGCTCCGGGACCAGACGCTGTCGCTCGGCCAGGGCGTGCACGGGGTCCGGGAGACCTTCGATTACACCTTCTCCGGCGGCACCGACACGTTCGATGAGGACGTCCTGACCAACGCCGATCAGACCGTCGTCTACCTCCTCGTGCTGCACTGCACCACCAAGTGCTACAGCAGCGACCAGTCCGAGATCAACGACGTGATGTCGTCGTTCACCATCAGGAGCTCGTGATGGACATGGCCCAGCCCCCGGACATTATTTCCGCCGGACCGCCGGGGGTCCTGCCACCCCCGCCGCCCCCGCCGCCCCCGCCGCCCAGCGGGCGGCCGAGAGACGACGACCGGCTGACCCGCAAGCCGCTGCCGGTATGGGACAGGATCAAGTTCCTGCTCCTGCTCAGCCTGCTGTGGTTCGTCCTGGTCTGGTCGGCCATGGCCAACAACCCGCTGACCGGGTTCTCGGACGCGGCGAAGCTTCAGTTGCGCACGGGCTGGTGGGTGTTCGTCCTGCTCGGCCTCGAGGTCATCCGGCAGGTTCACTTCCTCATCAGCGAGCACTCGGCGGGTTACCACCGGTTCTGGACCGAGACCTTCTTCGGCGGCTTCGAGCGGTCCACCCAGCGCCGCGTCTCCGACTGGTCCCGGTTCCGCATCCGGCGGGTCGTGACCTGGGTGCTGTGGATCGCGATCATCGCGATCGTCACCGGCAAGATCATCCACACCACGCCGGTCCTGGCCCTGCTCCGCGGCCCCGAGCTGATCTGGCACGTGCTGCCGTTCGTGGTGCAGATCGCCTTCACGCTGCTGTTCGTCGTGCTGCAGTTCGTCGCCCTGTTCTGGTTCATGTCCCGGGGCGGCGTCGACGTCTACTACCCCGACGACATCAAGACCAGGTT
Source organism: Streptosporangiaceae bacterium (assembly GCA_050011155.1). Taxonomy (GTDB): domain Bacteria; phylum Actinomycetota; class Actinomycetes; order Streptosporangiales; family Streptosporangiaceae; genus Palsa-504. The sequence goes on from JBEKJP010000063.1 coordinate 19,633, forward strand.
CTCCGACGTCTGGGGTCAGGACCACGTGCTCGAGCGGGTCAAGGAGAACATCATCTTCCTGGAGAACCCCGAGCTGGTCGAGGACCGCGGCGGCTACGTGCCGGGCGGCCTGCTGCTGTGGGGACCGCCGGGAACCGGCAAGACGCTGATGGCCGAGGCGGTGGCGGGCGAGACCGGGCGGCCGTACGTGTTCGTCGACCCGGGCGCCTTCATCAACATGTTCATGGGCGTCGGCATCCTCAAGGTGAAGTCCCTGTTCCGCAAGCTGCGGAAGCTGGCGCTGCGGTACGGCGGCGTGATCGTGTTCTTCGACGAGGCCGACTCGCTGGGCAACCGCGGCCAGCTGAGCCAGGGCGGCGGCGTCGGCGCCCCCGGCACCGCCACCCCCGCGCCGTTCGCCCACGCGGGCTGCCACGGGTTCTCCTACCTGTCCGAGGACACCCGGTGGATGCTGACCCGGGACGCGATGGGCTCCGAGGCCGGCGAGGAGACCAGCACCCGGCGGAACCGCCAGATGATCGGCGGGATGATGGGCGGTGGCGGCGGCGGCGGCATGGGCACGCTGCAGGCCCTGCTCACCGAGCTGTCCGGGCTGAAGAAGCCACGCGGCTTCGTCAACCGCTACGTCCGGCGGGTCTTCGGCATGCGGCCCAAGCCGCCGCCCAAGTACCGGATCCTGGTCATGATGGCCACCAACATGCCGACGGCGCTGGACGAGGCGCTGCTGCGCCCGGGCCGGATCGACCGGATCTACAAGGTCGGCTACCCGTCCAAGGCCGGCCGGATCCGCACCTACGAGGGCTACTTCTCCAAGGTGCAGCACGAGCTGACCGAGGAGAACCTGGACAAGCTGGCCACGATTACCCCTTATGCCACCGGCGCGACCATCAAGGACCTGGTCAACGAGTCCCTGATCACCGCGATCAGGAACGGCCGGGACGTCATCACCTGGCCGGACGTGATCAAGGCCAAGCAGCTCAAGGAGCTCGGGCCGCCCGAGGACGTCGAGTACATCGAGCGCGAGCGGCACGCGGTCGCCGTGCACGAGGCCTGCCACGCGCTGGTCGCGTTCCGGACCAGGCAGCATATGGAGATCGACATCGCCACCATCGAGAAGGGCAGCGACTACCTCGGGATGGTGGCGAGCATCCCGCCCGAGGACCAGTTCACCCGGTGGCGCAGCGAGTACGAGACCGACATCCTGGTGTCGCTGGCCTCGCTGGCGGGCGAGCGGATGTTCTTCGACCACGACAGTTCCTCGGGCGTGTCCGGGGACCTGGAGTCCGCGACCGCGGTCGCCTCGTACATGGAAGGCTTCTGGGGCATGGGCACGACGGTGTCCTCGTACTCCACGGCCAGGCGGCTCGAGGTCGGCTCGCCAGGCGGCGGCCGGGGCGGCGGCGCGCTCAAGAAGGGTGAGAACCCCGAGCTCCAGGTCAGGCGCGCGCTGGCGGACCGGATCGAGGACAAGCTGAACACGCTGCTCAGCCGGGTCGAGGAGATCCTCAAGGAAGACCGGAACCACGTCCTGGCCCTGGCCCACGCCCTGGAGACGCACAAGACGCTGAGCGGCGAGGACATCGTCGCGGTCATGGAGCACACCCGCGGCCCGCTGGTGGACGGCACGACGTACGGTGACGAGAACTTCCTGAACTCCCTCAACGACTACCACCTGGCGGCGGCGCGCGCTCACCGCGAGCACAGCCAGGAGGGGCTGAACCTGCCCAAGTCGCTTCCCGCCCCCGCGGCGGTCTCGCCCTGGTCGGCCGGGGTGATCCTGGCCGACGACCCGCCCGGACTGAACGGGCAGAACGGGCACAACCCGGAGTCGTCCTGAGCCACGCCGGACTGACCCACTCGAATCTGAGGGCCCGGGTCAACCTGGCCAACGGATCGACGCTGGCCGGCCTGGGCGTCGCCGCTCTCGGCGGCGCCCGGGTGGCACCGGGCCCGGACCGGCTGTTCGTCGGCACCGGGTACCGGCTCCCGGTGCCGCCGGCGCCCGCGTTCTGCCTCGGCAACGTCATCATCACCCGGCGGGACGGGCTGACGCCCGAACTGCTGCGGCACGAAGCCAGGCACGCCACCCAGTACGCCTGCTGCGGCGGGGTCCTGATGGTGCCGTTGTACCTGGTGGCGGCGGCCGCTTCGTGGCTGCTGACCGGGGACACCGGCGCGAAGAACGTGTTCGAGCGGCGAGCCGGCCTAGCCGACGGCGGCTACACCGACAAGCCCCTGCGGCCCCTCGTTTCGAGAGCGGTACCGCGCCGGGTCAGTGACTGAACCCCGCTAGCACGCCCCGCCGGGCGCTGCCCTCCCGGGCAGGCTTCAGCCGTACCCGCCGGATCCACCGCCACCCCTTCCCCGTGAGCAGGAACTCCCCGGGCCCGGAGGCCGCGATCCCGTTCAGGATGGCCTGCGGATCCGGATGCCGTTCGGCGGCCGGGCGGGCGTTCACGATGTCGGTGACCTCGCCGCTGGCCGGGTCGATGCCGGCCAGGTAGTGCGTGCCCGCCACGTTGGCCCAGATGGTCCCGCCGGATGATGGCGACGGTGCCCAGGCCAGGTCGTTCAGGCCGAGCACCCGGTGCCCGTCCAGGCGGACGTAGATCACCGCCTGCGGGACCAGCGTCTGCGGATCGCGCCGGACCAGCTCGCTGCTCCCGTCGCTGGTCAGGACCGAGTCACCGGCGGCGCAGATGCCCCAGCCCTCCCGGTTGTACCGCACCTGGCCGGCCAGTTCGAGGGTGCGGGCGTCCCAGCGCAGCGCGATCCGCTCCCGCCAGGTCAGCTGCCAGATGACGTCCCCGACCCGGCAGATGCCCTCGCCGAACAGCTCGGCGGGCAGGGCCGCGCTCCGCTCGGCCCGTTCATCGCCGAGCCGGTACCGGTTCAGCGCGGAGGCCCCGTACAACCCGGTGGACTCCCAGACCGTCCCGTCCTGTTCGATCAGCCCCTGGGTGAAGCCCTGGCCGGGATGCGGCGCTCGTCCGATGACCGCGGCCCGCCAGGTTCTCATAGCAGGAAAAGACTAGGACAGAACGGAGTGGGATACTGGCCCGGTGCGTACGGACGAGGAACGCGAGGAGCTACGGCAGACCTTCGAGCAGGCCGCGGAGCGGTACGACCGGGCCCGGCCCGAGTATCCCGAGGCGCTGTTCGACGACCTGGTGACGCTGGCCGGGCTGACCCCGGGCGATCGCCTGATCGAGGTGGGGTGCGCGACCGGCAAGGCGACCCGGCCGCTGGCCCGGCGGGGATTCCGGATCACCTGCGTCGAGCTCGGCGCCGAACTGGCCGCGGTGGCCCGGCAGAACCTGGCCGGGTTCGACGTGGAGGTCACGCACGGCGCGTTCGAGGAGTGGCAGCCGGCCGAGCCGGCCAGTGCCGTGTACGCGGCGACGGCGTGGCACTGGATCGATCCGGCCGTCCGCTACCAGCGAGCCTGGCAGGCGCTGCGGCCGGGCGGCCACCTGGCCTTCTGGGAGGCCAGGCACGTGTTTCCTGACGGCGGCGACGCGTTCTTCGACGATATCGACGACATCTACGCCGAGATCGGCGAGGCGGACCCGCCGGGCACGGTGAAGCTGAGGCCGGGCGAGCTCCCGGACGAGCGGGCCGGAATCGAGGCCAGCGGGCTGTTCGAGGTAACCGCCATCCGCCACTACGACTGGGAGCGGGTCTACTCCGCCGCGGAGTACATCGAGCTGCTGAGCACGTTTTCCAATCACATCGCGATGGCGGAGTGGAAGCGCCGGCGGCTGTTCGGCGAGATCAGGCGGCGGCTGGCGCTGCGCAGGGACCATTCGGTGCGGCGGGGCTGGGGAGCGGTGATGCACGTAGCACGCCGCAAGGACTGAGCGCCAAGACCGGGGGGCTAGCTGGCCCGCTGGATCTGGCTGAGGAACACCGGGTTGGACGCGGTGTCCCTGGTCTTGTCCAGCAGCAGTTCGAGGGCCTGCTGGGAGTCGAGTCCGCCGAGCGCGCGGCGCAGCGTGCTTACGGCCCGGTATTCGTCCGGGAGCATCAGCAGCTCGTCGCGGCGGGTGCCGGAGGGCATGGCGTCGATGGCCGGGAAGATGCGCTTTTCCGCCAGCTCGCGGCGGAGCCGCAGCTCCATGTTCCCGGTGCCCTTGAACTCCTCGAACAGCACGTCGTCCATGCGCGAGCCGTTTTCCACCAGCGCGGTGGAGATGATGGTGAGCGAGCCGCCTTCCTCGATGTTGCGGGCGGCGCCGAGGAACCGGCGCGGCGGCTGCAGGGCGGAGGCCGCGATCCCGCCCGCGAGGGTCCGGCTGCTGGCGGGCGCGGCCAGGTTGTAGGCCCGGCCCAGGCGGGTGATGGAGTCGAGCAGGACCAGCACGTCGGTGCCGGCCTCGACCAGGCGCTTGGCGCGCTCGATGGCCAGCTCGGCCACCCGGATGTGGTCCTCGGGGTCCTGGTCGAAGGTGGAGTAGATGACCTCGCCGCGGATCGAGCGGCGCAGGTCGGTGACCTCCTCGGGCCGCTCGCCGACGAGCACCACCATCAGCTGGACCTCGGGGTGGCTGTTCGCGATCGCGGTGGCGATCGCCTGCAGGACCATGGTCTTGCCGGCCTTGGGCGGGGCCACGATGAGCCCGCGCTGGCCCTTGCCGATCGGGGCGATCAGGTCGATGATCCGCGCCGTGGCTGACGGGTTCCCGTCCTCGAGGCGCAGTCGCTCGTCGGGGTACACCGGGGTGAGGTCGTCGAAGTGCGGGCGGGCCAGGCCGGGCGGCTGCCCGTTGACCGTGTCCACCCGGGCCAGCGGCCGGTACTTGCCGCGGCCCTTGGCGGGGACGGATTCGGGGCGCGCCGCGCCCTCGACCCAGTCGCCTGTCCTGAGTCCGTACTGCCGGATCTGCCCGGCCGAGACGTACACGTCGCCGGGGCCGCGACGGTAGCCGGAGGTACGCACGAACGCATGGCCGTCGGCCAGTTCGACGAGACCGGATACCGCGACGGCCGCGGTTTCCCGGGGGATTGTTTCTTGCATTGTCGCTGTCATGGGTAATTTCCTTCGTGAAAGTAAGTGGAGACATGGTGCCGAATTCGCGCACGCGAAAATAAGCGCTGGGCTGGGCCAGAAGGCCAGCTAGGCAGGCCAGAGAGCTTCAAGAGAGCTTGGGCCTCACTACTGTTTCTGAATTCTGTGGCTCAACGTCAGCTGGTGACGGAGCTGGAATCACGGCCTTCGAAACGGCCAACGCCCGACTGTGCGAGCACCTGTCAAGAATGACTATAGCCGGTAACAACAGCGTCCGCCAGTTCATTCCTGGGCTTAGCGGAAGATGAGCAGGTCGCCGCCGCCGAAGTAGCCGAGGAGCTCGTCGTCGAGACGGCGGGCGATGACCTGGCGGCCGTACGGCGTGCCGGACGCGTCGGCGCATACCCGGTCCGCCTCGTCCAGGAAGACATGGAGGATCCGCCGTCCGTCCGGGTGCGCGACGGACAGCAGGGCGGCCGCCTTGACGGCCGGATCCTTGGGGCGCTCGCGGGCGAAGTAGCGGGTTACGTCGGCCAGGGTGAGCGTGCCGGCCTTGACCGAGCGCCGCCGTCGCAGCCTGGCCGCGCCGAATGCCCTGGCCAGCTGGCCAGGCAGGTCCGGGTCGGTGACCTTCATTACCGCAGTTGCCATCGGCAGCTGGCCCTCCCCTTCCAGACTGACCGTCATGCCCAGTATTGCGAGCGGAGCCACCGGGCCGCCAGGGTCAGTTTTGTCGGGCGAGCTGCACGAATTGGTCAGATACGTCTGCGTTGCGGGACGATCGTGTACTTCGGGTCCCTGGCCGAGGCCAGGCCCGCCTCGAAAACGCCGTACCTGGTCAGCGCCGAGGCCGCCAGCAGCGCGACGCCGGCCAGCGCGGAGACGGTCCGGCGGCGCCGTCCGAGCACCGCCCCGGCCAGCCCGGCCACGGTCAGGACCTCGGCCGCCCGCAGCACGGCGCCGGCCCGGCCCTTCTCGTAGGGCTCGGCCAGGCCCCGTGATGACTCAAGCCCCGGGGTAGCAGTCAGCCGCCTCATCATCAGCCGCCTTGCCGTCAGCTCGGTAACCGCGCCGACGATGGCCAGCTTGCGGGCCGGGGCCCCGTCAGCCGGGCGGGTCGCGAGCAGGCCCAGCCCGCCCGCCGCGCCGGACGCCGAGCCCGCGAACAGGTACGGCATCTCCCGGTAGCCCTCGTGCCAGGACGGCACGGCCGTGTCGCAGATCAGCGCGGCGGTGTAGGTGGCGATGGCCGGCCCGAGCAGGCCCGCGCCGAGGGTGGCGGCGGTCCCAGCGGCCGGCAGGATCCCGGTCACCTCGGACACCGCCGCCGCGCCGGCCACCGGGCCGTACCCGGCCAGCAGCCAGGAACCCATGCTCATGGGCGAGGTCGGCTTGAACACCCGCAGCATGTTCACGAACCGGCCGGGCCGCCCCAGGTCGTGGATCAGCGCGACGGCCGACAGGCTGATCGCGCCGAGCGCGGTCACCTTGGCCACCCGGGCCAGCTCCCGGTGGCCGGACAGCTGGGAGCCGGCCGCCAGCACCGACGAGGCCCCCGCCAGGCCGCCGAAGAAGAGGTAACTGGGCACGTCCACCGGCTCCCACACCGGCTCCTTGATCACGGGCCGCCCGTAGTAGGAGGTGAACTCCGCGTCGGGCACCATTGATTGTTCGAGCCGCCTGCGGCGGCGGCCGGAGCGGACCGGAGCGTTCACCGGCGCTTCCCCAGGCCCAGGGCTATCCCCGCGCCGGCCAGGCCGGCCGCGGCGATGGCCACGTGCTTCCACATGCCGGGCAGGTCCCGGGTGGTGGCCACCGGGTCCGGCGGCAGGCCGTAGACCTCGGGCTGGTCCAGCAGCAGGAAGAACGCCCCGCCGCCGCCGATGCCGTCAGACGGGTCGTCCAGGTACAACTGGGCCTGGTCCTGGCCGGCCGCGTGCAGGTCATCGACCCGGAGCCGGGCCCGCTCGCGCAGCTCGTCCAGCGGGCCGAACTGGATGGACTTGGTGGGGCAGGCCTTGGCGCAGGCCGGCTCCAGGCCGGCTCCGAGCCGGTCGTAACACAGCGTGCACTTGTGCGCCTGGTGGTCTTCCTCGCGCCGGGCGATCACGCCGAACGGGCAGGCCGGCACGCAGTACCCGCAGCCGTTGCAGATGTCGTCCTGCACCACCACGGTGCCGAACTCGGTCCGGAACAGCGCCCCGGTCGGGCACACGTCCAGGCAGGCCGACTCGGTGCAGTGCTTGCACACGTCGCTGGACATCAGCCAGCGCATCCCGGCGGCGGGATCGCCGGGCAACACGGGCTGCTCGATGAAGGCCACGTGCCGCCAGGTCGAGGCGCCCAGGCCGACGGTGTTGTCGTAGGACAGGCCGGACAGGCTCAGCCCGTCCTCCGGCACCTCGTTCCACTCCTTGCAGGCCACCTCGCAGGCCTTGCACCCGATGCAGATCGAGGTGTCGGTGAAGAAGCCCATCCGCTGTGGATGATCGGGATACCCAGCCCAGGCGGCCGGGTCCGAGCGGCTGAGCTCACTGCTCATCCCGGACCTCCGTACCCGTCTCGTCGGTGATCCCCGCCCGTTCAGCGTAGCCCCGCACGAACTCGCGCAGCGCGGGCCCGCGCGGCCGGCGGCCGGGACGGATGTCGCAGGCCATCGCCTTGACCTCCTGGATGTGCACGTTGGGGTCCAGGGACAGCGCCGCCAGCTCGTTGGCGGCGTCCCCGGTGACCAGGCCGTTCGGGCCCCAGTGGTACGGCAGGCCGATCTGGTGCAGGGGCCGCCCCGCGACCGTGAGCGTGGTCATCCGCTCGGTGACCAGGACCCGGGCCTCCACCGCGGTGCGGGCGGTGACGATCGTGGCCCAGCCCATGTGCTCCAGGCCCCGCTCGGCGGCCAGCGCGGGCGACACCTCGCAGAAGAACTCCGGCTGCAGCTCGGCCAGGTAGGGCAGCGTCCGCGACATCCCGCCCGCGGTGTGGTGCTCGGTCAGCCGGTAGGTGGTGGCCACGTACGGGAAGACCGACGCACCCGGCTCGTTCCCGCTCGGCTGCAGCGGGTTCTCTTTGTGCTTGATGATCTCCCTGATCGGGTTGCGCTGCTGGCCGTACAGCGGGTTGGTGAACGGCGACTCCTGCGGCTCGTAGTGCGCGGGCAGCGGCCCGTCGGCCAGCCCGGCCGGGGCGAACAGCCAGGCCTTGCCGTCGTTCTGCATGATGAACGGGTCGATACCGGAGATCGCGTCGAGGCCGGTCGCGCCCTCGGGCGGCCGGTAGGAGGGCGGCTTGGTGGCCTGGAAGTCGGGCACGTCGGGCCCGGTCCACTTGTTCTGCTCGGCGTCCCACTGGATCAGCGTCTTGCGCTCGCTCCACGGCTTGCCGTCCGGGTCGGCCGAGGCCCGGTTGTACAGGATCCGCCGGTTGGCCGGCCAGGCCCAGCCCCACTCGGGCGCGATCCAGCTCTGCTCCTTGCCCGGCTTGCGCCGGTCGGCCTGGTTGACCCCGTCCGCCCGGACGCCGGAGTAGATCCAGCACCCGCAGGCGGTCGAGCCGTCGTCTTTGAGCTGCGCGAAGCCGGACAGCGGCTGCCGGTCCGGGCCCCAGCCGTTGACCTCGGCCAGCACCGCCTCGGCCGACGGCTCCGCCTGCGGCCCGTGCACCGGGTAATCCCAGGTCAGGTCCAGTATCGGGCGGTCCATTGGATCGGATGACGAGGCAAGTTTCTCTCTCAGGCGTCTCCCCAGGTGATACGTGAACCACAGGTCGCTGCGGCAGTCGCCGGACGGCGGGACTGCCTCGTGGTGCCACTGCAGCATCCGCTGGGTGTTGGTGAAACTGCCCGACTTCTCGGTGTGCGCCGCGGCGGGCAGGAAGAAAACCTCGGTCCTGATGTCCTCGGTGCGCATCTCGCCGGTCTCGATCTCCGGCCCGTCCTTCCACCAGGTGGCGCTCTCGATCATCGTCATGTCCCGGACCACCAGCCAGTCCAGGTTGGCCATCCCCAGCCGCTGCATCCGGGCGTTGGCCGAGCCGACCGCCGGGTTCTGGCCCATCAGGAAGTAGCCGCTGCAGGTGCCTTCTAGCTGCCCTTTCACGGTCGGGTAGGTGCTGTGGTCACCGGTCAGCCGGGGCAGGTAGTCGTAGCAGAAGTCGTTCTCCGCCGTGGCCGCGTCGCCCCACCAGGCCTTGAGCAGGCTGACCGTGTAGGCCTTGCTGTTGGCCCAGAACCCCTTGGACATCGTGATGTCGCCGAGGTACGCGTCCAGGTCCGGGTGCGCGGACGCCTTGGGCATCGGCAGGTAGCCGGGCAGCAGGTCGAACAGGGTCGGGATGTCGGTGGAGCCCTGGATCGAGGCGTGCCCGCGCAGGGCCAGGATGCCGCCGCCGGGGCGCCCCATGTTGCCGAGCAGCGCCTGCAGGATGGAGGCGGTGCGGATGTACTGCACGCCGACGGTGTGCTGGGTCCAGCCGACGCTGTAGACGAACGCGGTGGTCCGGTCGCGCCCCGAGTTCTCCGTCAGCAGCTCGCAGATCCGGGTGAACTCGTCCGGCGGCACGCCGCACACCTGCTGCACCATCTCCGGGGTGTACCGGGCGTAGTGCCGCTTGAGGAGCTGGAACGCGCACCGGGGGTGCTCGAGTGACTCGGCGACCTGAGGTGCTCCATCCGCTCCGGGCCCCGGGCGGAACGGCGTGCCGCGGGCACCGGCCGCGGCCCGCATCATGGCCCCGGCGTAGCTCCAGGACGTCAGGTCGTAGCGGTGCCCCTTCGGGTCGAGCCCGGAGAAGACGCCGTCCAGGTCTTCGGTGTCGGCGAAGTCCTCGGACATGATCGTGGCCGCGTTGGTGTACGCGATCACGTAGTCCCGGAAGTACTTCTCGTTGGTCAGGACGTAGTTGATGATCGCGCCGAGGAACACGATGTCGCTGCCGGCCCGCAGCGGCAGGTACACGTCCGCCACCGCGCTGGTCCGGGTGAACCGCGGGTCCACGTGGATCACCGTCGCGCCGCGCGCCTTGGCCTCCATCACCCACTGGAAGCCCACCGGGTGGCACTCGGCCATGTTCGAGCCCTGGATCAAGATGCAATCGGAGTTGACCAGGTCACCCGGGAAGGTGGTCGCACCGCCCCGGCCGAACGTAGTCCCCAGACCGGGGACGGTGGAGGAGTGTCATATCCGGGCCTGGTTCTCGATCTGGATCGCCCCCAGTGCCGTGAACAGCTTCTTGATCAGGTAGTTCTCTTCGTTGTCGAGGGTCGCGCCGCCCAGGTGAGCGAACCCGAGGGTCCGCCGGGTCCGGTGCCCGTCCACCTCCTGCTGCCAGCCGTTACGGCGGGCGGCCAGCACCCGGTCGGCGATCATGTCCATCGCCGTATCCAGGTCCAGGTCTTCAAATTCGGTGCCGAACGGGCGGCGGTACTTCACCCGGTATTCGCGCGCGCCGCCCGTGGTGAGCTGCAAACTGGCGGAACCCTTGGGGCACAAGCGGCCGCGGCTGACCGGGGAGTCGGGATCACCCTCGATCTGGATGACCTTCCCGTCCTTCACGAAGACGTTCTGCGCGCAGCCCACCGCGCAGTAGGGGCAGACCGACTTGACTACCTCGTCGGCGGTACTCGTCCGGGCCTGGCGGTACTTTCCGCTGTTGGCCGCGGCACCAAGGCCGCGCCGGTCGGGTCCGGTCAGCTGACGGAAGACGGGCCAGGTCCCCATGGTGGCTACGTTACCGGGCGCGGGCCGCGGCGTAGTCGGCGGGGGTGTTGAGGTTCAGCACCGAGTCCAGGCCGGGGTCGAGCGCGGCGAGCACCAGGTCTTGTAGCAGCTCGGCGTCATCCAGCGTCCGCACCCGGCACTGCGCGAAGAGGAACGCGGGCCGCAGCCGGCCCGCCCTGACGAGGCACTCGGCGGTTTCCGCCAGCGAGACGCGGTATCCCGCGGCCAGCGGCTGCTTGTACCCGCGGGCGACCGGCAGGGCGACGTCTATGCTCTCGTCGTCAGTCAGGACGCCAAGCACCCGCCGGATGAAGGCCGGGTGCAGGAACGGCATGTCGGTGGCGCTGACGAACGCGATGTCGGCTCGCCCCGTCAGCGCGGCCAGCCCGGCCGCGATGCCCTGCAGCGGGCCCCGGCCTTCGCGCGGGTCCTCGGCGATCAGCGTTCCCGCCGGCAATTCCGGGAGCTTCTGCCCGGGAGCGCGGACGACCACGACCGGCCCGCCCGTCGCCCGCGCCAGGATCTGGACCGTCCGGCGCAGCAGCGTGGATCCGTGCCACTCCAGCGCCGCCTTGGGCTTGCCCATCCGGGATGAGCGCCCGCCGGCCAGCACCACTCCCGCAGATTTCACCACTCTCATAGTAGACATCACGCTAGGATCACAGCGGGTCAAAAGGGTCTGGCGGGAGTGAGCGCGGTGGCGGGCAACGCCAGGGGCATCGACGTATCCAATTTCGGCGGCGAGTTCAACTGGGCTGGCACGTCGGGCCTGTCGTTCGGCATCTGCCGGGCCAGCCAGGGCCTCGGGGCGGCGGGCACCAACTCGCCGGACCCGTTCCTGACCTGGAACTGGCCCCGGATCAAGGCCAAGGGGCTGGCCCGGGGGGCCTACCACTTCCTCGACCCGCGGCTGGACGGGGCCGCGCAGGCCGGCTACTTCGTCGACCAGCTGAACAAGGTCGGCCTGGATACCACCGACATGCTCTGGCTGGATAACGAGACGGCCGGCGCGTCGCCGGCCGCGGTGGCCGCCTGCGCCCGCGACTTCATGGCCAAGCTGGTGACGCTGCGGCCGCACAACCCGAGCGGCGTGTACTCCTTCTTCAGCTTCATCACCTCGGGCAACTGCGCCGGCCTGGGCGGGTACCCGCTGTGGCTGGCCATCTTCCAGACGGCGACGCCGTCCGCGCCCGCTCCCTGGAGCAACTGGACGTTCTGGCAGTCGGGTGCGTCCAGCAACCATGACAACGACGTGTTCAACGGAACCCCGGCCGAGCTGACCGAGTGGATCGGCTCATTCCAGCCGCAGGTGGAGGTCGAAGTGCAGTCAGGCCAGCTTAACAACGGCGCCAGCGCGGTCACGGTGATCACGGTGCCGCACGGCAGCGGGTCCAGCATCGCGTTCGGCTGCGACAACGGGCTGCAGGGCATGGCTCCCGCGGTGCTCCGGGTGGCGATCTACGACACCCAGTGGCACATCACCAACAGCATCACCGTGGACTCCACCAAGGGCCAGACCGTGCTCCCCTTCCCGACCCCGAAGAGCACCGGGGTGATCTCGGTCAAGCGGCTGGACGCCGGCGAGGTCATCGTCGGCTACGAGGTCTCCTGAGCTCTCCTCGCCATGATCGTGATCGTGGCCGGAGTCTCCGGGAGCGGCAAGAGCACGGTCGGCGCGCTGCTGGCCGGGCGGCTCGGCTGGCGGTTCGCCGACGCCGACGACTTCCACCCGGCGGCCAACGTGGCGAAGATGCGCGCCCGGATCCCGCTGACCGACGCGGACCGCTGGCCCTGGCTGCGGGCCATCGGGACCTGGATGGACGCGCGCATCGCGGAGCACGAGTCCGCCGTGATCACCTGCTCGGCGCTCAAGCGTTCCTACCGGGACCTGCTGCTGGACGGCAGGCCGCAGGCGCGGATGGTGTTCCTGGCCCCGGACCGCGAGGTGCTGGCCCGGCGACTGGCCGCCCGGCACGGCCATTTCTTCCCGGAACAGCTGCTCGGCAGCCAGTTCACTGATTTGGAACCACCCCAGCAGGACGAACGAGTCCTGACCGTGGTGCCGTCGGGCGACCCGGATACCACGGTCACGTCGATCGTCGCTGTACTGTTTCCTCAGGGCGGTGACCATGAAGCTCAAGCTTGACCTGCACGACATCTACAACCGCGGGCAGGACATCGACCGGGCGCTGAACGCGATCATCGACGAGGCGGTGGCCAAGAAGGCGCCGCTGGTCGAGATCATCCCGGGCAAGGGGTCCGGACAGCTCAAGAAGCACGTGCTGCGGTTCCTCGAGCAAAAAGAGATCAAAGCGAAATACCACCGGATCGAGAAGGATTCCAAGAACTTCGGCCGCCTTTTCATACATTTCCGCTGGTAGGAGCCGTAAGACGCGGAACGCGGGGGCTGGCGTCCCTGACGTTCGCGTCGGGGAGAGACGGGTAACCAGCCAACTCCTGGGAAACATTCGGGGCAGACTGAGCAGGCACGACAGTTTCCCTCAGAATGCCCGTGTTCTAAGGACAGTCCTCCTAGGAGGCGCGTGATGCGGTTCCAGCTCCTCGCTCGCCAGATCGCGGTGCCCGTGGTGGGCCTCGCCCTCGCCGCGACGCTCGCCGCGTGCAGCAGCAGCGGTTCGACGTCGGCGGCGGGTTCACCCTCGGCCAGCGCCCCCTCCTCGTCTTCCGCGCCGGCCTCCTCGTCCGCGCCCGCCAGCAGCCAGCCCGCGTCGACCAGCACCCCGACCGTCGCGGGCAGTGCCTCCATCGCGCAGATCATCACCAACTGGGAGTCGTTCTTCAACGGCAAGACCGACGCCGCCAAGAAGATCTCGCTGCTGCAGAACGGGACCAAGTTCTCCGCCATCATCAAGGCCCAGGCCGGGTCCGGGCTGGCCGGCTCGGCCGGGGCCAAGGTCACCGCCGTGAAGATAGACACCGCCACCTCGGCCACCGTGAGCTACAACATCACGCTGAGCGGGGTCACCGCGCTGGCCAACCAGACCGGCACCGCGGTCTACGAGGACGGCATCTGGAAGGTCGGCGACGTCAGCTTCTGCCAGCTGCTCAAGCTGGAGAACAACGGCACCGCCCCCTCAGCGTGCAACGGCTAGCCGAGCGGCGCACCCAGCGGGGTGGCCAGGCGCTCGCCCTCACCACCCTGTGCACGCTGCTCTTCCTGACCTTCCTCGACAACACCGTGGTCAGCGTGGCGCTGGGCGACATCCAGGTCACCCTCAAGGCGAACGTGTCCGACCTGCAGTGGGTCGTCGGCGCCTACGCGCTCACCTTCGCCAGCATCATGCTGGCCTGCGGGATGATCGGGGACGAGCTCGGCCGCAAGAAGGTCATGCTGGCCGGGGCCGGCGTCTTCTGCGCCGGCTCGGTGGTGTGCGCGCTCGCCCCCAACGTGCAGACCCTCATCGCGGGCCGGGCCGTGATGGGCCTGGGCGCGGCGGCCAGCGAGCCGGGCACGCTGTCCGTGCTGCGCCACCTGTACCCGGACGCCCGGGCCAGGAGCCGGGCCATCGGCGTGTGGGCCGCGACCTCCGGGTTCGCGCTGGCCGCGGGCCCGGTTATCGGCGGGATCTTGACCGGCGCGTGGAGCTGGCGCGGCATCTTCTGGTTCAACCTGGCGTTCGGGCTGACCGCCCTGATCGTGGCGGCGGTTATCCTGCCAGAAAGCTCCGACCCTACGGCGGCGCGGGTCGACGCGGCCGGCACCATCCTGGGCGCCGGGGCGCTGGCCACGCTGGTGTTCGCGATCATCGACGCGGAGTCGGCCGGCTTCGGCTCGGTCCTGGTCATCGTCTTGCTGTGCCTGAGCGTGGTCACGTTCGCGGCGTTCGGCTGGTGGGAACGGCGGTCCCCGAACCCGCTGCTCGACCTGCGCTACCTGCGCGTGCCGCAGTTCAGCGTGGCCAACATCGCCGCGTTCTGCACCTACTTCGCCACCTTCGCCATCTTCTTCTTCACCGCGCTGTACCTGACCGAGGTGCCCGCCGCGTCCGGCTACCGGCTGGCCGCGGTGTTCGCGCCGATGACCGTGCTGATGATCGGGTCCTCGGTGCTGGCCGGGCGCTGGACGGCGCTGGCCGGGCCGCGCTGGTCGATCACGATCGGCTGCCTGCTGCTGGCGGTCGGGCTGTTCCTGACCAACGGCTACCTGTCCTCGCACCCGGATTACCCGCTGCTGACGGTGGCGCTGTGCGTGGCCGGCATCGGCATCGGCACCACCGTGGTGCCGATTACCACCGCGGTGCTGTCCGCGGTGCCGGCCGAACGCTCCGGGATGGCCGCGTCGGCCACCAACACCAGCCGGGAGATCGGCGCCGTCACCGGGGTCGCGATCCTCGGCTCGCTGGTCTACTCCCGGCTGCACGTCAGCCTGGTCGCCCAGATGAAGCACCTGGGCGTGCCGGCCGCCTTCCAGGGCCTAGTGACCAATGCCATCGAGACCGGCCAGATCCCGAAGAACACCAACGCCTACGCCGGGTTCGGCAAGCTCGTCCAGGAGGTCATCGGCGCCGCTTACCAGGCCTTCCACGACGGCCTGCACGCCGCGCTCTACCTGTCGGCCGGGCTCGCGCTGGCCGCCGGACTGCTCGCTCTCATCACGCTGCGCTCACCGCGGGTCAACTCTGGGTCTTGACTTTTCCGCCCTGTTGAGCGATTTAGTTATTGGACGGCAATGACGCACGGCCACCTCGTATACGGAACGCGCACACGATGAGAGGCTGACCATGGTCTGTTATGCCCGCCCCGCCGGATGCTTCGCGGCTATCGTGGCCGTCGCCTGGCTGGTGTTCGCCGGGCCCGTCAGCCACCAGTTCGGCCACGCGGCCACGCTGGTCGCGATCATCGCGGCCACGCTGGGCACGGCCGTGGCGGCCGCGCTCGCCTTCGCGATCTTCATGGCCACCAGGCGGCACCGCGCCGCGACCGGGGGCTGCGTCAGCTGCCGGTTCCAGTGCCAGCACGCCATGACCGAGGAGACCTCCGGGCCGGTGCCGCACGCACGTGAGCGGGGCGTAGCAACCACTCGTTCGGTACCCGTATTGCTGCCGATGCCGGCGGTCAGGGTCGCCGCGACCTCGGCCCCCCGGTGGCCAGACCGGCCGATCCACAGCACTCAGCGGGACAGGGCGGCCGCCTGCTCGGTGTCCTCGTAGAGCCGCCAGCAGCCGCCGCCGGCCCGCTTGGCCTCGTACATGGCCGCGTCGGCGTGCCCCAGCAGGGCCGCCAGGTCCGGGCAGGTCCCGATCTCGGCGATGCCGACGCTGACGGTGAACACGACCGGCTGGCCGTCCCCGCCGGTGATACGAGCCGGCGGCCCGGTCAGCCGGGCCGCGATCTGGATCGCCCGGACGCTGCTGATCCCCGGGATGACCAAGATGAACTCGTCGCCGCCGTAGCGGCCCGTGATGTCGTCGGGCCTGGTGTGCTCGCGGCAGGACTGGGCCAGGTCGGCCAGCACCCGGTCACCCGCCGCGTGCCCGTGCACGTCGTTGATCTCCTTGAAGTGGTCCACGTCCAGCATCAGCACGATCAGCGGCTGGCCGAGCCGCTGGGCGTGGGCGAAGGCGGCCTCGGTGACCTCCATGAAGTGCCGCCGGTTGAACAGGCCGGTCATCCCGTCGACCGAGGCCAGCTCCTGGTACCGGAGCGCGAGCCGGCTGTAGTCGTGCAGCGTGGCGATCTGGCGCACGGACACCAGGACGGTGAGCAGCGCCGCGCCCAGCAGCACGCCGCCGAGCGAGTCGAAGTCCAGGTGGCGCAGGCCGACGACGGTGAGGAGCAGGTAGCTGGCCGCGACCGCCAGGTACGGCAGCATGCTCGGCCGGACGGTGACCGGCCGCGGCGGCGCGGTGTGGCCGGGCCCCTCGGTCACCCGCAGCTGGCAGGCGGCCGCCACCCACACGATGGTCAGCGCCAGCATCCACAGGGTGTCGACCGGGTCGCCGCCGTTATAGGGCGCGTGGATGGTGACGTAGTCGTAGGTGACGTCGGCCACGATGAATACCAGCATGCCGGTGGCGAAGACCCGCAGCGGCAGCACGCTGGCCCGCGCGACGCCCCGCCACAGCAGCGAGACCACCCCGAACAGCAGCAGCAGGTCGCCGATCGGGTAGGCGAAGATCACCAGGTCGGGCAGGTCGAAGCTGGGTTTCGACGCCACCGCCGGGCCGAGCGCCACGTACCACAGCAGCGTCGCCCCGCCGACGAATACGGTGCTGACGTCGAGCAGGCCGCGGACCCGCTCCGGCCTGGTCCGGCGGCGGGCCGGGAAGGCGAGCAGGCCCGCGCTGGCCACCGGGTAGAAGGCGATGTAGGCGGCGTCGGCCCAGGTCGGGTCCGGCCGCTGGTGCAGGACCACCTCGTAGATCAGCTGGATCGCGTCACCGAGCAGGTAGAGCCAGACGGCGACCGACAGCAGCCGCCAGGCCCGGATGGTGGGCCGGCCGAGGTCGGTGCGGCGTGACACCCGCCAGGCGCAGTATCCGCCCGCGGCGTTCGGCGGGAAGAAGGCCAGGTCCCCGATCAGGGCCTGGTGCTGGTGGCCGCCCCAGCGGAAGACCTGCCACAGCCCGTAGGCCGCCATGATGACCAGGGCGGCGGCCAGCGTACGGGCGCCGGCCGGATCGACGACGCGGTGCAGCCACCGCGGGACGCGGGCGCTGGCTTCGGCGGCCGCCTCGGCCGCCTGGCCCGTGATCCCCCGCTGGATGTGCCCTCGGTCGCGCATCCACTCGGCGAAGGCACCCGGCGGCATCGGCCGCCCCAGGAAGTATCCCTGGCCGATGTCGCAGCCGAGGGCCCGCAGCTCGGACCGGACCGCCTCGGACTCGACGCCCTCGGCCACCACCTTGACCCCGAGCTGGTGGGCGAGGTCCACGGTGGTGCGGACGATGGTGCGGAAGCTCGACCGGCTGGCGATCGGGCGGACCAGGGACATGTCGAGCTTGAGCTCGTCCACTGGCCAGCCGCCGAGGCTCTCCATCGAGGCGAAGCCGGTACCGAAGTCGTCCAGCGCGATCCGCACGCCGGCCTCGGCCAGCTGGGCGAAGAAGCTGGAGCTGACCGCGGCGGTCCCGGTCTGCTCGCTCACCTCGAGCGCGAGCATCGGGCCGGGTACCTGCTCGCGGCGCAGGAGTTCGGTGACCATGGCGGGGAAAGCCGGGTCGATCACGCTGTCGGGACCGACGTTCACGGCGATCGGGACGACCATCCCGGCCGCGGCCCAGGCCCGGTGCTGGGTCAGCGAGAGCTTCAGCATCAGCCGGGTGAACTCGCCCATCAGCCCCAGCTGCTCGGCGATCTGGGTGAACAGGGCCGGCGGCAGGGTGCCGAGCTCGGGATGCTCCCAGCGGGCCAGCGCCTCCGCCGCCACCACCCGGCCGGTGGACAGGTCGACCTCCGGCTGGTAGTAAGCCACCAGCTGACCGTTCCGCAGCGCGTGCGGGAATTCCGCCCGCAGCCTCGCGGCCAGGTCCTCGGCTTCGGCTGCCATCCGCCGCCGCTCTCCTCAGTGACATCAGTGGTGTGGTCTATACACACTGTAACGACCCGACACCTGATAGTCAGCGGATCGCGGGCGGCGGCTCGGGTGATGAGGGCGGCGACGGGAGGTCGCGGGATCCGAAGGCGATCGTGACCGGGGCGGTTTCCGGCACGGTCGGTTCCAGCACGGTCGGTTCCAGCACGGTCGGTTCCAGCACGGTCGCCGTCGCCTGGAAGTGGCGCCGGGCCGTGCCCGCCATGGCCGCCTCGAAGCCAGGGCAGCGGCCCAGGGCCTCGAGCAGAGGCAGGACCGGGTCCCAGGCGCGGCGTGAAGACCCGATCCCGTGCAGCAGCACGAGCGGCGCTCCGGCGCCCGAACGGGTGACGGCGAGCGGTGGCATAGCGTTCTCCTTATCCGTGGTAACGGGAGTTGAGACGCAGGTGCCTGCGGCCGTGTGACAGGAGTCAGCATGGGAAAGATCCAGGGCACGATTCTCGCGGAGAGCCTGCGGCCGGGAACGGTCCTGCCGGATCACGGGCTGCGCGTCATCCGCTTGAGCCGGTACGAGGTGCCGGGCGCCGCGGCGTACCAGGCACCGGTGTGGACCGCGATCGAGTTCGAGGCGCCGGAGGAGAATACGGCCGCGCTGGCCGAGGACCTGGCCGCCAGCCTGCTCAGCCCGGGCTGGTACGCCAACTGGAACAGCTCGACCGAGGCCACCGTGGTGTTCCCCGGCCGGGTCTTCCGCTACCGCCGCGGCGACGTGGCCGCCCGGCAGGCCGCCCAGGAGCACGGCCGGCGGTGCGGCGTGCCGGAACCCCAGCTGGACTGGACCGACTGAATTTCACGTCCCGTGGCGGCCCTCTCCCGCGGTGAACCGGGCCGCGCCGACGGCGGCTTCGGCGGTCAGCGCGCGCTGGCCGTGGGCGAATTCCGCGGCCATCGCCGCAGTCTCGTCCAGGCCCTCTTGGTCCAGTACGGACGCACGGTCGCTGCGCAGGCAGACCTGCGGGAACGCGGCCAGCTGGGCTGCGAGTTCCTGCGCGGCCGCCAGCGCCTGGCCCGGTGGCACGACCCGGTTGGCCAGGCCGATCGCGTGGGCCTCGCGGGCGTCGACCGCGCGCCCGGTGAGGATCATGTCCATGGCCCGGCTGGTGCCGATGAGACGGGGCAGGCGGACCGTGCCGCCGTCGATCAGCGGGACACCCCAGCGCCGGCAGAAGACGCCGAAGACGGCGGTCTCGTCCGCGACCCGCAGGTCGCACCACAAGGCCAGTTCCAGGCCGCCGGCCACGGCGTAGCCGGAGACCGCCGCGATGACCGGCTTGGACAGCCGCAGTCGGCTCACGCCCATCGGCGCGTCGCCGTCGGGCGCGGCCCGGTTGCCGCGTTCGGTGCCGAGCGCGGTCAGGTCGGCGCCGGAGCAGAAGACCCCGCCCTGGCCGTGCAGGACCGCCACGGCGGCGTCCGGATCGGCGTCGAACGCCCGGAAGGCGTCGGCGAGGGCGGTCGCGGTGGGGCCGTCGACGGCGTTGCGCCGGGCCGGGCGGTGCAGGAAGACGGTGGTGACGGGACCTGAGCGCTCTACTGTGACCGCTTCCTCGGTCATAGCTCTGCCCACAAGCTGACCAGCTGGGCCGGGCTGATGTTGCCGCCGGTGCAGATGAGGGTCACGTTGCGGCCCGCGAACCGGCTGGGATCGGCGAGCACGGCGGCCAGCGCGGCCGCGCCGGCCGGCTCGACCAGGTTGCGGGTCTTCTCGATCATCAGCCGGGTCGCGTCGCGCAGCGCGTCCTCGGCGACCAGGACGAAGTCGTCCAGCTTCTCCCGCATGATCCGCTGCGGCAGCTCGAAGGCCGTCCGGGTGGCCAGCCCTTCGGCGAACGTGGTGTTCGTCGCCGTCACCAGGGCCCCGGCCTCCCAGGAGCGGTAGGCGGCCGGGGCCGCCTCGGACTGCGCCGCGATCACCTCGATCGACGACCGGACCGCCTTGGCCACCAGGTCCGGCTCGTCGCCGGAGTGGATGTACCGGTACCCGTGCGCCGCGGCCAGCTTCTCGCAGTGCTCGCGGGCCTCGTCGAAGTCGCGGCCGTGACCGACCACCTCGGCGCCGAGGGCCCGCATCGACTCCACCTTCACCGGGTTAGCCTGCTCCGGCACGCAGATGACAGCCTTTACGCCGAACAAGCTGGCCGCGTAAGCCACCGACTGGCCGTGGTTACCGGTCGAGGCTGCGATCACCCCGCGCTGCCGCTCGTCCGCGGTCAGCTGGCTGACCAGGTTCACGCCGCCGCGGACCTTGAACGCCCCCACCGGCTGGTGGTTCTCGTGCTTGACCCGCACCGCGGCGCCGGTCAGCGCGTCCAGGGCGGGGTATGAGTAGAGCGGGGTCGGCTTCAGGTACGGCTCGATACGCCGCCGCGCCGCGTACACCTCGGCAAGGTCAGGAACGGGTGAAATTGCCATGCCTCGTGTCTATCAGTGCCGCTGGCTGATCAGCGGGCCGGCTGGCTGACACCCGATCCGCGGCTGAAGACCTTGCTGACTGATCTTCCCTCGAGTCCCTGATTCCTCATCTGCTTCATCGATACTTTAATCCCTAATTTGATTGAGCAATCTATAGTTATCGACTATAATTTCGATTAACGGGTTTTCTGGAGGGAGAATCCATGGGCACGCCATCAGCTCAGAGGCCACCCGGGCGAGATGAGGATCTCGCCCGGCGCCTGGACGAGCCTGACGGCGAAGCGCCCTGGGAGCCGGTGATTACCCGCCCGGACCCGATGACGGCCGAGGAGTGGCAGGCCCGGCTGGACTGCGAGGCAGACGACGGCCTGGACCCGGAGATGTTCCAGGATGAGGATGAGTTCTGGCGTCCGGGCGAGGAGGACCTCGCCGGGGCCGCGCGGGCGGCGGATGAGCCGGTGGCGGCGGATGAGCCGGACCCGGCCGGGGTAGCCCGGGCCCTGGCCGCGCAGGCGGCGGCCGCGGCCGCTAAACGGCGCGGGCCGGGGCAGCCGGGGTCCGCCCGTCCGCTGGCCGGGGAGTCGTCGGGCCGGGCGGCGTCGGGCCGGGCGGCGTCGTTCGGGGCGGGCCTGGAGCTGGACATCATGGCCGCCTGCCCGGACCTGGCCGTGCTCGCCGACCGGGCCGCCGGGCCGGGCGACACCTACGCGGGGGCCTCGGATGATGAGCTGATCGGGATGGTGTGCGCGTGGGACCGGCTCGAGTCCCATATGGCCGCCCGCAAGCTCGCCGCGATCGCCGCGTTCTCCCGCCGCCGCCCCCTGGTTAAGACGCCGGCATCGGGCCGGCCGGGCGGGTCAGCGGAGGAGGACTTCGCCGCTGACGAGCTCGCCCACGTCCTGGCCGAGTCCCGGCGCAAGGCCGACGGCCTGCTCACCACGGCCGGGCGGCTGGAGGGGTACCTGCCCGGCACGCGGGCGGCCCTGCTGGACGGGGTCATCACCGCGGCCAAGGCGCAGATCATCGTCACCGCGACCGTGCTGCTCAGCAGCAAGCAGGCCCGGGCGGCGGAGAACCGCGTGCTGGGCCGGGCGGGGCGGCTGACCCCCGGCGGGCTGCGCGACGCGATCGCCCGCGCGGTCAAGGAGATCGCCCCCAAGAAAGCCCGGGAACAGCGCGAGGCAGCGGCGAAGACCGCCCGGGTGGAACGGTGGGGCGAGCCGTCCGGCAACGGCGCCCTGGCCGGCCGCGAGCTCCCCCCGGCCGCGATGCTCGCCGCCGACCAGCGGATCACCGCCTGGGCCCGCCAGCTCAAGGCCGCCGGGCACGAAGGCGACATGGACGCCCTGCGCGCCCGCGCCTACCTGGACCTGCTCACCGGCACCGACTCCCGCCCCGGCCAGGACGCCAAGGCCGCCGGGCCGGTTCCCGCCGGGTTCACCGGGCAGGTCAACCTCACCATCCCGGTCACCACCGCCCTGGACCTGGCCGGCCGGCCCGGCGACCTGTCCGGCTTCGGCCCCGTCGACCCCTGGCTCGCCCGCGACCTCGCCCGGGCCGCCGCCGCCAGCCCCCAGACCACCTGGTGCGTCACGTTCACCGACGCCGACGGGCACGCGGTCGCCCACGGCTGCGCCCGGCCAGCACCCAAGAACCACACGAGCCGCAGGAAACGCAGCCGGACCAGGTTCTCCTTCACCCGCACCACCCGCGCCGGGCCACCCGGCGGCCACGGCACCTGGCTCCTCCGCGTCCCCGGAAACGGCCCCGACCTGATCGTAGAGATAGAGCCGATCACCACCGAGAACTGCGACCACCGCCATCAAGCCAGCGGGCATGAGCCGGGGATAAAACTCCGGCACCTGGCCCGGATCCGGCACGCCACGTGCACCAGCCCGGTCTGCCGCCGGCCCGCCGCCACCTGCGACTACGAGCACAACACCCCCTACGAAGCAGGCGGGAAAACGTGCCTTTGCAACGGCGGCCCGAAATGTCGGCACGACCACCGGGTCAAACAGCACCCCCGGTGGAAGGTCGACCAGCTGCCCGACGGGACGTTCCGGTGGACCACCCCGTCCGGCCGGACTTACGACACCGAGCCCACCAGATATCCCATCTAGCCGTCGCAGGTATAGCCAGCCGACC
Source organism: Streptosporangiaceae bacterium (assembly GCA_050011155.1). Classification (GTDB taxonomy): domain Bacteria; phylum Actinomycetota; class Actinomycetes; order Streptosporangiales; family Streptosporangiaceae; genus Palsa-504. The sequence continues at coordinate 42,467 of JBEKJP010000063.1, forward strand.
GGAACGGGTTTACGCTTCGCTGCATCACGCTGACCGGGGAGGCGCCGTGATGGCAGGGCCTGGAGGTACCGACCGCGAACAGGTGATCGGCCTTCTCAAGGCCGCATTCATACAGGGCATGCTGGCCAAGGACGAATTCGACCAGCGGGTGGGGCAGGCGTTCGCGGCCCCGACCCAGGCGGAGCTGACCGCCCTCACCGCCGACCTCCACGGGGACCTGGTCGCAGTCCCGCCACCCAAGCCCGTCCGGACTCAGGGCGAGGAGTCAGTAGTGCGGGCTCGCTGGGTGCTCGCGACGGCGACCACGCTCTACGCGGGCGTCTGGGCGTTTGCGCTCATCCCGTCCTGGCCGCTGGATTCCGAGGGCGATCCTCCGCACACCATCATCAGGCTGGTCTTCTTGACTACCGTCATCTACCTTCTCGTGCTGGCCGTAGCGACGGGAACCATGGTCGGCGGGTGGCTGGAGAAGCGTTCCCGCAGGCCCTCACTCCCGGGCCAGGGCGAGCAGTTCCGCGATGGCCCGGAAGCCGGGGCGTCTCAGATAGGTGATCGCCACGATGGGGGCGACAGCCCGGGACCAGGCGTGCAGGCGGCCGGCGTCTAGCCCGGACGCGTCGGCCAGCGCCTCGCACCGGGTACCGATCCCGTCGCGGCCCGCGCCGTCGAGCAGGTAGTCCACGGCGTCGAAGCACGGGTCGCCCACGCAGGCCCGCGGGTCGATCGCGACCAGGCCGCGGGCGGGGCCGCCGTCCAGGACGTTGGCTAGGTGCAGGTCCCCGTGCAGCAGCACCCGCACACTCTCGGTGGCAAGCAGCGCCTGGCAGCGTTCAAGCCCGCGGGCCACGTCGGCGGCGCTGACCCAGCGGCCGATCTCCGGCTCCGCGACCCGGACGCCGATCCGGGCGAAGAAACCCTCACACTGAGCCCGCAGGTCACGCGGGTAATCAGGAGGCACGGGCACCCCATGCAGGGCCGCCAGCAGGTCCGCCCACGCCTGAGCACTGGGCGACGGCTCGAGCGCGCCGGCCTGGGTGCCCGGCTCGATCAGCTCCAGCAGG
>JBEKJP010000064.1:0-40492 GCA_050011155.1 Streptosporangiaceae bacterium
GGACGGGGCACTGCTCGTCGACCCGCGCGACGAAGCGCAGATCCGCGCGGCTGTAGAACGGCTGCTTGGGTCCACGGCCCTGGCCCACCAACTGAGCGAGCGGGGACGGCGCAACGCTACGCGTTTCGACGCGATGGGCATCGCCGACCAGTACGCCGGGATCTACGCCCGCGCCTGTCGCGGCGGGGATTTACGCGACCCCAGGGGAGGCAGCCAGGCTGGTCTTCAGGCAGGCCGGGCGATCGATAGATGCAGCGTCCTCGCCGTTCACGCGGTCTTAGTGACGGAAACGGACGCACTCCTCACCTTCAGCAAATTAAACCCCGAGACCGGAGCCGATCTGCAGATATATTATTCTGCATTACAGAAAGTTTATGAGTAATATCTAAAAGTGACAGCAATTTATGGAGGCGTTCCCGGCGCGGCCCGGCGGCCAGGCCGCCCCGACTGCGGGGCCACCGGCGGGGGCGGTACCATCCTCGCTATCCTGCCGCCCCTGGCGTCACGGGTGAGCTCGCTGGCGACCTGAGCGTGACCGCTACTGCGCCCCGGCCCAGGATTACTATCTTCACCCGGTGCTACCCTCCCGCTTACCTGGCAGGCGGTCCGGCCCGCAGCCTGCACGGCCTGGTGGAGACGCTGGCTGCGGACTTCAGGTTCTCGGTCGTCACGTCCGCGCTGGACGGCCCGGCCGACCGGCCGATGGAATCGGTGCGGCCGGATCGATGGAGCAGCTTCGGTCACGCGACGACCTGGTACGAGCTCAGCCACCATATGCGGACCTGGAAGACGGTCATCTTGTTGCGCCAGACCCGGCCGCAGGTGGTGTACCTGAACAGCCTCTTCGACTACCGCTTCACGGTCCTGCCGTTGCTGCTCACCCGGGTCACCTCGAGGAGGACTCCCGTGCTCCTGGCGCCACGCGGTGAGCTCTCGGCCGGAGCCCTCGGGCTGAAGCGGTGGAAGAAGCGCCTTTTCCTCGCGGTGTTTCGGCTGCTCCGGCTGCACAAGACCGTCACCTGGCACGCTTCCACCGGCTTGGAGCAAGCGGATATCGAACGAGTGTTTGGTCCGGATGTGCGCAGTCAAATCGCCGTGAACATGCGGGCCAACATCTCCTGCGCCGACCAGGACCGGGCCGACCACGCCACTGGCGCGTCAGGTGGTCGCTCGCTGGTCTTCATGTCCCGGATCGTGCCGAATAAGAACGTGGCCACGCTCATCAGGGCACTGCCGCTGGTAAAGGGCGGCGCCCGGCTCTCGATCGCCGGTCCCATCGAGGACGTCAGGTACTGGGCCAAGTGCACCGAACTGATCGGCGGCCTCGACGACCCGGACATGGCCCGGTACGTCGGAACGGTCCCGCCGGACCAGGCGGTGAGCTTTCTCGGCGGTTTCGACCTGTTCGTCCTCCCTACCTGGGGGGAAAACTTCGGCCACGTCGTGCTCGAGTCGTTGGCGGCGGGCACCCCGGTCATCGTGGGCCGCGACTCGCCCTGGCACCGGGTGGAGTCGGCGGGCGCGGGCTGGCTATGCGATCCAGCCAGCCCCGCGGAGGTCGCCGGGCTGATCCAGCGATTCCTGGACCTGGACGAGGAGAGCCGCGGGCGGATGCGCCAGGCGGCGTGCCGCGTCGCCGACCAGGTCCAGAACAACCCGGAAAAGGTCGAGGTGAACCGGGCCATGTTCCGGGCCCTGAGCCGCGGTGTCCCGAGATGAATGTGTCATCCGCCCTTGCGGGCCGCGAAGGACAGGTTCTGGGTAACGATATGCCCTCGGAGCATGCCGGTCTCGGCCGCGAGCGCGAGCTTGCAGCCCCCGCTTATCAGCGTCCATAGGACCGCCCGGGCGGCGCTGACCGCGCCGTGCGGAACCGGTGGGCAGGCCAGCACGGTGACCGAAGCGAAGCCGGCCGCGGCCGTCAGTTGCCGAACGCTGCGTGTAGTGAACCACGACTCGTGGGTGAAGTCGCCGTACCTGATGTTCCCGCCGAACGGGCTGACGGCGTTCGGCACCCGGGCGATGAACACGCCCCCGGGGCGCAGGGCCGCCGCCACCACGTCGAAGGTCTCGAGCACCTCCGGCTTGGCCAGGTGCTCCAGCAGGTCGGTGGCGGTCACCGCGGCCAGCGACCCGTCTCGGCCGGTGAGGGTATCGCGGTAGTCACCCAGGTGCACCCGGTTCAGGCCGGCCGCGTGCGCGATGGCCACCTGCTCCGGGCTGATGTCGGCGCCCTCGGCGTCGTAGCCATCCGCGAGCAGCAGCCGGACCAGCTCACCCTGCCCGCAGCCGATGTCGATCACGGGCCCGGTACCCGGCGGGGGCAGCGCCGGCCGGATGTCGCGGCGGTAGGTAAGGGCGCTGGCGCCACCGCCGCGGCAGCCCGCGTGCTGCGACGCGTAGGCCTCGTAAAGCCGCTCGCGGAGCCCATCCCGCCGCGGCACTGTAGTCACGTATCGATCATAGATGATTACTATTAGTTACCAAAGCGATCTTGCCTGCTCCAGAGAGCGTGATCACGACCTGTCCGTGGCCGAAACTTTGACTACTATTTGTCACATATGGATTACTGATAGTATCCATACGTGACAGCGGGGAAACCTGGCCGACGAGAGCGTACTGCCCTCTGGCAGGCGCGATTTGCGTGCCTGTCCGCGTTCGGCCCCTACTTGGTCGCGGGGACGCGCACCGAGCAGGTCGTCGTATTCGCCCTGGCGATATGGACGCTGATCACTGGCTGGCCTCACCTTATGCGGGGTCATACGGGGCTGCTGCCGGTGATGGCCTTGTGGCTGGGGCTGATCGCGGTCACGCTGATCGGTACGTGCTGGCGGCCTCTGGAGATCGGCGCGTACGGTGCGCAGCCGGTCTCGCACGGGCTCGCGGCGCTGCTACTTCCGCTCGCCCTCATGATCCTCGTCTGGTCCTGGTCTGTGCATGTGCCACCGGCAAGGCTGGCGCTGATGGCCTCGCGGATCATCATCACCGGGATGTGCCTGAACACCGCGATCTCCGTTGCTCAGACGGTAACGCGTAACCCTCAGGTGATAGGTATCCTGCCCCGTTTCTGGGATGCGCCCGGATCCAACGGGTCGGTGGCGCTGAACGCGGCCACCAACTGGCGGTTCACGGGAATCTTCAATCAGCCGGCCGAGGCCGGTACGGCGTATGCGCTCGCCTTGTGCTGCCTCATCTACCTGGCCCAGATCCGCGTAGTGCGAGCGAAGACGACAGCGGCGGCATTCCTCGTCCTAGCGGCCGGAGGAGTGCTGACAGGCTCGAAGGTATTCCTCGTCGGCGCCATCCCCATAGCGCTGCTGATGATGCTGCGGGATCGCCGTTCCCGCGCCCGCGTCCTGGCGTCGGGCGTCTGTGCCGCCAGCGCCCTGTGGCTCGCCGGAGTGAGCGGCGTCGCTCCCGCCTGGGCAGGCGGCACGGGATTGTCCCAGCTGCTACATCCATCCATAGCCATATGGACGTCTGGGCGCTACGGAACGGGCGCGACCCTCGGTCCAGTTGTGATGGATGTGCTTCGGTCAAGCCCGTGGTACGGCTTCGGGGCCGGAGGCCTGGCGGTGGCATACGACTCGCTGTGGGCGGAAGTACTCATTTACGCCGGCGTCACCGGCGTGATCATAACCGCGCTGACCCTGGCCGTGCTGGCGACGCGGTGCCTGCACCTGCGCGGGCACCTGCATGATGCGGAGCGGAGACTGGCCTGTGCCGCACTGGCCGTCGCCGTCGGGGCTTCGCTCGGCATTCCATCTCTGACCGCGAACCGGGCGTCCGTGCTGCTCTGGCTAACCTTTGGCCCCCTGCTCGCGACCGTCCCCAGATTCGGCTGGTCGGCCGCTCCTGGACTACGCGAGCAAGCCGAGGCCAGGAACGGCGCCGACGTTACCGGCGGCTGGCGCCCCGATCTGCCGCTGGTCGTCCGGGGCGGCTAGAAGCCCGGGCCGCCGGCAGGCGAAGAAGTTCCGTCACTTCGAGTTCTCCCGGTTCTCAGGCGCGTCGCGCGGTCAGCATGTGCTGGCTGGTGATGTCGTCGTCGCCAGGCACGCTCAGTTGCCCGCCCAGCGGCGTCACGGTGATGCCGACGAAGCCGTGCCTGGCGGCCAGGTCCCGCATCTCGGCCGATGTCCGGCCGAAGCAGTTCAGGCCGTACCGTCGCCTCAACCGTCCGGCCAGCGACCGGCCCGCATCCCACTCGGCCTCAGTACGCCAGCCTCCCGGTCCTGGTTCGGCGAAATGCACCAGCAGGGTTCCCTCGGAGCGGAGCTTGGCCGCGAGCAGGCAAAGTGCCCGGATGACCGCCTCGGTGCGCATGTGCTGGACCACAGCGAAGGAATAGGCCAGATCGGCCTGGCCCTCGCGGCGGCCGAGTTCCTCGGGGGTGAGGTAGCTGACGCCGGGATCGCCGTTCAGCGCTCTCGCGCAGGCCAGGACGCCGCGCGAGATGTCCACCGCGTCGACGTGAGCAGCGATCCCGGCCACCGCCCGGGCCATGTAGCCGGGTCCGCACCCGTAGTCGATGACCCTGGCCCGCGAGTTCAGGTGCGGCGCGACGAGCGCTTCGGCGAGGGCTCGCCGCGACCGCCGGTTGCGCTCAGCCTCGGCCCGGATGTCCCGGTCGTAGAAGTAGTGCGGGGAAAGCGACAACAGGCGCAGCGCCGCGCGCTCCCGCGCCTGCCCGGGAACGGCGTCTACCAGGCGCGCCACCCACGACGCACCGAGGAAGTTCTGCTGCGCACCTGAGGTGGCGAGTTGGACCGCGAGGCCCCCCGCGGTCCGCGCGGTCCTCGCAGTGGCCTTCATAACGGACATGGGTGCGCGCATCGGGTTCCTGCTCTCCGTGATGTGGCGCTTCGAGACTGGGCCTGTTCAGTGAGTATTTAATGTTTGCTACTGAGAGTACGCGAGTAGTATCTAATCGTGACAACAGCTTGCCCTGCCGACCCCCGCGTGCCGTGACGTCACGAGTGACGCACCAGACGCTCGCGCAGCGCCTGCCGGAGGTTACCGCGGTAATCCGGCAGCGCGGCATCGGGCGCCTGGTGGCCCGCACTGCCAGCTACAACGTCGCCGCGATGGTGGCGGCTGGCCTTGGGGGCGTGATCGTGGCGCGGGTCCTGGGCCCCGTGATGCGCGGCGAGTACGCCGCGACCACGGCGTGGGCCGGGGTCGCGCTCACGCTCGGACAGGTGGGCCAGCCTGCCGCCGTGTGCTTCTTCGCCGCCCGCGAACCCGACCAGGCTCGCGGTTACGTCGCGACCTCGCGGGCGATCGTCCTGATAACCGGGACGGTGGTGCTGATTGCCGGGATATTGCTGGCCCCGCTGCTAGGCCGGGGGAACGCCGGGCTGACCGCCGCCTACCGAATCGCCTTCGCGACCTTGATCGTGGCCTTCCCCTCGTCCAGCTACATGTTCCCGCTGCAGGCGAGGGATCTGCGCGCGTGGAACACGGTACGGATGCTCCAGCCGGCTCTCACCCTGGCGGTTCTCGTCGCACTGTGGCGACTGCGGCTGCTCACGCTGGATTCCGCGCTGCTGGCCATCGCCGTGGGCGTTCTGGTCCAGTTCGGCTGGGGCTACGCCCGCTGCCGGTCAGCCGGTCTGGCCCCTGGCCGCCGTCAGGCCAGCCTCACCCGCCCGCTGCTCAGGTACGGCACGGCCCAGATCGTGGCCCTGACTCCGGCCGTCCTCAATATCTATCTCGACCAGCTTGTGCTTTCCCTCACCGTACCCGCGGCGGCGCTCGGCCGGTATTCGATCGCAGTCACCTGCACGCTCCTCCCGCTGCCGGCGGTGTCCGCGATCGGCAATGTCGCCTTTCCCCGGCTGGCGTCGAGGCGGACCGTAGACAGCCTGGCCCACCAGATGCAGTGGCTAGGGATCCTGGTTGCCGCGTGCACCGCCGTGGCCGCGCTCATCCCGCTGGACCTGGTCGCGCCCTGGCTCATCCCGCATGTCTTCGGGCCTGCGTACGCCAGCGTGACGGCCCTGCTGTGGGCGCTGACCCCGGCCGGGATACTGATGGCCTGTAACCAGGTCACCGGGGATATGCTGCGCGGCAGGAAACAGCCCCTCGTCATCGCCCGGGCCGAAGGTCTAGCCGTCCTGTTCACGGTCGTCCTGCTGTTCGCCCTCCTCCCCGTCATCGGGCTCTACGGCGCGGCGATAGCTTCCGGCGTGGCCTACGGAGTCGCGCTCACCATCATGCTGCTCTCCCTGCGCAGGCTGCCGCCCCACGACGCTCTCCCGAAGCGCCGTCAGCACGGACGCCAGGAGCGGTGACCGGCCAGCTACCTGCTGACCAGGACGAGCCGGCCGGCGCAAGCCTAACGACGCTGGGTAACAAGCGTCAGCGCGCTCCGGCGGAAGGCCAGGAGGCGGAGCGGGGAGCGGACTTCCCCGGACGTGGCCAGCGGGCCCAGGCCGACCTGCCTGCATACCGTCCGCCACCACCGGACCTGGTGATGCTGCCGGGACGCCCGCAGATAGGCGTGGTAGGTGTGCCATCGCGAACGGCGCCCTCCGTTCGATTTCCCGAGGCCCCTGGCCAGCTGCCGGGCCGGCCACTCGGCCCACCGGACCGGGTGCCGCAGGTCCGGCACCGTGCAGAGGACGACGCCGCCCGGGCGCGTCACCCGGGCGCACTCGCGCAGCACGGCGGCGGGGTCGGTGACGTACTCGAGCACGCTGGAAGTCACCACGACGCCGAACGCGGCGGACACGAACGGCAGGGTCTGCCAGTCTGCCGCCAGCCGTACCCATCCGGCGCCCGCGCCGCCCTCGCGGACGGCCCGGGTCAACATCTCCCCGGAGATGTCGCATCCGATCACGCCGAACCCGGCCGCCGTGAGGGCCCGGGCCAGCTCTCCGGTTCCGCAGCCCAGATCGAGCACCCGGTCCCCCGGCTGCGCGGCCCGGCCGACGGCGGCGGCCAGCCGGGCCAGGCGGCCCGCCAGCGGACCATCCGGAGCGTACTTCGCCGGCCAGCCCGCTGCCTTGGCCTCGAACAGGCTCAGCACCTCCCGGGCCGGGCCTTCCGCGGGCACGTCATCCGCGGGCCCAGGGGTCACGCCGACCCGACCCGGTCGACGGTCTGGATGGTGGCGCGCATGCTGCTCAGCATCGCCTCGGTCGGCATGTCCGCGCCGGCCTGGACCGCCTGACGGAACGCGGCGGCGTGGGCACGGTGGCCCTTGTCTGGCCGGCCCTTCCAGCGGGTACGGCCGTCGACCAGTACCGACCGGAAGTCATCAATGATCACCTGGTGCGACCCGGCCAGGACTTCGATGCGTTCCTTGCCCGCCACCGGCGGGGTACTGCCGTAGGCGATCGACGCGACCGATCCATCCGCGAACCGCAGCGCCGCCACCACGCTGTCGTTCCCCTGGGACGCGTCCCCGCTCAGCAGGCCCGTGGCCTCCTCGATGCCGACCCCCACGAGCGCCTGCGCGGTGTCGACGAAATGGCACACCTCGCCGAGCAGGCGGCCGCCCTGGCGCCTGTCGAGATACCAGTGACCCTCCGGCACCCGGCCCGCGGCGATCCGGTAGACCACCAGCTTGGGCCCCTGTTCCCCGGCCAGTGCCCGCTGCGCGGCCTGGACGGACGGGGCCCAGCGCCGGTTGAAGCCCAGGGTGAGCCGACGCCCCGAGTCGCGCCAGGCCTTTTCTACCTCGTCCAGGCCGGCCAGGGTCAGCGCCAGCGGCTTCTCGCACCACACGTCCCGCCCGGCGGCCAGCGCCTGGCAGGCCAGTTCCTCGTGTGTGTCGTGCGGGGTGGTGATCACGACCACGCTGACGTCCGGGTCGCCGATGACGGCGGCGGCGCCAGTGACGGCCTGCTCGAAGCCGTGCCGTTCGGCTGCCCGCCGCGCCGAGACGCCGCTGGCCGTGGCTACGGCCACGAACCGGGCGAAGCCGGCTTCCCGGAAGGCGGGCAGCAGCGTCCCGGTAGAGAACGCGCCGGCCCCGATCCAGCCGACCCCGGGCTCCCCGGCGCGGGACGCGCCGGTCCCATGATCCGCGCTCCCCTGACCGACACGGGGCCGCAGCCGGACCGGCTCGTCCGCGGCCGCGCCGGACGGGTAGCTGAGGCGGATGGCCAGGCAAGGTTCGGTCCGTTTCTCGAGCAGCCGGTAGGCCTCATCCGCCCCTTCGATACCGAACGTCTGGGTGACCAGGTCGGATACGTGCAAGCGGCCGACGGCGAGCAGGTCGAGCACCGCCTCCTGGTTCCGGCCTTCTGTCCAGCGGACCTGGCCGACCGGGTAGTCCACCCCCCACGCCTCGTAGGACGGCTCGTACCGTCCCGGGCCGTAGGACCGGGCGAACAGCAGCGAGATCTCCCGCTCGTAGAACGGGGTCCGTTGGGGCGGCATGCCCACGTCGCCCACCATGACCACGCAGGCCCGGTCCCGGCACAACGCGGGCGCCCGCGACATCGGCCCGGCCGAGGAGTCCGCCGCGCAGACCAGCACGGCGTCAGCCCCCCGCCCCCGGGACCAGCGCAGGATCGCCTCCGTGGTCGTGTCGCCGGTCTCGTCCAAGGCGAGGACCCCGGCCCGGACCGCGGTGTCCCGGACGAACCCGCCGGGGTCGATCCCGGCCACGTCGCAGCCGGAGGCCATCGCCAGCCGCGCCGCGAGCTGGCCGAGCAACCCCAGGCCGAGCACCACGACCTTGGCGCCCGGGCCCACTCCGGACAGCCGAAGCGCGTGCAGCGGGATGGACGCGAGCGTGGCGAACGCCGCGTCTGCCGCCGGGACCCCGTCCGGCACGGCCGCGCACAGCAGCCACGGCACGGCCTGGAACTCGGCGTGACTGGCCTGGCCCGCACCGCCGGTCGCCACCAGCTGGCCGACCTTGATCCCGTCGACGGCGGAGCCGACCTCGGCCACCACCCCCGCGGCGGAGTAGCCCAGCGGCACGTCGGAGGCGAGCCGGCTCCGGACCGCCTGCGCCGTGACCGCGAGGCCCTCGGCCCGGGCCTTGCGCACCACCTGGCGGACCAGGTCCGGCCGCGCCCGCGCCTTCGCCAGCAGGCTCGACCGGGCCAGCGCGGTGACCGCCCCCTCGGTCCCCGGCGAGATCACCGAGGCCACGGTGCGCACCAGCACCTCGGCCGGGCTGATCACCGGCCGGGGGACTTCGAGTATCTTCACCGGCCCCCCGCTGACCGGCTGCACGATCTGCTTCATTTACGGCCCTTCTGCGACTGTGCTTGCTATAGCGGGGCCGCCGGCGGCGCGGCTCCAAGCGGTGGTGATGAGGACAGGCAAGGCCGCGTCCGCCCGGCAGGTCAGCACCGGCGCGTCGGTCCTGACCCCGAACCCGGCGGCGACCGGCCGGGACGCGGCCGCGAGCAGCACCGGGACGTTCGCGCTGACGGTGGCGACGACGGCGACGGCCGGGCCGTACAGATGGGCTGTGTCCCCCGCCACCCGCACGGACCAGCCCGGCGCGAGCTGCCAGCGGACAACGACCTCATGCTGGCCGCGTCCGGTGATCGCGTCCTCGACCAGCAGGCCGCCGATGGTGAGCGTCCACCGGCGGCGGTGCCGCGGGCGGCCGGGCAGGTGCCGGAACCCGTCGTGGACCGCCTCGCAGCGGATCCCGACCCCGCTGGCCTCGGCGGCGAGCCCGCTGACCCGGGCCCGCCACCCGGCCCGGAAGGTGCCCCACACCTCGGTCGAGTCCGCCTCGTCCAGCTGCACGGTGCTGTGTGCGGCGGTGGACCGCTCGTAGCCGCGCACCGGCCCCGGCTCGTACGTGGACGTGCCGGTATCAGCCAGCAACGGCACCCCGTCCAGGTACACCAGGCAGCCGAACGTGTCGGCGTGCGCGTGGGCCGGCAGCGAGGGCGGGCACGGCGGCCCGACGTCGGCGAGCAGGTGCCAGCCGCCCGTGGCCATCCGGACCAGCCCGGTGTCCGGCAGGACGAGCAGCGGTACTTTTGGTTCCCGCCCCGGCCGCAGCGCGGCGAGCAGGTCGCGGTCCACCGGGTAGCCGTCGTTGAGCAGCGGCACCTGGCCGTCCGGGGTGAGCACCGCGCCCAGCCAGCGCCGCATCGCCGCGATGGCCCCGGTGATCTCCGCGGGCGGCTCCCGGCCCATCGCCCGGAACAGGTCCGCCACGTCGACGAGATCGGCGAGGACCTGGCAGTGGTAGGCGGGCGCCCGCTCGAAGTGGCCGCCGTCGCCGAGGACCTGCCGTCCGACCTGGCGGGCCAGCCTGCGCAGGGACTGCCGCAGCAGCCGCTCGTCGGCGAAGAAGACGGCCAGGCCGGTCACCGCCTTGAGCCCCTTGACCAGGTGGTTGCCGCCGACGTCGTATTCCAGATGCCGGCGCAGGAACCCGGCGTGGGCGGCGAGCGCGGCGGTGAAGGCCGGCTCGAGGTCGCCGCCCGCCACCAGGTCGCGGTGCAGCCCGCACCAAGACCAGGCGCGCAGGGCGGCGGGGTACGGGTGCCAGGCGTCGCCGTGCCGGTAGCCGGCCGACGCCTGCCAGGACCGCCACAGCCGGGCGAAGGCGGCCCGGCCGACCAGCCCGCCCGCGGCCAGCCCCCACGCCCAGTCCCAGTAGTGCAGGTGGAAGCGCCACAGCCGGGGTGCGTCAGCGTGCTGCCAGTCGCCGCCGAGCGGGCGGGTCACGCCGAGCAGGGTGATCTTGCCGGACCGCAGCTCGGGCGCGGACGGCCAGCGGGCCGGGGCCAGCGCGTCCAGCGGACGGAACGCGGCCGGCCACCCGGCTGCGGCCGACGGATCCGGGCCGGGCAGGAGCCGGCCCGCGGCGCCGGGAAACCGGGCCAGCCCGGCCCGCTGGGCGCGCAGCCGGGCCCGGTGCGCCACCTGGCCGGGGCGCAGGTGCACGACGGTGCGGCCGAGCCGGGCCAGCTCGGCGGCGGTCATGGTGCCAGGCCAAGCAGGCGGGCTTCGGCGGCGATGCCGTCGGCGAACGGGCGCGGCGCGTAGCCGAGGTCGCGGATCGTGTCGTCGATCGCGAACGCCTTGTCCTCGCCGAGGCGCAGCAGTTGCTCGGCCCGCAGCCGCGGGTGGCGGCTCAGCCGCTCGTAGCCTCGGGCCAGCGGGACCAACGGCGCCAGCGGGACCGGGAGCAGCCGGGTCCGGCGGCCGACCGCGCGGGCGCAGGTCCGCAGCAATTCACCGAACGGGATGGGTTCGGGCCCCGCCACGCTGTACAGCCCCCCGGCCACGGCGGGGTCCTGGGCGGCGAGCCGCTGTACCGCGGCCAGCACCGCGCCGGCCACGTCCGCCGCGTGCACCGGCTGGTGCAGGCAACTGCTCGTCCCCGGGACCGGCAGCACGGGCGTCCTGGCCAGCAGCCGCAGCAGCCGGGACAGGTTACGGTCGCCGGCGTCGCCGTAGATCATGGTGGGGCGCAGGATCGTCCAGTCCAGGCCGGAACGGCGGATCTGCTCCTCCGCGGCCAGCCGGACCTGCTTGGCCGGCGGGTGCAAGGCCGTCGTCACCGCGGTGGTGGAGACGAACACGGCCCGCCTGAACCCGGTCTCCTCGGCGGCGGCGACGATGGCCGACCCGTGCCCGAAGCCCAGCGAGGCCAGGCAGACCAGGATGTCGCAGCCACCCGGGTCGTTCACCGCTGCGAACGCCTCGTCCAGGCCGGCCGCGTCGCCGAGGTCCCCGGCGACCGGCCGCGCCCCCCGGGCCGTCACCGTGCCCGCGGCCGCGGCGCTCCGGGCCAGCGCCAGCACCTGGTGGCCCTCGCGGGCCGCCGCGCTGAGCACGTACCCGCCCAGGAAGCCGCTTCCGCCGAGGACGAAGAGTCTCACCTTCGGTCCCCCAGGAGCTTGCGGTAGTGCCGGGCCAGGACGCCGCGGTCGAAGTGCTTCTCCACGTAACAGCGGCCCTGCCGCCCCATCTCCTGCCGCCGGCCGGGATCGGCGGCCAGCGTCCGGACCGCCTCGGCCAGGGCCGCGCTGTCCCCGGGCGGCACGACGCAGGCCCCGGCCTCGCGCAGGATCTGCGCGGCCTCGCCGGCCAGCGCGCCCACCACCGGCTTGCCCGCGGCCAGGCACTCGAACATCTTCGACGGGATGAATGATGAGAACAGCGGCACGTCGCGCAGCGGGACCAGGCAGATGTCGGCCGCGGCCAGCAGCGCCGGGACCTGCTCGTGGGGCACGCCGGGCCGCAGCGTGACGTGGCCGGCACCGCGTTCGGCCACCCGCTGCCGCAGCCGCGCCTTGTCCGCGCCCTCGCCGACGAACGCGAACCTGATCCCCGGCTCGCTGTCCAGCCGGGCCGCGGCGTCGGCCACCGACATAAGCCCCTGGGAGATGCCGTGCGTGCCGGCGTAGAGCACCAGGCAGTCGCCGGGGCCGGCGCCGAGGCCCGCGCGCAGCCCGGAGTCGGCCGGCGCGCCCGGGTCGAACTCCCCGGGGTCGGCCCCGTTGCGGATGGTGTGCACCTTCCCGGCCGGCACGCCGCGCCCGATCAGGTTGGCGCGGAAGCCGTCACTCACCACGACCACGGTGCCGGCCGCCGCGTACGCGGCCAGCTCCAGCCGTTCCAGCAGCCGGATCAGCGGGCGGCTGGTCAGCACGCCGAGGTCGGCGAAGATGGCGGGCCACAGGTCGCGGATCTCCACCACCAGCCGGGCCCGCTTGAGCCAGGCCAGCACAGCGCCCGCGCCGATGGAGAAGAAGGTGGGCGAGGAGACCACGACCACGTCGGCCGGGCCGCTGGCCCGCGCGCCGAGCAGGACGCCGCTGACCATGAAGCTGAGGTGGCTAAGGGTCTTGCGGGCCACCCCCTCGTTCGGCGTGGCGTACAGCCAGGTGCGCAGCACCCGGTACCCGTCGCGCCGCTCGCGGCGCCGGATGGCGCCGCGGTACGGCGGCGGGATCACCCCGGTCGGGTGGTTCGGCATGCCGGTGAGCACGGTTACCTCGTCGCCGCCGGCGGCCCAGGCCGCGGCCAGGCCCGACAGGCGGGCCTGCGGTGCCCCGGTCTCGGGCGGGAAGTAGTGGGTGACGATGAGGATCTTCACGCCGCGGCCGCCTCCTCGCGGGCGGCGCGGTCGGCCCGAGCGGCGCGGGCGGCCAGCAGCGCCGGCGATCTCAGGTAGGCCAGCACGACCCACGCCCCGGCCAGGCCGGCGGCGGCACGCGGCACCGGCTGCCCGGTCAGGCTGACCGCGCCGAGGCCGCTGAGCAGGACCGTGGTGGCCGCGGCCGTCGCCGCCACCCGCTGGTGCGACCACCCGGCGTCGCACCAGCGCTGGTAGACGTGGCCACGGTGCGGCTCGGACCAGCGCTCGCCGGTCCGGATGCGCCGCTGCAGCGTCCAGGCGGTGTCGGCCACATAGAGGACCAGCGGCCCGGCCGCGGCCTCGGGCGGAACACCCTGCAGGACCGCGTACGCGGCCAGCGAGGCCAGCACCGCGCCCAGCGCGTAGCTGCCCGCGTCCCCCAGGAACACCCGGGCCCGGCCGGCGTTCCACGGCAGGAACGCGAGCGCGCCCGCCGCGACCGCCGCCCCCGCCGGGACCAGGAACCCGTCGTGCAGCCACCAGCCCAGCCCGGCGTAGACCAGGCCGGCGACCAGCGCGTGCGCCGCGGAGATGCCGTTGACGCCGTCCATGAAGTTGAAAGCGTTCACGAACCCGGTGATCCACGCGGTGCACAGCAACACCAGCAGAACGAGCACGGGTGCGGGCGCGGCCAGCCCGCTGACCAGCAGGATGGCGATCATCAGGGCGCCGCAGGCCTGCCAGGCCAGCCGCCGGCGGACGGTCAGGCCGCGCACGTCCTCGGCCGCCCCGAGCATCCCGAACGCGGCCACGGCCAGGACGAAGAACGTCGCGTTCAGCCCGCCGATCAGCCCCGCCGCGACGAGCAGCCCGGCGGCGACGGGGATCCCGCCGCCCCGCGGCGTCGGGACGGCGTGCGAAGAACGGTGCCCGGGCACGTCCACGATGTCCGCCCGCCGCAGCAGCGGAATCGCCATGGCCTCGGTCCCGGCGACCACCGCACCGCACGCGGTTACGGCGAGCACCGTGGTAAGCCCTTCCGACATGGGCATGCCGACACCTCCCTCAGGCACGAAACTGGCCGACGCACTACCCCGGCTCAGGCCGGATCAGCGTGAGATGCGGCCCCTCAGCTTGCTGTTCCCGTTCGGGTGCTCCGCGTCGGTCTCCGCTGCCTCCCGTCGCGTGAACGGCTTGTACTCGTGCCGCCCGTAGCCGTAGGTGTAGCCGTAGCCGTAGCCGTACTCGCGGCTGGTCTGCCTGGTCACCTTGTTCAGCACGATGCCCAGGACCGTGGCACCGACCTGGTCCAGCTTCTCCGCGGCCCGGTGCAGGTCGCCTCGCCGGGTCTGACCCGCGGCGGCCAGCATCAGCGTGGCGTCCGCGTACTGAGACAAGATCGCGGCGTCGGTGACCGGCAGCACCGGCGGGCTGTCGATGAGCACGAGGTCGAACTGCCCGCTCAGCTGGGTGAAGATGTCCCGCGCCCGGCTGCCGTTCAGCAGCTCGGCCGGATTCGGCGGGATCGGCCCGGCCGGGAGCAAGGTGAGCCGGTCGATACCGGGCACCGGTACTAGCGCCTGCTCTAGCGTGTGCTCGCCGAGCAGGATGCTGGTCAGGCCCGCCCGTTCGTCGATACCGAAGAACTCGCCGATCTTGGGCCGGCGCAGGTCGCACGAGACGAGCAGGACCCGCTCGCCGGCCTGGGCGAAGACCACGCCCAGGTTGGCCAGGGTGGAGGTCTTGCCGTCGCCGACCGCCGGGCTGGTCACCAGGAGCGTCCGCAGCTGCCGTTCCTGCCGGGCGAACTGCAGCGAGGTGCGCAGCGACCGGTACGCCTCGGCGGCCGGTGAGGTCGGTTCGGCCAGCACGGCGACCGTCGGCTCCGGCCGCCGCCCGGAGGGCAGCAGCGGGGTCATCGCCAGCACCGGCACGCCCCCCGCGCGCTCGGCCGCCTCCTTGGACGCCAGCCGGTCGTCCAGGCTCTCCCGCAGGAGCGCCGCGCCCAGGCCGAGGGCGAACCCGGCGGCCAGGGCGAGCAGCGCGTCCTGGGCCGGCTTGGGCGAACTCGGCGATACCGGCGCCTGGGCGGGCGTGACCAGCGCCACCTCACCGGTGTTGACCGCCCCGCTGACCTCCATCTGGGCCAGCTGCTCCTTCAGCACCGCTTCCTGGTTGAGCAGCGCCGACGCCGCCGGGGAGGTGGAATTGCGGCCGAGGGACCTGATCTGGTTCCCCAGCGTGGAGATCTGCGACCGCAGCTGCGCCTCGGCGCTGGCCAGGCTGCTGCTCGCCACCTGCTGGCGGTACTGCACGAAGGCCTTCGCGTACAGGTTCGCGATGCGGGCCGCCCGGGCCGGGATCTGGCTGGTGGCGGTGATCGCGATCACGTTCGTCTGGGCCACCTGCGCGGCCGACACCGTAGGGGCGCTGCCCAGCGTGCCGCGCACCGCCTGGACCACGGGGGCGCTGGTGACCAGTTGCAGCTCGGTGGCCACGTCGGTCTGAGTGACCGGCTGCGGGGCCATGCCCGCGCTGGTCGCGGTGACCGACGGCTGCACGAGAAGCTGCGCGGTAGCCGAGTACTGCTTATGCGCGGTCAGCGACAGCGCGAGGCTGGCCGCGAGCCCGAACAGGGTGATGGACACTACCCACCATTTCCGACGGCGCAGGACATGAAGGTATGCACGAAACGACGGCTCGGTGCCGAGTTCGGTCATAATGAGTGTCCTTCTGGTTGGCATGATGCCGATGCCAGCGCCCAGGAACTGTCACCGCGGCATTGCGTCCCGGATGTATTAAGGGAATTACAAGTGTACGGCACGTGCGACCGCACTACAATTTCACTCCGCGTTATGCGCAGCATTCCAAAGTGGAGAAATCTGGCCATCTGCCGATATTTATCGAATGTCTGCTCAGGCCCCAGGAAAGACGATTTGACGTCATCAGCGGAAAGGTATTTTCGGGTAATAAGGCGATGGATTCCAGTGATGCCGCCCAGGCGGCGCGGCCGCAGTGGGGCTCCGGCCCGCGGGCCGGCGTCCTCGTGCTGTGCACGGCCAATGTGTGCCGCTCGGCGATGGGCGCACCGCTGCTGGCCCGGCGGCTGGACCGGCTGGGCGTGACGGCACCGGTCCGCTCGGCCGGGATGCTCGGCGACGGCGCGCCGCCGGACCCAGCCGCCGTCACCGTCCTGGCCGGTTACGGGATCGAGCTCGCCTCGCACCGCAGCCGCGTGGCCCGGCCCGCGGACCTGGCCCAGGCCGGGCTGGTGCTGGCCATGGCCCGGGAGAACCTGCGCTACGCCGTGGTGACCGAGCCGTCCGCCTGGCCGCGCGCGTTCACCCTCAAGGAGCTCATCCGGCGGGGCGAGCGGATCGGGCCGCGGGCCCCCGGCGAGCCGTTCGCCGCCTGGCTGGCCCGCGCGCACGACGGCCGGGACCGCGCGTCGCTGCTCGGCGGCTCGGCCGGCGACGACGTGCCCGACCCGGCCGGCGCACCGCTGCGGGCCTACGCCGATACCGCCGCGCTGCTCGACGGGCTGATGGCGAGGCTCGCCGAGCTTGGCTGGGCCCATGCGGCACCGCCCCCCTAACCGGCGTGCTGCATGTTGAGGCCGGTACCGGCCCGGGCTTCCTGGAGTGGTACCGCCAGCACGCCGCGCGCTCCGGGAAGCGCCGGGGCGCAGGCGTGCCGGGCCAGGGCCTGGCGCAGCGCGTCCGGATCGGCGTCGGGGTCGAGCCCGGCCACCTCGGCGGGGCTCAGCTCGGGCACCGGGACCTGGCTGATCATCGGGTGGCACGGCCGCTGATCGCCCTCCCCCGGGCCGAACAGGTCCTCGGTCAGCTTCTCCCCCGGCCGCAGCCCGGTGAACACGATGTCCGCCTCACGGCCGCTGCCGGCCGCCAGCCGCCGCGCCATGTCGGCGATCCGCACCGGCTGGCCCATGTCGAGTACGAGCACCTCACCGCCCCGGCCGATCACGGCCGCCTGCAGCACGAGCTGGACCGCCTCGTCGGCGAGCATGAAGTAGCGGTTCACGTCCGGGTCGGTCACCGTGACCGGGCCGCCCGCGGCGACCTGCGCGGACAGGGTAGTGAGGACCGACCCGCGGCTGCCGAGGACGTTGCCGAAGCGGACGCTCAGGTACGTTCCGTCGGCCCGGGCCGACATGTGCGCGGTGAGGCGCTCGGTGATCCGCTTGGAGTAGCCGAGCACGCTGATCGGGCTGGCGGCCTTGTCGGTGGAGATGTTGACGAACGACCGGACGCGGTACTCGGCCGCGGCCTCCAGGACGGCGAGCGTGCCCAGGACGTTGGTCTTGAGCGCCTCGGCCGGCCACAACTCGAGCAGCGGCAGGTGCTTGAGGGCCGCGGCGTGGAAGACGATGTCGGGCCGGAACCTGGCGAAGATGTCCTCGACCCGGCGCCGGTCGCGAATGTCGGCCAGCACCATCTCCTCGGAATCGAGCAGGGCCCGCCCCTCCAGGTCGAGCTGGACCGCGTGCAGGGCCGACTCGTCCCGGTCCAGCATGATCAGGCGAGCCGGCCCGAGCTTGTGCACCTGGCGGCAGAGCTCGGCGCCGATGGATCCGCCGGCCCCGGTCACCAGGACCCGCTTGCCCGCCACGTACTCGCGCACCGCCGCCACGTCGGTGCTGGCCGCCGGGCGGCCGAGCAGGTCGCTGATGCGCGGGTCACGCACCCCCTCGATCCGCGCCCCGCCGGTCAGCAGCTCCATGACCGACGGGATCACCTTCGGGATCAGCCCGCAGCATTCCGCTGCCTCGGTGAGATCACGGACGACCCGCCGACTCCGCCCCGCGATCGCGATGACCAGCACCCGGGTCCCGGTGCTGGCCGCTACCTCGGCTAGCTGGGCACGACCGCCGAGGACGGGGACGCCGTGGATCCGCAGCCGCCGTTTCAGCGGGTCGTCGTCCAGGATGGCCACGGGCCGGTAGGCCGCGCCGGGCTGAGCCGCCAGGCGGCCGATCAGCTGAGCGCCCGCGTCCCCGGCCCCGAACACGATGATCTTCTCCGCGGTCGGCGCGGGCGACCGCGACCGCAGCCGCGCGACGAAGCTCACGTACCGCGCCCCGAGCATCACCGCCACGACGAACGCCGCGCTCATGGCGGTCCCCGGCAGTACCCGCCAGCCGCCGCCGAAGGCCAGGCAGATGCCCATCAGGGCGCCCGCGGTCAGGACGCCCGCGACGATGACCGCCCGCACCTCGTCCCGGCTCCCGCGCAGGTAACGGCGCCGGTACAGCCCGGCGGCCAGGCCGCAACCGGTCACCACCACAAAGATTCCCGGCACCCCGAAGAGCACGGCCCGGGCCATGCGCGCCCCCTCCGGCACCGCCGCCGCCGTGACGAGCAGGCCGCTCACCCAGGCCAGGCTGTCGAACCCCGCCTCCGCGACCGCCCGCATCCAGGCCAGCCCGCTCACCCGGCGGACGAGCTGCTTCGGAGACACCTCGGTCAGCGCTTCGTCGGTCACAAACCCCCCTCAGGCCCGAAGAACCAGACCGTTTGTGTTCCCCTCTGCCCCTCTCGTTACATTACTCTAAGTTTGTGGAAAATAACAGAAAGTAATTATCACTGACCGCACCCACAGCATGAGCACCATGGGTGATGAGGCCGGCCCGACGCGAGTCGTACGTCGCGGCGTCCCCGGCCCGACTCGAACGGGCGACCTGCTGTTCCGGAAACAGCCGCGCTTTCCTGCTGCGCCACGGGGACATGCGACCACCGGGACTTGACAAGCGCCCGCGCGGTCATTTTTGACGGTCACACCAGGTCAGAGGCTACACGCGGGGTCCGGTCGAGCGGCCGAGCCGGTGCCGCGCGACCCCCCCTGGCCTCATCGGCACAATCCGTCCCGGAAGGATCGTATACATCCTGACCTGCGACAAAAGCGGTCAATCGCCTGTATCCACAGGCATGGTTACCGTACCGTTAGCGTCCGAGGTGCCCCAGAGAAAGGAAACCGCCTATGACCAGGCAGTTTCGGCCCCGGACGATCCTCCCAGCCGCACTTGTCGCTCTCTCCGCCATCGCCGCTGCGGGCTGCCAGCCCCAGCTCGGTGTCTCAGCTTCTGGTTCTTCTTCAGCTTCACTGTCAGCGACGCACAGCCCGGGTGCCTATCACTCGCGAACGCCTAAGCCGCAACAGACGCAGCCGGCGCCCGCCACCACGCCAACCTCGGCCACGCCGACGCCCGGCGACCCCACCATGACGTCCGCGCCCAGCGATCCCACCACGACCTCGCCGGCCAGCGACCCCGCCACGACTTCCGCGCCCGCGGCGCCGCCGAGCAGCACCAGCAGCTCGCCGCCGGCCAGCACGGGCACGCCCACCTGCACCACCTCGAAGGCCAGCGGTAACTGCGGCCCGTACACCTACGCCGGGATCACCAACTCCAACGGGTACAACACCTACGTCTCGAACAACTGCTGGGCCGACCCGTCCTGCAAGCAGACCGTCTCCGCCGTCGACCCGGGCAACTGGTCGGTCAGCGCCGACGAGCCCGCCGGGAACGGCGCCGTGATGACGGCCCCCGAGGTACAGCAGCAGTTCAACAACTGGTGTGCCAGCGCTAAGAACTGGAGCAACAAGGTCTCGAGCAACTGCGGCACCATGGGTGACACCCCCATCAGCTCGATGTCGCAGCTGACCAGCGGCTACACCGAGTCCACGCCGCACAACAGCCAGACCATCGGCCAGTGGTCGTGGGACATGTGGCTGAGCGGTGACTCCGGCTACGCCGACGAGGTCATGGTGTGGGTGGACACCAACAACCGCTGCAACAGCGGATCGTTCGGCACCCAGCTGCACGACCCGGTCACCATCGACGGGCAGCAGTGGACCCCGCACCGGTACCCGAACAGCAGCGAGTTCATCTGGGTCCTGAACGGCTCGGGCGGCGCCAGCACCTGCGCCCAGCAGTCCTCCGGCTCCGTCGACCTGCTGTCCCTGCTGAAGTGGATGCAGAGCAACGGGTACGCCTCGCCCTCGGCCGCCCTCTCGCTGCTCGACGGCGTGTGGGAAATCTGCTCGACCGGCGGTCAGCCGGAGACCTTCTCCCTGAGCAAGTACACGGTCACCGCGTCCTGACCCAAGCATTCATCCCGCCCGGCGCCGACCAGGCGCCGGGCGGGATTTTGCGTGCCAGGGGAGGGACTCGAACCCCCAATGGCCGGGCGGCCGACGGCTTTACAGGACGCTGCGCTACCTATTGCGCGACCCTGGCATGGGGTGACCGACGCGGATCGAACGCGCAGCCTCCGGGATCACAGCCCGGCGCTCTACCTGGTTGAGCTACAGCCACCGTGCCCGGCGAAGGAATCGGACCATCGTCTTGCGGGTGTAAACCGCACGCTCTCCCATTGAGCTAGCCGAGCTTGAAGCGCTCCCGGAGGGACTCGAACCCCCACCGCCGGATCCGTAATCCGGCATGATCTCCTTTTCACCACAGGAGCACGCGGTGACGACGAGCCTCGAACTCGTGACCTCGACCTTGACAGGGCCGCGCTCTGACCAGCTGAGCTACGCCACCATGGTTTTCTGTTTTCGCTGGCACGAGGAGACTCGAACTCCTATGACCTCCTTAACTCCGGAGGCGTCCTGCCGATTGAACGACATGCCACCAAGCGTTATGAAACCGGGCTTTGAGTGCGTTCTGACGCGCTGAATCCCGGGTTTCATGCCGTCGCGGCCGGGGCAGCGGAATCGGCGTAGCCCCACAGGGAGTCGAACCCTGTTCCGCGACGTGAAAAGCCGCGATCTTACCTATAGACGATGAGGCCGTGACAATAGTGACGCGTGCGAGATTTGAACTCGCGTTCTCCTGGTTGAGGGCCAGGTGAGTTAGCCGCTACTCCAACGCGCTGTGCCCCCGACAGGAATTGAACCTGTAACGAGCTGATTAAAAGTCAGCCGCTCTACCAGATTGAGCTACGGGGGCGATATAGACAATAGGACCAGTCACCGACATTTCTAGTTTAAAGCTCATCGCTCTAGCCGCTGAGCTAATACCCTGGACTTGCCGTAGCGAGAGTGAGGCTCGAACTCACCACCTGCGGCTTATGAGGCCGCCGCTCTGACCGGCTGAGCTATCCCGCTAGGGTGGGCAATATTGCCCGGGTGGGCAACCCTGGAGTCGGACCAGGCGGCTAACCGCGTATCAGACGGTCCCCCTTCACCGGCTGGGTCGATGCCCGCATTTGCATCATTACCGAGGAGAGCGGGCGACTCGAACGCCAGCGCTTGCACGCCCAGCCGTTTTCGGG
Source organism: Streptosporangiaceae bacterium (assembly GCA_050011155.1). Lineage (GTDB taxonomy): Bacteria > Actinomycetota > Actinomycetes > Streptosporangiales > Streptosporangiaceae > Palsa-504. The sequence continues at coordinate 21,319 of JBEKJP010000064.1, forward strand.
ACGGCGCCTGCGGCCCTGGCAGGTTCACTCTCCGTGGGAACATCGAGGAGCGTGCGGGATTCGAACCCGCGAGGGCCCTCCCGGACCCCTGCGCCGTAGCAGGGCGCTGCTGTCGCCGCTGAGCCAACGCTCCAGGTAAATCAGTACAACTCGAGGTCGCCCGTCACCGGGTCGATGAGGTCGTCGTAGTCCGGGCCGACGGCCAGGCAGGTCCGCGTGGGTACCCCGCCGAACTCGGTCAGGCCGCGATCGGTGATCATCTCGACGACCAGGCCAGCCGCGATCGCCTGGTCGTACACGTCGAGCAACTCCTGCTCCGAACCCACCTTGACGGTGACTTTCCGCATGCTGACGTCGAGCCAAGCCCGTTCGGCCGGAGAGAATTGAAGGTGGTCCGCACGGCCAGCTTGGGTGAGGTGCGGCATGATCCGCTGCCGCAGCCACGCCATCGAGGCGTGCGCGCCCTGCGCGATCTCCTTGCCGCGGCGCATCTTCAGGTCGCGGCGGATGACGATGACCTGCTTGGTCGGGCGCTCCTGCGCTTGTAGTTCCACGAGCGGCTAACGGGATTCGAACCCGTGACCCCCACCATGGCGAGGTGGTGCTCTCAACCCCTGAGCTACAACCGCATGAGCCCTTCCCCGGTGCCGATCCGGGCGACGCGTCCCTACCGAGGACCCGCGGACGCCGGTCCGAAGGGCGTGAGCTGGGGAAGCGCGATTCGGACGCGCACTAATAGTGTCAGAGACTATCGGGCTGCCTGTTACCCCATTCCCCATCGGCCCCGCTGGTTGCGGGACCCGTGCGTTGGGCCCCGCGTGTGCGCTCGGCAGGACTTGAACCTGCGCTGTCCACGTCCTCAACGTGGCCTCTCTGCCGCTGGAGTACGAGCGCGCGAGCCGTCATCCGGTGCCGACCCGGACCGCCGGCCTTACGGGGGCCGGGTCACAGCCGTGTGTGACGGCGAGGGTGCCGCGTGCGGAAGGCGCGATTCGAACGCGCAAGCCGCGAGGTCTGAGCTCGCGAGGTATCCCGGTTCCCGTCACTCCCGCATCGTGCGCCGCCAGGGACTCGAACCCCGAACCGTCAGCTTAAGAGGCTGCTGCTCTGACCATTGAGCTAGCGGCGCGCACCATCAATGAGCGAGCGGATGGAGAGAATCGAACTCTCATTATCAGTTTGGAAGACTGAAGTCCTGCCGTTGAACGACATCCGCACCGTGGTTCCCCGAGGACTCGAACCTCGTGCCTACGCTACTTCACAGCGCCGCTCTTCCCGGTGAGCTAGAGAACCATTGACCGTCGGGAAGCAGGGACTCGAACCCCGTCCTCCTGCTCCCAAAGCAGGGGCGCTGACCCTTACACCACATCCCGGTGAGTGGAGATGGCCGGAATCGAACCGGCTGCGGCAACGCTTGCAGGGCGCGCCCGCTCCTTAGCTGTCACCCCCACGGGCAGGCCGCGGCCGGTGCTTTCACACTGGGGCTCTGGCCTGCCGTTTCATGGTGCTCACACTATGGACGTGTCAATAACCAAGCCTGTATTAAAGGCACGCAGGGACGGCAGGAGTCGAACCTGCATTTCGCCGGTTTTGGAGACCAGATGCCTAACCGCTGGCTCATCCCCAGGTAAATGAAAACCGCCCCGAGGGATTCCCCTGGGACGGTCGCCGGTAAGTGCCCGCTGGACGCTTACACGGCAACCACGCCACGCCGATTGCTGAACAGGGCAGCCTCGAGTGACGAGTCCGGGTGCATGTACCCGGCTCGTTTCAGCGCCTGCCACGTCGTCATGAATCCATAGTAAGTCGTCACACAGAAAGGAGCAATTGTATTTTCCGCCTTATTCCACGGCCGGGTCCCTGTCCGCCGAGGCAGCGGGACACGCCGGGCAGGCCGCAGGTCCGGAGCACAGATCCGGGCCGACTGTCGACAAGCTGTGGATAAGTCCGTGGATAACTGGCCTGGCTCTGTGGACAGCGTGTGGACAAGAGAGAAACAGCAGGTGAACGACCCGGGCGCGCCCGCAGATCACACCCCCACGGGGAGCACCTACGCCGGAATGCGATGGCTGCGGCACTCACGCGGCCCAATCCGGCGCGGTGTCACGTGGGGTTGGCGTCTCTTCGCTGGATACCTTGGCGGCCGGCTAGGCCCCCTTCATCTCATACATGAAGGGGGCCTAGCGGCATTGTCCCGCACCGGGCGGCTCCGGCCGGGGCGGCGCGCCGACCCGGACCGTGAGCGCGATGGCCGTTACCGTTCCGGCGGCGCCAGGTCCGAGCGGGCGGTCAGCATGAACCACGTGATCAGGCCGGTAACCAGGGCCGGGGCCGCGGGCTGGCCGGGGACAAGGTGCAGCGTGACGAGCCAGCTCACCCGCAGCAGTTCCCCTCCTGCCCCGGTGGCCGGGGCGTCCTCCCTAGGCGCCGACGGCGGGGTGCCGCTCATCGAGGTACTCCAGGGCGGAAGATGTCCGTGTCAATCCGCCACGCCCACAGCAGCGCGGCCAGGGCCAGCCCGGCTGGGAAGGTGACGGGCGCGACCAGCAGGAACGTTTTCAGGACGACGGGGGCGGTCAGGTGCGGCCAGCCGCTGGCCCCGTCCCGCACCGGGTCCAGCGTCATCGCCCGCCAGCCGCGGGCCGACTCGGCGGCGATCCACACCACCGCCATCGGCACCGTCCACCCGGCCTGGCGGCCCAGCCGGGCCGGGGGCCAGCCGCGCCGCCTCGCGACGGCGTATCCGGCCGCGGTCACGATCGCCACCGGCCAAGTCGCGACGGCGGCCACGGCCAGCAGCAGCCAGCCGGCCAGCCCGGAGGCCCGGCGCCGCCACCGGCCTGCGGTGAGCACGCCGTTGTGCTCCCCGCCGAGCAGGGGTGTTTCCTCGGGCTGTGTCTTCCCGGGCTGTGTCTTCCCAGGCTGTGTTTCCGCTTGCGTCGTCATGTCATTCCCGAGTTCACCGCAGTAACAGCGGCCCCCGGCGGCCACTTGTGATCGTGCATGTACAGGATGTGACAATTGTTCCGCGTCAGCGGGAGCGGAAAAGCCACTCACCGTATCCGTAAGCGCACCGTCATGATTACTTTCCGCAGCTGTCAGCCACCGCCGGCGGAAACCAGGGGCTGCCATCCGGTGGCGGCCGGGGTGATACTTGCTGCTAAAGGAGGACATCATGGCTGGCCAGGGGACCCGGCGGAACCCCTCGCGGGGCCGTGCCGCGTACCTGCGGCTGGCGGCGGCGCTGGCCGCGGTGGCGCTGCTGGCCGCCGCGTGCACCTCGTCCGCGCCGCTCGCCAGCGTGGGGGCGACCGCGGCCGCCCCGCTGGCCGCATCGCCCAAGGCCGTCGTGCCGCCGGCGACGCCGGCCGGCGCCCAGCTGCGCTGGCTCATCGCCCAAGAGGCCCGGCTGCCGCTCTCGGACACGCAGGTACGGGCCCACTTCGACGCGGCCTTCCTGGCCCAGAACAGCCCGGACGCGCTCAACCGGATCCTGGCCGCCGTGATCCGCATCGACCTGCGCTCGATCCAGGTCAGCCAGCCGAGCACGGTGGTCGCCAGCGTCTCCGCGGGCCAGCAGGCCGAGCAGGCTCAGGTCTGGCTCGACGTGGACAGCAGCGGCCTGATCAGCTGGCTGCGGATCAGCCCGGCCAATACCGGGCCGGTGCCGGCCACCTGGGCCGGCGTCGACAGCGCCCTCCGCGCGGTCGCGCCGCGGGTCCGGCTGCTCGTGGCCAAGGTCGGCACCGGCTCCTGCCAGCCGGTGCACGGCATCGACCCGGCCACCGCGGCGCCGCTCGGCTCGGTCTTCAAGCTCTATGTGCTGGACGCGCTGGCCGACGCGGTGGCCGCGGGCCGGGTCCGCTGGGACCAGTCGCTGACCGTCACCGCGCAGGTCAAGGGGCTGCCGCCGGGCGAACTCCAGGTCGAGCCGGACGGCACTCAGGTCTCGGTGCTCGACGTCGCCCAGAAGATGGCCTCGATCAGCGACAACACGGCCGCCGACATGCTGATCGACCTGCTGGGCCGGCCCGCGATCGAGGCCTCGCTGGGCAACGCGGGGATGGCCAGCCCGGCCAGGAACCTGCCGCTGCTGACCACCCGGGAGATCTACGTCCTCAAGCTCGACCAGTGGCCGGCGCTGGCCAAGCGCTTCATCGCCGCCGACGAGTCCGGCCGCCGGGCCCTGCTGGCCAGCACCGTCGACCGGGCCCCGCTGCCCACGCTGGCGGCGATGGGCGCGTGGACCACGCCGCACGCCATCGACAGCCTGGAGTACTTCGGCTCGGCCGACGATATCTGCCGGGCCTACGCCACGCTCGCCGGGCTGGCCCGCCAGCCCGGCCTGTCCCCCCTCAGCCAGATGCTCTCGGTCAACGACAACGGCCTGCAGCTCGACCCGGCCCAGTGGAAGACCACCTGGTTCAAGGGCGGCTCCGAGCCTGGCGCCCTGATCCAGACCTATATGGCCACCACCAGGGCCGGGCAGAGCTACGTCGTGACCGTGCAGGCCGAGAACCCGGCCCAGCCCCTGGACGAAGCCACCGCCGTCCCCGCCATCCTGGCCGCGGTCAGGGGGGCGTTCGCGCTGGCGGCTCGCGGCGGCTAGCCGCCGATGGTGTCGAGTTCCGCGACCGCCTCCGGCGGCAGGACCAGGTCCGCCGCGGCCATGTTGTCGCGCAGGTGCGCCAGCGACGAGGTGCCGGGGATGAGGGCTATCGCGGGCGACCGCTGCAGCAGCCAGGCCAAGGCGACCTGGTGCGCCGAGACGCCCAGCCGGCCGGCGACGTCGTTCAGCGTCTGCGACTGGAGCGGGGTGAAACCGCCGAGCGGGAAGTACGCGGCGTAGGCGATGCCTTCGGCCGCGCACCGGTCGACCATGGCGTCATCGTGCCGGTCCGCCAGGTTGTACAGGTTCTGCACGGTGACGACCGGCGCGATCCCCTGTGCCTCGGTGAGCTGGGCGTCCGCCGCCTCGCTGAGGCCGAGATGGCCGATCAGGCCCTCTTTCTGCAGCTCGGCCAAGGCACCGAACGGCTCGGCGACCGACTCCTCGCCGGTGCCGTGGGCCGACAGGCGCAGGTTGACGACGTCGAGGACGTCGACGCCGAGGTGCTCGAGGTTCTCCCGGACCGCGACCTTGAGGTCGTCGGGTTCGAGCGCGGGTTTCCAGCTGCCGTCCTGCCCCCGGCGGGCGCCCACCTTGGTCACGATGCGCAGGTCGGCCGGGTAGGGGTACAGTGCCTCGCGGATGAGCTCGTTGACCACGAAGGGCCCGTAGAAGTCGCTGGTGTCGATGTGGGTTACACCCAGGTTCACCGCCTCGCGCAGGACCGCGAGGGACTGGTCGCGATCCTTGGGCGGCCCGAAAACCCCGGGTCCGGCCAGTTGCATGGCACCGAAGCCCATGCGGCTGAAGACGAGGTCGTCGGCCACCCTGAGAGTACCGCCGGGAGCACTGCCAGCCATGTCCGCATCTCTCCTTGCGTTCACTGAATTCCATCTCCAACGTTGCGGTTGTAATTAATATCTTAGCCTATCGACTCCCCAACCGCAACGTTGCAGTTGTATTGGCTTAGAATGCAGGCATGGCGTGGGATACGGAGGGGACGCGCCGGCGCCTGAAGGAAGCGGCGACGGCCGAATTCGCCGAGCGCGGACCGGACGGCACCACCATGGCCAGCATCGCCGAGCGGGCCGGGATCAACAAGGAACGTCTCTACAAGTACTTCGGCGACAAGCAGGCGCTGTTCGAGACGGTACTCACCGACGAGCTCGACAAGCTCGCCGCCTCGGTCGCCCCGATCCCCGGTTTCGAGGACATCGGCGAGTTCGCCGGGCGCACCTTCGACTACCACGCGGCCCACCCGCAGCTGGTCCGGCTGCTGCTGTGGGAGGGGCTGTCCGGCGGCCCGGTGGCCGACGAGGCCAGCCGCACCGCCCACTACCGGGACAAGGCGCGGGCGTACGCGGCCGCCCAGCGGGACGGCGTGCTCGACGCCGACCTCGACCCCGAGCACCTGGTCTTCCTGATCATCGGGCTGGCCGCGTGGTGGGCGGCCGCCCCGCAACTGGCCCGCATGCTCACCGGCGCCGGCGACAGCGACCCGGCCGAGCACGCCCGCCGCCGCGCCAGCGTGGTCCAGGCCGCGGAGCGCCTCGCCCGCCCGCGCTAGCTGAACTCGGCCCGCGCTAGCTGAACTCGTGCTGCCAGCGACGGCCGAGCAGGACCGAGCGGGCGGCGAGCCACAAGCCCAGGGCGACCCAGACGCCGGGCAGGCCGAGGCGGTGGAAGGCCAGCACCAGGGCGGCCACCGGGACGTAGCCGCCGATGGCGAGGATCATCGCCCGGCGCATGGCCACGTAGTCGGAGATGCCGAGGATGAGCCCGTCCAGCACGAAGGCCAGCGCGGCCAGCGGCTGGGTCAGCGCGGCGACCAGCAGGGCGATCGTGGCGGCGTGCCTGATGGCGGGGTCGGGGGTGAACAGGACCGGTATCCAGAACGCCAGCCCCGCGGTGACGACGCCGAGGCCGAACCCGGCCAGCAGGCCCAGCCGCAGCGTGCGCCGCCCGACCCGGCGCGCGCCGGCCGGGTCGCCTGCGCCCAGGGCGGAGCTGACGTAAACCTGGGCGGGCACCGCCAGCGCGTCGAGCAGCAGGGCCAGCAGGTACCAGACCCGCATCGCGATCTGCTGGCCGCCGAGCGCCACCGGGCCGAGCCGGGCCGCGATGGCGGTCGTGGTCAGCGGCACCACGCCGAGCGCGATGGTCCGCACCGACAGCCGGTGCCCGTCCCGCAGCAGGGCGGTGATCTCCTCGCGGCCGGGCCGCGCGGGACGCACGGCCGCCCGCCGGGAGGCGGCCAGGTACAGCCCGGCCGCCGCGGCCTGGGCGACGACCGTGCCCCAGGCCGAGCCGAGCAGGCCCAGGTGCACGCCGTAGACCAGGAAAAGTTCCAGCGCCACGTTCAGCCCGTTGGCGCTGACCGCGATGCGCAGCGGCGTGCGCGCGTTGGCCAGCCCGACCAGGTGCCCGTTGCCCGCGTACGACAGGTACAGGAACGGCAGCCCCGCGGCGGACGCCCGCAGGTAGCCGACCGAGCCGGACAGCACGGCGCCGCGGGCGCCCAGCAGCCCCGCCAGCCCGGGGGCGGTCACGATCACGACGAGCGCGACCAGTGTCCCGCCGGCCATCCCCATCAGGTAGGCCGCGCCGACGGAGCGCGACGCCCGGCCGCCTTCCCGCCCGGCCGACAGCCCGGCTACCGCCGAGGTGGTCGCGGTGGACAGGAAGATGGCCAGCCAGGCGGTCAGGTTCAGCGCGGTGGTCGCGATGGCCAGCGCGCCGAGCGGGGTCCGGCCCAGGTGGCCGACGATGGCCGTGTCGACCAGGCTGTAGGCGGGTTCGGCGGCGATCGCGCCGAGCGCGGGCAGCGCGAGGACCGCGATACGCCGGTCGAGTTCGGTGTCCGTCCCGGCCGGCCTGATCACAAGATCCAGGCTACGGGCCGGTACCGGCTCGTAACGAGCCCCCTCGCCGGGCAGCCCCCTCGCCGGGCATCGGCGCGGACGGGTGGCGCGGGATCCAGCGCGGCACCGCGTGCCGGTACGCCAGGTAGGCGGGCCCGAAGCGGCGGCGCAGGCCCGGTTCCTCGTAGCCGATGACGAACAGGTGGAAGCACACCGCCAGCACGCCCGCGTAGGCCAGCACTCGCAGCGAGCCGAACAGCCCGGCCTCGCCCAGCACGACCAGCAGCGCCGCCAGGTAGATGGGGTTGCGTACCCAGCGGTACGGGCCGTGCGCGACCACCCGCCGCGGCGGGTCCCACGGGCCCGGGGTGCCCCGCCCGACCGCGGCGAACTTCCAGGCGCACCACAGGTACAGGACCGCTCCGGCCGCGATGACCGGAACCGCCGCCCAGACGACCGGAGTCGCCCAGTCGACGGCCGGGCCGACGTCGCGGGTCAGCAGCCACCCGGGGACCCAGACGCCGCCCAGGCCCGGCACCACGACGGTGAACACGATGTTGCGGATAAGCAGGCTCAGCATGGTGCCTCCAATATGTAGCAACGCTACCTATAAGGCTCACCCTAGCCGGCGGATTGCCTGGCCGGAAGCCTTAATGTAGTGTTACTACTTATGCGAGCCGAGGAGCTGAAGGGTCACCTGGACGCGGTGCTGCTCGCGGCGCTGGAGAGCGGCCCGCGGCACGGCTACGCGGTGATAGAAACCCTGCGGCAGAACACCGGCGGACGGCTGGACCTGCCCACCGGGACCATCTATCCGGCGCTGCGGCGGCTGGAGCAGGCCGGCCTGATCACCGGATCCTGGTCGGTGGTGGGCGGGCGGCGGCGGCGCGAGTACCGGCTGACTCCAGCCGGGGTCCGGGCGCTGTCCGGCCGCCGGGCGGACTGGCGGGACTTTGCCGCGATCGTAACCGCCGCGATCGAGGGGACGGCATGCCCGAGCCCCGCCTGACCAGCGCACCCGAATCCGAACCTCGCCCGGCCGACCCGGCCGAGCCCGTGCCCGGCTTGATCCGCGGCTACCTAGACGGCCTGGCGACCCGGCTGCCAGCCTCGGTCACCGACGAACTCGCCGACGGCCTGACCGAGACCTACCGGTTCTACCTGTCCGAAGGGCTGGAGCCCGCGGCGGCCGCCGCGGCCGCGGTGACCGAGTTCGGGGCCCCGGCGGAGATCACGGCAGGCTTCGCCGAGGTCAACCCGGCCCGGCGGGCCGCCCGGCGGCTGCTGCGGATCGGCCCCGCGGTCGGCGCCTGCTGGCTAGCGGCCCTGCTCACCAGCCGCGTCGGCCGGTCCTGGACCGGCTGGATCGCGTCGGCGCCCACCTGGGCGGTGACGGGCGCGGTGCTGGCCGGGCTCATCGGGCTGCTGGCCGTGGCGGCGCTGGGACGGCGGTACCGGCTGGCGACCGCGACCGGGGTAGCGGGCTGCTTCGGCTTCGCGACCCTCGATACGGCGCTGATCGTCGCCGCGATCTTCGTCCTGGCCCCGGTGGGCTGGTTCACGGCGCTAGCCATAGCGGCCAGCGCGGCGCGGATCGCCGTCACCGCCCGAGCCCTGCGCCCCGCCCTGGCCCGCTAGTCCCCGCCCTGGCCCGCTAGGCGCCCCCCGGGCTGCCGGCACTAGCCTCCGGCGAGAACCTCGCAATTCTCGCAAAAGCCGCATAATGACATGCACCGGAGACCCGTTTCCTCATGATCACGTTATTGTGTGCACTTTCCCCCCCGGGAAATGGGGTAAAAGGGCACACGATAACGGGCGCCGACGGGGGGAGGTCGGCGGAAGACGAAGCCCGGAGGTGTACCCGTGTAGGTGCATTTGTCGAGCTGGCGGCCGCTGGCGTCCCTGAGGATGGCCGTGTCACCCGTGTTGTTCCAGATGTACCAGTTCTTGTCCCAGTACAGGTCGGCCTGGGTGTCACGGCCGGGGCCGGTGTGGATCTTCACGAAGGCGTGCGGCTTGATCGTGAAGGCTGGGAACCGGAAGACGTGGTTCGCCGCGTCGTCCAGGCTCACGGCGCCACCCCGGTCGCTACCCGGTGAGTTGTACCAGATCTCGCCGAACTGCACGCAGGCACCCCCGCCCAGAACTCGGCCGTGTCCGGCACGTTCTCAGGAAATCAAACAAAAAAAGAATTATGCCGAACGTGGTCTCCCGCTTGCCCCGGTACCACCTCGAGCGCGGCCGCGGCGACGTCGATGACCCGGCCCGGCTCGAGCTGGCCCAGCCGTTCGAGCAGGTCCGGGGAGCACTTGAACCCCGCGCGCCTAGCCACGGGGTCGAACTGCCTGGCCGCGGCGGCACCGTCCCCGGGCCCCCGGTTACCACCACCGGGCGCGTCTTGGCCCGGATCAGCGCTTCGAGCCGACTCGTTTCCACGGCCACACGTATTGGCTCCGGGTAGTTTTTCTGAATGAATTTCATTCCCGGCTCTTCCCGGCGTCCCGCCGCCATCGCCCTGTCCGCCTCCGCGCTGGCCCTGCTGGCCGCGTGCTCCTCCGGCGCCGCGTCATCGGGCGCCGCGTCGTCGGGCACTACCTCGTCTGGTACCGGGACCCAGACCGCCCAGCAGGCCCTGCTCACGGCGTCGACCGACGCGCAGCACATCAACTCCGCCGTCACCACGCTGCACGTGAAGGTGGCCGGCTCGCAGGCCTCGACCGAGACCGGCACCATCCAGTTCCAGCTGAAGCCGAGCCTGCTCATGGGCGAGGACATGAACATCGCCGCGGACGGCGGCAACACCGAGATCAAGCTGATCCTCACCGGCACCGACATGTACTTCAGCGAGCCCGCGCTGTCGTCCGGCAAGACCTGGACGAAGGTCAGCCTGTCCGCCCTGAAGGGGACGAGCGCGGCCAGCTTCGGCCAGCTGATCCAGAGCATGCAGAGCAACAACTTCACCAACACGACCCAGTTGTTCACGGTGGCCAAGAACGCGCACAGGGTGGGCACGGCCACGATCGGCGGGGTGCCGACCACCGAGTACGCCGGCTCGATCAAGGCCTCCGACGCACTCAGCGCCCTGTCCCCCAGCGTTAAGAAGGTCATCGGCCCGCAGTTGCAGACGCTGGGCGACAGCACCATCAGCTTCCAGGAGTGGGTCGACGCCCAGGACCACGTGCGCCAGGTGGTCGAGAACGAGACGGTCAAGGGCAACGCCGTCACCACCACGATGAACATCAACGCGATCAACCAGCCGGTTCAGCTCACCGTGCCCGCCGCCAGCGAGGTCACGACCACGCCGGGCACCTGAGGCGCTCGCCGGGGAGAGCCAGGCCGCCGGCGTTCGATATCGGGCAGCACTTCGGTCGCGGGGCTCATCTGCGCGAGCGTAGTGCGCTTTGCCGGTCCCCCGCCGGGGCATGCTGCCCATAGCGGAAATCCGGAGGTAGTCATTTCATGACCGGCGAGATGATCAGCAACCTGCTCAAGCCGCTCATCGGGCAGCACGGGACGATCTTCATGGTGGTGAGCCAGACCGGCCAGGTCGGGTTCAGCACCGCCGAGAACAAGAGGCTGACCGGCGTGGAGATCCGCCCGGACGGCCTGGTCAGGATCGACCGCGAGAACGGATGGGCCGTGTTCGACCCGGCCGGGGTCGTGGCCGTGGTCTGGAGCGGCGACCCGGACCACTCGCCGGGCCAGTTCCTGTAATCCTCGAGACCCTCCCCTAGCGGGAGGGCTGGCTCATCATGGGGCTCTTGACCCTCCGGCCAGGGGCGGCCCGAGGCTGGCTCTACTCAGGCAGTTTGCCGCCCGCCAGGCCACCCGGATCCTCGGTGGCCTGGACATCGTGGTGCACTGCGTCGGGGTGTCGTTCGGCCAGCCGGGCGGCGTGCTCGCCCTCACCGACGACGACTGGGCCCAGGCCCTCGGCACCAACCTGCTCGCCGCGGTCCGGCTGGACCGCGCCATCCTGCCCGGCCTGATCGAGCAGCGCTCGGGGGCCATCGTCCGCGTCCTGTGAACTCCCCACGGGCGCGGCCCCGGCCGGGGGAAAATCACCTGGGGGGGCGAGAGCAGAGGAGCGGATCATGGACGGTGCGACAGTACCCGTGGCGAACGTGGCGAGCAGCGCGGAGGCGGAACTGATCGCCGGCCTGCTGCGCAGTAACGGCCTGACCGCGGCCGTATCGGCCGACGACGCCGGCGGCGAGGAACCGCAACTGCAGTTGCAGGGGGTCCGCGTGCTCGTGGCCCCGGCCGACGAAGCCACGGCCCGCCGGATCCTGGCCGAGGTCGCGTCCTCGCCGTTAGCGCCGTGATCCGCGGCTCAGGGGGCCTGGTTGATGCGGATCAGGTTGCCCGCGGGATCGCGGAAGGCGCAGTCGCGGACGCCGTACGGCTGCTCGGTCGGCTCCTGGACGACCTCGGCGTCGCTGGCCTGCAGCCGCTCGAAGGTGCCGTCGAGGTCGTCGGTGGCCAGGGTGATGATGGCGTAGGTCCCCTTGGCCATCATCTCGCGGACGGTGCGGCGCTCCTCGTCGGTGATGCCGGGGTCGACGGCGGGCGGGTGCAGGACGATGGACGTGCCCGGCTGGCCGGCCGGGCCGACCGTGATCCAGCGCATCTCGCCGCGCCCGACGTCGTTGCGAACCTCGAAGCCGAGGACGTCGCGGTAGAAGGCCAGGGAGGCTTCCGCGTCGCTGTGCGGCAGGAAGGTCCCGTGAATGCTGATGTCCATGCTGGTCACTCTAGGTGGGCCCGGTGACAGGCGCTTCTCGATTCGTGACGTAATAAGCTCGCGGCCATGGGCGACCTAGTGAGCCTCCGGCCGGTGGCGGAAGACGACCTGGCCACGTGTCCTGGTACAAGGTGACGACCGGGCCGATCGCGTTCGCCTGGGGTCTCGGCATCATGCTGGCGGCGGAGTTCCGCGGCCGCGGCTACGGCACCGAGGCTCAGCGGCTCGTGACGCGGTACCTGTTCGCGCATACGCAGGTCAACCGGATCGAGGCCACCACCGAGATCACCAACGGGGCGGAGCAGCGGGCCCTGGAGAAGGCCGGGTTCACGCGCGAGGGCGTCCTGCGCGGCACCACGTTCCGCCAGGGCCGGTGGCACGACCAGGTCATTTACAGCGTGCTGCGCGACGAGGTCGACCTAGCGGAGATCACTCGTCCTGGAGCAGCAGCCGCGCGTTGATCGTCGGATTGCCCGCCTGCGACAGCGGGAAACTCGTGCCGATCCCCTGGAGGCCGGGCACCTCGATCTCGACCGACAGCTTCCGGTCGAGCAGCTTGTCCTGCTCGATCCGGAAATCGATGTTGACCAGCGCCTGCTTCCTGCAGTTGGCGCAGTTCCGGGGGGAATTCGGCTGGAAGAAGGCACTCGACCGGCTCAACATCCCCGGATCGTTCGTCGTCAAGCTGCTGGCCGATGGCCTGATCGAGAACGTACGCGCGGCGGCGAGACTTCCTACCCTGTTCTCCAAGGCAGCCTCCTGCTCGTGGGGCTCATACGAGACTCCGAAGGCGATCGTCTCGCCCGCCGTCGTCCCCGGGAGCCCCCCCTGGCCGTCGAATCCCTCCAGGAGGTCGTCGGGCGAAACCGACAGCCAGCTCGCGTCGCCATCGACGACGGACTTGAATCCGGGCAGCGTATCCGCGTGCAGCTTGATCTGCCAGTTCAGCCAGATGCGGTCGAGATTGCAGTGATAGAACCAGAACACCGGGTCGTAGGCCGAGACATTCTGGTCCCCCATCGTCGGGCCGACTGACACATGGCCGCCGTCATGTGCCTGTATCGAGAAGTCCTGATAGCCGCCGATGTTGTACGTGCCGAACCGCGTTTGATTGCCGGCGGTGCTGATGTCGTCGAGCACGCTGAATTCCTGCAAATTCTGCATGATGACCGCGGCCGAGTTGCGTTTCGTCGTATAGGGGAAATACCGGCCGGGCTGAGGCGGGTCGGCCGTCGCCCCGGGATCTCGGCAGGCCGTGTTCCCCGCCCAGGGCAAAGAAGCTGGCGGGGTCGTCCGGTGATCGGCCCATGATTCCGGTGAAGGCGGCCTTGAGCGTCTCGATCTCCTGCGCGCTCAGGTTCGTGACGTTCTTTCGCACGCGGGCCGGCGGAGCGCCCGGCGAAGTCCCCTGCCCTGGAGAAGCGCCCTGCCCTGGAGAAGTCCCCTGTCCCGGCGAAGCGCCCTGTCCCGGGTCCGTCGCGGTCCCCTGCGGGAACCCGTTGCGGATCCAGTTCCTGAAGGTCTGCGAGCGCGCGGCACTCCATTTCCCGGCCTGATCCGGCGGCATATCGGCGTCCGGCGGGGCGGTGTGGGCCAAAATGACGAGCGCGTTGTTCTTGACACCGTCGTAAGTGCCGAGGTCAATTCCCATCGTGCCCATATGGTCCACGTCCACGGGCCTGAAGAAGAACCTGATATCCGCCATGTACGTCGGCGACGGGACGACTGGGTCGGGAACGGTGCTTTCGGTCATGTGGTTTCCCCCCACGTGACAGCGCCAGATTCAGATCTCCGGCTGGCCCTCCACGTTTCCACCGGCAGTTATCGATGTCAAGAAATCAGGACCGGCGATACCTGACCTGGCCGCGCAGCACCACCGCGCGAGGTGCGCACGCCGCGTCCGGGTAAGCGCGGCGGCCCGAGCAGATCCCACCGGTTGCCCGCGATGTCACGGAACACGACGACGCGGCCGTAGGGCTCGGTGCGCGGCGAGGTGACGAACTCGACGCCGGCCGCGGCCATCCGCTGGTAGGCGGCATCGAAGTCGTCCACCTGGAGGAAAAACCCGACGCGTCCCGCGACCTGGTTGCCGACGGCGGCGGCCTGGTCCTCCCCGTCAGCTCGAACCCGAGGACACCGGCGAAGAACTCGATGGCCTGGTCATAGTCGTCGACGACGATCGCGATCTTGTCAAGCCGCACCCCAGGGGCGTACCGGCTGGCCGGAATGCCGTTGGGCTACGATGCCGCGCATGAGCGCGGACAGCTGGCTGGCCGACACCCGCACCTCCTACGACACGGTGGCCGGCAGCTACGCGGTCGAGGCCCGCGCAGCCCTAGCCGCGGCACCCTACCTGGGCGGGGCGCTGGCCCTGTTCGCCGACCGGGTGCGCGCGGCCGGCGGCGGCCCGGTAGCGGACGTGGGGTGCGGACCGGGGCATATCACGGCCCGCCTGCACGAGCTCGGCGTCGACGCCTTCGGCATCGACCTCTCCCCCGCGATGATCGACCTGGCCCGGCACGACCACCCCGGGCTGCGGTTCGAGGTGGGCTCGATGACCGACCTCCGGCTGGCCGACGCCTCCGTCGCCGCCCTGCTCGCCTGCTGGTCGCTGATCCACATTCCGGATAGCGAGGTCCCCGGGGTCCTCGGTCACTTCCGGCGGGTGCTGCGCCCCGGCGGCCTGCTGCTGGCCGGCTTCCACGCCGGCGGCGGGTCACGCCTGAAGACCGAGGGCTACGGCGGCCATCCGATGAAGCTCTACGTCCACCGCCGGACACCTGACCGGATGTCAGCCTGGCTGCGTGACGCCGGGTTCACCATCGAGGCGCAGCTGCTGATCGGTCCCGACGACAACGTACCTGGAGCTCTCCTGTTCGCGCGCCGCCCATCCTGACCAGCCACCAGGCCGCGTTTCCGGTCTTGTTCTCTCCGTTTTCCGGCCGCTGGCTTCCGTAAATCCGCACAGGACCCTAGAACGGGGACATCTCACCCAAGACGCCTTGGCAGGTCTCGACAATCGCGGTAGCCGCAGGCAGGTCCCCGGTGACGTTGTCCGTAGTGACTTCCGGGGTGGTGAAAGACGGATACTCGGATCGGTTGCGCGTCCGCCTCATCCGGTCGAACGGCCGAAGGGCAGCGCCCACGGGCGGGTCGAGCTGAGCCGAGACGGCCGTATAGGGCGCGATGTGACCACCGCCTCTTGTGGGCCGCAGGCCCTGGTTCTCCAGGACTGCCGTCAGCGCCATCCGGGCGGCATCGTAGAGGCTCTCGTACGCGCGCTTCGGATTGCTGCCACGCAGCAGCTCGGCACTCGCCAGGTCTTTGCGTGCCTGCACAAGGAGCTGGTCGGCATGCTCGCGGCTGGGCGGGACGCGCTGCAATTCCCCGTCAGCGATCAGCTGACCGATCGTCGCCCGGCCCTGGTTCCATCTCATGCGGCAGCTCCAACTGGACAAGGGGACGCTCCCGGACGTGCCGCATGAACGTGTCGGCCGGGTCCGGGGCTTCCCAGTAATGCGGGGTCACCGCGCTGACGTTCACCTCGCGGCCCAGGCGGCCCTCGGCTTCGCGCGCGATGTCGTAGAGGCCATCTTCGTCTGCGGTACCGACAATTAGGACGTCGACGTCATGGGGCACCGGGCCGGGCTCCCCGAGGTATCTGGCCGCCCAGGAACCGTAAATGTAGGCCCGCTCCACCCCGGCCACGCCGGACAGCAGGTCGCTCAGGACGGGCAGCGGACCGTACGTGACGGCCAGCAGGTCCGTGAGCGGACGGCTCACCGGGCCGCTGGTCTCCGCCCGGATCAGCCGAGCCTGTCCCCGTCTGGCCTCGCGCACCAGGCCGGCGGTGACGAGCCGGTCGGTCTCGGTGGACATGACCTTCGGGCTGGCGCCAACCGCCCTCCCTGCCTCAGTGAGCGTGTAGTCCTGGTCAGGATGCAAGTACAGCAGGGCCAGCAGGGCCCCGGTAACCCGCGAGCGCAACAGTGGTAGCAGCCACGACGGGTTATTTTCCATATAGGAAAAGATATTTACCTCCATGGAAAATAACAAGGGGTTACCCTCGGCCGGCCCCAAAGGAGGGCAATCCGTGTTAGCGGTACGATCCTGGCGCACCGGTAGGAGACGAACATGACGTGGCACGGACCGCCGGGCCGACGGCTCTATTACGAGGACAGCGGCCGCGGCGACGCCGTCGTGCTGATGCCGGGCTGGGGCGGCAGCATCGCCGACCTGGGCCGGCTCCGGCGCGACCTGGCCGGCGGGTTCCGCGTCGTCGCCGTCGACCTGCCCGGCTCCGGCCGGTCGCAGCCCCAGCCGCGCCATTACACCCCCGGCTACTACCACGAGGACGCCGCCGTTCTGCTTGACCTGCTCGACTCGCTCGGCATCGGGGCCGCGCACCTGGCCGGTTTCAGCGACGGCGGAGAAGAGGCCCTGCTCATGGCGGCCCTCCGGCCCGGCTGCGCGCTGTCGGTCTTCACCTGGGGAGCGATCGGGCAGATCGTCGCCTCGCCCGCGGCCCTCGACGAGCTCGCCGCGGCGATCACCAGCCCGACCGACGCGCTGGCACCGCTCGCGGCCTACCTGGCGGCCGCGTACGGGACGGCCAACGCCACGATCATGACGCGAACGTGGTCGTCGGCGATGCGCGGCATCCTCGACGCCGGGGGCGATATCAGCCGGTCCCTGGCGGCGCGGATCCGCTGCCCGGCGCTGCTGGTGGCGGGGACGTACGACGAGCACTGCCCGCCCGAGCAGACCAGGGACCTGGCGGACGTCATCCCGCGCGGCCAGTTCGCCGAAGCGCACGGCGCCGGTCACGACGTCCACATCTCCCACGGCGACTGGCTCTCGGCCACGGCGCTGCACTGGCTAGCTGAGCACTAGCGACGCGGACCGCCCGCCGTGACTACTGCCGGTCACGACCTGCCAGCGCCAGCGGCGGCCACGAAGGTCTCGAGGAGTTCCGGGACATGCTGGATTCCGGGCTTTATTTTCCGCGTTTCCGGGTTCTCTCTTCCCGTTTTCCGGTGGCTGGCTTCCGCAAATCCGGCACGGCAGCGGCGGGTGACCGTTCGAAATTTTTAGTCCGAACGGGTCTCGGCGCGCCACCTGGCCAACGGGCAGGTGTGGTCGCGCGCGACGCGGATCAGGAGATGCCGAGGCCGCTGAGGATGGTCTGCACGAGTACGGTCACCGACAGGATCGCGACGGCGACGACGCTGATCGTGGCGACGATCTTGAAGGCACGGCCGTTGACGGCGTCGCCGAGGACGCTGCTGCGGTTGGCGAGGACCAGGACATAGGTGAGCAGGATGGGGGTGATGAGCCCGTTCAGGACCTGCGCCTCGACCAGGAGCTTGATGAGGTTGCCAGGGATCAAAGCCACCGCTGCGCCGATGAAGACCTGGCCGGTGAACAGGCCGAGGAACAGCGGGGCCTGGCGGAAGGACTTGCTGACGCTGCGCTCGACGCCCCTGGCCTCGCTGATGGCGTAGGCGGTCGAGAGCGGGACGACCGCGGCGGCCAGCGCGCTGGCACCCAGGAGGCCGATCGCGAACAGTTGCGTGGCGAACCGGCCGGCGACGGGGGCGAGGGCCTGGGCGGCCTGCTTCGCCGATTCCAGCGGCGCGCGGACGTGGATCGCCGCGGCGGTCGCGACGATGATGAAGATGCTGATGATGTTGCAGAAGATCGACCCGGCGATGGTGTCGAGCTTCTCGCCCGGGTAGTCCGCCGGGCCGATGCCGCGGTCGACCACCGCGGCGGCCACGTAGAACTGCATGTACGGGGTGATGGTGGTCCCGATCAGGGCCACCACGAGCAGCAGGAACGCCTTGGTCGCGAGGAAGTGCGGGTAGGCCAGCTGGGCCCCGGCCTGGGCGTAGTCGGGGTGGCTCAGGAACGCGGCGACCGGGTAAGCGAAGAACACCAGGCTCAGCACCAGGAACAGCCGCTCGGCGTACTTGTAGGACCCGAAGACCACCAGCGCCCAGATGGCGACCGCCGCCACCGGGATGCTGATGTACTTCGAGACGTGCAGCAGTTCCATCGCGACCGCGATCCCGGCGAATTCCGAGACGACCAGGCCGACGTTGGCGACGATCAGCGCGAGGAGCGCGAACGCCGTGACCCGGATGCTGAACTGCTCGCGGATCAGCGCGCCGAGGCCCTCTCCGGTGTAGGCGCCGAGCCGGGCGCACATCTCCTGCACCACGACCAGGGCGACGGTCACCAGGACCATCGCGAACAGCGTCCGGTACCCGAACTGGGCCCCGGCGCTGGCGTAGGTCGCGATCCCGCCCGCGTCGTTGCCCGCGTTGGCCGCGATGATCCCGGGCCCCATGAACGCGAGCAGCACCAGGATCCGGCGGCGCAGCGGCCGCCGGACCGGGGCGGGCCGACGGCGCGGCCCGGGCGCCACCTCGCTCGGCGGCGGGGGCAGCGCCTCCGCCTGCACGCCGCCTATGACAGCCGCCGCGGGAACCGGAACCGGTGCCGGTCAGGAACCAGCATGTCAAGCACGTCATCAACCAGGATGCGGCCCAGCGGGCGCTCCTCCTCATCCACCACCACGACCGATGAGTGCCTGCTCTCCACGAGCCGCTCGGTGATCTCATCCAACCCCGCGTCGGGCAATACCGTCACCGGCCAGGGCGGCCCGATCAGCGCGTCCACGGTCGTCTCCAGGTCGGCCAGGAACAGCTCGGTCATCGTCACGTCATCGAGCAGCTGCCCGTCATCCCCGAGCACGATAACCCCGGCCAGGTCCTCGTCATGCTCCTGGTTCGCCCGCAGCCTGTCCCGGACCTGCAGGATCGTCTCGGCCGGGGTGGCGGTGACCTGAACGGTGGTCATGATCCCGCCGGCCGTCCGCTCGCGGTAGCCAAGCAGCGTCGCCACCCGGTCACGAGCGTCGGCGGGCATCGCCGCGAGCAGCTTCTGCTGCTCGCC